>CAZOFV010000001.1:0-128234 GCA_964579635.1 uncultured Candidatus Saccharibacteria bacterium
TTTTTCAAAAAGTTCCTTCTTCATGCCTATGATAACTAAGCATGAAATATATTTGTTACGAAATACTCAATCTTTGTTGTGAATGTTTAAAGACATTTAAAGAAACAAAAATATTACGCACTTCAATAACAAGGAGAAACATCGCCACAAACAAAGTTGCCTTTACTGTCACTTCGGTATTTGTGATGGCTGATAACCAGAATTGATACTGTCGCACAAAATCAAAATCCTTAGGCACGTTTGCAAATACATGCTGAAGAGACACAAGAACACTAAGCGCTCCGACTGAGACAAGAAGAAAAGCCAACGGGAAAAGTGGTGAATTTAAAATCTTTCTTGCTCTATAAATGAAGTGGACTCTCCACATCACTCTTTCTTTAATTTTATTAATTTGTTCCATATTTTTTAAATTATATTCCAAATGATTCGTTTATTTTCTTAAGTTCTTTTTTGGCACGATGCATTCTCGCCCGCACGACCCCTTCCGTCACCCCCTCTTTTTCTGCAATCTCTTGGTACGAAAGGTCGTCAACCGTGTGCCACATCACCGTGCGCCGCAGCGTCTCTGAAAGTCGCGACACTAAAGACATTAAATGGTCCGCTGAAAACTTTTTATCAATAAACGAAAGATCCATCGGGTCTGCAATAACCTCAGCGAGTTCCGGATCAAAAGCAGTAAAAATTTCCCTCTCACGCTTCCCCTTTTTTAGAAGAGTGAGGCAAGTGTTAACAAGAATTTTATAGGCCCATGATTTAAATGTTGCCCCTGGAACCTCTTTAAAACGCCCCGCATTTACATATATTTTTATAAATGTCTCCTGAACAACATCCTCCGCGCTTTCTTCGTTTCGGAGCATGTTATTTGCTTTCCTTAATAAGGGCTCTTGGTAACGGTCGACTATTTCTGCAAAATAATCTGGTTTTTCTATTGACCGCAAGAGAATCTCCTCATCAGGAAGTTCTTTGATTATTTTTTCATCTTCACCGTCTATCATGGCCCTATTATACAACACGGAAGAGCGTAGCAATGAAAGCTCGCCCAACCGCCATCTATTTCATTTTCGACCTTTCATCTATTAAAACTCCAGTATTTGAGAAAAAGTTATATTCTTAATTTTAAATCCTGCACCATCTGTTATAATTAAAAGATGAATGCGTCTCAAAAAATATCCTGGACCGCAACGGAATATGACCACAACCACAAAGAATCAGATTGGTTCTGGGCACTTTGGATTATTGCTGGAGCAGGAGGTATTGCCTCACTTATTTATGGAAATGTTTTATTTGCTATTGTCGTCCTACTTTCAGCTTTTACTGTGGCAACACACGCAAACAAAAAACCATCCTTAATTAATTTTGAAATTAACAATCGTGGAATTCGCTCTGGAGAAACACTCTACCCTTATGAAAACATTGAAGCTTTTTGTATAGAAGAAGAATCGCACAGAAAAAAAATAATGTTACAGCTAAATAGGCTTTTCATGCCATTGATAATAATCCCGATTGGTAATACTGACGCAGAAAATATCAGGGAATTCTTAAAAGAATTTATTAGTGAACAAAAAATTCACGAACCACTAGCCCAAAAGGCATTTGAATATTTTGGTTTTTAGGGTTAATAAACAAAGATAGCGATTTATTTTGTTGTGTGGTATATCTTATGTGTTAAACGAACACGCCCTCGTCGTTCAATGGATAGGATTCAAGTTTGCGGTACTTGCGATGCAGGTTCGATTCCTGCCGAGGGCACCATATAAAAACACTCACCTAAGTGAGTGTTTTTATATGGTGCCGGCCGGAGCGCGACGGCGCGAGGCGGGGTCGCGCAAAAATTCAGCAGAATTTTATGTGTGACCGCGAATACTTATAAGCAAAGGGAATTAGTAACTCGTGACCGATTCCACCTTAAATTACCTAAAGATACCTCCCTCCAAATTAGCTATTTTTCTTTACCCACTCCATATACCCTCCCTCTAAGTTGTAGACATTCTTAAAATCCAAGAAATCGAGAATTTGTGTCGCACGTGATGAACGCCCACCAGAACGACAATATAAGAGATAAGATTTTTCCTTGTCTAACTTTTCAATTTCTTCTTCAGACATTTCTCCAATTTCCATATTTATGGCACCAGAAATATGTCCTTCTGAAAACTCCCCTTCTGTACGCACGTCAAGGATTGTCGCCCCATTAGCGATTACCTCTTCTGCTTCTTCTCTTTTAATATTTTTCATAATTATAAAATTAAAAAACGAGCCTCTTGCTCGTTTTTTGTTTCAGTCTATTTCTTTTGAATTGCTATTGTGAGACGAGATTTCTTACGAGCGGCGGTGTTTTTCTTAATAACTCCACGCTTAGCTGCCTTATCAATAGCTTTATATGCAGCTGAAAGATTCTTTAGAGCTTCCTCTTTTTTGCCAGCAACAACAAGCTTCTTAACATCTTTAACGATGTCTTTCATTGCTCTTTGTCGGCGGTCATTAAAGACCTTTTTTCGCTTAGAAACGCGAATTGCCTTTTTTGCACTTTTTGTAATTGCCATAAATAATTTAGTTTTAGCCGTTTTTCAACACAAATTAAAAAACAAAGCTAGTTCCGAGATACTACCAAGTCTGTATAAAAAAGGCAAATTGGGCTATTATTCAATTATTATGATTTCTCAGCTTGAGGGAAAAATTGTTTTTTCGGGAGACCGCTACGTGGTTATTGATGTTTCTGGTGTTGGCTACAAAGTAAATGCCACGCTGGAGACATTAAGGAGGATAAACAAGGAAAAATCCATCGTGCGCCTATGGACATATCTTGCCGTGCGAGAAAATGCCCTTGATTTATACGGTTTTGAAGGACAAGGTGATCTAGAATTTTTCGAACTCCTTCTCACTGTCTCCGGTATTGGACCAAAATCAGCCTTAGCGATAATGAATGTTGCCCCAACAGAAAGTATACGTAAGGCTATTTCAACCGGTGAAGCTTCTTATTTAACAAAAATTTCTGGTATCGGCAGAAAAACTTCTGAAAAAATAGTCTTGGAATTACGCGACAAGCTTGGGGCTTGGACCGATATTGGCTCCCCAGAACTACAAGAAGAGTCCGACGCGGTTCTTGCTCTTCAATCCCTTGGTTACTCACAAAACGAAGCAAGGAATGCTCTCAAAAAAGTTCCCCATGAAATTTCTGGAGCAAGTCTCCGTGTAAAAGAAGCTCTAAAAATTCTAGGAAATGGATAACAAAAATGCTTGAAAAA
This sequence comes from uncultured Candidatus Saccharibacteria bacterium, assembly GCA_964579635.1. Taxonomy (GTDB): domain Bacteria; phylum Patescibacteriota; class Minisyncoccia; order Phycocordibacterales; family VMEP01; genus VMEP01. The sequence continues at coordinate 3,243 of CAZOFV010000001.1, forward strand.
ATACTCCGCACAATAGAAAAATTTATACCAAAAAAAATCTATCGCTTTTTTCAACCAGCGTATCATTTTTTATTGGCAGTTCTTGGGGCTATTATCTATCGCCTACCAGGACTTCATCTTAAAGTTGTTGGGGTCACAGGAACCAAAGGAAAGACTTCAACGGTCGAACTAATAAACGCAATATTAGAAGAAGCTCAATACAAAACAGCTATCGCTTCAACACTTAGATTTAAAGTTGGAAAAGAAGAAAAAAGAAATCTTTTTAAAATGACGATGCCGGGAAGATTTTTTGTGCAAAAAATATTACGCCAGGCCGTAAATGAAAAATGTGAATATGCGATAGTTGAAATAACCTCTGAGGGTGCAAAACAATTTAGACATCTTTTTCTTTCTTTAGACGCCTTAATTGTTACAAACTTATCACCAGAACATATTGAATCACATGGTTCATTTGAAAAATACAAAAATGCAAAACTTTCTATCGCCAAGGAATTAGAGAGGTCTTGGAAAAGACCTCGTTTTGTAGTGGTTAATAGCGACGATCAACACGGAAAAGATTTTTTAAATTTTAAAATTGAAAATAAATCTACTTTTTCTCTAAAAGATATTGAACCGTTTGAACTTCATGAAGGTGGTATTGATTTCACCTTAGGCGGAGAAAGAATTCACTCAAAACTTTCTGGAGAATTTAATCTCTATAATATTTTAGCAGCAATTACTTTTGCAAAATCACAAAACATAAACAACGAAGTAATAAAAAATGCTCTAGAAAAATTCGATGGTATTCGTGGGCGTGTTGAAAAAATAGATATCGGACAAAATTTTACCGTTGTTGTTGATTACGCACACACCGCTGATTCCATGGAAAAGGTTTATAAAGTATTTGAAAATCACCGCAAAATTTGTGTTTTTGGGGCAACCGGTGGAGGCCGAGATAAATGGAAGCGTCCGGAAATGGGACGTGTCGCCGATAATTATTGCGATGAGATAATTTTAACCGACGATGATTCCTATGATGAAAACCCTGAGGAAATTGCTCACGCTATTGCGCTCGGCATAAAAAACAAAGTACCGACAATTTTAATAGACAGACGAGAAGCAATCAAAGAAGGGTTTAAGCGAGCGAAATCGGGTGACGTTGTTTTGATTACAGGTAAAGGAACTGATCCTTATCTTATGGGCCCAAATGGAACAAAAATAGAGTGGGACGACGCAACAATAGCAAAAGAGGAGTTATCTAAATTAATCCATGCCAGAACTTCCTGAGGTACAAACAACCACTTCTGGTCTTAGTAAGGTTTTACCAAAACAGACCATAAAAGATATTTGGACTGATTGGCCAAAAATGTTCCATCAGCACGAAGGTACCCTTCTAACAAGCGAGGTTGTTTTTCGTAATTTTAAAAAATCTCTTATTGGGGCAAAAATTATTTCTGTTTCACGTCGGGGGAAAAATATAATCTTCACCCTTTCAAACGGTTACGCTTTTATTGTTCACATGAGAATGACCGGTCACCTACTTTATGGCAAATATATTTACAAAAACAAAAAATGGATTCCCGAAGAAGAAGGTCCACTTAACGACCCGTACAACAGATTCATCCACGTTGTCTTAACACTATCTTCTGGAAACAAAATGGTTTTTTGTGATACTAGAAAATTCGGACGATTTGATTTAGTGGAGGTGGGAACTATTGAACACTCCCCTCGCCTTTCCCATTTAGGACCGGAACCACTAGGCCATGTTTTTAATTTAAAAATCTTTATCGAACGCCTTTCGCTTCGTCCTCGCGGAAAAATTAAGCCGGTGCTTTTAGACCAGCGCACCATTGCCGGTATTGGCAATATTTATTCTGACGAAATGCTTTGGCTTTCAGGAATTCACCCAGAATCACAAGTTTCTAAAATTAGTCCGGAGAAAATAAAAACTTTATTTTCAGAAATGAAAAAAGTTTTAAAAAGCGGTATCTCTTTTGGCGGAGACTCAATGTCAGATTATAGAAATATATTTGGAGAACGTGGAAGATTTCAAGAAAAACATAATGCCTACCGCAAAACGGGGAAAAAATGTAGCAAAAAAGATTGCGATGGTATAATAACGAGGAAAATAATTGGCGGAAGAAGTTCGCATTTCTGCAATAAACACCAAAAACTTTTTAAATAAATGAAACTAAGAAGCGACGCAATCATTATCATCTCTATTTTAATAGCACTATGGTTTATGTGGTTTCTTTCTGGTGGTCCATCTAGAATGGAAGCAAACAAAGGCCCTTTCTTAAAACCACCAGCACCTATTAATACCGGCGAAATATATGGAGATCTCCCTGATCTTAACCTTGGTTTTAAATTAGGTACAAAAAATTTTATAACATCAAAATACAGGACCACAGTTAAAGCCACTGGTTCAGCAATAAAAGAAGTTTCCCCAGCGAAAGAATACATAGACATAACAAACAAAAGCGACAGTTTGCTTGATATTACAGGGTGGCAAATCGTAAGCGAGAATGGTGTCTCTGCAAAAATAGGACGTGGCGTTCAACTATTTGTTTCTGGAGAAGTGCGCGGATTATCTAACATAGTTTTAAGGTCTGGGGAAACTGCCCACATTATAAGCGGGCAATCTCCTGTCGGGGTCTCCTTTAAACAAAATATTTGCAGTGGCTATCTTTCTCAATTTCAAAAATTTGTTCCACCTTTTTCTCAAAGTTGCCCACGTGTAATAAATACTGAAAACTTATCACGATACAAACCTGACCCTGTCTGTATAAACTTCATAGAAAACTTACCATCGTGCACAACAATAACAAGCATCAACCAAATACCCAGAGGAAGTGATCAATCTTGCGGTCAACTCATAGAAGAACGTTTAACCTACAACGGATGTGTTGAAGATAACCGCAATAACAATAATTTTTATAAACCATATTTTATGGTTTATTTAGGAAGTAATAAAGAATTATGGGAAAACGGTGAAACCTTACGTATTTTGGATCGCGAAGGAAAAACCGTCACAACAATAAAACAAACATTTTTAAATATCTAATATCCTAAACAGAGCAACACCAAGCGCAACCGAAACATTTAAAGATTCTTTTCCACCATTCATGGGAATCTCAGCGATAATATCAGCAATTGCAAGGATTTCTTTAGATAAACCAAGAACTTCATTTCCCACAACTAATGCAATATCGTTTTTAGCTTTAACTTTTTTATAATCAAGAGCTTTAGGAGATTGCTCCAGTGCAATGATTTCAACTTTTTTCTTTTTTAAATCTTTAATTACCTCAAGTGTGTCTGGTTTATGTTCCCATGGAATATTTTTTTCCGCACCCAATGCTGTCTTTAAAATTTCTTTCACTGGTCGATTAAAGCGATCAACTGGTCTTGGTGTGTATCCAGTAAGAAATATTTTTGTAACACCAGAAGCATCAGCCGTCCTAAACATCGCGCCAACATTATGAGCGCTTCTTATATCACACAAGATTAAATAAATATTTCTTTTTTCCATTTTATATGTTTTCAACCTAGTCGCTCTCTCTGATATAATATCAACATGACACAAATATTAAACACATTCCCTTCCCTTTTGACATATGCCTTAGTTGCTCCACTTATCCTTCGTTTGGTTCTTGGTGGTATTTTTTTCTCCGCTGGTTATTTAAAAATTTTCAAATACAAAGAGCGTTCAATTGGAATGTTCCAATCTGCGGGATTTCCAAAGCCAGTTTCTTTTATGTGGACAATTGCCCTACTAGAACTTGTCTGTGGATTCTTTGTTATTATCGGACTTTGGACCCAAGTATCAGCTTTAATAATTGCCCTCATTTCAATTGGTGGCTTAATTATCAAAATGCGACACCCTGGCATATTACACCAAACTCTTGATTTCTACTGGTTCGCTATCGCGATAGCAATATCCCTTATTTTCTCTGGTGCAGGATTTTTCTCAATTGATTTACCGTTGTAGTATTTAAAATCTTTACTTTTAGCCATTTTTTGATATAGTTTCCCTGTTTTAATCCGCCCATAGCTCAGTTGGTAGAGCAGCTCCCTTTTAAGGAGAGGGTCGCAGGTTCGACTCCTGCTGGGCGGACCAAAGAAACAAAACCTGCCCTGCGGCAGGTTTTGTGCTTTGGTCCGAGGCGTAGCGATGTCGCGTGAGCACACGCGACCGCGAGCCGGGGTCGCGGAAATTTTGTCTTCAAAATTGTTCGTGATGATAAGTTAACTTAGGTCTTTATAATCACACCAAGCTACTTATTATTAACTATCCCACTTGTCCACACCCACCCTTGCCTATCCTTGTAGTGTTGCTACACTAAATACAGGGTTGGTCAAAAAATCATTATTTAAGAACCAACCACCCGTTGTTGTAAATCAAAAGAAGGAAAGCGGCTCCGCTTATGGGCACACAAAACAAACCTTTTGAACGATTTGCCACACACCAGTTCTTTAAACAATTTTCGCTCTCTTGAGTTCTCCTCTCAAGAAGCACGTATCTCGGCCTCGCTTTCTAGCTTGAGGCCAATCTCTTCAAAAGAGCCGTCGTCCCGAGGAACACGGCTCTTTTTTTTACTCAATTATTTAAAAACTAAACTGTCTCTAAAATAAATTTCTCCAAACCAGAGCTGAGCTCTAAAATTCCACGATGACTATCATGATAAAGAGTTACTAAATTAGACATACTTTTTTTAAGTTCACTTTCGGTATAATTTTTTGAATACCTAATAGCTTTCCCCGCCACAAAAGGAGAAACGCCAGCTTTTTTTAATTTATCAGAATCACCTAGTGCACTTTTTGCAAGAGCGATACTTTTTAGTTGCCATAAAACAATACCGTGAATTTCCTCTGCCTCCGCTCCATACTCAACCGATTTTAAGAAATTAACCCAAGCCCCCATCCTGTCTCTTCCACCAATAGAATCACCTAAAGCAAAGACGTTAAATTTATTTACTGCCCCACTCTTAACTGAGAACTCTTGAATTTTTTGCGCGTGTTCTCCTAATTCTAAAATAATTTTAGGGGATATCTCTTTGTCGTTTGTTATAAAAATATTTTCTGAAGATGCGAGCGCTTCAGCCTTTTCTAAAATTTCTTCTCTTCTTTCTTTACTATCAATAAATCCATTTAAAACAACAATCAATTTTTGTTCAAAAAGACCTTGTCCTAAAATAAACTCATCTAGATTTTCAGAACCAACTTCATTTGCATCAATTTTAACCAAAAGAGTATCTGGTTTTTTAGATAAAAGCGTTTCTGTTAGTTGTAAAACTTTCTGATTCCTTTTTGAGAAATCGGCGCCATGAAGTACGTAAAACATAATTAATTATTTTTCATCAAGTAATGGCTTACAGTTTTTAAAAACGTAGTTAGAAATTAAAACCAACGACGCACTATTTTTTTATATCCACGATAAGCTTCGCCGTATTTTTTTTCTAATAAATCTTCTTCGGCTGGAAGTATTATAAAATTAACAAAAAAGAACGATAAGATAAAAGCAATAAGTAATGCTAGTGAGTTCATCACAAATGAAAAACCGAGACTTAAAAGCATAAGACCTAGATAGGTTGGATTCCTTGAAATACTATATGGTCCGTAAGTAAAAACTTCTTTCTCAACCTGTCCAACCTTCTCTTCTACTGCTTTCAAAAAATTTCTACTACTTTTTCCTGCCCATAAAATTAGTACTGATGCTAAAAACATAAAAACTAAACCAATCTTGCCAGCACTCTCGAAATTAACAATTTCTACATGTTTCCAATAATCAGCAATAGCCCCTGCCAACAAAGCCATCATAAACATCATCGGCGAATACACTATTAATTTGTTTATTTTATGTTTTCCGTTACTCATGTGTTTATTCTACCACAAGGAACGTTTCGTCAAATCGCCCCCATTTCTCCCCAGTTTTTACCAACCGAAACATTAACCAAAATAGGAACTTCGTGAGGATTTTTCACCTTATCTTTCAACACCCCTTCCATAGCCTCATCTATAACTTTTGCGACTTCTTTTTCACTCCCCTCTTTTACTTCGTAAATTAATTCGTCGTGAACCTGAAGAAGAAGTTCTGCCTTATCAGAAAGTTTTTTATTTTTAATTTCATCATCTGCGCGTTTAATAGCAATCTTAATTATATCTGCTGCTGTCCCTTGAATTGGAGCGTTCACCGCCATTCTTTCTGCTGCCGCACGAATATATTGAATTGGAGATTTAATTGCTGGGAAATATCGACGACGACCAAAAAGTGTCGAAGTATATCCAAGCTTCGCAACTTCCATTTTTATACTATCAAGATATTCCGCGACCCCTGGAAACTTTTTAAAATATTGATTGTAAAATTCTTCCGCTTCAGCACGAGTTCCGCCTAAATTATCTTTAAGCGCGTTTATTCCCATTCCATAAATAATTCCAAAGTTTATAACCTTAGCCTGTCTTCTCATTTCTTTTGTCACATCTTCTTCTTTAACACCAAAAACTCGAGAAGCAACAGTAGCGTGAACATCATCACCATCTTTAAAAATTTTTATTAAATCTTTATCTCCTGAAAGAATCGCTGCCACCCTAAGTTCTATCTGAGAATAATCAAGTGCAACTAATACGCACCCCTTATCTGCGACAAAAGCTCTTCTTATTTTCCGTCCAGCCTCAGTCTTAATAGGAATATTTTGTAAATTTGGATTAATTGAAGAAAATCTCCCTGTGGTAGTCCCCGCCTGAAGGAAGTGCGTGTGCAATCTCCCGTCGCTTGCAACAAGTGGCGGAATAGCATCGATATACGTCGACAAAAGTTTTTGCCATTCACGATGCGCCATTATCTCTTCAATGATAGGATGAGTGCCACGAAGTTTTTCTAGTTCTGAAACTCTAGTTGAGCGTGCCCCGCCTTCAGTTTTTTTAAGACCTTTAACAGAAAGGTTAAGCGTATCAAACAAAATCTCCCCCAACTGTTTTGGAGAATTAATATTAAATTCTTTTCCAGCGTGTTCCCGTATTTTTTTCTCAAGAATTTCAAGCTCTTTGTGATATTCAAGAGAAAGTTCTTTTAAATAGCCCTTATCAATAACAACCCCTTTCTCTTCTGCTTTTTTTATAATTGGAATAAGTGGAAGCTCTATTTCTTTATAAATCTCCATGAGCCCATTAGCATCTAATCTTTCTAATATCTTTTTCTTTGCTTCTCCTATTGTTGATGAACCAGAAATTGAAAGTATTTCCTCGCGATCTGGGTTTGTATATTCAGAATTATCAACCCATAAAGCAATTGCCGCTTCCTCAATGTCCTCTTTATCTGCGGAAGTATCTTCCACCACTGTCTTCTCTGCTTTCTCTGAAACAAACAAACCCTTAACTCGCTCGTTTAATGTCCTAAAATCAAGTTCAATAAATAATTTTTCAATTAAACTTAGATCAACGCTATCTCTCCATTCTTTTTCTGGTAAAGAAAATTCAATCGGAGCATCTCTTCTGATTTCAGCAAGTGTTTTCGAAAAAAAGGCTTCCTCTTCGTGTTCCTTTAAAAGCCCTATCATTCTTTCTTTTATTCCAGCCTTCTCAAAAGCTTCTTTATCTTTCTTTAAAGTTTTATAAATATTCTCAATAGTCCCAAAGGTCTGTATTAGGGTTGTGGCTGTCTTCTCACCAATCCCCGGAACGCCGATGATGTTATCTGACGGATCACCACGTAAACCTTTGTAATCCGGCATGAACTTAGGGGCAAAACCAAACCTAGCAATAACCGCATCCTCATCGTAGATAATAGTGTCATTAATTCCCTTCTTTAAGGTAAACACTTGAACCTTTTTATCATCAACCAACTGCATGGTATCCATATCGCCAGAAGCAATAATAATATGTGTATTTTTATCTTTTTTTAATTTCTCTACGATAGTCCCGAGCAAATCGTCCGCTTCAAAACCAGCAAGCTCGTAAGAAGGAATACCAAACGCAGTGAAAACATCTCTTGCTCGAATAAGTTGGGCAACTAAATTACTTTCTGTTTTTGCTCTGCCCGCCTTGTAGGCTTCGTAGGCTTCATGTCTAAAAGTTGGTTCTGGTAAATCAAAGCAAGCCGCAATATAGTCTGGCTTTAAATCTTTAATAATTTTTACAAGCATCGCAACAAGGCCGTAAAGAGCTCCCGTTGGTTCACCTTTAGTGGAAGAAAATTCTGGAAGAGCGTGGTAGGCGCGGTGAATAATAGCATGGGCATCCAAAAGAATTATTGTTTTTTTATTTTCGCTTTTCATTATTTAATTTCAATCAAACGTTCTGTCTCTCCTTTATGTGAAAAAGTAATCCATATCGCATTTTGTGGAATTATTTTCTTAACATTCTCTGGCCATTCAATAAAGATGATATTTTTATTATCAGAAATAATTTCATTCCAACCTAAACGAATTATCTCACTTTCTTTATCAAGGCGATACGCATCGATATGAATAAATTTTTTCCACGGAAACCCTTCAGGTAATTTATATATTTTCTCAATAACAAAAGTTGGGGAAGGCATTCTCTCTTTTATCCCAAGTTTTTCTCCCAAAATTTTCACCATCGCAGTTTTTCCACTACCTAAATCACCAGAAAGGGCGACAACTGTGGCTTTGTCGTTTTTTAAAGATTCCTTTTTAGCTAAAAGAATAATCTTATCTGCAAAATCCTTAGTTTCATTGATGTTCTTGCAAAGCTTTTTCATTTGAGACGATTTTAACACAACAAGAAGAAAGCCCCGCTATCTTAACGATGTGGGGCTTTCTTCTTAAAAATTAAACGTTTTTTTCGGCTTATTGCTTAGAAACATTAGAAGCTCTATATGTACCAACTGCATACCTAGAAAGTATTCCTAATCCAAGAATTATAAGGATTAATAATAACCAACCAAGCAATGTGTTTGGCAAGAAACTAGAACCGAATATTGGAGCTAAAGCTCGTGAAGACTGGTAGTATTCACCATTTAACAAAACGTAGGCAATTGCTTCTTCTTGTGTGTTGTTTTCTCTCGTATAAACCATATCAACACTCACAACAACAACCTTACCGCTTTCAATAGTGTTATCTACAACAGTTTCAACGGTAAATGAGCCTGCCTCTCCGGCCTCTAAGGTCTTTAGATCAACTGTTAAAGTTCTGTCTTTGTCGTTGTAGTAACCTCTTGATGAATCAATGTATGAAAGTTCTCCAGGAAGAACAACTCTCACAGCAACATCGTGCAAGCTTTCACTTGTCTTGGTGTTGCGATAATTGATTGTAAAGATAACCCTATCTCCACGAGAGACGTTGTCTCTATTTGAAGAAATAGAAAGTATTATTGCTGATGTCTTTGTACTCCCAGAAGCACCACTTACAACGTAAGTTGTTTTGGAAGAAGTAACAGTTGGTGAAGTAACAATAACCGAAGTTGTGTTAGATGAACCACCAGTAGTAAAGCTCATTATGTCTCCTTTGTGTGTTCCGTATTGATTTTGAACTACTGCACGGTAGTAATAAGTCCTTCCATTAACAAGCCCAGTGAGATCTTCAGAAAAGGCTAGGGTCACGGCGCTTCCAATATTCTTACTTTGAGTTGTGTTTCCTAGAGAGCTTGTTGTTCCCCATTCAAACCAACCAGTTGTATTAACACCACCGTTAATAAAGACGAGACCATTTACCCTTGCCGTTGTTTGCCCTATCGAAGTAGCAAGAGTTGTAACAGCTGTTGGCTGACTGCCTCCAACGTAGTTATAGGAAGAAGAGTTGTATTGATTGTTATTATTTGTCACAAACGACATAACTGTTCCATAAACAGTACCGTTTGAGTTCTGAGCAACGGCTCTGTAGTAGTAAGTTGTATTTGGACTCAAACCATTAACTGTTTGTGTAAATGTTCCGGATGAAGTTTGGTTTAACTTAAGTGTTGTGTTGTTAAAGTAACTAGAATTTGTACCCCATTCAAACCAACGAGTTGTGTTTGTGCTTCCGTTTGGATCAACAAATCCTTGTAAAATAGCGAACGTGTCACCATTTTGAACTGTTGAATATGTCATGACAAAAGGTGTCTGACCGGTATTTTGATTACAGTTGTAGTTGTTATAACCACAGTTGTTGCTATTGTTGCTAGTTGTTGTGAAAGATTGAGTTCCGCCATAAACAACAGCACTACCTGAATTTTGTCCTACTGCTCGGTAGTAATAAGTCGTATTTTGATTTAAGGAATTATTAACTGAGTAGAAAGTTGTGTTAACTGTTCCGATATTTACCTGTGGAGTAGTATTTCCAAAGGAATTTGATGTCCCCCATTCAAACCAAACATTTGTCATTACACCTCCATTTGAGTTAACAGAACCTTGAAAAGTTGCTGAATTACTAGAAACGCTTGTTGGAGCATTTGTTGTTATTATTGGAGACGCCTGATTTTGATTTTGCTGTGAACAAGAGAGAGTTGATGCACTTTGAATATTTGCATAGAAAATATTTTGAGGTGCAGAAGAATCCCAGAAAACCAACTGGTATTGATAGGTGGAGTTACATGGGATATCAACTGTCTCTGAAACAGGTTGTGTCCCGTTAACAGCTGTACTTCTTGTTGGTGTCACAGATGTTGCACCACCACTAATACTGTAGGAGAAATAATAACCTGCGTTAGTAGGAACGCTTGAGGTTATGTCACCACGAAATGTAACACTATCCGCTAGAACAGGTGTTGCAAAAACTCCCATTGCTAAAACGGCGACTGCGACAAAAAATGATTTTATTAATGATTTTTTCATATAATTGTTTGGTTTTTTATAATATTAGTAATCTATCATGAAACACAAGAAAAGTCAATGGGTAAGAAATTATCTAAAATTAAATTGTTTTTATAAAGATACGGCAAAAAAATAAAAGGGGGGCATAAAATGCCCCCCTCTTTAAGCAAAGAACTGCCTATTTTTTGGGTAAAATCTTGCAATCACGAGGACTACAAGGTTCTTCCACTAAAGGAGGTCTGTGGCAAAGTTCTGCCACTAAATGACGACTGTGGCAAAGTTCTGCCACTGATCGTCGGACCAGAAGATGACGGTGGTAAAGTTCTGCCGGTAAGCACCGGTGCGGTTGACGACGGGGGTAAGGTTCTGCCCGTAATCGTCGGACCAGCAATGTAGGCTTGTGCTGGTTGGACAACATATGGAGCGCCAATAACAGCGCCACTATTTCCAACCCATCCGCTAAAGCCGACGTAGCCGCCACAACCGTCATAACAGCCACTGCTTGCAACCGCGACGGGCGTTTCGGTGATAACTTCCCGCATCACCACTCGGCTCTTGCGGTACCACTCGCTTTCAGGCGCTTTGACGATCTTCGTCTCCTTGGGAGGAGACTGTGGCACCGGCGGTTCTTCTGGAACTTCTGCCAATGTCTCTGCCGCCCTGATGACGAAGCCGGCGAAATTGCCACAATCACGCACGCGGAACAGCTTGTATTCGACGCCCTTGAAAGAAGTCGAGTACACGTCGGCGATATGTTCTTCGCCTTCTGCCCATGCCGCAACGGTGTTAACCCGTACCTTCGCTTTGTTGCCTTTCAGCAAACGGCCGAACGCCATCCAGTCAAACGTGTCGCCACGCTTGAGGGTCATTTCTGCCCCCACCTTCTTTTCGAAATTCACGAGAAGGGCTTTCTTTACTTCAGTTGGCCATCCGCTTTGTGCAAGCGCCTGCTCGGCGTTCCCGATATACGGGTCGCCACCGACCTTGCGCCAGCAAAGATACCCTGCTGTGTTTTTGGGCGCACCAGTGCAATCCTTCAAGGAATACTTCCCTTCGCGGACAGCAATCCTGGTGCGGACAACAACAGCCGGAGCATCGTTTTTCGAAACCACGACAGTTGCTTCCTTCTCAGGAGCCTTCGTCGTCGCGACGTTCGTTTTGGTTTCCATTCCAGCACAAGCCGAAAGGAAGACCGCCATGAACAATGATGCCAACAAATTCAATTTGCGTGTCATGATGACACCTCCTTTTTAATTTTCAATTGGCGAAATTGCCAAACTGATTTCTAGATTAAGAATATCATATTTTTATTATTCTGTCAATATAAAATAAAAAGGGGTACGATTTCTCGTACCCCTTGTTTGCTCACTTGAGCACCTAGCAAAGGCTAGGAAACATTGACCAGGTAGACTGGCACGGCCGTGGCGCAGACTGCTGTCCGCGGTAAGGCTGGATTTGCCCTTGGTAACCCTGATAGCCAGTGGCACCTGCGCTTTGGCTTCCGGCAACACCGCTATATGGCGCCGCTGCTTGGGCGCAAGCTTCTGGTCGACCGCCATTTTCAAGACAAGCAGCGATTATTTCCGTTGCGGCCAAACGTCTGGCTGCATCAGCCCGGCCGACCGCAGACCCGATTTCACTCGGAATCCGTGGCTTGGTTACCATCGCTTGCCTGCTTCCGTCAGAGCGAATCACAGACGTTGCTGGACGACACTCTTCGGTGCCGTCAGCACGAATCCGACATTCCTCCTCAAGGAGAATCGGTTCATGCGACACTGTGCGAGCTACTTGCTGGCCCCCACACCCCGCGACGAGAATGGATATCATCGCCACGAAAAACAGACTGGTTCTGGACATGATAGTCCTCCTCTGTAAAAAAACGATTAAAAAGAATAGTTAAACCTGTTTATATTATTAGCATATCTTAAACAAAAAGTCAAGCTATCCGTAATATCCCCATACCTTGGAATCACTTACTAATTGTGTGTGTTTTGTATTAACAAGCCAAAAATACCATTAAAAAACATTGCGCAGTGCGACGGCACGAGAATAGTAAATTTTCAGCAGAAAATTATACGTGTTTTTTTGTGGTATTTTAAAAAAAGATATGCGTGTTTTCAGAAACAAAAGCTAAAATACCCCTTTGGAATAAGCTGAAAATAAAGTATTATTTGATGAATGCAAGAATTTGATGACAAAAAACAAGATGACCGTTTATCTTTTTTAAGAAAAAGAGAAGAGGAAGATCTTATAAAAATATTATCTGACAAATACGGAATACCTTATATAGACCTCTCTACTGTTTCAATTGAAGGTGATGCTCTTAAAATAATTTCTGAAGAAAAAGCTCGAGCTGCTGAAATTGCTCCATTCCAACTAATAAACAAAAGGGCTTTTATTGCTGTTCGCTCCCCTGACCGCAATGACACCAAAATAGCCTTGGCGGAAATATCTTCAAAGGGGTACACTCCAAATTTATTTATCACCTCTACCGCAAGCTTAGAGAGAGTTTGGGCTCGTTATAAAGAAGTTTCTTTTGCTTCTGAATCAAAATCGGGACTTCTTGATGTTTCCGCTGAATTTCTAAATGAAGCGTTTGAAAAAATAAAAACAATTCCCGACATAACCAATATGGTTAATGATGTCTTAGGCAAAACTGGAGGACATAAAATATCAGTAATGTTAGAAATTCTTTTGGCTGGGTCAGTTGCTGTTGGTGCTTCTGATATTCACATAGAACCAGAAGACGGGAGTGTTCATATTAGAGCGCGTCTTGATGGTGTTCTTGAAAACCTCCTCACTATAAATTACGAAACTTATAAACTTCTTTCTTCTAGAATAAAACTACTCTCTGGCTTAAAACTTAACGTTATCGCATCCGCCCAAGATGGACGCTTTAGTATTAAACTAAACGAAAAAGAAATAGAGATTCGTTCCTCTGTTATCCCTGGTGCATATGGCGAATCTTTTGTTATGCGTGTTTTAAATCCAGAAAGTATCGCTGTTCCATTTGAAGATCTTGGTGTAAACAAACGACTTTTTGAAATTATAGAAAAAGAATTAAAACGTCCTAATGGAATTATTTTAACCACCGGACCAACTGGTTCTGGTAAAACAACAACCCTATATGCCTTTTTAAGAAAAATTTACTCCCCTGGAAGTAAGGTGATTACAATCGAAGACCCAATTGAATATCACTTAGAAGGAATCACTCAAACACAAACAAACGAAGAAAAAGGCTACACCTTTTTGGAGGGACTAAGATCCGCATTACGCCAAGACCCGGATGTAATAATGGTTGGTGAAATCCGCGACACAGAAACAGCAAAAATTTCTATAAACTCAGCTTTAACTGGACACTTAGTTTTTTCAACCCTACACACCAATACGGCGGCTGGTACAATCCCCCGTTTAATAGACCTTGGAGTTGATGCAAAAATAATAAGCTCAGCTCTTAACATCTCCCTTGCTCAACGTCTTGCAAGAAAACTTTGTAACTATTGCAAAAAAGAAGCTCCTGCTAACGACGAGGAAAAAAGGATTTTAAATACAGTTATTGAACGTATTAAGTCTGAAGGAAAAGAATACGCCCTAACTTCAATAGAATCTTTACTTCCTATTTCAAACCTCTTCCAAGCAGTTGGTTGTGAAAAATGTAACAACACTGGTTTTAAGGGGCGTGTTGGTATTTACGAAGCAATATTAACTGATGAAAATATAGAAAAAATTATTAACGAAAATCCAACTGAGCGAGAAATAAAAAAAGCGAGCTTGCCACAAAAAATTCTTGATTTACAACAAGACGCAACAATCAAAATCATTCAGGGAATAACATCTTTAGACGAAGTTGGTCGTGTTGTAGACATAGAAGAGGTTTAAATAATATTTATAATTAAAAACAAAAAAACACCGAACCATCGGTGTTTTTTTGTTTAGACAAGAGTAAAAACCTCTAAGTAATCCTTTCCACAAAAGCGGAAAGGGAGAAAGTATCTGCAAGGATAGTCTCAGCAAACACGCAAGCGTGCAACCAAAAACGTCCTCCAAACCTCTCCGGCAAGACACGGGGTCTCATTACTTAGAGATTTCTGCCCTCATCTAGAAAAGTGCTATAATTAGCTACGTTCCAATAACCTATCATAGTTATTAAAACATGTCAATAGGAAAAAATACCAACACAAAAAACTCATCTAAACTAGGTGATACCGATAAAGAAGAAAAAGATGACTCCTTTTTAGACCAAACTCTTCGGCCATCACGTTTTGACGAGTATATAGGACAAAAAAATATAAAAGAAAACTTAAGAATACTTCTAACGGCCGCAAAAGAGCGTAACCACCCACCAGAACATCTTCTTTTCTATGGACCACCAGGGCTTGGTAAGACAACCCTTGCTTATTTGATTGCTAAAGAAACCGGGTCACAAATTAAGGTAACTTCTGGTCCTGCAATTGAAAAAGTTGGTGATCTTGCTTCTATTCTCACTAACCTTCTACCTGGAGACATTCTTTTCATCGACGAGATTCACCGTCTAAATAAAACAATTGAGGAAGTTCTCTATCCTGCTATGGAGTCTGGCTCGCTTGATATTATTATCGGTAAAGGTCCTTCTGCTCGCACAATCCAACTTGAACTCCCCGCTTTCACTTTAGTCGCAGCAACGACGCGCATTGCTTTATTATCAGCGCCACTTCGTTCTCGTTTTTCTGGAGGAACATTTCGTCTCGAATTTTATACAGAAGATGAAATTAAAAAAATTATTGATCGCTCAGCAAAAATACTTGGGGCAGAGCTTGTCGAAGAAGCTTCCCGAGCAATTGCAAAAAGAAGTCGTTTTACCCCACGCATGGCAAACTATCTTCTAAAACGTTGTCGTGATTTTGCTCAGGTTCATAAAAAATCTCTTTCTCATGAAATTGTTGGCGAAGCACTAAGGCTTTTAGGAGTAGACGAGCTCGGACTTTCGCTCTCTGACCGCCAAATACTGTCAGTAATTATTGATAAGTTCAGAGGTGGCCCCGTTGGTTTAGGGACAATTGCTGCGGCAACTGGCGAAGAAGAAGCAACGATTGAAGAAGTTGTTGAACCGTATTTAATTCAGCTGGGGCTTCTTGAGCGTACCACAAGAGGTCGCGTAGCAACGCCCCGTGCCTACGAACATCTTGGTTTTAAAATGCCGTCGGATATACAAGAAAAACTTATTTAAATTAATCAAAAAAATATGTCAGGTCATTCAAAGTGGTCCCAAATAAAAAGACAAAAAGGTAGTGAAGATGCAAAGCGCAGTAAGGTTTTTGCAAAACTTGCTCGTGCAATATCGCAAGAATCAAAAAGAGTTAAAGGAGATATTAGTTCCCCTACTCTTCGTGTGATGATTGAAAAAGCAAAAAAAGAAAACATGCCAAAAGATACTATTGAGCGCGCTGTTAAAAAAGGAACGAGCGCCGACATGGGAGAATTATTTGAGGTTATGTATGAAGCATACGGACCAGGTGGTTCAGCAATACTTATTGAAGGATTAACTGATAGTAAAAACAGGAGTGCTGCTGAAATTAAACATTTACTTTCCCTACATGACGCGTCGTTTGCCTCACAAGGAGCAGCTGCTTGGGCTTTTAAAAAAGAGGGTGAGGAGTGGATTCCACAAACAACCGTTCCTCTTTCAGACGAAGACGGAAATAAACTTTCTGTTTTAATTGAGGAGTTAGAAGAAAGAGATGATGTTCAAGGTGTTTATACAAACGGAAACTAATATTATTTAGATATGCGCATTCTCGCAATCGACCCAGGACTTGAAAGAGTTGGGGTTGCAATACTAGACAAAGAACGTGGAGCAAAAGAAACTCTTATTTTTTCAGAGTGTTTTAAAACGAAAGCTTCTTTGCCACTTTCAGAAAGATTAAACTTGATTGGTTTGCATATAAATAAAATTGTTTTGGAGTATGAACCGGAAATCCTTGCTATTGAATCTCTTTTTTTTACAACCAATCAAAAAACAGCAATGGTGGTTTCTCAAGCGCGTGGAGTAATAATATACGAAGGAACAAAAAACGGTCTTCCTGTCCACGAATACACACCACTTCAAATAAAAGTTGCTGTAACTGGTTATGGTAAGGCCACAAAAACACAGGTTAATTCAATGGTTCAAAAACTGATAAATATACCTAAAAAAATAACCTCCGACGATGAAATGGACGCTGTGGCTATAGGGCTAACCTGCTTTGCCCACATAAGAAACTAGCTTTATTTAAGGCATTTATCCACACTTTTTACCTAAAAACATTGCGCTTTTTTTTGTTTTTGATACAACAGTGGAAGTTAGGAGTTTAAATATAAAAAATATTGTTTAATAAACAAGGAACTACTTACTGTTAGTAGACCAAGTTTGGCCTAAGTTTGTATTTATAAATTAAGTTTTTAAATTATCTTATGGACGACGAAATGGACATAAAAGAACCAATATCTGAAGATGCTTTGGATGGTATCTTAGGTGACGATCTCTTAGGAGACGATGGTTTACCAGACGACCTAGATGCTGACGATCTTGGAAGTGCTCCCGTTGAGGAAGACGACGAGAATGTTTGGTAGAAAAAAGCGGGACATAATGTCCCGCTTTTTTCTATTTAACTTTAATTTTTACAAACCTTCTCTTCCCCACACGAATGGTTATTGGATTGGAAATTTTAAAATATGGGTCATTTATTTTTTCTTCCGTGTCCATATTTAAAACTGCAGACTCTAAAACAAGCCTCTTCCATTCATTCTTAGAAGAAATAATTTTTTCTTCTAGTAAAACATCCGCCAAAAGCTGACCTTTATTTACAAGAACAGAGACAACATCTTCTGAAACTCCACCTTTTTGAAAAGTTTTAATAAAATTATCTTCTGCCTCTTTTGCTTTTTTATCTCCATGATAAAGAGAAACTATTTCTCTTCCAAGTCTCATTTTTGAATCTCTTGGATTTTCACCGCTATCAATCGATTTTTTAATACCAGCTATTTCTTCACCAGAAAGCCTGGTGCAAAGAGTAAAATACTTCAAAATTAAATCATCTCGAATTGCCATAACCTTCCCGTACATATCGTTTGGTTCATCTAAAAGATTTATAACATTACCCCAAGAAGAAGACATTTTTCTTCCATCTGTTCCTTCCAACATCTGGCAGTTCATTATATCTTGCTCTGTTTGACCGTAATGTTTCTGGATTATGCGTCCAGCCTTCAAGTTAAATAACTGATCAAAACCACCAAGCTCAACATCTGCTTTTATTGCAACAGAATCATATCCTTGCATAAGCGGGTAAAGAAACTCTCTTAATGAAATTTCTTCTCCTTTTTCAATACGATCAGCAAAATTTCTACGATGTGACATTTGTTGCAACGAAAAACATTCTGCTAACTCAGCCACGTCGTTAAAATCTAATTTTTTAAGCCATTTTGAATTAAAATGAAACTCTGCCTTTCTTAAGTCTAAAATTTTCCCAACTTGAACTCGATAATTTTTTAAATTATCTTTTACTTTTTTTGCCGTGAGCATCGGTCTCTTTTCGAGTTTGTCTGATGGGTCTCCAACCAATGCCGTAAAATCTCCAACAATAAAAACAACCTTATGCCCAAGGTCTTGAAACTCTCTTAATTTCCATAAAACAATTGCCCTACCTATATGGAGAAATGGTGAAGTTGGGTCAAAACCAAGCTTTATTCTGAGTTGTTTTCCAGATCGAAGTTTTTTTTCTAACGATTCCCTAACAAAAACCTCTTCAACTGCATGTGTTAGTAGGTGTTTGATTTTTTCTTCATCAGTGCTAACTTTCATATCGAAAACTTTATCACAAAACCCTTTGTTTGTCTTACGGTAAAGAATTTTGCGTGGTATGCTTAATTTTATGAAAAGACTCTATCGTAGTTATAAAACAGCCCGTAAACACACCTTAAGAAGCCTTCTTATTGTGCTGTTTATTGTTGGTGGTTTGTTGTTTTTATGGCTTTCCCAATTTCGCCTTCCAGACTTTAATTCTTTCGAGGAAAGAAAGGTGTCTAATTCAACAAAAATATACGACCGAACTGGAAAAATTCTTTTATATGACGTTCACCAAGGAGTACGTAGAACATCCGTCCCTTGGGGTGAAATCAGTGTTTTTGCTAAAAATGCAACAGTTGCAATTGAAGATTCCGAGTTTTATGAACACCATGGGATTAAACCAACAGCTATCCTAAGAGCGGTTTTAGTAAATATATTTTCTGGCAGTTATTCACAAGGTGGCTCAACAATAACTCAACAAGTTGTGAAAAACGCCATCCTCACACCAGACAAAAGTATTTCTCGTAAAATAAAGGAGTGGGTTTTGTCTTTAAAACTAGAAAACGCTATGAGTAAGGAGGATATTCTTTCAATTTATTTGAACGAGGCTCCTTATGGTGGAAATATTTACGGCATTGAAGAAGCAAGTAAACTATACTTCGGAGTAAGTGCAAAAGATTTAACCTTGGCTCAATCGGCGTACCTTGCAGCTCTTCCACAAGCTCCAACATTTTATTCCCCATACGGAAACAATAAGGAAAGATTAGAAAATAGAAAAAATTATGTCCTAAAAAGAATGCTTGATTTAGGTTTTATTAAACAAGAAGAGTATGACAATGCAAAAAACGAAAGTGTTACTTTTCTACCAAATACGGGTAACAACGCAAAAGCAATGCATTTTGTTTTTTTCATCAGAGAATATTTAGAGCAAAAATACGGACTTGATGCGCTAGAATCTGGCGGTTTAAAAATAACAACAACCCTTGATTACGACCTACAAAGCAAAGCTGAAGAAATCGTTAAAAAAACAGCTCTTGTTAATGAAAAAAGTTTCAACGCAACAAACGCAAGCTTAGTAGCAATTGATCCAAAAACAGGGCAAATCCTTGTTATGGTTGGGTCTCGTGATTATTTCGATAAAGAAATAGATGGGAATTTTAATATTGCTATTGCAGAAAGACAGCCTGGTTCTTCATTTAAGCCTTTTGTTTATGCTACAGCATTTATGAAAGGTTACACCCCAGACACAGTTCTTTTTGACCTAAAAACTGAGTTTCAAACAACATGTACAGCAGACGGTAGACCTCTTCCTGGGACAAAAGCGGAAGATTGTTACCAACCAGAAAACTTTGATGGTAAATATTTTGGACCAATGACTATCAGGGAGGCCCTTGCTCAATCAAGAAACATACCAGCTGTTAAAGCTGTTTATCTTGCTGGTGTACAAGATTCTATAAACACGGCGAGAATTATGGGAATAAAAAGCCTAGCCAATGATTCTAGTAGGTATGGCCTTACTCTTGTTTTGGGTGGCGGTGAAGTTTCTTTGCTTGATATGACTAGTGGTTATTCTGTTTTTGCAAATGGTGGTGTTAGAAACCCATACCAAAGTATTCTAAAAATAGAAGATGTGGAAGGTAAGATACTTGAGGAGTTTAAAGAAAACGGTAGTGCTGTGATACCAAAAGATATTGCGCTTCAAATATCAGATATTTTATCAGACAACAAAGCTCGAGCTCCAGAGTTTGGGGAACATTCTGCTTTATATGTAGAAGGACATGGTGACGTAGCGTCCAAAACGGGTACTACAAACGATTACCGTGATGCTTGGATACTCGGATATACTCCATCGCTTGCCGTTGGAGCATGGGCTGGAAACAACGACAATAGCCCTATGCAAAAAAAGATTGCTGGTTTTATTGTCGCACCAATGTGGCATGAGTTTATGATGTATGCTCTTGCCTCTTCAACTCCAGAAAGATTTGAGAAACCAAAACCAGTTGACCCTTCTTTAAAACCAACCTTGCGTGGGGTTTGGCAAGGTGGTGAAGTTTTTGTAATTGATAAAATTTCTGGGAAACTAGCGACCCAATACACACCAAATGAAACAAAAGAAGAACGAGTTATAAAAGACATTCATTCTATTCTTTATTGGGTTTCAAAAAACGACCCTAAAGGAGAATCTCCAAAAAACCCAGAAAACGATCCTCAGTTTAGACTTTGGGAACCACCAATTTTAAAATGGGCTGAAAAAAACCCTACGTTAGTTACAGGTTATGACATATCCTCAATTCCAAAAGAATACGATAATGTTCATATTCCTGAGAATATGCCTGTTGTTGAAATAATAGAGCCATCTATATCAAAAATATATAAAGCTGGTGAAAAAATAAAACCAGAAATACGAGTTTCTTCCAAGTATAATATTACTAGGGTAGATTATTTCCTAAACAACTCTTTCCTTGGCACATCTTCAAGTATTTTTAATTTCTCTTTTACCCCACAGCAATCTGATTTAAACTCAGGAAGTAACACATTTAAAGTTGTTGTTTACGATTCTGTTTTTAATAAAACAACAAAATCATTAGATTTTAATATTAACCTCTAGTTAATATCTTTAATTGAATCTGACCCAAGTTCTTTTTGTATTAATTCAAGTATTTTTATTTTTTTTATATAAATACTATTTTTCTCTTTTGAATTACAAGTAATAGTTATTATTTTTTTGTTTATTTTTATATTTTTTCTATCTAAAACAATATTGGTTTCTTTTTTTATAATACTAATTATTAAATCAATAATAATTTCTTTTTCTAAGATAGTTTTTTTTATTTTATCAAAAAATGAACCAAGGTTATTTAAATTCATTTTATCTATTCATTGGCATTACAAGGTAGAGGAAGGAGCTATCTGAAACATTTTTAATAATTAACGGTTTAGAATTACCATTAAACTGTAAAACTAAACTATCTTGAGTAATAGACTGAAAACAATCAAAGATATATCGATAATTAAAACTAACCTCTACATCTTCCCCTGAAATAGCTGCTTCAATATTGGTGTTTGTTTCACCAACATCTTGGTTTTTTGTTTTTATTTTTAATTGCTTTGTTTTTGGAGATACTAAAAATGTAATTTGGTTAAATTTATCAAGAAAAGTGTTACTTAATTTAAAAGCATTAATGATATCTTGTTTTAAAACAACAACTTCTGTTTTTTTCTCTTTAGGGATTATTTGTTGATAGTCAGGGAAAATTCCGTCTATTAATCTTGATGTTATATAAACCCCATCAAAAGAAATGGATATTTGGTTTTTTGTTGTTTTAATCGAGAGTAGACCATCTGTGTTTTCAGTAATCTTTATAATTTCTACAATATTTTTAAAAGGAATAATAATTCCATTAAAATCATTAATGGTTTTTGTTTTTATTTTTTTCTCAGCTAAACGAAATGAGTCTGTGGCAACAAAAACTAATTCATTATTATTTTGATAAATATAAACACTAGCTATTTCTGGTTTTATTTCTGTTGCCGCAGCGCTGTAAAAAACTGATTTTACCCCTTGGTTAAAAATTTTTGACTCTATTTCAAAAGAATTTCCCGTAGAAATTGATGGAATTGTTGGAAAATCATTATATGGGTAACATTTTATTATTGTTTTATTATTGTTTGTTGTAACTACTATATTTTCATTTACTTCTTCTAAAACAACATTTTTCTCATTTTGAATACCAGATAAAAAATTATTTAAAACACTACCTTTAATAGCTAATATTCCCTCTTTCTCTATTTTTGCTGGTATTTCTATTTCTACACCTAAATCAAGATTTGTTGATCTTATTTTTAAAGTTTTACCATTCGCAATTAAAAGGACACAACTTAAAACATTTAGTGTTAAATTTTTACCAGTAATTTTTTCTGCAATTGAAATTGCATTTTTAATTTTTTCAACTAAGCATTCTATCTTCATAGTATTTATATAAAAGAATTATGATTATGATAATAGAACTGTTTATATGTGGATAAGTTTAAAAAAGATATATTTAATAAACTTATTTTAATACCTTTAAATATATTTATATTGTTAATAAATAAATAATTAAAAATAACAACTTTCCGTTTTATTTTTAAAACACCTATTTTTATGTTTTTTATTAACTTCATATTGTTTACTTATCAACAACTTTTCCTTAAGTTAAGAATTAAAACAAAGCCTTAATTTGTTCTAATTCTTGAAGTAAAGAATTATCTGTTTTAATCTCTTTTTTAATTTTTTCACAAGAATGAATAACAGTTGTATGGTCTCGGCCACCCATTTTTTGTCCGATAGACGGATAAGAAATATCAAATTCTTCTCTTAATATATACATAGCAACCTGTCTTGGTTTAACAACATCTTTTCTTCTTGTTTTTTCATAAACACTACCTTCTTCAATGTTATAAAAATCAGCTATTATTTTAACAACATCTTTTACCGCCATATTTTTCTTTGGTTTTATGTTGTTTTTTAATAGATTTTTTATTTCATATAAAGAAAGATCTTTGTTTTTTAGTTTTGTATGACAAATAACCAAGTTTAAAGCACCCTCAAGTTCCCTTATGTTTCCTTGAATAAGAGAAGCAATATATTGCATAACTTCGTCAGGTGGGTAGAAATTATTTTCCTTTGCTTTAGCTGACAAAATAGAAAGTCTCGATTCATATTCTGGTTGACCAACATCAACAGTCATTCCTGCTCCAAAACGTGATTTTAAGCGTTCTTCTAGGTTTGGAATAAAGTTTGGGTGCACGTCGGAAGAAAAAATAATTTGTTTATTGTTGTCGTAGAAAGCATTAAAAAGATGAAATAATTCTTCTTGGGTTTTATCTTTGTTTGATAGGAACTGAACATCATCAACAATAAGAACGTCGTATTTTCGATACTTCTCTTTAAATGCTGGAATTTTATTTGCTTGCATTGATGTAACAAAATCAACTGAAAATTTTTCAGATGTTGTATAGAAAACTTTACGGTTATTATGTTTTGTTTTTAGTGTGTTCCCTACCGATTGGATAAGGTGTGTTTTTCCTAAACCAGTACGACCATAAATAAAAAGAGGGTTATAAGCTGTTCCAGGTTTTTCTAAAACTGCTTGGGCTGCGCTGTAGGCGAGTTCATTAAACGAACCAATAACAAATGAATCAAAAGTATAGCGTGGGTTTAGATTGTCTTCTTTGTTTATATACAAATCTGCAAGTGGAAGTTCACGGAGAAGTGGTGATTTTGAAAAATCAGCACTAATTGTTTTTGGTTTTTCGCCAATATTTTTTACAACAATATACTCAACTCCTCTAACGTACTCAGAAAGATCACGCATTTTTTGCAAAATAAATTTGTGATATTTATTAAAAATCCAATCCTTAACAAATTCATTTGGAACTCCAACGAAAATAATACCCCCCTCTTCTTTTACAATGTCTGTGTTTTTAAACCAAG
Source organism: uncultured Candidatus Saccharibacteria bacterium (assembly GCA_964579635.1). GTDB lineage: Bacteria > Patescibacteriota > Minisyncoccia > Phycocordibacterales > VMEP01 > VMEP01. The sequence continues at coordinate 27,244 of CAZOFV010000001.1, forward strand.
TACTAAAATTTGCTTTTGAAACATGAAGCTCTACTTCAAGAAGTGTGTTTGTCCAAAGGTTTTTTAGGTCGAGCATAAAAGAGATGTTTGTTTGAGGTATTATAATGTGTAAAACCAAAAATGGAACGTGACAAAAAAACACTTTTATGTTAATAAGGTGTTAACAAGTTGGTGATTCTAAAAACTAGAACACATTTGTTTTGTCTTTAGTGGTAATCTATAATCAATCTTATGTCACAAACATATCAGCCCAAAAAAAGAAAAAGAGCTAAATCTCACGGTTTTTTAGCTAGAACAGCAACAAAAGGTGGAAAGAAGGTAATAAAAAGAAGAGCTCAAAAAGGAAGAAAAAAGCTTACTACTGTTTAACTAAAAACAAAAAATGCTCGCCAAAAAAAGGAGGGTAAAAACAAAAGATTTTAACCTAGCTTTTTCTAGTATTAAATCAAAAAACTACATATCCCCATTTTTTTCTATAAAAGTTGTTTTTAGTGGGGATGCTACTAAAAAAACAATATTTTCCTGTGTGGTTTCAAAGAAGGTTGCTAACACCGCTGTTTTAAGAAATAAAACAAGGCGTAGAATCTACGAAATAATAAAAAAAGTATTACCTACTGTTAAAAATGGCTACACTTGCTTAGTTTTTGTAAAAAAAGAAGCAATAACCACTGATTTTTCAACACTTAAGGATGATTTTAACCAATTACTTAAAAAAGCGGGTGTTGTATGAAAAAGGTGTTAATTTATATAATTCGTTTATATCAAAAGTATTTATCTCCAGATCAAGGAGTTTTTTCCTTTTTTATAAGACAACCAAGCTGTATTTTTTACCCAACTTGTTCAAATTATTTTGTTATAGCGCTTGAAAAACATGGGTTTTTAAGAGGTTCCTGGCTTTTTTTAAGAAGAATAATACGTTGTCATCCTGGAGCGGAGATTAAAATAGATCATGTTCCGGAAGATGTTGCTAAATAACACAGATTGGTCGTAGAATAGGGTTATGTCTTACCTTTGGGAAGTTTTAATTCATCAGCCGTTGTACAACGGTCTTGTTTTTTTAATTGATGTTATTCCTGGTGGAAATGTTGCTTTCGCAATTATCATTCTTACTTTGGTTGTTAAGTTAATTCTCTTTCCTCTAACAAAAAAATCAATTAGAACACAGGTTTTGATGAGAAAACTTGAACCAGAACTTGTTTTAATAAAAGAAAAAATAAAAAACAAAGAAGAACAAGCACGAAAAACAATGGAGCTTTATAAAAAGCACAATGTTAATCCTTTTTCTAGTTGTTTGATTGCCATTATTCAGGTTTTTATAGCTATCGGACTTTACCGAGTTTTGTCTGCTGGGATTGTTTTGGATCAAGACTCTTTGTATTCGTTTGTTGTTTTTCCTGAAATTATAAATTCCATATTCTTAGGATTAATTGATACACATGCACCTAGCTACATACTTGCCGGCTTAGCTGCTATCTCCCAATATTTTTTGGTGGCACTTTTGCCAGCACCACAACAAGGAGATGGTAAAAAACCCCCAACTTTTCAAGAAGACCTAGCAAAAAACATGTACATGCAAATGAAATATGTTTTACCTTTTGTTATTTTTGTTATCGCGGTCACTTTCCCAGCGGCAATCTCTCTTTATTGGTTTGTTAGCAACCTCTTTTCTATCGGACAAGAAATTGTTATAAGAAAAGGAATGGAAAAATATGATATAAAAAATCCACAGGCTATTGCTTAAGTAATAAAAATGAAAACAGAAGATATTAAAAAAATAATAGAAGAGATCCTCGGTAAACTAACAACTTCTTTTGAAGAAGTGGAGATTAAGAAATTAGAGGATGGGTCTTATGTTTTTTTAATAAAAACAAATGAAACTGATTTTCTTGTTGGGAAAGACGGCACTTCCCTGCTCTCCTTAAACCACATTGTTAAAAGAATTTTTGATCAAAAATTAATCAAAGATAAAATCGAAGCCCCATTTTCTTTTGTTGTTGATGTTAATGGTTATCAGCAAAAAAAGATTGATGAGATAAAAAATAAAGCAAAAATGATGGTTGAGAGAGCTCGATTTTTTAAGTCTAGCGTTGAGCTTGAGCCAATGTCTTCATATGAAAGAATGATTGTTCATAATTTTTTAAAAACAGTGCCAGACATTAAGACGGAATCCATTGGAACCGGTTCAGAAAGAAGGGTTGTCGTTAAGTATAAAGAGGCACCAGATATCGCCTCTCTTTAAGGCCTTTTTAGCTCTAATCTAGAGAGACAAAAGCCAGAGCGAGTTGTCGGTTTTATTTAAGAAAACTAATTTGTTACCCGTTTTGTTTATTTGTAGAGAAATTGCATCTATTTGTTCCCTTGAAGTTTCCCTTAAGTTTATGATTTGGTCGGTAGCTCCAGATTCAGTGTCTATTTTCCAGATAATATCAGAGAAACTAATTAATCCTTGATACCAAGAGTCTGGATAACCATCGGCGGTTCTTGGTGTTGATTCTGGTATGGCGCAATAAGCATCGATATTATTTTGATACCAAACACATTTTTCAGAAAGTGTTGCTAGTCCAAATGAGTATGAATTCTTTGTTTTTCGTAAAAAGAGAGATAAAGATAAACCGTTTTCCGCATTTTCCGAGAAAATTACTTTATTGCCATCTGGTGAAACTAACGTAGTTAGCCCATATTTTTTACCAATAAGTTTTACTAAGGAAGGATTCTTTGTGGTAATAAAATAATCAAAACCAAAAATAGAAGCAGATGGTTTTGTGTTTAATGAAATTAAATCATCCTGTGCCCATTGAGGAAGCCATTCCGTGAAAGAAGATTGAAACACTTGAGATTTTTTTGAGCCGTCAAACAAAGAGATTGTTCCAATAGACGAGTTGTCGTATTTAGATAGTGTAAATATTTTTAATTTGTCCGGCGAAACAGCTATTTGTTCAATATTTTCATCAAGAAAATTTCCAATAATAGCCCCCTCATCTGTACTCGTTGCTTTCAATGTAATTTTTCCAGAATATGTTTTGATTGTTTCTGTGTCTTCGTCTAAATACCTAAATAAAACTTGCTCTCCTTTGTCGGAAAAAATAGCCTCATGTATTTTGGGAATAGTCGTATTGCTTACTCTTTTTTTCTCTAAGCTATCAGTATTTACATCATGAATATGGCCAGTTCCTTTTTCCGCATAGCGAACAATCGTTGAACTGCCTTTTTCAAAGACGATAAATCCAGCTGTTGGGGTATCGGTTAGCTTTAAGAGTTTAGCTTTTTTTTGTTGCTCACTGTTTTGACTAGATGTTGTTTTGGTTGAACCACTATCTCCTTCCTCATTTGAGCCATTACCGCTCGTTGATTTTGGGTCAAAAATACCAAAAGGTGAAAAGTTGTCGATGTTTTCTATATTTGATAACCCTGTTTTTTGGGTTAAGAAAAACCAACCCGCTAAAGCAAAGGCTACTAGGACTAAAGAGAGAATTATTGCGAGTGTTGTTTTTGTAGACATTTTATTTAATATTCTACATGAAAATGAGCAGCACTTATTTCAGGTACAGCTCGTACACAAGTTACACCACCGTTTGCAAGGGAGTCTTTTTCTGCGGCTGTTTTTACTTCATAAAAAGGTTTTAACCCGACTTTTCTTGCTGCCACACAGAGTGCGTTTATGTTTTCTGTGGATTTGTTCACCCCAGCAATTAAATTCATATCCACACAACCACCATCGTTATGACATGAACTTTTGTGTGGATATGTTGGTGGATATGCCTCGGTAATTTGCCAAGCAATACTACTTACGGAAGGTGAGTTTTTTAACATGATGAGGTTTTCAATAATTTTTTTGTTTGCTCTACATGTTTTTGAGCCACATGCACCGGCTTTTGTTTTTAGTTCCGGCGGAATAAAAGTACAATCAATACAGGCTTTTTCTGGAATTACTCCAGTAGAACTACGGCTCGGACTAGTACTTGTTGTGGCACTAGTCGTAGTAATAGATACTACTTTTGTTTGGGGAATCTCTAACTTAAGGCTGACAATATCTGGGTTGATTGTGTATAGAAAAACATAAACCCCAAGAGCTAAAATTAGCCCTAATATAGCTCCTTCGATTTTTGATTTAGCATCACCTAGTTTAAACGGTGATTCACTAGCCATATATTGAATTCCACCAATAACAATTTGAATAACAGCGAGTCCTGCGGCTACTCCGATACCAATTTTAAAAACAAGATTGAGATATTCAGAAAAAGATTTACTTCCAGTTGTGTTGTAGGTGTTGTTGTAGACACTAGGTTCAAGCAGTGTGTATTCTTTTTGGGCAGAAACAAAAACAGGCAATACTGTAAACAGAAAAACTAGTGTAGTTAAAAAAATTTTTTTCATATCACCTTCCTTTAAAGTTTAACACAATGTTGTTAATCGCAGAGAGTAACACCTTTGATGAATTCGTAACCTCAAGAGATATGTCTGCTTCCCCAGATATTCCAGGTTGTTGTCTGACAACTAAAACACTAGGGTGGTTATAGTTTGTATCTATAAGGTTATTATTTAATGACCATTTATATTTTAATTGAGAGCTATTTTTGTTTATTGGAGAAATAAAATATGGCTCTGCCACCAAGGAAAGCTCTTCGTTTGGAAGGTTTGCTGTATTAAAAAGCGATTTGTTATACATAACTCCCAATAGGGGGTTTTTTTCATAGAATAAAATTTTTGGGTCGACAATAATAATTCGTATCTCCCCTTTTCCTGTTTTAATCCCAGATTTATTTCTGGTTTCTACGCCAATTGTTTCCTCTCTTTTGAGATAATTGTTCTTAAAAGAAAGAGTTGAAACACCATTTCCCGAAAGAGATCCTAATATTTCGTAATTACGACTCCATTTATAAGATAGATCGCTTGGTTTATACGGACTTCCATTGCTTCTAAAAACATTTGGGATAACGGTTATTTTTATTAGCGACTCCGGTGTTGGAAGACCCTTTCCTTTGTAAAAACGAGGGGTGTAAACATCAATTGCCTCCCAAAGAACATCAACTTCTGAAGGATTTACTGTTGCCGTTGCTCTTAAAAAAGTATTTCCAAGAGAGGCTGTGGCATTTATTGTTGTAATATCGCCAACGTCCCCTGTTTTAAAGGAAATAGATTTTTGTCCGATACTTGATGAAACTTTTGTCCCGTTTACAGACCAAGAGATGCTTGCGATATCTAAGTTAATGGAAGGACTAGAGATTGACGCCGTGGCTTCTTTATAAGCTCCAGGTATTTCTGGTGAGACCTGAATAAAAAGAACGTCATTTGACTGAGCTTTGGCAACAATAAAAAACAAAAAAATAGAGATAAATATTGTTGTTTTTATGAAGTTGAGAGAATGGAATTTTTTCACAAAAAACGCATTAAAGCTTGTTTGTTATTATAGCTAAAAAATACAAGCTAACCAAACAAATTAAGCAGATGTTTGCTCTTCTGCTGTTCCAAGCTCTGCTTTTGCTTTCTTGATAGCAAGAACTTGCGATGGGTCGGAGGTAATTATTTGGTCTTCTGTATAGGAAGCGACAATCTTCAAAGCTACGTGTTTTAAACCAGCGAAAAAGATACCTTCCCCAACCCCTGACTCAAGGAGAAGATATTTTTCCTCATCTGTTAAGTTGAATGTTTTTTGAACCACATCAATAGATGACGGGGATTGTTTTAAGAGGAGCTGGATAGAAGAGTTGGTGATAATAGGAAGACCATATGGAGATTTAAGGAAGTCGCCCACGTCTTGGGTGATAGTTGCGAGTCCTAGGTAATATTTACGTCCACGTTTTGCGATGCTAAACAAGAAAGATGCGGTGTCTTCTGATTTCATCATCCACCAAGCTTCATCAACAACAAGAAGACGTTTTTTGAGATTTTTACGAACAGCGTTCCAGATATAGTGGGTAACTATATACATCGCAACTGGTTTTAACTCATCTTCCATGTCACGAACAGAGAAAACAACAAATTTTTTATTGATATCTACGTTTGTTGGCTTATTTATAAAACCAGACCAAGTCCCTTTGGTATATTTAGATAATTTTTGAAGAAGTTCGCCACTACCATCCATTCCAGCAAGCACCATTTCAAAGTCTGAAAGTAATGGTGGTTCTATGGCAGAAAAATCTGAATCAGCAGTAATATCTTTTAGAGCATATGTTTCGGTAATAGCTCTGTCGATAAGAGAATCTTCTCCTGGTGAAAGACCACCGAGCATGATACGAAACAATCCGACCAAATTTACGATATTTGAACGTAAAACATCTGCTGCTGATTCATCTTCTCTTGGAATAGGAAGATCAAATGGATTTATGTGGTTGTCTGATGTTAGTGAGATATTGAAATAACGCCCACCCGTTGCTTCAGCCAAGTATTCATACTCTCTTTCAGGGTCTATCACGATGACTTCTGTATCAAACATGAGTGTGCGTATAATCTCTAATTTTGTCGTGTAGGATTTTCCAGAACCTGATTTAGCAAAAATAATTGAGTTGTAGTTTTCAAGTGAATAGCGGTCAAAAAGAACGAGACTAGAGTTGTGGCGATTTATTCCGTACAGAATTCCACGGTCAGAAGTAAGGTCAAATGAAACGAACGGGAAAAGAGAAGAAAGAGGAGAAGAGTTTAGTTTGGAATGAACGCCTAATTCATCTGAGGCAATAGGAATAACGCTTTTAAACCCTTGTTCTTGTTGGAAAAGAGCCGGTTTAACATAAACAAGCTTTGATTCAAGAATAGATTTTATTTCAGTTTCAGTTTTATCAAGTTCTGCTTCGGTAGCGCCATAGATAGTGAGATAAAGACCAACATCAAATATTTTTTCTTGAGCTTGCTGTAAAGAATCTCGAAGATTCTCCAAATCTTGATACGCTGTATCAAGCATTGGGTCGCGAACCATACCCTTCTCTTCTCTCATGTGTATTTGGCTTTGGACTTCAGCTACTTTTTTTTGGAACGTATGAAGAATTTTAGCTGTTTCGATTGGATGAATGAAGATTGAAACATCAAAAACTTTATCCAAATTTATTATTGGAGAAAACCAGTTATCAGCGAGTACTCTAGGGTATGAAATAACAAAAAAAGTACGAGCTATTTTATCTCCAAGGTTTAATGCTCGAGGTTCTATTTTTAAAGCAGACGGAGCAATAATATCGCGTAACTCAAGTGTTGCCGCTTGATATATTTCCTGAGGAAGAATTGGCGTAATTTCTTCTTCTTTTTTATCTTCTCCAGTTATGAAATCAAATATTCCCATGTTTTTATTGGTTAAGTTTTATGGCTTTTTCCGTTTCTCCTGGATTAAATATTTTATAAAAAACCTCAATAACCTCTTCTGTTCCAAGTTGAACAGCTCTGACTCCAAAACGCGATAAACCCTGAGCAACAACAGAGACGCGCTGGTCAAGCTGAGAACGACTTTCTTCAAAAAGCTCCGTTTCTGCAATTCTTGATTCTGCGGTCGGTTCTTTTTTACTCGATATTCCGGGAATGTTTGGCACAGAAAAACCACCACTACCCTTTCCCCCGAGAGATGGGGCTGTATATGGGACAACAATAAAGAAATTTTTAGTCATAATATTCCTTGTTTCAGCTAGGTTTTTTATGAAATCAATATATTCTCTTGTTTGTATTTTAAGAAGATCTTCTAATTGTTCTCTCATTCTGTCTTCAAGCATTGTGATATATGGCTTGATGTCTAGTTTTCGCGACTGAATAAATATTTGAATTGAAAAATCTAATGAGTTTAAAAATCCTTGGAATTGAAGAATTGTAGCTGTTTGTTCCTCTTCTGATTTTAAGGAAAGGTTTAAAGAAGACGTCATAACAAGCGCTCTTAAAGAGCCATCTTTTAAAATAACGACTCCATCGCGTACTTCTTTGATGGGAACAAAATCTTGAGCTGCTTTTGATTGAATTGCCATTGTTTACTTTGAATCAGTATAGCAAATAGAGGATAAAATGTGTGTTTATAGTGTTTATTTTTTAATAAAAGACATCGTTTAGCTCTCTTTGTTTGAGTTTAAAACATCAAGTCCCCAAGAAAGATCTTTTAGTTTACTGTCAGATAGTTTTGGTACTAAAGAATTCTCTTCTGTTTTTCCAACAACTCTTTTTGTAACCTCCATTGGTCGGTTTACTTTTTTCCAAATATATAATTTTTCTCCGAAATAATAACGAAACGCGGCTTCGACGCTGTAAATAAATGGTTTATCGTTTATTTTGTAAAAAGCAAAAGCAAAAGCTAAGGCTAGAATTGGTATTACAAAAAACAAAGTTATCATTAAAGGCAAGAAAGAGTCTAGTATTTTATACACGACAAAGGCCATACCAGAACCACCGGCTAGATAGATAAATTGTTTAAAGGTGAAAGGGCCAAAAATTTTGTCTTCTACCTCTATAAATTGAGGAACGTGAAATTGCATAATTCCATTATAACGCATTAGAGGAACCGCGCGAGAGGAGAAAGAATTAAATAGGTTCTCTGTATGGGTCTAATTCATGAACACTGTCTTTTTTTGGTAAAGAAAAGTCGTTTGTTAGTTTTTCTTTAACTATATTTATAGAAGGAGTTGTTTTGACTTCTTCTTTGGTCTCAATATTTTTACTTTCAATAGTTAATGGGGTGTTTGGTTTACTGATTTCTAGCAACTCTGCTTTAGGTGGTAAGGCCCTTTCTGTGGCTTTTGTTGGATTTTCGATATCATTTAGAACGGACTCTCTGTTTAGGTTTTCGTTCACTACAGCCGTGGTTTCATTGTCGACAATTTCAATACCACTTTCTTTTAGAATTGTTTTATCAATAGGCTCCAGAGTTATTTGTACACCGCTTTCTTGTTGTAGGGAGCCCTCAGGAAGGTCGCTATGTTTTATTTCAACCAATTCTTCTGTATTGTGAATTTTCTTTAACGATTCGCGAATTGACTCAAAAATTTGTTCGTTTATATCATGAACAATTAACTCTGCTACATCTTTTGTTATGTTAAGTTTTGATTGGATAATTTGAGAAAAATCATTAGGTTTTGTAAGGCCAAACATAACTAAGTTTGTTTCATCTACTAAAATTGAAAGTTTGTCTATGTGAAGAGAATATTTTGCTCCAATATTTCTTATTTTTGATCCTGTGTTAAACCCAAAAAGAACGCCCTTAACATCCTCAGGAAGAGATTCAAGCATTTGTTCTAGTTGTTGGTTGGTGTAGTCCATAGGAAGATTTACTTTGTTTTAATTTTACTTCTTGCTTTCCCTGTCTTTTATTAAATCGAGTTTGTTTACGTAATTCTGGAGTGTTCGTGCGTTTGTTTTTGCCATCTCTTTCTCAAGGATTAATTTTGCACGAGCGTCTTTGTCTGCACCTTTACCAAGATCTTCAAGTGTCACACTTATAGTAGCGGCTTGTTTTGTAAAATTATCAATAGCATCTTTTACTGAGCCGTGGCTACCCATTAATTCTTTTATTGTTTCTTCTAATCCTGCAATCTCTCTGTCCGCTTTATATTTCTGGTCTATTTCTTTTTCTGCTTTTTTAGTTCCACCAGCACTTCCTATCTTAAGACCTTGTGGCGCGATTTCACCACCCCAGCCTTTATTTTTTAATTGACTAAAATATTCTTTTTGTCTTTCTTGAGTTGTGGTTCTTTGTTTGTCCGCCTCAGCTGTCTTAAGTTTTTCCGTTCTTAGTTTATTAATTTCCTCAGAACTTTTTCCTGCTTTTTCCGCAGCCGTTAAATCGATACTATTTACTTCCTGTGTGCTTAATTTTACTTTTTTCGCTTCAAGAAGTTTTGCCATCTCAACTCTGTCTTTTCCTAGCGTTTCCTCTCCTCGTTTAAGATCTCCTCTGAATCCATCCTTTAGGTTTTCTGGTTTTTTACCTAGGTCTAATTTGATACCAGCGGCTCCGGCTAGTTTTGATGCCATACCACCAACAAGCGGTGTTTCACCTGCTGCGCGAACGTCAAAACTTGATTTGGCGACTCCTTCGGTTGTTTGTAATGCGAGACGACCAACTTTGCTACTTGATGCCCAGCCTATAAAATTCTCACTACCAGCAAGAGCAGCTGCTCCACGCCCAATTATTCTTCTTCCCGCTAAGCCACCAACTCCGCCTACCACTGCCCCTGCTACTGTCATTAACCCACTAGTTATTGTCCCACTAATTCCGTCACATTTTGCCATTCTGTATGAAGCAATAAGAAAGACACACACCAAAAGGTAATTAAAAATAATTCCAGTGCTTTCAGTGATTGAGTTGCCGTAGCTACCCAAACCAACAAGTGCGTCATTTATACCTTGACCAGGTTTAGCAACGCTAACAGAAGAAAGGATCTGTAAAGAAACCCAAATAAGCAGAAAATAAATTGGCGCAGACAGCGAGTTACAAATAAGTTCCTCCCACCATTTATCTGTAAATTTTTTTAGTCTTGGTAAAACAGTCCCCAAAAGCATGATTGGTGAAAAAGGAAGAAGGAAGATAAGAACAGCAGTTCTTACTATAAAAAGAAACGCCCCTTGTAAAAAAATCAAAAACATAATAAAGACCATTGCTGCAGTGGCCCATATTTGAACAGTGAAACTCCAGGCTGTTCCACTCGATGCTTCAGAAGAAAACATTGTTTCCGCGTCAAACTTTTGCATAAATGCCCCGCTAATACCATCTGTTGTGCTGTCTTTTATTATTGAAGAATAAAACTGAACAGCGACAATGTTTGAGGTGTCTATGATTACTTTGGTGAAAAATAAACTGAAATTAACAAGCAACGCTGCAATAATAAGTGTTGGTATGAATTTTTTTGCATCACCCATCTGCAGGATGTTCATTATTGAAACCCAGAGCAACATGAATATGAAAATAATATTTCCTAAGTCTCTGATGGTGCTCCAAGCTATGTTGATACCATTGTCAGCACTTCCAATAAGCGTCCCCATTTCAAGGATGCTGAATTTTGTTGAAAAATCAAAAACTTGCCCAGCTAGGCTAACTAGAAAAGCAAGAATGTTTAAAACAGCATAACCAAGACCTCTTGCGCTACAGGCAATTGGATTTTTAAAAAAATTATTAAACCCCGAACATGAAGCAGTCTCCCCGTTCTTTGCAGTATTTTTAGCTACCACGGTGTCATATAGGTTTGCGTTATATGCATAATTGGCGTCGTTTAGATCTGCAATACAGTTTAGGTACTCATTTGATCCTTTGTCTTTGATTGAACTACACTCAGATTCCGCCATTATAGAAGGTGCTTTTGGAACGACATCTCTTTGGTCGTTTGAATCTGCAATACAGTTTAAATATTCGTTCGAACCTTTGTTTTGAATTGTTTCACAGTTTTGTTGCGCTTGTGCGTTTGTGAAAAACAAAATAAATAAAACAAGCACAAAAAAAAGTATTGCTGAAAAATTTATTAGTTTTTTAAAAGAAAAAGATATCATGCTTTTAGTATGTTGTCGGCATATTTTGTTTCTTCCTTTCTTCTTCCGCTAAAATCTCTTTATGCTCAGCTTCGCAAGCAACAATCATTGCGCTTGTTGTGTCACGAATTGTTCTTGCTTGAGATAATTGAGAAGAAGCGTTTGTTACCACAGTAGAACTTGGAATTTTGCCTGAAGTGGAGATATTTATTAATTCTCCTGCGGCAGTTTTATAATCAAGACCTCCTAAAGCAACAGCATCTTTAAGTGCATATAATTCAACCATTGTTCTCGCTGCAGAATTTACTTCACCTTCTAGACTTGTTATTGCTTGGTTGTATAAAGCTACTCTGTCGAAAAGTGACGTTACCCCAGAGTTTGATTGGTTTGCTAGATTACTTGGACAATATGTTACCGGTCCTAGTTTTATCAAAGAATTGGTTAAATCAGCGGCTTCAGAGGTGACATCACGTAGCTCATCAATAATTGTGATATACCCAATTAATGAATTTGAAGTTTTTTCTATACTGCCAACAACATCGTTTGTAGAGTTATTTTCCTGGCTTGAAATTTCTTTTGCCGTTGAATTGTTGTCGGTAATTTCCCAGAAAGATGAGTTTGAGTCAGTAAGAAAGTTTTGAAGTGCAAGGTCAGCAGTAGAAATTGTTTCATTTGAATCTGCTCCAATATTTCCAGCATTTCTTTCTGGGGCTGTTGCTACAGAGCGTAGTTTTTCTTCGATTACTGATGCTGGAGTAACAATCTTATATCTTCGGCACGCACCAGAAGATTCATCAATATCCACACATTCTTCTTGTGGTGGAACATCGTTAACTAGTTTTTCTTTTGCCTCCTCTTCTGCCCTATCTTGACCTTCTTGATAAAGTCTTTCTGTTGCAAGAATGTGTCCGAATTTATTATTCGACTCAATTTGAGTCAAAGCGTTCCAAGCTTTCCATCCACCAGCAGAGAAATCGCCTTTGCGATATTTTACGGCATTGGTTGAACCAATAATACTTGGAAGACTGTCGTTTAAAACACCTGTGTTGTTTGCGTTTTTTGTTTGTTCTTCATTTACTATATTTTTTATTGCTTCGTTTTTGTAAGGAGAGTTACTTTTTGATAAATCAGAAATAAAAAGTTTTGTTTGGTTTTCGGTTTGCTTGCTTATGTAATCAGTCATATTTGTTACATAAAGAGGATTACCGTTATTTCCAGTATTTAACCAATTTCTTATATTGTCTTCCATTTTTGCCCTTGTTATTAAAGAGCTGGTATAGGAAAGTCTATTTAAACAAGTTTCTTTTGTTTTAAGAATACTAGTGTCTTGTTGAAGGGTTGTTATTTGTTGAACAATTGTTTGAGGGTCTGTTGGAACTTGTCCACCACCACCTATTAAAGAAAGAATAGAACCAACTCCTGGAATGGCACTACTGCCACCAAACATAGAGCCTAGCTCTCCTGCTGTGTAGCCAGCAGACATTCCGCCAAGGGTGTTTCCAAGACTGACTAAACTACCAGAACCAATAGTTCCACCTAAATCTATAAGGGCGTTGGAAACAGCGCTTGTTGCATCAGAAAGCAGATCACTTGATAAAGCGCTTGTTACTAACTTATCTGCTCCGCCGATAATAGCATTTGTTCCGGACTGAATTGCACCACCAATACCACCGTTTGAACCATCTACTCCGTTTACTGTTTTGTTGATTTCTTGATTTATAGCATTTGTTGCCCCTGTTACTGCGGTATTGGCAGCCTTGTCTACAATAGAACCAACAGCTTTTCCAACACTATTCCCGATTTGACCACCACCTAGAGCATCACTTACAGCACCGGAGGCAGAGGAGCCAAGTCCGCTTATACCCACACCGCTAATGAGTTGTTTTCCAAGCGAGGATAGTGTATTTCCTATTGCCCCGCCGAGTGCAGTACACCCAGAATTTCCTAATGTTTCAGCCATTGATTCATTAGATGAGTTTAGACTTTTTCTTGTATCGAGAGTTTTTGTTTCCGAATCCCTGTTAGTTATGTCGGAGGGAAGAATACAAGAGCCAGGACTTGTTGGGTCGTCAACGAAACCGTCCGTACAGCCATCAGCTTCTTGAGCTCTAGCGTTGTTTGTATTTAAAAATGACGGCGAAATAATAATCAGAGAAATAAAAACCACTGAAATTATTTTTTTTACCATATTCCTTTTAGCAGAAAATAGAACCATAGTTTTTACGGCTTTGTGCTGTTAAGTATAACACCACTTTTAAAATATATCTCTAGTGTTTTGGCTGTTTCTATTATTTTATTGCTATAAAAAAGATATTGATTAATTCCACTCATCGAAAGAAGTGGATCGCTAAAAATTTTTCCAGCTATCTTCAAAGAATCAGCGGTTCCTCGGTAACTATTTATTAAATCTAGGTGTATTGTTGCGATTTTGTCTGGCACAGGGATTAATGCTGTTTCTTTGGCTATGTTTGTATAGGCTTCTATATAAGGAGTTAGTTTCATTGGCAATGTTTTATCTTCTGTTTCAAGTGCTTTTGAGATAATCGGAAGTTCTTGTCCGAGGTTGTATTTATCATATTTTTGAATTACTTCCCCCAATTTTTTACCATACAATAAAATCTCTGCGTCGTTAGCGTTTTTTATAATTGAAATGTCGTTTGTTGTGTATAAAGAGACAGGAGATTCTGTTTTTATGTTTGAATATATTGTTTCTGCTGCGTTTTTTATTGACTGTGAGCTAACTTCCCCAGAGTTTTTAAGAGCAGAAACGGCAACAAAGAATTGTTGGCCAAACTGATCCGTTACGCTTTCTGTTGTCTGGTTGTTAATATTTGCGTTGTTTTGCTTACGGACTTCCGCTGAATCAACTATACCGTTTCCGTTTGAATCAGCATTTTGTGGGTCTGTTCCATAGAGGGCTTCTTCCCAATCTTTTAATCCGTCGTTATCGCTATCCTTGTTTATTAAATCTGTTATAGAAGAAGAGTCTACTCCGCCATTAATCACTAAAACGCTCTGCTCTTCTTCTTTAGATCCGTTAATTATCGGTGCGTTATTTTGATATTTTGAAAAAATTGAAAGAAGAATAATCCCTACACCCAAAATAGAGGCGCTAACTAGTCTTTTGTTTTGTAAGAAACTGCGCACCAATTGAGGATTCATATATTCTTTGATTATAGCAAGGAAATTATAGTTTTTTTATGAATTTATAGATTTGTGTGGATATGTTTTTGTTTTTCTCTAAGTTTTTTGTTTCGAAAGAAAAAAGACAATGGTCTTTGGTGTTGCTATAATGAATAAATGAAAAAAGCAGTACTTTTTTTGTTTATAACTATATTAGTATTTTCTTCAATTCCTCTTACCAAAGCTAATGCAGCTTCTGTTTTTGGTGGAAGAATCATGTCTATTGTTCCGTGCACTTGTTCTCCAGGGATGGCTGTGATTGTTGGGGCGCCTAGGCCAGCCGTTTTGTTGTTTGTTCCTGGAATTTCACGTTTATTCAGTAGAGGGCGCGTTTCCCCTGGGGTTTGGACGTTAGGAGACTATTCTTCTGGAGGGACTTGCATGCAGATTGCTGGAAAGACATGTGCTCCGTACCCGCCTATTCAAGGGACAATTCTTAAGATGGGAACATCTTAGTTCACGCCAACGTCTTATAATTCCTTGGCAATCGATAAAAATAGTTCAGGAGATAAATCCTCTGCTCTTGTATTTTGGTCTAGTTTTAGTTTTGTAAAAACACTTAAAATATCCTCCCTTTTTGCCGCACTGGTTAGGTTGCTAGAAATTTTTTTACGCTTACTACTAAATCCAGCTTTTAATATTTCAAAAAATCTTTCCTCGTCTTTTTTGCTCTTGAAAGGTGATTTTATTTTTTCAATTGCAAGAACTGCTGAGTCAACGTTTGGTTTTGGGAAAAAACTTCCAGCGGAAACACGACGAATAATTTTAGGAGATCCATATGCTTTTATGGAGATAGATAAGACGCTCTCTTTTTTGTCGCGCGCAATTATTCGTTCAGCAACTTCTTTTTGAACCATAAAGACAATTGTTTTTGGGCGCGGTCCTTTTTCAAGAAAAATTCGAAATAACATTCCAGTTAAGTTGTACGGGATGTTTGAAATTAGTTTATAGGAACCATTTTTTAATTCGTAGTCAGGAAAATTAAAATTAAGAATATCTTCTTGTAAGAGAATTAGTTTTTTTGAAGAAATTTCTTTCGCAAATTTTTCTGAAAGAAAAGGAAAAAGGTCGCGATCTTTTTCGACAGCAATAACTTTATCTGCATGTTTAAGCAGAAACTCGGTTAATATCCCCTTCCCCGGACCAACCTCAAGGACAATGTCTTTTTTGGAAATATTTCCAGAAAGAGCGATATCTTCTGCAATTTTTTTGTCCGTTAGGAAATTTTGTCCGAATGATTTTTTTGGTTTCACGTTAATCTAAGTATATTACTTTTCCAACCGATTCACTTCTTTCTGTTTGTTCAAGTAGTGTTGGGTCGATATCATAAATAAATTCAGATGGAGTTTCAACTTGGCGAGAACCAAAAATAGTACGAACAGTAGCAAAAGTTAGAAAAACTTTTTTTCGAGCGCGAGTGATAGCGACATAAAATAAACGACGTTCTTCTTCGGAATCCTCCTCTGTTGTAGTTGGAAGATTAACTCTCGCGTGTGGAAATAAATTTTGCTCAAGCCCAACAATAAAAACATAATCAAATTCTAGGCCCTTTGATGCGTGGGCGGTCATTAAACGTACACCATCTTTGTTTTTCTTTTGATCCATGGAGTCTTGGTCGCTCGCAAGGGCGGCATCTGATAGTAACTTCTCAACCCCTTCGTCTGGTTCAAAAATGTCGTACTTAGTAGCAAGAGAGGCAAGCTCCATCATGTTTTCAAGGCGTTCTAAATCTTCCTCACCACCTTCATCTTTGAAAAATTTTTCTAACCCAGTTTCTTTAATTACAAAACGGACTAACTCAGAAGTTTTCATCGTTTCCGATGAATTTTTTATTTTTTCAAGAAGCGCCCAAAAAATTGAGATACGTTCTCTCATTTTTGGAGGGAGTGAGTCTTCTTTACCAGAAAAAATCTTTGCGATGGTTGCATCACCTACTCCGCGCGGTGGAACATTAATAACACGCTTAATGTCGGAAAGTCCCGCTGGATTTCTCCCTGCACGAATATAAGCAAGCACATCTTTAACCTCTTTTCTTTCAAAAAATTTCACACCCAAAACTCGATGGGGAACATTAAGAGAAAGAAAACCTTCTTCAAGAGCACGAGATTGATAATTTGCGCGGTATAAAACGGCGATTTCGTTTGATGGTACCCCACTCTCAATTAGTTCTGCTGATTTTGAGGCAATAAAACGAGCTTCATCAGCTTCATCGTATGCTTCAAAAACAGAAATTTTTTCACCTTCTGCGTTTTTTGTAAAAAGATTTTTTTCTTTGCGGATTTTATTTTTTTTAATTATATCGTTTGCTGCTTGAAGAATGTTTTGTGTTGAACGATAGTTTTCTTCAAGAAGAACAACTTTTGCTCCAGGATAATCATGTTCAAAATTTAAAATATTTCGTAAGTTTGCACCACGCCAACCATAAATATTTTGATCACTATCACCAACGACACAAATATTTTTTTCTTTTTTAGCAAGAAGGTGTGATAGTTCGTATTGAGCTGTGTTTGTATCTTGATACTCATCAATATGAATATATTTCCAGGTATCGTTATATTTTTTAAGAACTTCGTTATTTTCGCGTAAAAGAATTGTGGTTTTAGTAACAAGGTCGTCAAAATCAAAAGCATTTTCTTCTTTTAAAAGAGTTTCGTATTTTTTCCAAACAGAAGAAAGTATTTTAGGAAAATAACCTTCCGCCGTTTCGGCGTATTCGTCTGCCGAAACAACGTTTCCTTTGTGTCTTGAAATAGCCCATCGTAGTCGCGCTGGGTCAAATTGTTTTGGATCCAAATCTAGACTTTTGATGGCGTTCCTAACAAGAGAGACAGTTTCCTGCTCATCTAATATGGAAAAGCGGGCGGTGCGACCGACGTGTTGGGCATTTTCCCGTAATATCTTTACTCCTAAGGAATGGAAGGTTGCAACAAGTGGGCCATCTTTTAGGCCGAAATCGGCAACTGAGCGTCTGGTAGAAAGGAGGGCAGAAACACGTTGCCCCATTTCTGCCGCCGCCTTGTTTGTAAAAGTAATAGCTAAAATCGAGCTAGGTCTAATCCCTTTTTCAACTAAATGAAGGATTCTGTGGGTTATAGTCTTTGTTTTTCCAGCACCAGCACCGGCGATAATTAAAAGAGGACCCTCTGTTTGGGTGACAGCCTCTTGTTGTTGTTGGTTCAAGTCGTTTTTTAGAGAAGACATAAATGGAACTATAGCATTTAGCTTCGCGTTAAAGAAAAAATAAAAGGTATCATACCGCCGGGCAAGCCCTGCACCCAAAGCGTGTTCGCTTCGCTCACGCTTTGGCGCGACAAGCCGCGCGGTATTTTAATCCCTTATATTGCTCTCCTCGGCTCGGAAATGAGGAAGATTACTTTCTCATTTCACTCTCTCTACGTCGGCAATAAACATTTTTTTGTTTTTAAGGACAAAATTTTTCTTATCCCCACCCTGGTTGACTTCCTTACCATAGGGGGATACCATTTCATATGAGGGCGGGAATACCCCACCCAAATTAGAAAAATGGCTCTGCTAGGCCATTTTTAGCCCTTTTAGGGACTTAAGATAGCAAAATTGCTTATTTTTCAACGGTTTTGCCCACTCGGGTCGTACAGGAAAAATAGTAATTTTTAAAATAGGCTTATCGAATATAAAGAAAAAGACCCTGGTTGTGCGAATCAGGCGAAAAACCCCTTATTTCTAGGGCTTCTATCAAAGAGGCTTGTAACTTTATTTATAGGTGTTTTGTTGGTTTACTCATCTCCTTCTACGGCTTCTGCTAGTGTTTTTTCTAAAATAGGAGAACTTTTTTCTGGAAATGATGCAGAGCAGGTTGAGGTAACAAACTCTCAAAATATGCCTATTTTACAGGCAGTTTCCGGGCCTTCATGGCAGAGCCTTCCTCGTGGCGGTGGTGACATAACAATTATTGGTGGTGTTGCTCTTCTGCCGGATGCTGGTCCTTCTGGAACACAGGTTGAGGTTGATGAAAACCCAACCCCTATTTCTGGTCAGGTTAGTACTTATATAGTTAGAAAAGGAGATACGATCTCAAGTATCGCCAAGATGTTTGACGTCAGTACGGGGACGATTTTAAGCGCGAATGATTTAAAAAGAGGAGAAACTATTTCTGTTGGTCAAAAACTTATAATTTTACCAATTTCTGGTATTCAATACACAGTAAAGAAGGGTGACACAATCACTTCTGTTTCTAAGAAATACAAAGTTGATGTTGGGGAAATTGTTGGATTTAATGGTTTTTCTTCTAGTGAAGATACTCTTACTGTTGGTGAAGTGATAATTATACCTTTTGCTGAAATAGAAGAGAAAAGTCCAACAAGCACACAGCCAAGTAAGGTTGTTAATAAGGCTCGTGGGGTTAGTGGACCAGATTATAGTGGTTATTATATTAGACCCGTTTCATATGATTCTGGAACAAAATCTCAGGGATTGCATGGATATAACGGAGTTGATATCGCCGGCAAGGTGGGCACTCCAATTATTGCAGCAGCTTCAGGGGAGGTTATTGTTTCAAGACAAGGTGGTTGGAATGGCGGTTATGGCTCGTATGTTGTTATCGCCCACGATAATGGGACACAGACTCTTTATGGCCACTTAAGCGGTGTTGTAGCAAAAGAAGGTTGGCATGTAAGCAAGGGTCAATTAATTGGCTATATGGGTTCAACTGGGCGCTCGACGGGATCACACCTACACTTTGAGATCCGTGGGGCAAAGAATCCATTTTAAAAACAGAACGTCGGGGTAAGGATGATTGCCCAAAAATATATTTTGCGATCTAGATAATCGACCAAACAAAAATCCACCTAACTTAGGTGGATTTTTGTTTATTGTTAACTGCGAGATAAAAACGATTCTCTTGGGCGATAATGTATAGCTTCTAGTATGTGTTTATCTAAAATTTCGTCACTTTCATCTAAGTCGGCAATAGTGCGAGCGAGTTTGATTGTTTTATGATAAGCGCGGGCAGAGAAATTAAAACGTTCTGCGCTTTGTCGTAATATTTTTTCTGCATTTTCTGTAATGCGAGACATTTCTATAATATCTTTTGCCTTCATGTCAGTGTTTAATTTACCTGGTTTATTAAAAGACAAAAATCTTTCTTTTTGGCGCGCTCTTGCGCGTGTAACACGATTTCGTATTTCTTCACTTTTTTCTCCATCACCTTTTCCAGAAAGTTTTTCGTAGTCAATTGTTCCAACTTCAATCCACATATCTACTCGATCAATAATTGGACCAGATAATTTTCTTTCGTAGCGAGCAATAGCAGAGGCAGTACAAGTGCACTGTTGTTTTTTGTTTCCGCGGTTACCACAAGGACAAGGATTTAGCGCCGCTACTAAAATAAAAGATGCTGGGAAAAGAGCAAAACCACGAGACCTTGAAATATTCACTACACGATCTTCAAGTGGTTGTCGCAATGATTCTAATACACGAGTTTCAAATTCTGGGAATTCATCCAAGAATAAAACTCCTCGATGCGCTAAAGTTGACTCCCCTGGTTTTGGAATTGCGCCACCGCCTATAACGGAAACATAAGAAGCAGTATGGTGAGGAGAGCGAAACGGAGGCACGGTGATTATTGTTTCTTTCAGTGTCCCTGCGGCAGAATGTATTCCTGTAACCTCAAGCATTTCTTCTTCGTTTAGGTTTGGTAGGAGTCCACGGAAACCTTTAGCAAGCATTGTTTTACCTGTTCCCGGTGGCCCATAAAGAGCAATGTTGTGCCCACCGGAAGCAGCTATTTCCAACCCCCTTTTGCCGGTTTCTTGTCCTCGTATTTCAGATAAATCTAAGTCTATCTCAGAAAACGATTGAGAAATTTCTGTTGGTGCAGAAGTTTTTATAAATTCTTCTTGAGAATTTTCCTCCTTCTTTTTAGAGAGATGGTTTATTAATTGTTTTAAATTTTTTACGGGAAAAATTTTTATTCCTTTTATTAAAGCAGCTTCGCTCGCATTATCTTCTGGGACATAAAGCTCTTCAAACCCTTTTCTTTTTGCTTCTTCTGCAATAAGTAGTGTTCCACGAACAGGCATAACTCTACCATCAAGAGCAAGCTCCCCTACAAATATTTTTTTATCAGTGTTGAATGAAATATCTTGAGATGCGAGAGCATAAGCAAGAGCAATTGGAACATCAAAAACAGGACCCTCTTTTTTCATGTCAGCAGGGGCAAGTGAAACTACCACTTTTTCATTTTTACTTTTTGGTGGCTTAAGGCCAGAATTTTTAATTGCGGCGCTAACTCGATCGCGAGATTCCTCGACGGCTTTGTCGGGAAGTCCGACAATTGAAAACGAAAAGAGGCCACGAGAAATGTCGGCCTCTACGTTAACCACATGTGCTTTTAGGAATTGTATTTGAGCTCCATAAACACGCGCGAAATTCATGATCTTAGCGATTGACTATAAGTGCTCCATGCAGGTTGTTGCAGCTGCATTTGCATCAAGTCTTTTTTCTTCTATTTCTTTTCCACAAACTGAACAAATTCCGTACTTACCATTTTTTATTCGAAGCATCGCAGAATCTACCTCATTTAATCTTTTCTCTAATTCTGATTGAGTAGCAGATACTTCTTCAAAATCTTCCATTAAATCCGCCATCTCGTTTTTGTCAGAAGAACTTGCGTCCATTACAGAAGGGACTGGTTCCCAGTCTTTTGGATTGCTTGGGTTTTTTCTTCCAAGGGATTGCATTTCTTCTTCAAGAAGCTTTTTTTCTTCGGTTAATTTTTGTATGTATTTTTCGTAATTTTTTTCCATATTTTTATTAAGATGTATTTTATCATAACCTTTGTTTTTTATCTCTATATATCAAAGTTGTTTATATTTGTGATTTTGAAACGGAAAGTCTGGTAATTAGCTCGCTTAGAGTGGCTTCGTTCGTTGTTATTATTATGGTTTTTTTGTCCTTGAAATAATACATAATAATTGGTTGATCCGCGTTATCTTTAAGCATTCGAACGTCTTTATTTTTTACAACAGCGTCTACGAAATCTTTTTCATAAATATTAGAATTACCGCTTGGGGCAATCCCAAACAAAGGAAGGATTTCTTCTGCCATATCTTTTTCCCAAGAATACATTCCGGCAGCCGCATTTTCATAGAAGTTTGTTTTAAGTATTAAGAATGGTTGGTTTCCGTTAAACGAATGAATTCCAAATAAAAATCCACTATCAAGAGACCGAAGAAGTGGAGAAGGTATTCTGGATTCTAATGCAGAGAAGAATCGCTCGGTGTTTATAATTTCTGGTTGGGCCGTGTAATCTTTTGTTTCTGTGAAATAAATATTAACCAATGTATCTAACCGAGGAGTTAGGTTTCTTATGGAAGTAATACTTTTTTTCCAAACAGCTTCACGATTATTTCCTGTTATGTCTATCCCGAAGTCCTCTTCGGTTAAGATGAAAGTTTTTATGCGTGTAACTTCTGTAGAGGTGTTTCCTCCTATGTTCATGTTTTTAACAAAAAAGTAAGTTGAAAGAAGAACACCGGCGATTAGAAGAATAACGCTTAAGGAAATAAAGATGATGTTTTTTGAAGAGCGTGGCGAAAGTTCTCTGAGTTGACTCTCTTTTTTACCTTGTTCAGCAATAACCATTCTTACAAGAGATGTTTTGTTTTCTTTAACAGATCTAGCCGCATCACTTTGATACGTTCTAATTGGTGATATTTTAGGAGCATTACTTACCTTGGGCTGTTCTGGAACAGGAGAATCGTTTAACGATGTTTGTTGGCTAAGCTGAGCCTCAAAGCCTAAGTCGTTACTCGGTATTTTATTTTGCTCAGTAGTTTCGTCCATTAATATATTATACACGCGCGCACGGATTGCACTCTTTTCTTTTTGTGGAGAATATTTTTTCTAGGCGATATTTTTAGGAATAGTTGGTTCTTCGGGTTTTACTCCTTTTTTTGAAGCAAACTCTGGGTCAACGTCTTTAATAGAAAGATTAATGCGGTGTTTCTCGTCAATTTCTTTAATGATGACGTTTACTTTTTCTCCTATAGACAAAACATCTGCTACGCGATTGATGTGAAACGGAGCTATCTGTGAAACATGAACAAGTCCATCGGTACGAGGTCCTATTTCAACAAAGGCTCCAAAATCCATAATACGAGCGACTGTGCCAACAAATTTTTCTCCAACTTTATATTCTTTGGTTAACTCCTTTATTTTCTCTAAAGCTTTTTCGGCACTACCATTTTTACCAACAATTATAATTCCACCCGTTTCATCAATATCAATTTGTTCTGCTCCGGTCATATCTTTAATTCCGTTTATTGTCTTACCACCGGGGCCTATGACGAGTCCTATCTGGTCTTCTTTAATTTTGTGACGCAAAACTTTTGGCGCTGATGCTGAAAGCATTGGTCGTGGTGCTGGGATTGCCTCCTTTATTTTCTCTAGAATTTTTAAACGAGCATTTTTTGCATCAACAAGAGCTTCTTTTAAAACTAAAAGAGGGATACCACCAACTTTAATATCAAGTTGTACTGCGGTTATTCCGACTTCAGTCCCAGCAACCTTGAAGTCCATGTCGCCATAATGATCTTCTGGTCCTTGGATGTCCGTTAGAATTTTGTAATTTTTTTCACTCTCCATCATCACTCCCATAGCAATCCCGGCAACCGGTCTTTTGATTGGAACACCACCATCCATCAACGCGAGAGTTGATCCACAAACAGAGGCCATTGAGGTTGAGCCGTTGGAAGACATTGATTCAGAAACAATACGAATTGTGTATGGAAACTCTTCTTGGTTAGGCAAAACGGCAAGTAAGGCTTTTTCCGCAAGTGCTCCATGTCCTATTTCTCTTCTGTTTATTGTTCCAACTTTTTTTATTTCTCCAGAAGAAAATGGTGGAAAATTATAATGGTGCATGTAACGTTTTTCCGTTTTTATTTCGATTCCATCTATTGTCTGTGATTCTCCTGGGCCAGCAAGTGTTAACGCGGAAAGAACATGCGTTCCTCCGCGGTAAAAAATTCCTGTTCCATGTAGTACGGGAGAAATTCCACCGGCTTGGGCAAAGAGTGGTCGCACTTCTTTAAAATCTCTACCATCTGGACGTCTATTATTTTTTACCGCTTCTTGGTGGATAAAGTCATCCATCGCTTTTTCGAAATACGAAAGAGCAAGAGAGCTTTTTTCTTCAGGTAGTTCGTCTTTAACAACAACCATCCAATTTTCTAGAATTTCGTTAATAATTTTTCCACCCGCGCCACCACTTAGAATTTCATTGAACCTACTGGAAATTTTTTCGGCAAAAAGATTTTTCGCAACATCGCTAATTTCTTCTTTCTCAATCGTAATTTTTTTCTTCCCTATTTCCTTAATAATATTTTCTTGGAATTCCTGGAGTTTTTTAAGTTCCAACAAGGATTGTTCTAAAGCATCCTCGATAATGTCTTCTGGTATTTCTTTTCCAGAAGCTTCAATCATGTTTATTTTTCCGTCACGTCCACAAATAACAAGCTCAAGATCAGCATCGTCATGGCGACGAAAATCATAATCAGGATTTATTTCTGGGGCATCGGATTTAGAATGTTTTGTTAGACGAATTGCAGACACTGGTCCGTTCCAAGGAATGTCTGAAGTTGCAAGAGCGAGAGAGGCAGCATTGATTGCCAAAATATCAGGATCGTCTTTGTCGATTGCGAGGACGGTTATAATAACTTGTATTTCATTTCTAATATGGTCGTCAAAAAGAGGACGAATTGTGCGGTCAATAATTCTTCCAGAAAGAATTGCTTCGTCAGATGGTTTTCCTTCGCGTCTAACAAATCTACTTCCTAAGATTTGTCCGGCAGCATAAAAACGTTCTTCGTAATCAACGGTTAGTGGAAAGAAATCAATGTTGTCACGTTTTTCTTTTGAGATTACTGCGGTCGCAAGAACAATAGTTTTTCCATATGAGACAATAACTGAACCATTTGCTTGTTCGGTTAGGTCAGAAAAAGTTGCGGTTAGTGTTTTTCCTCCAATTTCACACGAGAAATTTTTCTTTTGCATTTTGTTTTAAACCCGCCGAATTTCAGGATTGAAAGTTCTACAAACTCTTTCAACTCTGCGTATCCGGCGACTTTTGTTAATGATAAGTTTCTTTAAGTTTCGCACGGAAACAACGTCTTTTCAATGCAAACAAAAATGAGACCAATTTGGTCTCATTTTTGTTCTAATTTTTTTCTGATTCCCCCTTCTTTCCGCGTCTTGGCATTATGAGGAATTTTTTTGGATCGTTTGAAAGGTCAATAAAATCGTCTGCGACAGCACGAAGGCTACTTGAGGCTGATTTACCAAAGGCGATAACTTCAACCTGTACTCCAACGTTTAGTTTTAGATATTCAACTAAAGGACAAAAATCGCCATCTCCAGAAACAATAACAACAGCATCAAGCTTTGGCGCTAGCCTCATGGCATCAACCGCAAGGCCGACGTCCCAATCTGCTTTTTTGGCACCCCCCCAAAAAATTTGAAGATCTTTAACTTTTGTTTCTATTCCAACTTTCCCTAGTGCTTCAAAAAACCCTTTTTCATCATCACCCTCTGTCTTTATGACATATGCAATAGCTCGGACGAGTTGTCGTACTCCGACAGCCTCTTTCATTATTGCTCCAAAATTTACTTTTGCATGATATAGATTACGTGCGCTGTGATAAAGGTTTTGCGTATCAATAAAAACACCAACTCTTTGGTCTTTATGTTTTATAACTGACATATATAAAATTTAAATCTTAAAGGAACTTATTTTATTAAAAATGAAATTACCCATCTGTTAAGACGGGCTATTTCCTACTTTAGAGCTAATTTTTTAACGATAGAATCGTATCGTTTTTTGCTTTTTTTCTCCAAATACTTTAAATGTGTTCGGCGATCAGCAACAATTTGAATAAGCCCACGGCGAGAGTGGTTATCTTTCTGGTTTTTCTTTAAATGGGTAGCCAAATCAGTGATTCTTTTGGTCAAAATAGCAATTTGGACCTCTGCAGAACCAGTATCCTTGTCGTGAACCTGTGCTTTTGACATGATTTCAGCCTTTTTCTTCTTCGTTATCATGGCGCAAACTATAACAAAAAACCCCTATTTTTGCAAGGCCTGTGCTAGTTCGCACACATTACCCACGGCTCTTGACATATATATTTCCACATGTCAATATTTAACTAGTTTTAATTCTTTGGAGAACGATATGGGACTGAAGTTCAGCGAATTGCCCGCAGAAGCGTACTTCATCTGCGCCGACGACCTTGGCAATCGAGAAGGCGTGTATGTTTACCGGAAACGGAATCCGAGAGCAGGGATGTTTACGGAAGAATGCATTGATCATTTCAGTGGAAATACGGTCGCTAGACGCGTATTTCGTCCGGACACCGCAGTGTTCCGTGTTGCCCGGTAATGCCCGCCCAGAAGTCGTCGCTTCTCGGGCGGTTTCTGTTTTTATACACAGGTGGTTAAAGCGAAGCAAAAATACTTATAGACGTACGACCTGAATCCGTTAGGGGTGCGTTTTCACCAAAAAACTTATAATAGCAACGGCATAATTTTGAATTAAAAAAGCCTTATTTTTGCAAGGCCTGTGCTAAAAACCATTTTTCTGGTTTATTTTAATGAAGTTCGTTGAAAGAAGTGTCTTTTTTAAGCTTTTTTAGAGCTTCGTTGAGTTCCTTCTCTTCTTCGGCTGTTAATTGTTGTGTCTCTGGGTATTGTTCTGCTTTTTTTTCAAAAAGATCTTTGCGCCCCAAAAGAGAAGCATCTCCGTGCGGCTCGTTTTCGTTTATTGGTAGTGATTCTAGTCCCATATTTGTATATTCGTGTAATTATATCATAAAAAAAATAAAGGTATCAGATTTTTCTTTCAAAAATAGATAACGTGCTTGGGTGACTGTCGTGGTAAAATATTTTACGACATCATGACTCAAGATTTAAAGAGTTTAAAACAGCAATTTCTTGAATATATTGAAATTGAACGTGGAAGAAGTTTAAAAACTGTTCGTAATTACGATGCTTATCTTGAGCGTTTCCTTACTCAAACAAACGCTAAATATCCAAAAGATATAACCGATGACTCAATAAGAGAATTTCGTCTTTGGTTGAATAGACAAGAGGGTCGCCGTGAGCGCGGGATGAGTGCAGGAACGTTAAAAAAGAAAACCCAGAACTATTATTTAATTGCTTTACGTATTTTTCTTAAATATTTAATGAAAAGAGGGATTGAAGCTCTTTCCCCTGATCGTATTGAGCTTGCAAAGGTAGCAGAGAGGTCGCTTGATCTTATTTCTTTAGATGAACTAGAGCGCTTACTTAAAGCTCCCGATGGCGGTGATTTAAAAAGCTTGCGAGATAAGGCTATTTTAGAATTACTTTTCTCAACAGGGCTTCGTGTTTCGGAGTTATGTTCTCTTCCCCGCGATATCGACCTTCGTAAAGATGAATTTTCGGTACGAGGAAAAGGAGAAAAAGTACGAGTTGTTTTTCTTTCCGATTCGGCAAAAGAAGCAATTAAAAAATATTTAGCAAAGCGAGGAGATATGGAGGATGTTCTTTTTATTGGAACAGGAAGCGTTGGAAAAAAGAAAGGAGAAATAACACACCTAACGACCCGTTCGGTTGAAAGAATCGTTGCACAATATGCAATTAAGGCCGGTATCTCAAAAAAAGTAACCCCACACGTTATCAGACACTCATTTGCCACAGACCTACTTGGTAATGGGGCAGATATTCGTTCTGTTCAAATGATGCTTGGGCATGCCAGTATTTCAACCACACAGATTTACACCCACGTGACAGACAAGGCCCTCAGAGAAATACATAAGAAGTTCCACTCTAAAAAATAGGAATATTTATGTAAAAAACAGAAAAGACGCCGTTTGGCGTCTTTTAGTCTGGAAGTCCAGCGTACCACTCTACAGAACCACCGTCTTTTAGGACGAGAGAGACAAACACCTCCTCCATGCCGTATTCCGGAAAATTTTTCTCCACATAATCAATTATTTCGATAAGTGGAACACGTAGAGATACTTTCCTGCAAGATCTCCCGAAGTATAACGTCTTACCTTTTTCGCTTGAACAAATCCCCCAGTTGCCGTAGTCACAATTTTCCCCGTCCTCCTCCATTTGTCTCACTAGATGTTTGACGCTATAGGTGTGATTATTTAAGAACATGTCGAACCTCCTTTTTTGTAATTTCTATATCTATCATATGCTAAAATAGAAAAAATGAAAATAATCTCTTGGAATGTAAATGGTTTGCGGGCCGTGCACCGTAAGGACTCATTTCTTTCTTTTATAAAGAAAGAAAAGCCAGATATTTTATGTTTACAGGAAACTAAAGCCGAAGAAGTTCAATTACCAGAAGAGATAAAAAATATTCCTGGATACTTTGGCTATTTTTCTCACTCAAAAGGACGGAAAGGATATAGTGGAGTTGGTATTTATACAAAAATAGCACCAGAAAAAATTGAAGAAGGAATGGGGATTAAAAAATTTGATGATGAAGGAAGACTTCTAGTTCTACACTTTAAAGATTTTGTACTTTTAAATGTTTATTTTCCAAACGGCGGAGGTGAACCCCATCGATTGAAATACAAATTAGATTTCTATGAAGAATTTTTAAAACATATCGAAAAATTAAAAAATAAAAATAAAGAAATTATTTTTTGTGGGGATGTTAATGTCGCACACGAAGCAATAGATATTGCAAGACCAAAGGAAAATGAGAACCAGATCGGGTTTTTACCAGAAGAGCGTGCTTGGATTGATGAATATATTGCGCATGGATATATAGATATTTTTCGTTATTTTAATCCGGAAAAACAAAATGCTTATACTTGGTGGGATATGAAAACTCGCGCTCGCGATAGAAACGTTGGGTGGAGGATAGATTATTTTTTTGCGTCACGCGGTTTATTAAAAAAAATTACGGGAACAAAAATACTCTCAGATGTTTTAGGTTCAGACCATTGCCCGATTACACTAACGTTGAGTGATTAAGTAGATAAAGGACACTTACATTAAATTTGTGTCCTTTATCTATTATTTTACCCAGTGTTTTTTTCTTATCTCAGATACTTCCTTTGATTCCTCCTTCTCTTTTTTAGCCTTTCCTTCTTCTCCTAATTTCTTTAACTCTTCAATAGATAGTTTTATCATTTCAATTGAACGTTTTTCTAGGTATTCAGTTGTGTTTCTTTCTGGTTCATCAAGTACTTCCTCAAGGAGGGCGTGTAAAACATAACCGATTTTAGGACCTGGAGTTTCATGTGTAACTTCCATAATACGTTTCCCGTCTATTTTTAGCATGGCAACCGATATCGGCGCACGCATCGCCTCTTCGATCATAGACTCATATTTTCTAAGCCGATACGGGGTCTCTTTTGGCCTTCCCATGCCGATACGGTCGCAAGCACGAAGTTTCATTAAATCCCAAACATGTTCTGGTCCAACATTTTTCACGATACGCCTTACTGCCGATAAGGTTATTTTATCTACGTCTGAAAAAAATAAATGGTAACGCACTAGCTTTGAAACAACATCTACAATTTCTCGCGGAAAACGCATTCTTTCTAGAATTTTTTTTGTTACACGTGAACCAACTACGTCATGCCCATAGAAGGTATAATCTTTCTTTTCGTCAGACCAACGACGTGTTTCAGGCTTAGAAACATCATGAAATAGAGCAGAAAGTCTCACGTGTAACGGCCATTCACGATCTGCTGAGTGTTGCAACGCCCTTAGGTTGTGCTCCCAGACATCATAGATATGATCACCATTTTGTTTAACATTAATCCCAGCCTCTGTTTCAGGTGAAACATATTTAAGAATACCAAGTCGATTAGCTAAAACTATCCCAACCATTGGGTTTGGAGACATAATCAATTTAATGAATTCATCACGAATACGCTCTTGGGCAATTTTACCGAGGTTTTTAACGTTGTTTTCTAAGGCTTTTTCAGTCTCGCCGTTAATTATGAAACCTAATTCAGTGGCTAATCTGATAGCTCTGAGGACCCGAAGAGCATCTTCGGCAAATCTTTCCTCTGGGTTACCTACAGCTCTAATAACTTTGTCCTTTATATCTTTTTGTCCGTTATACGGATCAACAATTTGTCCTTTAGTAATATCGTAGGCGATTGCGTTGATGGTGAAGTCTCGTCGCTTTAAATCGTCTTCTAGTTTTTTACTAAAAACAACTGAATCTGGCCTACGGTAGTCGCTATACTTCCCCTCAATTCTGTATGGAGTTATTTCAACTACTTTTAAAGATTCATCTTCAGTATTTTCATTTACAACACCAACTGTTCCATACTCGTTTTCGTAAAATGTTTTTGGAAATATTTTAATAATATCTTCTGGTCTTGCGTTAGTTGTGAAATCCCAATCTTTTGGTTTTCTTCCTGCCAATACATCACGAACACAACCTCCAACTAGGTATGCCTCAAAACCAGCTTTTTCCAAAGATTCGCTTATGGCGCCTATGTTTTCTGGAATATTTTCCGGTTTCATTGTTTAAAAATTTTACTCCAGGTTTTGATATTTTCCTAATTTTCCTTATGATATATGGGATTAAGCCCCCGTAGTGAAATGGATATCACGACAGTCTTCGAAACTGTTATTCCAGGTTCGAATCCTGGCGAGGGCACATGAAGTGTGCTTTCGCAGCAAGCCAACTGCTTGGCTTGCGTCAGGATTCGAAAGCCGGAGCATGTCGCTCTGCGACAGCGAGGCGGGGTCGCAGGTTCTTTGTGTATGAGAATGTTTTCATTCGAAGACACTTAGAAACCTGTGACCGATTCTATAGATTAACAATAAATATAAAAACATTTTTATTTGAACTTATCCTAATCTCTGTTAAAATACTTCGATAAAAATGCGGGTATGGTTTAGTGGTAGAACACGTCCTTGCCAAGGATGAGACGGGAGTTCGATTCTCCCTACCCGCACAGCGAACAAAGTGAGCAAGCGTGTAGAGCAAGCCAACTGCTTGGCTTGCGTCAGGATTCGAAAGCCGGAGCATGTCGCTCTGCGACAGCGAGGCGGGGTCGCGACCTTCGTTGCGGAGATTTATCGTAGCAGAAGAGTTGTGACCGATTATCTTTGATTTCGGAGTTATTAACGAGTAATCCGTGACCGATTCTCTCTTTCAGGATCTTCACCTTTACGGACAATTTTTCACATAAATGAGCATATTTTGTAAAGAGTAATCTTATAAAAATAAGGCTAAAATAGGTCAAAAGTGGGGATAAGTCGGGGGACAATGTTAATAAGAGACACTAAAATTGTCCAAGAAAACGACCTTTAAACGCCTTAAAATGGCTTTAAATAAGGGGATATTGTCTTTTTCCACAGAAACTGCTTATAAAGTTTCACGTGAAACTAAAAAGATGTTTATTTTGATATATAATCATATTTGATGGATTCAAAAGTATTGAAAAACAAGGAGAGACAGCATGTTGGTAGGCTTGGTGAGGATATTGCTTGTCGTTTTTTAGAAGAAAAAGGTTTTAAGGTTATCGATAGAAACTACAGAAAGTTTATTGGAGAAATAGATATTATTGCCAAAAAGGACAAAATTTTATACTTTGTTGAAGTAAAAACTGTTTCTCGTGAAAACTTTAAAGAAGGTGAAAGTGGATTGAGTACTCAATATAGAGCTGAAGATAATATTCATCCACAAAAGTTAAAGCGCTTAAGTAGAGCAATTAATGCCTATCTTTCAGAAAAAGTGGGAAATGTTGATTATGTTTGGCAATGCGATGCGATTATTGTTAATTTATTCACTGCTAACAAGATTGCAAAAGTTAAGTATTTAGAAAATATTTTTGCGTAATTTTTTGTTTTTTGTGATAGGATTGATAAATTGTCGGATTGGAGGAGGTTTGTTTTTACGGGGTGTAGTATAGAGGTAGTACGTCTGCTTTGGGGTTAAGAAGATTTTTCGTTTAGTATTTTGGTTTCATCGTCGGGGTGTAGTATAGAGGTAGTACGTCTGCTTTGGGAGCAGATAGCCCGAGTTCGATTCTCGGCACCCCGACGATGAAACTAAACGATTTTTAGAAATCTTATTAACCGGAAGTCCGGGGGACTTCCGTGGAAATTTCCCGAAGAAATTTAGATAGCCCGAGTTCGATTCTCGGCACCCCGACAATGTAACTAAATGGTGTGTTAGAAACTCTTTGTAATCAGAAGTTCATTATAAACGTAACGAAGCACTGTAAGGGGTGAGCAGGCAAAGGGCTTTGCCTGCGTCCGGAATCGAAAGCCGGAGCGCGACGGCGCGAGGCGGGGCTGCGCAAAAATTTAGTAAAATTTTATGCGTAGCCGATTCTCGGCACCCCGACAATGTAACTAAGTAACTAAGGTTTTTTAATCTATTTCGTTGAGCAATAAGAACATTAGTGGGATAGATAGATTTTCATGAAAATCTTTTTGAATCAAATCCAAGTCTTGTGAAATAAATGCATTTAAGTTTTTTCCGGTTTCATCCTCTATTTTTCTATTGATATGACCAGGTGTAATAGCAAATAATTCTCTGGTGTTTGTTTCTTTTGTTTCTGTGCTTGTTGTAATAATCCCTTCAAGTTTTCCAGTTGAACGATTGACCACCGCCCCACCAGAAGATCCTTGTTGAGAAAGAATGTTTCCTTCAATTGAAATAATGTCTAGTAAAGCACCATCATGGAAGTTATATAATTCTTTAATAACCCCAATACTTGAGGTAAGAAAAAGATTTGTTTGAATTGTTACACCACCTAAAAACCCAGCAGGGTAAGCAGAAATTAAGACAGGAAGGCCACGCAACACATTTTCTGGGTCTATGTTTGGTTCGAGATAGGGGAAGGTGAGTGGTAATTGTTTTCCATCTGTTGTCCCAACAACACGAAGAAGGGCGAAATCGTCTTCACCTGTGCCAGTTGGCTTTTCTTGTTTGATAACTTTTGAATTTTCGGTTACCCATTTTTTTGAGACATAGATAGGTTCAATCAAAAAAGCTGGTGAAGCAGGGGAGCCTTGTCTTGCGATACAGGTTATATAATTTTTTACTCCGTAATCACGAAGTAGGAAGTATTGTCCAATGTGGGCATTTGTTAGGATAACTCCTTTATCGCTAATAAAGACCCCACTTCCCGATAATGGCTTGAAATCGCCACCATTTTGAGTGGTACAAAGGATATTAACAATAGTACTGCGGGTTAGTGCGTTCAGTGGTTCAAGAGGGAGAATTTCAAGCGTAACGGTACGTGGGCTTGTTGAGGCGACAATAACTGGTTCCGTTTTACTTACGGTTGATGTTTTTAGGTTTTTTGTAGTAGTTGTTGCGATTTTTTTTAATGAGTCTGTGGTTGTTGTTCCTTTTTCTGGGGAAGATGTAATTTTAGAAGTATTGTTTTCTTCTGTTTTTATAACATTTGGCGAGATTGTTGGTGTTTCTTTTTGGATATTATTTATCGGGAATATTGAAAAAATTCCAGCAATAATACCAATTAGGGTGTTTCTTAGTGCTGTTTCTATTATTTCAAGCATTGATATGTTGTTGTCAGAATAAGTTTACTAAATATTACCTTATCTGATAATATGTCGGATACGTAGTTTGCGGGATTAGTTAAATGGTATAACTCCAGTTTTCCAAACTGGTGTCGGGAGTTCGATTCTCCCATCCCGCACACAGTAATACTAGGTAGTACTCAGTCGGACTAAGCACGAAATAGCCAAGAATCCCCAAAGAGGCCCCAATTGTTGCCTCTGTGGCATTTTCTCGCGCCTTCACCCAGTTCCCCTCAGGTGAGAACATATTCACCATATGGCACGCGTCACCGTTACCTTCTCGATCTCCCTCCCGCCAGAAATGGCAGAAGAACTTGAGAAAATTAGAAAGAAGGAGCATCGGACCCGCTCCGAGCTTCTGCGTGAAGCGCTACGTCGATATATTTCCGCCAGATCTCAGGACGTCCCCGCACCTGGGATTTGAACTTTCTAAGAAATTCGTTGTCGTTTGCAGTAGGCGGTCTGCTTATGAAAGGGGGTGAGGGAGATGGGATGGTTTGGATGGTCTACTGAAAAGGACACAGGAGACGAGGTCAACGTCAAGATGGAAAAGAGTTCGAGTGACGCCTCGCACGTCCATTACATACGTTCTACCGACGGCGACAAAGCCGATCACTCGCATGTGGTCTATACAAAGGAGTCAGACGGAAGTCGCCACGCACACGGTTATCCGAGTAAGAGCAAGCGCTAACAGTCCTACGCCCGCTCCTTAACTGCAGTACGGTTAAGGAGTGGGCGTATTTGTTCTTCATAACGTCGTTCCAGTCCCTTCCGGCTATCTGTAGTTCCAGATCCTTCAGCAAACAACATCGCGTCCAGGAAGAAACTGCGGATATTCTCCGCATCAGAATTCTCTCGTTCAGGGAGATCCCATTCCGAAGCGATAAGGCAGACGGTCCCAAGATTCCAATCCGGCTCCATCGCCGGGTCGTTGGGAAGGTTCTTCAATATATATTCCACTACCCTAAGCAGTACATCCTCTCCATCACCGGAAAGTCCGATGACATGTAGCAGGTGCGGGTTGTCATGAGTATCACGCACAATGCGGCCGAATTCCGGTCGAAACGCTGATCGTACGTATTTTGCAAATTGGTGCTCCATAGAAAAATACTAACTCTTGAAACTGAGTTGTCAATTAGCCCTGATCCATAGCGAAAAGCATGGTGTAAGTCACAACCTTTTCAGATATTTGGTAGCAGCGAGAATTGTTTTTAAAAAAAGGCCACTCCCGTGCTGGGGTGGCCTTTTTTCGGGGTGTCTCCCCGATTAACGAACAAGAGATCGAAGGGTGTGGAATTGCTCGTGTGTTAAGCGCAGTTCATACCTCAAGCACTGACACGAGATGATTATGCTAATTGGGGTTATGAACAATACCGCTACGACAGAGAACCAGTTACCGGGCTGAACGACGTTGTATCCGATAAGGACCCCCGATACAGCAAAATATGACAGCGTCCAAACCAACGACGCCGTTAGCCACAAAACCCCACGGAGCCAGCGATCGCGTTCCTTTTGAAGCAATACACGGAGACGTCGCCTCAACCAAGGACGCTCGTTGAGTTCTTCTTGAATCTCAGCACAGTCTGTAATTCTTGTGATTCTTGAAAGGTGTCCCATTTTTTCTTCCTCCACACATTGTCACTACCCGAGCCAATCTCAGGTGGTAACAAATATGGAAGAGGAAACTTCTCACTACAACATACATCTCCCACCATTTCCGTCAATGGTACGTTTTTCAGAGTGAATATTTCTTCACTAGGTACTTACTTTTCGATTACGCTATATTCATATAGTGTATGTGAGTTAATTCTTGAATGAATAATAACAACCAATGCGAATCGACGATACAGATTATGAAGAAATACTGGCGCTTCTTGATCACAAGAGCGTTCCGTTTGATCCCACTGAAGCCCGACAGGCAGTCGAGAATTTTGTCGATCTCGTTGAACTCTTGATGCGACCACTTCCACTGCCACCGGCCGGGGAAACTTCGTTCAAGCAGCCTTCTTCAGATCATCCGGGACCATCTTCTCCGTCGCTTCCACCGACTGAATTAATTCAAGAAGTTGAGGGTCGCGACTCAGGTATCGAGTTCGAACATCGTTGATGAGCCCGCACAAATTTGAGCAAAGCGAAAAGTTGGGCGGGATGAGCAAGCAAACTGCTTTGCTTGCGTGGAGAATCGAAAGCCGGAGCATGTCGCTTTGCGACAGCGAGGCGGGGTCCGCGAGTACTTATGAGCGAAGCGAATTAGTAACTCGTGACCGATTCCCATCCCGCACAAAGCGTTAAGAAAACATGCTAGGAACAGCATGTTTTCAGCTTTGTGGGGCGGAGGCTGACGAGCCGAGCCGGGGTCGCGCAAAAATTTAGCAAAATTTTATGCGTGACCAGATTTGAACTATAGCGAAACGAATTAGTAACTTGTGACCGATTCTCTAATCTTTTTCACAAAAAAACAAAAGACCGCACAAATGCGGTCTTTTATTTTTAGAGATGAGTGAATATTATTTCACTGCGTCTTTCAAACCCTTGCCTGCGCGGAACTTAGGAACGTTCATTGCTGGTACGTTTACTGGTTCGCCAGTGCGAGGATTTCGGGCGGTTCTTGCTGCGCGTTTCTTTACAACGAATGTTCCGAAACCTGCAACAGAGACCTCATCACCCTTTTTGAGTGATTTTACGATCGAGTCAAACACGGTCTCAACAGCTTGTTCTGCAGAAACTTTTGTTCCGCCTAACACTCCATGGACTGCGTCGACGATGGCTGCTTTATTCATTTTTTTAAGTAGCTACTTAAACGATTAATAATGCTCGACCGAGTTTTATTATGGTCATACACGCGTATGAACCGCCTTAAGACCACGCAAACATTATATATCAGGCCGTTTTTTAGGCAACAACCATATGGGATAGAAAGTGGAGTACAGAAAAGACAAGTTAATAAAAAGAAAAAAAGGAACATTGATTGATTACAACAAAAAATCAAGGGGACCCCTTGATTTTTTGTTGTAAAATATAGTGTTTTTACGTTTTTAGTGTTCCTTTATCTCGCGTATTCGATAACACGTGACTCACGAATGACGTTTATTTTTATCTCACCGGGATATTTTAATTCTTTTTCAACACGAAGAGCAATTTCTTGCGCCATCTTCTTGGCTTCAAGGTCGCTAACTTTTTCAGGATAAACAAAAATACGAACTTCTCTTCCTGCTTGAAGTGCATAAGTTTTTTCAACACCTTCAAAAGAATTTGCGATAGCTTCAAGGTCGCCCAATCTCTTTAGATAATTTTCTGCAGTATCACGACGTGCACCAGGACGTCCACCAGAAATTGCATCGGCTGTTTGAACAATTATTGACTCTATTGTTTCGTAAGGATACTCATCATGGTGTGATTGCATTGCTTGAATTATGCGAACATCAGCTCCGTATTTTTGAAGAATACGTCTGCCGATATCAACATGAGTTCCTTGCACTTCGTGGTCAACAGCTTTACCAATATCATGCAAAAGAGCTCCTGCTTTAGCGATTGTGACATCGCCACCTAATTCTTCCGCAAGCATTCCAGAGATATGTGCCATCTCCAGAGAGTGTTGAAGGACATTTTGCCCATAACTCGTACGGAAATATAATCTTCCTAAGATTGCGATTATGCGTGGGTCTATATTGAATAGGCCACATTCGTAAACAGCTTGTTCCCCTTTTTCTTTAATTATTTTATGAATTTCATTTTTTGCTTTTTCAACCATTTCCTCGATTTTTACTGGTTGAATACGTCCGTCAAGAATTAAATTCTCAAGGGCGACCCGAGCAATTTGTCTACGAACAGGATCAAACGAAGAAATAATGATATAGCCTGGGGTATCATCAACGATAAGTTCAACTCCAGCTGCACGTTCAAACGCTCTAATATTTCTTCCTTCTTTACCGATAATTTTTCCTTTAACTTCGTCTGATGGAATAGTGACGTTTGTGGTCATTATTTCAGCAGCAGTTGAAGCGGCAAGGCGTTGTATTGATGTAGCGAGAATATCTTTTGCTTTACGGTCAAGACGCTCAGCGTTTGCTGTTTCTAGTTTTTGCATTCGAATAAGCATGTCTTCTTCGTATCTTTTTTCTAGAGTAGCAAAAAGTTCTGCGCGTGCTTCTTCTTCGGTAAGTTTAGTTACGCGCTCAAGCTCATGCTGATGTTTTATTAAGACCTCCTCAGATTCCTCTTTTATTTTTTTAACTTCTTCAACTTTAGATTTTAGACTCTCTACTTCTTTGTCTATATCAATTTGGCGTTGATCAAGAAGACCTT
The DNA here is from genome assembly GCA_964579635.1 of uncultured Candidatus Saccharibacteria bacterium. Lineage (GTDB taxonomy): Bacteria > Patescibacteriota > Minisyncoccia > Phycocordibacterales > VMEP01 > VMEP01. The sequence continues at coordinate 64,708 of CAZOFV010000001.1, forward strand.
CTTTTTTAATAAGGCGTTCTTCCGTTTTTTTAAATTCTGCGTCGTGTTTTTTCTCTTCTTCGCGGAGTTCTTCCATTCTCGTCTCCGCCTTTTTTACTGCCTCATTTACTATTTTTCCAGCTTCTTCTTTGGCCTGGAGAATCATCTGTTTGATTTGAAGCTCCATGGACCCCTTTTTCCCTAAAAGAACGAGCCAGCGTAAAATATAGCCTACTGCTATACCAAGAACACCAGCTATGGCGATTAGCGCCAAAACTATTTTAAGACTCATAAGCGATCAGGAATCGCTCGTAAAAACGTTGCAATTATTAGGTTTTTTGACTATTGCCTAGTGATTTTTCCAGAGTGTAATTCATACAGAAGCTAAAACTGAACGTTTGTTTCAAGTGATTCATTTTAATTTATTAAGTGAACAAATCTATTCTATCATTGTCAATAGTAAAAGTAAAAATGGCCATTTCTGGCCATTTTTACTTTTACTATTTTCCGTTACCGATGCGAGTTTTGATAATGTCATCAATTAACCCATATTTTTTGGCTTCTTCTGCCGACATGTAGTAGTCACGGTCGACATCTTTCTCAATTTGAGAAATAGGTTGCCCTGTATTCTTGGAAAGAATCTTATTAAGAGAGTCTTTTGTTTTTAAAATATGTTTTGCGGAGATGGCAATGTCTGATGCTTGTCCTTCTGTGCCACCCATTGGTTGATGAATCATCACTTCAGCGTTTGGAAGAACAAAACGCTTTCCTTTTGCGCCAGCGGAGAGAAGCACCGCACCCATTGAGGCAGCAATACCGACACAAATGGTCGAAACATCAGGTTTGATGAAATTCATGGTGTCTAAAATGGCAAGACCTGCCGTGACATGTCCTCCTGGAGAATTAATATAGAGGGAAATATCTTTTTTAGGATCTTCGTTTTCGAGAAAGATTAGTTGGGCAATAACGATGTTTGCTGTGTGGTCATCAATTGGTCCGCCTAAAAAAATAATACGATCACGCAAAAGACGCGAATAGATGTCGTATGCGCGTTCTCCGTATTGTGACTTTTCAATAACTGTTGGTATTAACATATAATTAAAGTTTGTTTAGCTTATGGCCTATAAAGTTAGATTATAGCAGAACTAAAAAACTGGCAAATTTGTAAATATTTACAAATGAATATATTAATCTATAGTGACAAAATGCGATTACATAGATTTTTTGTGGAACAAGAAATAGGGGAGAAGAAAACTCTTGAGATAAAAGAAGAGAGAGTTTTGTATCAATGGAGAAATGTTCTACGTTTTTCAGTAGGGGATAAGGTAATTTTGTTTGACGGAGAGGGTATCGATTTTTTGTGCGAAATTAATATTCTTACAAAAAATGAAGCAAAACTTTCTGTTTTAGAAAAAAAAGAAGGAATTAACCAAGAGAAAAAAATTACTCTCTTTGTTTCTTTAATCAAGCGGGAAAATTTTGAGCTTGTACTTGAGAAGGCGACAGAACTTGGGGTAGCACATATTGTCCCTGTTGTTGCCGACAGGAGCGAGAAGAAAACTTTTAATTACGAAAGAAGCACTAAAATTATAGTTGAGGCAAGCGAACAGTCAGGTAGGGCCGATATCCCTGTTCTTGATGAAGAAATAAGATTAGAAGAAGCTGTAAATAAATACAAAAAAGAACTAAGGCTATTTGTTTTTGATCCAACTGGTTCGGATTCATACAAAACGATAAACAAAGATGCTAATACAGGTTTATTTATCGGCCCTGAAGGCGGGTTCACGTCAAAAGAGCTAGATTTTTTTAAGGAAAATAAAATTCCAGTCGTAAAATTAGGTGAACAGATTCTTCGAGCAGAAACAGCAAACATTGTCGCTGTTTCTTTGGCTGCGTTTTAGTTCTGTGCTTCTAGAAACTCAATAACCTTTTGGTTAGACATAATTCCCTCAAGGTATACTTCTGCTCGTTCACGATCAGCGCCAATATTGTGCTCAAGTAAGTGTTTCAGCTCTTTTTCAAGTTCTTCTTTGGGGACTTCTATTTTTTCTGCGCGCGCGATTTCAGCGAGGATGAGTTCCGTTTTTACACGTTTTTCAGCATCTTTAGCCCAGTCTTTTTTGATATCTTCTTCTGTTTTCTTAACGTTTTTGAGGTATTCATCAAATTTTAAACCAAGTTTTTCGATATCATATTGTAGGCGGGTAAGCATTTTTCTCTGCTCTTCTTCAACAAGAATTACCGGAATTTCAACTTCTGTTTTTTCGGCAATAGCATCTAGAATTGCAACTCGCATCTTTTCTTTATGAACTTGTTCTTTTTCGAACTTTATGTTTTCTTTTAGTTTTTCTTTGAAGTCGGCAACATTTTCAAATTTGCCGAGCGTTTTTACGAACTCGTCGTCTAGTTCTGGTAATAATGGTTCCACCGCTTCTTCTCCTTCTTTTACCTCAATCTTAGGAGCGCGCGCTTTTTGTATTTCTTTTATGGTATCTTCAACTTCTTTTTCCTCTACGACAACAGCCTCGTCTTTTGAGAGTTCTTTTTTTGCGATTGATTTGTAATCCGCAAGCTTAACTTCTGGAAATACAGCCGTTTTCAGTTTAAAAGAAAGAGGATTTCCTTTTGCAATTTTTGTTATAGATACTTCAGGGCGTCCAATTGGGTCAATTTTATTTTCCGTGATTATTTTAGGATAAGCATCTCGTATAGCAAATTCAGCCATTTCTTCTAAAATAGCCATTTCACCTAGTTTTTGTGTAAGGATTTCTTCTGACGCTTTACCTTTCCTAAACCCGGGTATTTCAACCTGTTCTGCTAAATGCACAACAGCTTTTTTTCTAAATGATTCAAAAACATCGGCAGTTATTTCTGCTTCAATTTCAATTTCTGAATTTTTAAGTTTATTTATTGTTGCTTTCATAGCGAGCATCCTACCCGAAAACAGTCCATAAAGTCAAAACAAAAACCCGCTTAAGGCGGGTTTTTGTGGAGTGTTTAAGTATTTTTTATTGAAGCAATTCGCCTTCAATATTTTTTATATCAGCAGATGTTTCTGTTGAAGTATCAATCGCCCCCAAATCTGCTTCAATTTGAGCAAGATCGTTATTAGCTGGCACTTCAGTTTTAGCAGTATTTTCAGGTATTGTTGGAACAACCCCGCTAGATTGCCAAACATAATATCCGCCAACAGCAAGAACTAACACAATAATAATAATAGCGATTATTCCACCAACTCCACCTTTTTCTTCCGCCACTTGAGGTTGTGCTGGTGTTTGGTTTATTTGATTCATCGAGCCCATTTCGTTTATTGGTTCCATATTTTTCTATTTTACTTTAATAAATTTTATTTTTTATTGTGTTGTTGTTGAAGTTGCGGTGGTTGTCGTCGCTGTTTCTGTTGTTTGTTGTCCTTGAGTAGCAACTTTTCTAACTTCTGGTATTACTTTCCCGCTCAATTCCTTACGAGCTTCTTCTATTGCAGTACTTGCCTCATCAGCTGATTTCTTTATTTGTTCTGTGGCTGATTTAATGTTTTCTTTGGTAATTGTTCCGGAAAGTGATGTTACTAGAGCTTTTGTTTCTGAAACTTTTTGTGTAGCTGTGTCAATTTTTGTTTGCGCGAGAGAAAGTGCTGTTTTTGCAGCAGAAGTATCTGCCCCCTTGCTTTCAAAGTTGATTAAAACACGTTCAATGTTTGAAACAGCTTTATTTAAGGATTCTATTCTTGATGTTAGGTTATTTGATCTTAGTCCAAAATAATTTTTACTAAGGCCTATTTTTTGTTCTTTAATTTTTTCACTAGCTTCTTTTCTTTCTGAAGTTGAAGAAGCATTGTTCATTTGTTCGCGAAGATTTTTAACCTGAGAAAAGTCGTCCTTTGCTTGTTCTCTCGCTTTTTCAAACGCTTCCTTTGCTTTTTCTACAGCTTCTTTTTGTGATTCACGCGCTTCTTCTAAGGCTTTTTTCCTGTTTTCTCGAATTCTTTCCATCTCTTCTTTTAATAGTTGAGAAGATGTTGAGCTTGCCATTATTGGGCGTAGTGTTTTTCTTGCGTCTTTAGCTTCTTCGCGTTTTCTTTCCTGAAGGTCTTTTAACTCCTCCCTTTTTCTTTCCGCTGCATCTTTTATTGCCTCTCTTTTTAGTTCAGCCGCGTCTTTTAACTCCTCCCTTCTTAATTCAGCAGCTTTTTTAATTGCCTCTCTTTCTTCTTGGCTTTCTCCGATTGCCGTTGTTGTAACTGCGGGTGTTGCCGTGACCGCGTTTAAAGAAGTCGTTTCTTCTGCTTTTGCACTAGAAACAAAAATTAAACAAAGCACGATTAACGGAATTATTTTTCTATTCATAAATATTTTTTAACTTGAATACTAATAATATAATAACCAAAACGAAATGTTTGTTTGATTATTATAGCAAAAAAAGAGCGATCTTAACGACGCTCTTTTTCTGTGGAAAACTTTAGACCTAAGAATACTTTGATTTATAAGTCTTTATTGTATTTTTCTTGATATAAGATTACAGATCTTTCGAAGTCTTTCATTGCTGCTTCTTTGTCTTGCCAGTCTCCAACGGTAACTTTTTTATTCTGTAGTTCTTTATAGACGGCGAAGAAATGTTTTATTTCATGAAGAAGATGTGGCTCAATATCACTAATAGTGATTGTGTTTTTAAACCTTGGGTCATCTGCCGGAACGGCGAGAAGTTTTGCGTCGTCGTCGCCACCATCGTTCATTGGAAGAACTCCAATTGGACGTGATTTTACAAGACATCCTGGGATAAACGCTTCGTGGGCTAATACCAGAACATCAAGCGGGTCTCCATCATCCCAGAGAGTGTTTGGCACAAATCCATAGTTTGCTGGATAGTGCATTGGAGAATAAAGAACACGATCAAATTTAATAAGACCAGTTTCTTTATCTAATTCATACTTAACACGGGATAGTTTTGGGATTTCGATAACTACATTCATGTGCTCTTTTGTCCCTGGTTTTACGTCATGCCAAATATTCATATTTTTCTTTTGGTTAGTCTACTTATTCAGTAGTTTCTTTTGTTAAGTCTTCGCTTACTTCAATCTCTTCTGGGGCACCAAATTCAGCCTTAGCGTCATCGGTCATTTCTATTACATCACCGTCTGTTTTAAGGATTTCTTCACCTTTAGGGCTTACGATATCTATTCTCCAGCCGGTTAATTTGTTGGCTAGGCGAACATTTTGACCACCCTTACCAATAGCTAGTGATAGTTGGTCATCAGCTACTTCTATTCGTGCTTGTCTTTCTGTTTCATCAATAAGAACGCTAGTTACTCTTGCTGGTGATAATGCATCAGCAACAAATCGCTTTGGGTCTTCTGACCATTCAATAATATCGATTTTTTCACCAGATAATTCCTGGATAACAGTTGAAACACGAACTCCACGTTGGCCGACACAGGCTCCGATTGGGTCAACATGTTGGTCTGTAGAAGAAACGGCAATCTTTGAACGAGAACCAGCTTCGCGAGCAACAGCTTTGATTAAGACAACACCGTTTGCAATTTCTGGAGACTCTAATTTAAAGAGCTCTTCAATAAAACGAGGATGAGTACGAGATAGTTTTATGTTTATACCTCGTGGAGTTTCTTCAACAGCATATAAATATGCGCGAATACGTTCACCGCGACGATAGAATTCACCAGGGATTTGTTCCTCCATTGGCAAAATAGCCGTTGTGCGTCCAAGGTCTAGAAAGGCGTTTCCACGTTCCATTCTTTGAACAATTCCGGAGATGATTGTACCTTGTTTGTCTGAATATTCTTCTAGAACCGAGAACTTTTCAGCTTCTCTAATGCGTTGAATAATAACTTGTTTAGCACTCTGGGCAGCGATTCGTCCGTAATCATCTTTTGTTTCAAGCGGAAAAACTATTTCTTCTCCTAAAACAGCATCCTTTTTTATTTTTTTAGCATCTTCAAGGAAAATATGATGCTCTGGATTGTAGCGTTCGCGGATATCCTCAGCATCTTTTAATCTCTCTTCTTCTGAAGCGTCTTCTGGAATAGGGTCTTTGACAGTTGTCTCATCTGCGATTATTTTTACCTGGAGAAAATCAGTTGCTCCAGTATCTAGGTCAAAACGAGCACGAACAATCTGCCCCTTCTTTCCGTAATCACGGCGATAGGCGGCAGCAAGGGCTTGCTCAATAGCATCTATTATTTTTTCTCTCGGAATCTTACGCTCTTCCTCTAGTTGTTCGAGCGCAGATTTTAAAACCTTTAGGTCCATCATGTTGATAATTTTTAAATTTTTTGATAAAAAAATGCCCGTTTTTGACGGACTTGTTACTTGCCCTATGGTACCAGGATTTTCAAAAAAAGCAAGTAGCTTGTATAATCTGCGACAGTTTTAAACAAAAAACCATTTTCAGAGGGGGATAGATGGGAAAGTTCTTTGTTTTTTTATTCGGAATACTCGTGACAATTTCTTCCTTTGCCTCGCCGCCTTGGACTGGTGTTGAGGGGCCAGACGGCAATGTCGGCAAAATACCGTTTTTGGCCAAACCAAGCACAGCCATGGTTTCTCTTGGTGAGTGGGACTGTGTTTTAAGGAGGGATGGAGAGGGTAAAATTAGGATGTTTTGTGTCCACGCCACAGAGGGCACAAAAGAGTTTGTCGGCAGGGAGTATTTGATTAACCGATGTCCGGACAGTCCAGCGTATATAAAATGGAAGAACGGTAACACAATTGAGCCGGAATATTTTCTTTATCTATATAAAGAAAACTGTAGGTAAGTTGACCCCGAGATTAAATCCTTTTGGATTTGATTCGGGGTCTATTTTTTTTGCTTAACACAAAACACGAAAAGAAAATTTACTATTTAATGGTAAGACACACACATTTTTATTAAATCCTGTTATAATTTAAGGAACACATTTCGATGATCCTTGATGAGACACAATTAAAAAAGTTTATTCTAGATTCAGGCCTTGTTTCGCGTGGAGACATGGAGGCTATTGAGAAAAAAAATAAGAAGAAAAACCAGACACTTAGTGAAATACTTTTATCTGAGGGAAAAATTTCAGAGAATGATTTAAAAAGAACAGAAGCTTATCTTCTTGGAATACCATATATAAGTTTAAAAGGAGAAAAAATAGAATTTTCTGTCCTTTCTTTAATTCCGGAGCCGATTGCAAGACATCACAATATTGTTTCTTATCGAAAAACAGCGACTGAGCTTGAGGTCGCAATGCTTGATGCTAACGATTTGGAAGCCATTGAATTTATTAAGAAAAAAACTGGTCTTAAAATACTTCCACGCCTAACAGATACAGACTCTATTAAAGGAGTACTTTTGCAATATCAAAAAAGTCTTAAGGCGGAGTTTGACGACATAATCCAAAAAGAAGCGAGTTCTCTTAAACTTGTTGCGGAAGATGGTGGTGAAGAAATTTCAGAGAAGGAGTTAAAAAAACTTGCCGAGGATTTACCGGTCGTGCGTATCGTTGATACTCTTTTGAACCACGCGATTATTCAAGATGCTTCAGATATACACATAGAACCACAAGACGGACAACTATTGGTTAGGTATCGCGTTGATGGAATTTTGCGAGACGCTATGGTTTTACCAAAAACAGCTGGCCCTGGAATTGTTGCTCGTATTAAAGTACTTTCAAATTTAAAGCTTGACGAGAAACGTCTTCCTCAAGATGGAAGATTTAAAATAAATTTAAGCGATCAAAATGTTTCTTTCCGTGTTTCAACTCTCCCGACATATTTTGGAGAAAAAACAGTTATGCGTCTTTTGAAAGAATCTGTTTCTGGGTTTACTCTTGAGGGTTTGGGTTTTCACGGGGAAGGGCTTGAGAGAGTTCATTCAGCAACAAGACAAACAGTTGGAATGATTTTGGCTACCGGCCCAACTGGTTCTGGTAAAACCACAACTCTTTATACGATTTTGGATATTGTTAATACTCCAGACGTTAATATTTCAACAATTGAAGATCCTATTGAATACCAAATGAAGCGTATTAATCAAACTCAGGTTAAGCCAGAGATTGGTCTTACTTTCGCAAATGGTTTGCGTTCTCTCGTTCGTCAGGACCCAGACATTATTATGGTTGGTGAAATCCGCGATAACGAAACAGCTTCGCTTGCAATTAACGCCGCCTTAACTGGACACTTAGTACTCTCGACCCTCCACACAAACTCTGCTGCTGGTGCCATCCCGCGTTTACTTGAGATGGGGGCAGAGCCATTTCTTCTAACATCAACCCTTGATATTGTTTTAGCGCAACGACTAGTTCGAAGGCTTTGTACTCAAAAAGAAAAATATGTTCTTTCTGATTTGGAATTACGCAATTTAGGAAAACTTGTTGACCTTGAACGTATGCTTAAGTTTTTGCGTGAGGAAAAAATTGTTGGACCAAAAGATGGTTGGGATAAGATTCATTTTTATAAACCAATGAAGTCGGCAGAATGTGAGGAGGGCTACAAAGGTCGAGTTGGAATACACGAAGTTCTTAAAGTAACACCGACAATAAAAGATCTTATTTTGAAAGGTGCCACTTCGGATGAAGTTGAAGTTCAAGCAAAGAAAGAAGGGATGATGACGATGCTTGAAGACGGAATCTTTTTTGCAGCTCAAGGTGTTACCACAATAGAGGAAGTTTTGCGCGTAGTTTCAGAATAATAAAATGAGATTTTTTTATAAAGCAAAAAAAGAAAACGGAGTTATTGAAAGTGGCTATTTGGAGGCACCAGACAAGATTGATGTTGAAAATACTCTTCGCGAAAAAAAACAAACACTTGTTTTTTTGAAAGAAGAAAAAAAATTAGCTTTTTTTGACGTTACCGCAATTAATAATATGTTCGTGTGGGTAAAACTTCACGATAAAATTATTTTTACAAGAAATCTCTCAGTAATGCTTTCCGCCGGATTACCGCTTTCAAGATCGCTTAGTATTCTAGAAAAACAAACAAAAAATTTTAAATTCAAAGTTGCACTTAATAGTTTAATTGAAGACATAAATGCCGGAATGGGCTTAAGTGATGGTATGAAAAAATTTCCAGCTATTTTTTCTAATCTCTTCGTTTCAATGGTTAAGGCAGGTGAAGAATCTGGTAGTTTGCCTCAATCTTTGCGTGCAGTGGGGGAACAACTTGAACGAACATACACCATAAATAGAAAAGTCAGAGGGGCACTTACTTACCCAGCGATAATCTTGTCGGCAGTTTTTGGAATAGGTATTTTGATGCTTATTTATGTTGTGCCAACACTAACGAAAACTTTTGCCGATTTGCATGTTCAATTGCCGGCAAGTACGCAATTCATAATTAGCACAAGTTCTTTTCTTGTTAACCACACTGTTTCTTTTGTTGTCATGTTGATAGTTTTTATTTTTCTATCTTATCTTGGAATAAAATCGCAAAGAGGTCAGTTGGTTGTTAGCTTTGTTTCCATGCACTTTCCGGTAATTAGTAAAATTATTCAGGAGTTTAATTCGGCTCGCGCCACAAGAACCCTCTCCTCTCTTTTTTCTGCGGGTGTTCCTGTTCAGCACGCAATCGCGATTTCAGCTGATGTTATGCAAAATGTTTATTTTAAAAAAGTACTTATTGAGGCGGGAGAAAAAATAGAAAAAGGGTCAACCCTTTCTTCTGTTTTTAAAGAACATTCTGATTTATATCCAGTTATTGTTGGTGAAATGATTGAGGTTGGAGAAGAGACCGGAAAGCTTTCAGAGATGCTTATGAATATTGCTGTTTTTTACGAAGAAGAAGTTGAGGCTGCTACAAAAGATCTCTCTACTATAATAGAACCACTACTTATGATTGTAATAGGCGCTGCTGTTGGGTTCTTTGCTGTTTCGATGATTACTCCAATGTATTCTGTTATGTCTGGAATTTAAAATTAATTAAAGTAGTTTGGTTTTTTTGTTAAACTTGCTAATGAAAATATTTATAAAAAAAATAAATAAAAAAAGAGGATTTACCTTAACGGAGCTCCTTGTGGTAATTGCGATTATGGCTTTAGTTGGAAGTATTTTGTGGGGAGCATTGTCTAGTTATAGAGATGTTCAAACTATCGAAAGTGCGACAGATGTTGTTGTTGCAACCCTAAACGAGGCTCGCTCAAAAGCTATTTCGTCTGTTTCAGACATGCAACACGGAGTTCATTTTACACAAAGTAGCGTGACTCAGTTTGAAGGAAATCAGTACCTAAGTTCAAGTTCAAGCAATAATGTGACCATTTTAAATGGGGCCGTTTCAATTTCTTTTGATGGTCTTACTGCTTCATCTAGCGATATTGTTTTTGAAAAGTTTTCTGGAAGAGGAAGTGCTTCCGGTGATATAACGGTATTTCTTTCTAGTAACCCAGAAAAAAGATTTACTGTGGTTGTAGAACCAACCGGTATTGTTTACCGTAAATAATCAAATGCTTAATACTTTTAATAAAAAAAAATACAGCAATAGAGGTTTCGGCCTGATCGAAGTAGTGATTGGGATTGCTATTATCTCAGTGTCGCTATTTGCAATCATGTCTTCAGCCCGCGGAGCTGTTGATTTAAATCGTAAAGCTATTTCCGAAATAAAAGGAAAATTAATTTTAGAGGAGGGTAGTGAAGTTATGCGTTTTATGAGAGATAGTGCTTGGAGTAACATAAGCTCTCTTTCAACGACAACTACTTATTATTTAGCAACGACAACAACTGGTTTTGTTGCCACAACAACACAAAATAAAATTGACGGGACTTTCTTGAGACAAATTAAAATAAATGACGTATTTCGCGGACCTGATGATAAAATTTCTGAAAGTGGTGTTTATGATAGCGGAACAAAGAAAATCATTATTACTGTTTTGTATGATGGGCGATTTGGCACGACTACCAAACAAGCTGTATTTTACCTAAGTGATATTTTTGAAAACTAAATTTCATGCAAAAATATAATAAAAATAATGGTTATACGTTAGTGGAAATGCTTGGTTATCTTTTTGCGCTTAGTCTTATTTCCGTTTTAGTTGTTAACGCTCTCCTTATTTTATCGAAAGCTTTTATTTCAATGAAGACATCGCGTGCTGTTGGAATAAGTGCTGTGGTTTCTTTTGATCAGATGGTGAAAGAGATAAGAAACGCAGAAAGTGTTTCTTTATCTAGTGATTTAAAAACAAGCCCCGGAAAACTTATTTTAATAATGCCGGTTGGATCACCGACAACAACAGTAGAGTTTTCTTTAGGAAATTCAAACTCACTTCATAAATTTGAGGACGGTGTAGATCAAGGTGTCTTAACTGCGACGGGAACAGAAGTTTCGAGTATTGTTTTTAATGTCTCGACTACATCAAAAAGTACTGCGGTTTCTATAGATATGGTTATAAAAGATAGTACAGAAAGGACTCAAATAAATGAAAGATTTTATTCAACTGCAACAATGAGAACGTATTGATTAATGGTAAAATTAAAAAATGAATAAAAGAATTAATCTTGATGATCAAAGTGGGCAAGCGGTGCTTACGGTAGTTGTTTTCTTACTTTCAATTGGGATGTCTATTGTTTACGGTGTTGTTTCTCCAACTTTGAAACAATCTGCTGTTGCAGAAAACTTTATACAATCAAGCCAGGGCTATATAACCTCTGAGTCTGGAATTGAGGATGTTATCTATCGGTTAAAAAAGGGGATGCAGGTTGGAGACACAGAAGTTCTTCTTGTTGCAAGCTCTACAGCAACGACAACAATCACATCAATAGGTAATAATGAAAAATCGATAACTTCTTTGGGGGATAGTTTGAATAGAATTCGTAATATTATGGCAAGCCTTGTTGTTGAAAACGGAGTTACTTTTAATTACGGAGTACAAGTCGGTAATGGTGGCTTTGAGCTTGATAACAGCGCGCAGGTAATTGGCAATGTTTATTCTGGAGGAAAGATTGAAGGTCAGAACAGTAATTTAATTAAAGGTGACGTTATTTCTTCTGGTCAGAGTGGTTTAATTAACGGAATAACAGCAACCGGGACTGCTTACGCTCATACCATAAAAGACTCAAACGTCGGTGGCGATGCATATTATCAAGTTCTTACTAACACAACTGTTTCAGGAACACAGCACCCAGGAAGTCCGGATCAGCCAAATTTCCCCTTACCTATTTCAGATACGGTAATTTCTACATGGGAAGAAGAAGCTGTGGCTGGTGGTGTTATTAGTTCGCCATGTCCATATAGAATCACAGCCAACAAAACACTTGGGCCAGTTAAAATAACCTGTGACGTTGAAATCTCTGGTAGTCCAACAATAACTTTAAATGGCCCAGTTTGGGTTACAGGGAACATTTCTATCGCGAATACCCCAATTATTAAAGTTGCTTCTTCCGCGGGGGCTAAAAGTATAGTGATAATAGCCGATAATCCAGCTAACCGAATAACTTCCAGCCAAATAAACCTTATGAACTCATCAAAATTCCAAGGGTCAGGGCAAGCTGGTTCTTATGTGTTGCTACTTTCGCAGAATAACGCGGCTGAATTAGGCTCATTAAAAGGAGAAAATACCGCTATTGATGTAAATAACTCCGTTGGTGGCGCCCTTCTTGTTTATGCTGGACATGGAGAAGTTATGATTCAGAACAGCGTTAGTTTAAAAGAAGTAACAGCTTTCAGGGTTTATGCTAAAAATACAGCCAAGGTGATTTATGAAACTGGATTAGCCTCCCTCCTTTTTTCTAGCGGCCCGTCTGGTTCTTGGACAGTTAAGGGGTGGAGGGAGAATAGATAATATTTTTTGGTAGTAGTCCTGTGTGTTACAATCAAGAAAATGAAAAAATTGATTGTAGGAAATTGGAAGATGAATCCAGGGACATTAGATGAAGCAAAAAAAATTGCTAATGGTGTAATTAAAGTTTCTAAGAGTATTAAAAAAACAGAAGTGGTTGTTTGTCCTCCGGTTCTTTTTACTTCCGCTATTGCAGACAGCTTAAGAAAAACAAAAATTTCTATTGGGGCACAGGATGCTTTTTTTGAGCCAAAAGGTGCCTATACGGGGTCTATTTCAGTTGATATGTTGAAAAAAAGTGGAGTTAAATACGTTATCTTGGGTCATTCTGAAAGAAGAGAGCTTGGAGAGACAGATGAGCTTGTTAATAAAAAGATAAAGGTTTGTTTGAAAAATAAAGTAACTCCGATTGTTTGTGTTGGGGAGAAGGTTCGCGATGCCCATGGTTATTATTTGGCGTTTATAAAAAAAGAAATTGAGCATTCCTTGATTGGAATTAAGCGAAAAGAATTAAGCGATATCATTATTGCCTACGAACCAGTGTGGGCAGTTGGAAGCAAGGCGCTTAAAGCAATTGAAGCGGGCGATCTTTCAGAAATGGTGATTTATATAAAACGGACACTCACCGATTTGTTTGGGTCTGCTGCCGCACAATCAGTTAGAATTTTGTATGGAGGTTCTGTTAATAAGGATAATGCTGGAGAATTTTTCAATGGAAGTGGTTTGAGTGGTTTGCTTGTTGGTCGCGACAGTCTTGATGTAAAAAAATTTGGAGATATTATTTCCCTCACCGAAGAAGTTGCTTCTATAAAATAAGGGTATGAAATTATCGACAATTCCTAAAAATTTAAAATTAAAAGGGCGACGAGTTTTAATTCGCCTAGATTTGAATGAACCAATCGAAAACGGGAAAGTTGTTAATGATTTTAGAATAAGAAGAATTATTCCAACACTACAATTTTTAGTTGAAGGTGGTGCTAAGGTTGTTGTCGTCAGTCATCGTGAAGGAAAAGAAGATTCATTAAAACCAATCGCACTTTATTTAAATAAATTTATTAAAGTCGGTTTTGTTCCAGATGTTTGTGGCAGTGTTGCGAGTGATTCTATAAAAATGATGGCTGATGGAAGTATTATTATTTTAGAAAACCTAAGAAAAGAAAAAGGGGAAGAAAAAAACGATCTTAATTTTGCGAAAAAACTAGCTAAATTTGCCGATGTTTATATAAATGAGGCTTTCTCTGTTTCCCATAGAAAGCATGCTTCTATTATTTCTCTACCAAAACTTCTGCCATCTTACGCGGGGTTTCTTTTTGCCGAAGAGGTTATGTCTCTTTCGCGTATGTTTAAGCCCAAACAGCCACTTTTGATGATTATGGGCGGTGCAAAATCAGAAACCAAATTACCTCTTATAAAAAAATATCTACCAAAAGCATCAAGTATTTTTATTGGTGGAGCGCTCGCAAATAGTTTTTTGAAAGAAGATGGTTATGAAATAGGAAAATCTCTCGCTGATAAAAATACAAAAGCGTTGAGCCCTCTTTTGAAAAATAAAAAAATATTTTTACCTGTTGATGTTGTTGTAAGGAATGGGGAAGTTAAATGGATAGACGAAGTTTTAAAGAGTGAGTGTATTGTTGATAACGGACCAGAATCAATTTTTATTTTGGAAAATATGATCGGGAAAACAAAAACAGTTATTGTGAATGGTCCACTTGGTGTTTATCAAGATGGTTTTGGTGACGGAACAGAAAAACTTTTAAAGATATTAGCAAAATCAAATTGTGATGTTGTTGTTGGTGGAGGAGATACCGTTGCTTTGGTTTCTAAATTAAAGCTTGAGAAAAAGTTTTCTTTTGTTTCAACCGGGGGTGGGGCGATGCTTGATTTTTTGGTTAATGAAACTTTGCCGGGAATAAAAGTTTTGTCTCGTTAGTTTTTAATATTCAATTTAATTTTTTCTGTTGTTTCAGACATCTCTTCTTTTGAGTAATTTTTACCGTGCCAATGTTTAAGGCCGTCATCAGAGAAACGGGGGATTATGTGTAAATGTAGATGAAAAACAAGTTGTCCAGCGGCACCTCCATTGTTGCTTATGATGTTTATACCGTCGGCACCAACGGCTTCTTTAATGGAAAGCGAAAGTTTTTTAAGTATTGGTGTTATTTTCTGGAGAGTTTCTGTTTCGATATCGAAAATATTTTGTGAATGTTTTTTTGGAACTAGGAGTGTGTGTCCAATGTTCACGGGGTTAATGTCTAAAAAAGCAAAAGTGTTTTCGTCCTCATATACTTTATTTGAAGGTATTTCACCGTTGATTATTTTACAGAAAATACAATTTTCTTTTTCTGATATTTCTTTATTCATGTGTCCAATTGTACGTAATTTATTAAGGTTTTCAAATTATTCTCAAAATGAGGCTTAAAACCATCTGTGCTAAAATGTCACAACCTAAATGAAAGAGAACTATAAAATAAAGGATGAAATTCCAAATAAAGAAAGAGAGAAGTTGGCTCAATATGGAGAATTACTCGCAAAGCTATTATATTATCGTGGAATAAAAGATTCGGACGAAGCAGAGAAATTTTTAAATCCAGACTACGAAAGAGACACATATGATCCATTTTTGATTTTAAATATGGAGCGTGCGGTTGATCGCATTATAAAAGGGATTGATGAAGAAGAAAAAATTGTTATCTATGGTGACTACGATTGTGATGGGATTCCTGGGTCCGTTATCCTCCATGACTTTTTTAAAAAAATTGGTTATAAAAATTTTTTGAATTATATTCCACATCGCAACCGCGAGGGATATGGGTTGAATCGTGGAGCAGTAGAGCAGTTTGCTCGTGATGGTTTTACTTTAATCATTACTGTTGATTGTGGAATAACAGATGTTGAGGAGGTTGCTTTGGCAAACGAACTTGGTGTTGATGTGATTATTACCGATCATCATTTGCCACAGGCGATACTCCCAGACGCTTATGCGGTTATAAACTCAAAGCAAGAAGGAGATACTTATCCCGACAACATGCTTTGCGGGGCAGGGGTTGCTTTTAAGTTGGTGCAGGCGCTTTTGTTTAAAGGGCGTGAAAAATGGAAAGTTCCAACTGGGTGGGAGAAATGGCTTCTTGATATGGCTGGACTTTCTACGATTGCAGACATGGTTCCGCTTGTAAAAGAAAATCGCGCGCTCGCACATTTCGGCATTTCTGTTTTAAGAAAATCACGACGTCCAGGATTTCAAAAACTTTTACGAAAAATGTTTATGGATCAGCGTCACATTACCGAAGATGACATTGCTTTTATGATTGCTCCGCGAATAAACGCAGCAAGCAGACTCGATGTTCCGTTTGAAGCCTTTCGTTTGCTTTCAACAAACGACGAAACGATTGCAGACGAACTTTCTAGTCATCTGCAAAATATAAACGAAGGGAGAAAGGGGATGGTGCTCTCCATTATGAAGGAGGTAAAACAGACAATGGAAAAAAGGGAACTTCGAGAAATTATTGTTATTGGAAATCCTTCTTGGAAGCCGGGGGTTGCTGGTCTTGTTGCGACACGGCTGGTTGAAGAATATGACAGACCTGTTTTTGTTTGGGGTTCTGATGAAAATAATACGCACCTAAAAGGATCTTGTCGCTCTGATGGAACGGTTAATTTAGTAGAGCTTATGGTAAGTGTTCCCTCTGGAACATTTTTAGATGTTGGTGGTCATGAGTTTTCTGGTGGATTTTCTGTTTCACACGAGGCGATTCATTTTTTAGAAGACACACTTGTTTCGGCGTATCTTAATTTACCAAAGAAAGAAAAAGAGTCGGGGGTAATTGAGGTTGATGCAGAATTAACGCTCGATGACGTGACCAAAGATAACTACAAAAATATTGAAAAACTTGCGCCGTTTGGTGTCGGTAATCATAAGCCAACGTTTATTTTTAGAAATGTTATTCCAGAAGAAGTTCGGGCGTTTGGTAAGGGTCGTAATCATTTGGAAATTATTTTTAAGAATACAAAAGGGGTGTCAGTTTCAGCTATCGGATTTTTTTCAACATCCGATGATTTTGGTACTCCGGTTGAAGTGGGGACCTCGATTGATATGGTGGCAACTTTCGAAAAATCGATGTATCGAGGAATTGAAAAACTTCGTTTGAGGATTGTTGATATTTTTCCAAAAAGCTAGAATAACTAAATGAAAAAAGACCCCATAAGAAATTTATCTACGGGATTAATTATCAAAGTTTTAATTTAATAAATGTTTATTATTTATCTAAAAGTGTATGTCTAAACAAATTTCTAACAGGGCAAGCGTAATAATTTTTACAGATGGAAGTTCCCTTGGAAATCCAGGGCTCGGTGGTTGGGGGGTAGTTTTAGTTCATGATTCAAAAGTTGTTGAGTTTGGCGGTGGAGAGAAACATACTACTAATAATAGAATGGAAATGACCGCTGTTATTGAGGTTCTTAATTTAGTTAAAAAACTGAAAGCTAGTGGCGACAAATTGATTATTCACACCGATTCAAGTTATGTGATTAACGGAATTACAAAGTGGATTCATGGGTGGGAAAAGAAAAATTGGATAGGAGTAAATAAAAAAGAAATTTTAAATAAAGATTTATGGGTGAAACTTCAAGTAGAAACTAAAGGAAAAGAAATTGAATGGAGACATGTGCGTGGTCATGTTGGAATCGTTGGAAACGAGAGGGCTGATTTTTTGGCGACAATGTGCGCAAGCGAACAAAAATGGAAAAAAGAAAAATTTTTTGAAGGGCCAGTTTCAAAATACCCGTATGATATTTTGAACACAAAACCAAACGCAATAAAATCTGACTTGCGCGCAAAAACAAAATCAAAAAAGAAAAGTTCCAGCGCGAAAGCGTATTCATACTTATCACTTGTTGACGGAAAACTTATGCGCCATAAAACATGGGCAGAGTGTGAAAAAAGAGTGAATGGTGTTCCAAAAACAAAATTTAAAAAAGCGTTTTCTAAGGAGGATGAAATTTCTATTGCGAAAGAGTGGGGAATAAAATGAATAAACGGCTTGCAATTGATACAAGCCGTTTTTAAGTTTTCCCCCTCTCTATTTTCACTAGTGGAATTTCCCCGAGTCCAAGTTTTGTCGTTGGAGTCCAAGGTTTAATTTCCACTAATACCTTTGGTTCAAATATCGGTATTTTCCCGACCGAACACTTAAGGATATACCGATGAAAAAATTCATCATGGTAGAAAGTGCCGAGCACAAGAAATGTATTTTTGTGCCAAGAAGTTTTCTCGCAGTACGTAAGGACTTCACAAAGGTTCGCATACCGATAGAGAACCTTATCTTCAAGCGCTTGCTCCCTTAACTCCTTTTCAAATTGTTCGACGGTAAAATTACTACCTACCGAAGTAAAAACGATTTGAATCTGGTAGGAATTTCCTCCAGAAACAGAATAACCAGATGTTTTTGCGCGAGAGACAAGACGTGCATTTCCCTTTAATTCCGTGACCGCACTTTCATTGTCTTTCCTTTCGGATATTGCCGGATAGAGGAACCCGGCATAGCGTTCGTATTCTGTTGGGATGACCAGAATATTTTTACCTGATCTTATCTTCATAAGGCGCCCTTTAAAAGAATTGACTAGCTTTATTCTTCCACAAGCTTTTGTTTTTGTATATATCTATGCGGTATTATAAATAAGTGAAAAATAATTCACTTATCGTTTTATTTTCAGGTTTTGCCTTAGGGGTTATTGGTGAATCATATTTACGATTTAGTTTTTCGTTTTTCATTTTATTTTTTCTTCTTTCGATAGTATTTTCTTTTTTAAAATATTTTACAGAAAGACAATTTTCGTCTTTTATTTTATCTTTATTTTTTCTTGGAGTGGCGCTTGGTGCCATGCGGGCAGATTATTCTGATTATAGATTTAGTCAGACTAAAAACAACTTAAATAGTTTTATTGGGGTACCCTATAGTTTTGAAGGTGTCGTTTTTGGTGGTGTTTCACACAAGGAACAGACAGTAAAATTTTTTGTTTCACTCAATAATGTTCTTGTCGGCGAAGAAAAAGAAAATGTTGAAGGAAATATTTTAGTGACAGCCTCTCGAGAGATGGATGTTTCTTATGGTGATAACATTCAATTTTTGGGAACAATCACAGAGCCGAAAAGTTTTGTGACAGATAAAGGAAGTTTTTTTAACTATCAAGAATATTTAACAACTCGTGGAGTTCATGCGATTGCCTTGTATCCCAAAATAAACAAGATTGATAGAAGTGACATCAATATTATTGGAAGACTTGTAAACTTAAAGAATTCTTTTGAAGAAAAAACTAAAACTATTTTCCCTGAACCAGAAGCTTCTTTATTGAATGGAATTTTATTTGGAACCAATGATTCATTAGGCGAACCATTAACAACAAATCTTAAAAATACTTCAACAATTCATATTGCGGTGTTGTCTGGTTACAACATCGCTTTAGTTGTTATTGCTTTGTTGTTTTTGACATCATTTTTACCGAAAAGAATCAGCATTCTTTTTTCAGTCTGTGGAATTATTTTATTTGTTGCCATGGTTGGAGCAGAACCACCAGCAGTGCGTTCTGCGATTATGGCAGTGATTGCTCTTCTCGGGATTATTTTAGGAAGACCATACGATGCGGGGCGAGCTTTATTTATTGCCATGGTTTTAATGCTTTTAGAAAATCCAGCGATTTACAATAATCCATCCTTCATTCTTTCTGGTCTTGCAACATTTGGAATAATATTTTTTACACCACTAGTTTCATTGTTTTTTTATTTTTTAACAAACAAATATAATTTTCGAGAGCTTTTTTCAACCACAATTTCTGCACAGTTTTCTGTAACCCCATATTTAATTTATCTTACAGGGATGTTTTCAATTACCGCATTACCTGCAAATATTCTGATTCTTCCCGTTGTTCCATTTATTATGATTTTTGGTTTTATTTCCGTTTTAGCCAGCTTTGTTATTGGAGTATTCGCGCTTCCTTTTGTCGGCATAACACAAATGATGCTTTCATACCTTCTATCAATTGTTTCTTTTTTTGGCGGTTTATCTTTTGCATCAATTGAGCTTAGTGGTTTTTCTAAGACTGTAACATTTTTGATATATGGTTTAATTGTTGTAGCTTTTTTGTTTACGAAAAAATTAATTAGAAAATGAAAACAAATTTTCAAAAATATTATCCAATATTTTTCATTGCAATTTTATTTGTGATAAATATTTTTATTTGGAGCGTAGTTTTGCGCGATGAGAAAACAAAAGAACTCACCGTTGCTTTTTTAGATGTTGGTGCCGGAGATTCAATTTATATTGAGGCACCAAATGGAAATAAAATGTTGATTGATGGAGGTCTCGATAGAAGTGTTGTTCGTGAGCTTTCAGAAATTATTCCATTTTACGAAAGAACTATTGATGTGGTATTGGCGACACATCCTGACAAAGATCACATTGGAGGGTTGGTTGATGTTTTAAAAAATTACGAAACAAAAATGATTTTAACAACCGGCGCGACTTCAACGACCGAGATAGACAAAGCTTTTGGAAAAGCAATTATTGATGAAGAAAAATTTGGTGCGAAAAATATTTTAGTAAAACGCGGGAGTGTTGTGAATTTGTCTGAAGATGTTTCGTTCACTGTTCTTTATCCTGTTAGTGTTAACCCGAAAGGATCAACAAACGATACTTCAATTGTTGGGATGTTAACTTATGGCAATCAATCTTTTTTACTAACAGGGGATGCTCCACAGAAAGTAGAAAGATATTTGGTTTCAGTTGATAGCAAAAAATTAAAAGCTCAAGTTTTGAAAGTTGGACATCATGGTTCTAAAACATCTTCGAGTGAACTTTTTATTGGAAACGTTTCGCCGGATTATGCGATTATTTCAACTGCTAAGAAAAATAGATATGGTCATCCAAACAAGGAAGTAATTGATTTGTTAAAAAAATATAATATTCCAATGCTCGCAACATACGACTTTGGAAAAATAATTTTTAAAACAGACGGAGAAACTCTTACTCATAATTAAAAAACCCCTTGATGTTATCTCGGGGTTTTTGGTTGCGTGACCAGAACGGTCACTTAATGTTGGCTTTCGCAAGTGCTGCGGAGACGGTTTCGCGGATGCTTTTGTAGATCGGGAAGTCTGGATGTATCGCTGCCTTGAAATTGCGCCCGATTACATCAAGCCCGGGGAAGCCCTTTTCACCGCCGACCACGATTCGCAGAAAGTGGTCGTTCCTCAGCCGTCCGCGCCATTCGCCGAGTTCTCCGCGGGTGTCCATTGCATACGGCAGACCATCACTGCGTGGGTTTGTTTTGCTTTCTTCGGGGAGCCAGAAAATAATGCAACCATGCCCTGAAGCAAGGTAGAGGTAATATCTTTCCCAGTCGAGCTGGTGTTCGTAGACGCCAGTTTTTCCCGATACCTTGAAGTTTCGCAGGAAATGGTTTTGATTGTAGCGTTGAGGAATAGCGACAAGAAAGTCGCGTTCACCAAGTTGGCTCCTGATTTCACCGCACATCGAGTATTGCCAGTCTCCACCGCCTAAAACTGGGCCGGCGAGGAAAAAGAGAGGTAGATCACCGTAGTCGAAAAGACCTACATGTTCTTTTGGGAGGATAATTTTCACGAGGTACTCCTTTTTAAGGTTAGTCTTATTTTAAGCTACATTAAATTAATTTATCGTGCAACAAAAAATCCGCCGAGTGGCGGATTTTACCTATTTCACAGAAGGGTGGAGGAGGTGTTTACCTGCTTTCATACAGCGGGTGCATATTTTTTGGCGTTTTCCGTCAGTCATTTTTGCCCATTGCAAATTAACCTGTAGTCTAACTTTTCCGGTTGGGTTGAATTTAGTAGCACGAATTCGATTAGAATATCCGCCACCTACTAGACTTCCTCTCTCACAAATTGGACAAATTTTCGCCATATATTTAGTCGCCGTATGCTATCATGTGCACCATATATATGCAAGAAATAGATTTTATTTTTACTATCGCGGCGCTCATTATGTCTGTTGTTGTTCATGAGGTTTCTCATGGATATATTGCAGATATTTTAGGAGATCCGACAGCGCGTTTTTCTGGGCGACTAACCCTTAACCCACTAAAACACCTTGATCCAATAGGATCGTTCCTTATTCCGACGCTCTCTTATTTTTCAGCAGGATTTCTTTTTGGTTGGGCAAAACCAGTTCCATATAATCCATATAATCTAAAAAACCAAAGATGGGGTGAGCTTATGGTTGCTGCCGCTGGTCCTCTCTCAAATTTTTTAATTGCCATTGTCTTTGGGTTAATTATTCGTTTTTCTTCCAATTTTGGAATAGAGAGCACGGCTTTCCTTTCACTTTCCACTTCGATTGTATTTCTTAATATTATTTTAGGTGTTTTTAATTTGGTGCCAATTCCACCTCTCGACGGATCGAAAGTTCTTTTTTCTCTTTTGCCTGCTAAGTTTGGCTACATACAAGAGAATTTAGAGCGATACTGGCCAATCGCCCTTATAATTTTCATCTTCTTTCTCTGGCAGTTTATTGAGCCCATTGCTCGCTTTTTATTTTTATTTATAACTGGCGGATTGTTTTAATAAACTAAAAACACAAAGCTTGCTAGATAATTTTTGTGTTGTATAAATAAATAAGACTCGTTCATATAAGGAGAAAAAACCATGAGTTCTGTTTCTATTCCGAAACCACAGACGGTTTTGTCGACTGAAGCTTTTTTAGATTCTCTTGATAAAACAAACTCAATGTTTCAAATGGTAGAAAGAGCGCTATTATTTCCCAACAATCAAATAAGGTGTATTTATAAAAAAGATTCGCAGTTATGCGAAATGATTATGGGGAGAAAAAGTGTTTATCGTCTGCCGATTATCGACAAACCATTACAGGTCGTGATTGAGGCCGGCGATTTCCACGAAATAATAACAGGGGCGCTCTATTCGTATCATCTCGTTTCAAAGGGTGGTGATATAAACGTGCGCAATAATTTGATTTGGGGGGAACTTTATTGTCGTGCCGGTTACGGATACTACTTTACGGGGGCTTATGGCAACGACCGCTCGGTAATTATTTCGGAGCAAGACTATAAGCCAGATGTTTTTGACAAGGATTTGTTAATTAGGCTTGGGTTCAGTTTTTGAACCTCCCGCTGTATCGTAAGATGAGCGGGATTTTTTTATATTTACCTAAGTTATCTCTAATGTAGAAAAGGGCTTGCATAAAAACTCGTAGAATAGTAGTATTTCCCCACAAGCCTCATTGAGGCAGTTTAATTTTTTCATGCCCACAATTAATCAACTTTCCAAAAAAGGAAGAAAGAAAATAATCCGCAAACCAAAAGCGGTGGCTTTGCTCAAGGGTTTTAATGCTATTCAAAATAGACCTATTTTCTATAACTCTCCTTTTAAGCGTGGTGTTTGTACAAAAGTTACAACTACAACTCCTAAGAAACCAAACTCAGCTCTCCGTAAAATTGCCCGTGTTCGTCTTACAAACGGAATGGAAGTGACCGCCTATATCCCAGGAATTAAGCACAACCTACAAGAACACGCAGTTGTCGTTCTTCGTGGTGGCCGTGTCAAAGACCTAACTGGAGTTCGTTATCACATTGTTCGTGGTGTTCTTGATACGACAGGTGTTGAAAACCGTAAACAAGGAAGAAGTCTTTATGGTGCTAAAAGACCAAAAGAGGGTGCAAAAAAATAATTTAATATGCGAAAAAAAGTAAAAAACCGAAATATTCCAGGACCAGACCTACAATACAACTCTCCTAAAGTAGAGAAGTTTATAAACTATGTTATGGGGAGTGGAAAGAAAAACACCGCCCGAAAAATAGTTTACGGAGCTTTTGACATTATTAAGGAAAAAACAAAGAATCCTAACCCTCTTGAGATTTTTGATCTAGCTCTCAAGAACGCAAGCCCAGTTATGGAGGTTCGTTCTCGTCGAATTGGAGGTGCAAACTACCAAGTTCCTCGTGAAGTTCGCCCAGAAAGACGTATGATGCTTGCGTACCGTTGGATGATTGATGCAGCAAAATCAGGAAAAGGACGCCCAATGCACGAAAAACTAGCTGATGAATTGATTGGTGCAAGTAAAAACGAAGGTGTTGCCATTAAGAAAAGAGACGATACTCACAAAATGGCCGAAGCCAACAAGGCATTTGCTCACTTCACTTGGTAGAGAGAGAAAAACAAAAGACCCGCGAAAGCGGGTTTTTTGTTTGACATACTCTATTAATTAACGTATTGTGCGAAAAGTTATTGTAGTCTAATCATACACAGAGGAGACAGAATATGGGAAACAGAGCCATATTAAGGAAAATACCGCAAGAAATTCAAAGGCGGTATAACATTGGGCCAGAGGTCGAGGTGGTCGTGAGCGGCGAAAGCATGGGAGGTAACTTTTCATTCGAAAACCTCAATGGCCAAACCGTTGGTGTCGACGCCGTGGAATTGTCTGGCACCGAAATCACGATTCAGTTCTTGTAGCCATTCCGCACTATCGTGCTTCAACACCCCGCAATGCGCGGGGTGATTTATTTCCAGGTTGTTAATTTAATCAAAATATGTAAATATGTCGCTTATTGCCGTTGAGGCCTTTATTTTTTTTGTATTTAATTTTAATAAAATAATTAATTTTTATGAATCGCGATTACCCATTAGAAAAAACAAGAAACTTCGGAATTATTGCCCACATTGATGCTGGTAAAACAACCACGACTGAACGCGTGCTTTACTACACTGGAAAATCTCACAAAATCGGTGAAGTTCACGAAGGTGATACTGTCATGGATTGGATGGAGCAAGAACGTGAACGTGGAATCACTATCACGTCTGCGGCTACAACTTGTTTTTGGGTACCTACTTATGAAGGTGGCGATAAGTCAAAAGGATTTCGTTTTAATATTATCGACACGCCTGGACACATCGACTTTACTGTTGAGGTAAAGCGTAGTTTGCGTGTTTTGGACGGTGCTGTCGTTGTTTTCGATGGAGTTGCTGGTGTTGAGCCACAATCAGAAACAAACTGGCGTTATGCCGATGAAGGGCAAGTGCCAAGAGTTTGTTTTATAAACAAACTCGATCGTACTGGTGCATCTTTTGAAAAATCTTACCAATCTATTTTAGACAGGTTAAGCAAGAGCGCTATTCGTGTGCAGATTCCTATTGGAGAGGAAGATAAACATGAAGGAGTTATTGATCTTTTGAAGATGAAGGCCTATAGATTTGAGGGAAACATGGGAGACGACGTTATTGAGAGTGAAATTCCAGAAGATCTTAAAGCTGATGCTCAAAAATATAGAAATGAACTCGTAGAAAAAATAGTTGAGAATGATGAGAAGTTTTTAAGTGAGTATCTTGAAGGAAAAGAAATTTCAATCGAGGATTTGAAAAAAATAATGCGTAAGGCAGTTATTGGAAATAAAATTTTCCCAGTATATTGCGGTTCTGCATTGAAAAATAAAGGAGTTCAGCTTGTTTTGGATGGCGTTGTTGAATATCTACCAGCACCAACAGACATTCTTCCTGCAAAGGGGACTGACCCAAGAACAGGAGCAGAGATTACACGTTCTGCTTCAGATGAAGAGCCATTTGCTGCACTTGCCTTCAAGCTTCAAACAGACCCGTTTGTTGGTCAGCTTACATTCTTCCGTGTTTATTCTGGAACAGTTGAGGCTGGTTCTTATCTATACAACTCAACCACTGGTGAAAAAGAAAGATTAGGTCGTATTTTAAGAATGCACGCTAATCAAAGAGAGGAAGTTAAAAAAGTTTTTGCTGGAGAAATTGCGGCAGCTGTTGGTCTAAAGAGCACAAGAACATCAGATACTCTTTGTGATGAAGCAAACCCCATTCTTTTGGAACGTATTGTTTTTGCTGAACCAGTTATCTCTCTCCGTATTGAACCAAAAACAAAAGCAGATCAAGAAAAAATGGGTATGGCATTACGTAAACTAGCCGACGAAGATCCAACATTTAAGGTTTCAACTGATACTGAAACTGGCGAAACAATTATTTCCGGTATGGGTGAATTACACCTTGAAATTATTGTTGATCGTATGAAGCGTGAATTCTCCGTTGAAGCGAATGTTGGTAAACCACAAGTTGCCTACAAAGAGACAATTACTAAAGAAGCAGAAGTTGATAATAAATATATTCGTCAGACCGGTGGTCGTGGACAATATGGTCACGTTAAAATTAAAATCAAACCACTTTCAAAAGAAGTTCCTGAAAACATACCAAGAAATACAAAGCGTGAAAAAGGATTTGAATTTATCAACAATATTAAGGGAGGTGTTATTCCGCTTGAATATATCCCAGCTGTTGAAAAAGGTTTACGTGAAGGTATGGATAGAGGAGTTCTTGCTGGTTTTAAGCTTGTTGATATCTCTGTTGATCTCTACGACGGATCCTTCCACGAAGTTGACTCATCTGAAATTGCTTTCAAGATAGCAGCATCACAAGCTCTTCAAGAAGCAGCTCGTCGTGCATCACCTGTTATTCTTGAACCTATCATGAAGGTTGAAGTTGTTACTCCAGAAAAGTTCATGGGTGATATTACTGGAAACCTTTCTTCAAAGCGTGCCCAAATTGAAGGTATGACCGACCGTGGAATGCTTAAGGTTATTGCGGCGAAAGTCCCATTGTCTGAAATGTTTGGTTATATGACATCTTTAAGATCTCTTACAGAAGGACGTGCTGGATTTACAATGGAATTTGACCATTACGATATTGTGCCTGCAAATATCGCGAAAAGTATTATCGAAACTCGCACAGCTGGCAGTGCTTCAACTGAATAATTACAAGGTCGAACCTTGTAAGATTACATGAGAAAAGCGGGCCCGAAGGTCCGCTTTTTGTTTGGCGACAGAACGAAAGATCAGTATGGTTCTTGGGTAAGAGCTTCAACTTCATCCACCGAAGCCTCCACCAAGATGACGTCATCCCTTGGGATATCAATCATGCAGTGCCCAAAGCAATGAAAGTAATTCTCCCCCATACCGGAAGTTCCAATGTTGGAACCGCCACAGCATGGACAAACACACTTCATTTTCTTTTTGCCAACTATTTTTATCACGTTAACCTCCTGAGGACTGTTTAACTGCTTTTACTACTTTACCTTGTTGTTTATTTTTTGCAAAAGTGGAAAATGAGAAAAGCGGACCCGAAGGTCCGCTTTTTGTTTGGTTTCTGCCTAGCTTTCATTCCGGAAAAGCTTGCCAGTCAAGACGAGGTTGTCGCCCTTTTTTGCAACAACCCGTTCGAAAATGACCATCTCGTCTTCCTGGCTTCTGCAAATCCTTCGGATTTCCCGAAGAACCAGTGCAACCAGCTCCTCGTTTGGGATGTGAGGTGGATATTCAACCTCAATTTTTCCGACAAAAACCCAGACAGGGGCAGGAAACTCATGTGACGGCACGTATAAATCATTGCCGACATCGCAAAATACAAAATTCGCCATCATCACCTCCTCTTTAGTTGATCGGTTGGGTTTAAGGATTCCTGCCAAGAATTATCCATCTTTTAATTTAAATTGTCAAATTAAAGATAATTGTCATTAATTTACAAAGTTTTTAGTTTTGTCGTAATTTGACACACCTTCTTAATTTGTTATTATTGCTCCATACGCAAGTGTGCGTTGTTTTTCTTTGCTTCCAAAAGGAGATTATTAAAATAATTTACTGGGAACAAGTATTTGGCTAAGCTCTCGCGCGTCGAATTTTTGTTCTCACAAAATAACATATGGCAGAAGAATTTAAGCGTGATAAGCCTCACGTAAACGTCGGTACCATTGGTCACGTTGATCACGGCAAAACGACCCTCACAGCGGCTATCTTGCACGTCCTCAACCTTGCCGGTAAAAAGGTTAAAATGAAGTCAGTTGATCAGATTGACTCGGCGCCTGAAGAAAAGGCCCGTGGTATTACTATTGCCCTCTCGCACAACGAGTATGAGTCTGACACACGTCACTATGCTCACATTGATGCTCCAGGACACGCTGACTATATTAAAAACATGATCACAGGTGCTGCTCAGATGGATGGTGCAATTCTTGTAGTTGCAGCGACAGACGGTGCAATGCCTCAAACACGTGAACACGTTCTTTTGGCTCACCAAGTTGGTGTTCCTAAGATGGTTGTTTTCTTGAACAAGTGTGACATGGTTGAAGATAAAGACCTTATCGACCTAGTTGAAGAAGAACTTCGCGAATTGCTCGAGAAGAACGGATACGACAAGAATGCTCCTATTATCCGTGGTTCAGGACTTAAGGGTCTTGAAGCAACATCAGCTGATGATGAATGGGCAAAGAAAATTCTTGAACTTATAACAGCTCTTGATGAGTATGTTCCAGTTCCAGAGCGTGATGTTACAAAGCCTTTCCTTATGCCAGTTGAAGACATCTTCTCAATCGAAGGACGCGGTACTGTTGTTACAGGCCGTATCGAAAGAGGTGTTGTTAAGGTTGGTGAGGAAATCGAAATTGTTGGATTGAAAGATACAGCAAAGACGACTGTTACCGGAATCGAAATGTTCAATAAAACATTGAACGAAGGTATGGCTGGAGACAACGCAGGTATTCTTATTCGTGGAATCAAGAAAGAGGATATTACTCGTGGTCAAGTTTTGGCTAAGCCGGGTTCTGTTACACCTCATACAGACTTCGAAGCAGAAGTTTACATCTTGAAGAAGGAAGAAGGAGGTCGTCACACACCATTCTTCTCAGGTTACAAGCCTCAGTTTTATGTTCGTACAACGGACGTGACTGGAGACGTGACTCTTCCAGAAGGTGTTGAAATGGTTATGCCTGGAGACACAATGAAGTTTAAGGTTAAACTAGTTGCTCCAGTCGCTCTTGAGGAAAAACAGCGTTTTGCTATCCGTGAAGGAGGTAAGACAGTTGGTGCAGGAGCAGTAACAAAAATTATTGCCTAAATTAATTCATGTCCTCAACAGAAGTAAAAACTAAAAAAGTGGCAGAGAAAAAGGTTGCTTCAAAAACAACTCGTGTCTCCAAAGCTTCAGCAAAAGAAGAGGTTATTGCCAAACTTCGCATAAGAGTGCGAGCATATGAGAGTAAAATTCTTGATGCTTCAGTGAAACAAATCATTGATACAGCACTTCGTTATGATGCGAAACTAGTTGGTCCAATTCCGCTTCCTACTGAAATAAAGAAGTACACAGTCAACCGCTCGTCATTCGTCTATAAGAATGCGCGAGAGCAATTCGAGATGAGGATTCACAAGCGAGTAATTGATATTCTTAACCCTTCGGCAAAGATTATCGAAGCACTCACAAACATGAATCTTCCGTCGGGCGTTGATATTGATGTGAAGATGCTCTAAAAACTGGAAAGCCAGTTTAAACAAAAAATCCCCTATTAGGGGATTTTTTGTTGTGTGTGTTTTTGTTTTTCTAAAACCTACCGCTTTTGTCTTTAAAAACATTATGTGATTTTTTTGGATTTTCTTAAAATCCGGACTTTTTCTTTTGAATTTTAATATCTCGAAATACCTCCAAAAAACATTGCGCAGTGCGACGGCACGAGCATAGTAAATTTTTAGGGTCAAAAGTGAAAAAACATAAAATTTTATATTTTGTTGCATTTTTTATTGGCTTCTGTATAATCCCCGTTACTCTTCATTGAGTAGATCTAAGTTCCCGCCAGTTCACGAATTGGCCGTTTCTGGGAACCAATGGACAATCACCCCGCTTTGGTGAAGTCCATTGCGGTTTTTTTATTGTAAAAAACGTGAAATTCCTCTTAGGTATAAAAAAGAATATGGAACAGTTTTTCTCCGAAGACGGGAGAGCTTTTGCGGTGACTATCGTTTCCGCAACACCTCTTACTGTTATGAGAACAAAAACAGCAAAGTCTGACGGTTATTCCGCTGTACAGGTTGGTCACGGAGAAAAACGAGAAAAACTTCTTTCAAAGGCTGAATTAGGCCAGAGAAAAGGTTTTGCTAATTTTCGTAAATTGAAAGAATTCAGAATGCCAGAGGACAAACTTGGTGAATATAAGCCTGGCGACATGCTTGATGTTTCTCAGTTTGAAGTCGGTGACAAGATTGCCGTCTCAGGTGTTTCAAAAGGAAAAGGATTCCAAGGTGTTGTTAAAAGACACGGGTTTGGTGGTGGACGTCGTTCGCACGGACAAAAGCACTCAGAGCGTGAACCAGGTGCTATCGGCGGTTCTGGTGGTCGCGCCGGAGGTCGTGTTGCAAAGGGTATCCGCATGGCTGGTAGAATGGGGTCTGACCGTGTTACGGTTAAAAACCTTATGGTTGCCGGGGTTGATAAAGAAAACAACACAATTTTAATCAAAGGAGCTCTTCCAGGGAAACCAGGAACACTTCTTGAGATTAGAAAAATTTCATAAAAATCATGGAAAAGGCTAAAACACAAAAGAATAAAGTAGCTACGGCTAAAGAAAGCGTTAAGAAAGTACGCCCTGTGGTTGATATGAACGCAAAGATTTATAACCAAGACGGAAAAGATGCTGGCACAGTTGAACTTCCAAAGACTGTTTTTGACGTTAAGTGGAATGATGACTTGGTTCATCAGGTCATGCTTTCGATGCAGTCTAACGCTCGTGCTGGTACAGCTCACACTAAAAATAGAGGAGATGTACGCGGAGGTGGTAAGAAACCTTGGGCACAGAAAGGAACCGGTCGCGCACGACACGGCTCTTCAAGAAGCCCTATTTGGCGTGGTGGTGGTGTGACGTTTGGTCCACGTGCTGAGAAAAACTATGATCGCAAGATAAACAAGAAGATGAAAGTTAAGGCGCTTTACACCGTTTTGTCGAGGAAATTTAGAGATGGCGAAATTCTTTTTGTTGATACATTTAAACTAGCTTCTCCAAAAACAAAAGAAGCAAAAGCTATTTTTGAAAAAATAGTAGCGGGAGCAAAGCTCACAAAGACAACAATGAAGAAAAGAAATACTGCATACTTAGCTCTTGGGGCAAAAGATGTTCAAGTAGAAAAGAGTTTCCGTAATCTTCCAAATCTTGAGACAGGTAATGTTCGCGACTTGAACCTACTTTCTTTACTTAACCACCGTTACATTATAATTTCCGAACCAAAAGAAAGTATTTCGTTCTTGTCGGCAAAGATTAAATAAAATATATGGCACGAACAGCAAAAAAAGAAGAAGTTAAAGGAGTCGCAGCTAAGGCGAAGATTCAGCCTGTTGCTAAGCAAGCGAAAAATACTGGTGCATACACCCTTGTTCGCCCACACATCACAGAGAAAGCATCTTTCCTTACTTCTTCAAACGTATATACACTTGTGGTTCCAGTTGAAATGAACAAAAAAGAAATCTCAAAGGTTGTTGAGAAATTATATAAAGTTAAAGCTCTTAGGATTACCACAGCCCCTATTAAGAAAAAGAATATTTTTAATCGCGGAAAGTGGGGCACCAAGGGAGGCGGTAAAAAAGCTTACGTGTTTTTGAAAAAGGGCGATTCAATTGATTTTGCATAATTAAACTATTATGAAAACCTACAAACCAACATCACCATCAAGAAGAAATATGACAGGCGTAGTATATCGCAATGTTATTACCCATACAGAGCCATTAAAAGCTCTTACCAAGGGTCGTAAGCGAGATAGTGGCCGTAACTCTGCTGGACGCATTACCACTCGCCATAAAGGAGGTGGGCACAAAAGACTCTATCGTGATATAGATTTTAAATATAATAAATTTGATATTCCAGCAAAGATTGCGAGCGTTGAATACGATCCAAACCGCACTGGTTTTATAGGTCTCGCCGTCTATAAAGATGGAGAGAAGCGCTACGTGCTTTTGCCTAAATCGGTTGGAGTGGGAGATTCTTTCATTGTTAGTGAAACCGCAACAATAACTCCTGGAAACCGTATGCCATTGAAGCAGGTTCCTGTTGGTACTTTTGTTTACAACGTTGAACTAAAACCAAAAGGTGGTTCAAAAATTGCACGTGGAGCCGGTGTTTATGTTGAAGTTGTTGCAAACAACGACGGTTACACTCACTTAAAAATGCCATCTACTGAAGTTCGAAAAGTTTCTGATAAATGTTACGCATGTATCGGTCAGGTTTCAAACGAAGAACACGGACTTGTAAAAATAGGTAAAGCAGGACGTTCTCGTTGGATGGGTATTCGCCCAACAGTTCGTGGAACAGCTATGAACCCTGTTGATCACCCACACGGTGGAGGTGAAGGACGCCAAGGACGCGGTCTTCGACGCGCAAAGAGCAAGTGGGGTAAGCCAACAGGTAAGGGTCAAAAGACACGCGCACCTAAAAAATATTCAAACGTCTTTATTGTTTCAAGACGTAAGGTTGGAAAGAAGCGATAATAATATAGTTATAAACAAAAAATCTCGTCACATGGCGAGATTTTTTATGGGTTTACTTTTATTCCTGCGGGTATAGTATTTTTCTTAGTTTACTTCTTTAATTTTTTGGTGGAGGAACCATGTCAAGAGAATCAGACGGCATTCTTTTTTCGGCAGTGTGTGGACATTGCGGTGAGTGTTGGGATGATCATGAAAACCCATATCAGTATGGCTGGACAGAAGACAGGATGAAGGAGTGTCAGCCTGGCTTCAAAAAATCGCTTTATGACTGCCCAGGGTTTCAGGTTAGAAAGATTGATTTACCCGACATTGTACTTGTTTCTGCAAGACGATTGTTTTTGGGAGAACCCCAACTACCTGTTTTTTGGGAATATCCCGGGGTCAAGTCTGCCTCCGAGCATTGTCTAAAACAAAATCAAGCGGGGTGGAATTCGGCTGAAAGGAAACATCAATGGTCAATGCATAGTGATTGCGTACTCCTTATTGGTGTTAATCCCAAAACAGGAACATCTGTTGTCATTGACTACGGTAGCTGATACGCCAACCATGGTGCATAAGGTCGGACTTTTGGATGAGTAGTTCTTCGGAACAAGATAATCGGCACGGGATTCTCACCCCGCGCCGATTTTTGTTTTACTAAATGAAATTTATTCGGTCGTTTACAATTTTTTCAAGATTGCGTAGTATCACTCATAGAGAGAAAGTTCAAAGTTTTCTTACTGGGGGATTTCACCAATGGACGATAAATTTAAACTGTTTCATGAGATTTCTCGATTTTTACGCACTGCCCCACAGCCTGCGGTAATCGCTTGGAGGGAAGGGTGGAGTAAAATTACCCTACATCCCGATGGGTTTGATTCATGGGATTCGTGTGGATGCTGTACGACAGGGTACTCTCCGGGTTGGTATGGCGAAAACCCTGAAGGGGCACGGCGTTGGATTTGTGGCCCCAAAGGAGAGAGCGTCAAAGGGAAAGCTCCAGAGGGAATCTGTTGTTTGTGAAAATCTGGGTAACTAAAACAAAAACTCGCAAGGACCATCTCGGTCCTGCGGGTTTTTCTGTTATGAGTTTACTTTTATTCCTGTGGGTATAGTATTTCTCTTAGTTTACTTCTTTAATTTTTTGGTGGAGGAACCATGTCAAGACTGAGAATTACAAGCGCCCAGGTGCTTGCGAAGATTGCTGGTCCAGAATGTGGAATTTATGGCCAGGTCAGAATCACAGCACCGCTTAACAGTGTTTTTCAGGGAATTACCGCCCCAAGTCTCTGGTTGGCGGGAGTGAGCAGACTTTTCCCCGAAATTCCAGATAGCCATCTTTCCATGGCGCCTGATGATAGTTTCGCTGTGCTCGCGGACCGTATCGCCGATTACTTGAATAGCTGACGAATAACTCGCCAGAAGAATGAAAAAAGCCCTGCGCATGCGCAGGGCTTTGTTGTAGGTGGCCCCCGCCGATTGGGGGCAGACCTCCTGGTATCTCATCGAATGTAGTGCATGTCGTCGCGTACGCCGGCATGACACGAACACAATTTCAATGGCGGACAACGCCATCCGAGGGCGCATTCCAGGGTGAGGGACTTGATTACAACGACCTGCCTCCTTTACTCATAGCCTAAGTCCGATTAGGGAGCGGCATTAATCGAGGGGAATATGTGGACAGGACGCCCGACGACCCCAAGATTAGTCACCAAATCCATTTTTAATGTTATCTAGTTTAGTTTGGTTTGACAATGGTTTTTCTTCTGATAATATGCACGACAAGCTCACTTGGGCTGTTTTTGTTTGTTTTTCATTAATTATACTAATTACTACAAATGACCAGGTCACTAAAAAAAGGACCATACGTTGACCCACGCCTTCTAAAAAAGATAGAAGGTAAAAAACCACTTGAAGCTGGGGTTATTAAGACTTGGTCACGACCATGCCAGATTTCTCCGGAAATGGTTGGTTTTACTTTTGGTGTACATAATGGAAAAACACATATCGAAGTTTTGGTTACAGAAGATATGGTTGGACATCGCCTAGGTGAATTTTCTCCTACAAAGAAATTCTTAAGACACGGAGGTAAGATGCAGAAGGAGCTTGAGCAGAAGAAGAAACAGGCAGAAATTTCTGCTGCACAGTCTGCTAAGGCCGCTGCTGGTGACAAAAAGAAATAAAAAATATGAAAGCTGTACTAACAAATTATCGTCAGTCACCAAGAAAAGTTAGATTAGTAACTGATTTGGTAAAAGGAAAAAGTGTTGATCACGCACTTGCTTTACTTGCTTTCTCTGGAAAGAGAGCTGGAGACCCAATTCAGAAATTAATTCGTTCAGCTGCAGCAAATGCTAAGGCCAACAATAAAACTGAAGGTGAGCTTTTCATAAAAGAATTTCGTGTTGATGAAGGAATAACTCTTAAGCGTTCAATGCCTCGTGCTCGTGGATCAGCTTTCCCAATTAAGAAGCGTCAGAGCCATGTTTTGTTGGTTCTTGGGGAGCGAGGAGTTGTAGAGGCAAAAGAGACAAAGAAGGTTACTGCTTCGGTTAAAAAAGCAGAGAAATCTGAAAAAAGTATTACTAAAAAGCCAAAGACTAAAAGCTAAAAGCTGTTATTATCATGACCCACGTTGTCCATCCATACGCACACAGAATAGGAATTTTAAGAGATTGGAAATCTCGCTGGTTTGCAACGCTTGGTGGAAAATACAGCAAACTATTACGTGGCGATGTTTTGTTACGTGAATACCTTGAAAAGAAGCTCCGCGGTTTTTATATTGACTCAATCGATATTGAAAGAAGTCCAAAAACACTACGTTTAAATATTAGAACATCACGCCCAGGAATGGTTATTGGTAGAAGTGGTGAGGGTTCAACTCGTCTACGCAACGACATTGTTTCTTTCATGAGAAAGAATAAATTAGAAACTCCTGGTGAACTAAAGATTGATATTGAAGAAGTTTCTTCACCAGAAACAAGCGCAGCTATTGTTTCTTATATGGTCGCTGAGGCTCTTGAAAAACGTTTACCATTTCGTCGCGTTTTGAAGCAAACTGTTGAAAAGGTTATGGCCAACCGTGACGTAAAAGGTGTTAAGGTTTCTTTGTCTGGACGTTTAGGTGGAGCTGATATGGCAAGACGAGAGCATTTGAAGCGTGGAGGAATTCCACTTCAAACAATGCGTGCTGATATTGATTTTTACCGAGAAAAAGCTCACCTTCCATACGGCGATATTGGTATTAAGGTTTGGATTTACAAGGGTGAGATTTTTGCTAAGGATCAGGAAAAAAAATAACCCAATAAATTTATGTTATTCCCTAAAAAAGTTAAATACCGAAAGTGGCAGACAACAAGGAAGAATCCTGCTAAGTTGAAAGTGGAGACACGTGGTCTTTCTCTTTCCTACGGTGCTTTCGGGTTAAAAGCCCAAACCGAAGCTCGTGTTGAAAGCAAACAAATTGAAGCTGCAAGACGCGCTATGTCACGTGCTCTAGGCAAGACAGGTCGTATTTGGATAAGAATCTTCCCTGATAGGCCAATAACAGCTAAAGCAGCGGAAGTTCCTATGGGTAAGGGAAAAGGAGATCCAAAGGGATATTGTTTCCAGGTTAAACCAGGAAGGATTTTGTTTGAAGTTGATGGTGTAGTAGAATCAGTCGCGCGTGAAGCGTTACGAAAGGGTGGTACAAAACTTCCTCTTAAAACAAAGTTTATGAGTCGCGCCGGAATGGTTTAATTATATTTTTATGAAAGATCTAAAAACAAAAAAAGACGAAGACGTAAAGAAACTTCTTGTTGAGAAACAAGATGCTTTAAGAGCTTTTCGCCTAGGTCTTTCTGGAAGTAAGATAAAGAACGTTAAAGAGGGTGCAGAGATAAAGAAAGATATCGCGCGAATCATGACTGAAATTTCAAGTCGCCGAATTGCAGTATCTGCGAAATAAACATTTATATGACAAAAGCAATAGAACAAAAAAAGAAGAAAGTATTAAAAGGAAAGGTTGTTTCCGATAAAATGGACAAAACCGTTGTTGTTCTTATTGAGCGATATGTAAAGCATCCTAAATATGGTAAGTTTATGAACCTAACAAAGCGTTATAAGGCACATGACGAGACAAACGCTTTTAAGGTTGGAGATGTGGTCGAAATAGAAGAAACAAGACCTATGTCTAAAGACAAGTGTTTTATAGTACGAACAAAATAATTTTATGATACAAGATGGCACAGTAGTAAAAGTTACAGATAACTCCGGAGCAAAAATCGGAAAGGTTTTCAAAGTGCTCGGCGGTTCAAAGAGACGATATGCACAAATCGGCGATCTTGTTGTGCTTTCTATTAAGATTGCTGAACCACGCAAGGCAACAAAGAAAAAAGATGTTGTTAAGGGGGTTGTCGTTCGCCAAAGAAAGCCTTTCAAGCGTAAGGATGGTTCATATATCTCTTTTGATGATACAGCTGTTGTTCTTGTTGATGATAAAGGAGAACCAAAGGCAGGTCGTGTTTTCGGACCAATTCCTCGTGAAATCGGCGAGCGTGGTTATCAGAAGATTGTTTCACTTGCACCTGAGGTTATATAGAAAAATATGAAAATCAAAAAAGGAGACAATATAATAATAATTGCTGGAAAAGACCGCGGAAAGAAGGGTAAGGTTGTTAAGGCTATGCCTAAAGACAATAAAGTTGTTGTTGAAGGTTTGAATATGGTGAAGCGCCACAAGAAAGCCCGCAAGGCAGGAACAAAAGGACAGACTGTTTCGGTTGCTATGCCACTTAATGTTTCAAACGTTATGGTTGTTGATCCAAAGGATGGCACACAAACACGCACAGGTAAGAAACTTTCTGGTGGTAGATTTGTTCGTGTGACAAAAAAGAGCGGAAGCGAAATATAAAAACATGAAAATAAAAACGACAAAAGAAAAAGAAATAGAAGCTTACGATAAGCTAAAGGCAGAGTTTGGTTATAAAAACAAAATGGCTGCGCCAAAACTTTCTAAGGTTGTTATTTCTGTTGGCGTAGGAAATCTTTTAAAGAAAGACAGAACCAAGGGTGATTTCGTGAATGGCAGACTAGGTAAAATAACCGGACAGAAATCTGTTGCTCGTGGTGCAAAGAAAGCTATTGCAACCTTTAAATCAAGACAGGGCGATATTATTGGTTATATGGTCACCTTACGCGGGGCTCGTATGTACTCTTTCCTTGAAAAACTTTTCAATGTTGCATTACCTCGCACCAAAGACTTTCGTGGTATAAACCGTACCGCTGTTGATGAAATGGGTAATCTTACGATTGGTATCAAGGAGCATACAATTTTCCCTGAAACAGCAGATGAGGAACTAAAAGATGTTTTTGGTATGGCTATAACATTAGTCAGTACTGCAAAAAGTAAAAAAGAAGGAATGGCTTTTTACGAACTTCTAGGAATTCCATTCAAAAAGAAATAGGATATTTTTATCTAAAAACAAAAAACCTCTCTGTAAAAAGAGAGGTTTTTTGTTTGACATACAGCAGTTAAAGAGTAATCTTCTAAATGGGTGTGTGAAGTACGGCATTTTGCCAAAAATCGTTTTTTCAAAAAATGAGGTGCAATCATGACGAGGAAGAGAAGGGGATTGTCGGAAGCAGAACTGGTGGCAAAGGCAGACGAGTCCGCCAGAAAAGCCTGCGTGAGAAGTTTGATCAAGTGGAGTACTCGCCCGATTTCAAGGGAGTCATTCCCCGACGATTTCGCGGATGGTTTTGATTTCATCGACCGCGCTGGTTCGGGGGCCCTCGAAGCTTTCGCTGGACGGCTTGAGACGGGTCTTGCTTCAGCGCCTTGCGCTCAGTGCCCCAAAGAAGGATGTCCCGGTTCACTCGAAGGCTGTTTGTTCGAGATGGAC
This sequence comes from uncultured Candidatus Saccharibacteria bacterium, assembly GCA_964579635.1. GTDB lineage: Bacteria > Patescibacteriota > Minisyncoccia > Phycocordibacterales > VMEP01 > VMEP01. Next base: position 102,646 of record CAZOFV010000001.1, read on the forward strand.
CCCGAAGTCCTTCAGGAACAAGACTACCTTATGGGCGAGGAAGCCGAAATAAGTCCCTTCGTAAAGGCCGCAATGCGCTCTGGCCTTAGCTACGAATGTGCTTTACGGGCAGAAGTTGAAATCGAGATCGAGATGAGTCGTCTTGACAAAGAAATGGACAGCATCCATTAGGACGACCTATCTTTTAGTTAACTATCATCTCCCTGGAGATGCTTACGCCCCAACACGGTTGTGTTTGGGCGTTTTTCATTGTTGTATTATGACCGTTTGACATTAAGGGGCGTTTTGGTAGTATATGCGGGAGCTCATTTGAGCCCGTTTTTTGGGAAACTATCCGTTCTGATCCGTTTTTCTCCTTTAGGGCTTCGGCATTAAAGAATAAAAACGAGATATCGAAAGGGAAAGCCCCGAACTTAAATTATTTATGGCAAAAACATCAACTAGAGTTCGCGCGTTAAAGACGCCTAAATTTAGTACACGAAAAGTAAATCGTTGTTTTCGTTGTGGACGTAAGCGTGCTTTTATGCGCGATTTCGGCCTTTGCCGTATTTGTTTCCGTGAATTAGCCAACGATGGAAAATTGCCTGGCATTAAGAAATCATCCTGGTAAAAAATATTATGACCACTGACCCTATTGCAGACATGTTAATTCGTATAAAGAACGGTAGTAAAGCCAAAAAGGAAACGGTGCTTATTCCTTATTCACAGCTACGTTTTTCTATTGCTCAAATTTTACTTCGTGAAGGATATCTTTCATCTGTTACAAAAAGATTGCGTAAGGCGTCACGTTTGTTAGAGGTTGGTTTGGTATACGAAGGAAATAACACACCAAAGGTCACAGGCGTAGAACGTGTTTCAAAATCATCAAAACGTATTTATGTTGGGGTTCGTGAAGTTCGCCCTGTTAAATATGGTTACGGTATTATGGTTCTTTCAACTCCTAAGGGTCTTATGACAGGAGATGAGGCACGAAAAGAACACGTTGGAGGAGAAGTAATGTTTAAGATTTGGTAATTAATTATATGAGCAGATTAGGAAAACAAATTATCGCAATCCCTGAAAAAACCACAATTACAATGGAGGGTAATATTGTTACGGTTAAGGGTCCACTTGGAGAAATCTCTCGCGTTTTTCGTGATAGTGAAATTACAATAAACATTGCCGATACCGTTACTTTGGTTCCAAAAAGAAATGATGTTTTCTCTCGCGCTCTTTGGGGAACATATGCATCACACATAAAAAATATGCTCGCAGGTGTTAATAAGGCCTACGAAAAAAAGCTTATTCTTGAAGGTGTTGGTTTTAAATCAGAAGTTGCTGGAACAAGCCTTAATCTTGCCTTAGGTTTTTCTCATCCAGTAAAGATGCCAATTCCAGAAGGGCTTACAGTTAAGGCGGAGAAAAATGTTATTACGATTTCTGGTATAGACAAGGAAAAGGTCGGACAGTTTGCTTCACAGGTTCGTACGATGAAGAAACCAGAACCATATAAGGGTAAAGGTTTTCGTTATGAAGGCGAAGTTATTCGCAGAAAACAAGGAAAGAAGTCCGCATAATATAATTATATGAAAATAGGAAATTCAAAAACTGAACTTCGAGAGAGACGACATAAAAAGATTCGTTCTCAAGTTTCTGGAACTGCAGAGCGACCTCGCCTCTCGGTTTATAAATCGAATCGTTATCTTTATGCACAGGTAATTGACGATCTATCTGGCAAGACTCTTGCTCAGGCTTCAGACATGGCACTCAAAGGTAAAACAAAGACCGATAAAGCAAAACAGGTTGGTGTTGAAATAGCAAAAATCGCACTTTCAAAAAAAATTAGCAAGGTCGTTTTTGATAGGGGAGGTTTTAATTACACAGGAAGAATTAAGACATTAGCCGACGCTGCGCGTGAAGGCGGTCTTCAATTTTAATTTTTTAAATATATGACGAAAGAAGAAACAATAAAAGAAGAAATTGTAAACACTGATGTTCCAGTTGTTTCTTCTCCAATTCCTGAAGCAACTGTTTCAGTAGATGCTGAAAAACCAAAGAACGATTTTTCTTCTCGCCGTGATAGTGGAAAGAAGAAGGGTGGTTCTCGTCCATTTAGAAAAGGCTTTGAAAGAGTTAAGCCAGAATTTGATCACAAAATAATAAATATTCGTCGCGTTGCTCGCGTTGTTGCCGGTGGACGTCGTTTTAGTTTTAGCGTTGTTTTGGTTGCAGGAGATAGAAAAGGAACTGTTGGTGTCGGTATGGGAAAGGCTGGAGATACAGCACTCGCAATTGAAAAGGCAATGCGTTCCGCTAAAAAGAATATGTTTAAGATTTCCTTGAATAAAAAAATGTCTATCCCACATGACGTAAAAGCAAAATACTCAAGTGGAACAGTAATGCTTATGCCAAATAAGTCTCGAGGCCTTATTGCAGGTAGTGCGGTTCGTATCGTTGCCGATTTGGCCGGAGTAAAAGATGTTACAGGAAAAGTTTTTTCCGGAAGTAAAAATTCACTCAACATTGCAATGGCAACAGTTAAAGCATTGAAAATGTTGAAACCAGTTAAAGCTCACGCTGTTTCAGTGGCGGAGGATAAAGTTGGTAAATAAATATCATGCAAATTCATAACGTAAAAAGGAATACTAAAAATAAGAAAAACCCTGCGGTTGGTCGTGGTGGAAAGCGCGGAAAGACTTCTGGTCGTGGTACAAAAGGACAGAAAGCTCGTGCTGGTAATAAAAGACGTCCACAGATGCGCGACACAATTAAAAAGATACCAAAACGTCGTGGTTATGGTATGAACCGTGCTCGCACAGTTAATTCCTCTATAGTTCGAGCAGCTGTTGTTAATATAGATCTTCTTGAAAAAGTATTTCAAGCTGGTTCTGTTATAACCCCAGAGGTTCTCGCAGAAAATAAACTAATTAGAAAAGTTTCAGGAAAGTTTCCTCCAGTTAAAATCTTAGCAAGAGGAACAATAACCAAGAACTTTTCTTTCAAGGGTTGCTTAATGTCCGCAAAAGCTAAAGAAGCGATTGAAGCAGTGGGAGGAAAAGCTGAATAATAAAAATTTTATGGATGCATTTATAAACAAGCTCAAAATCATAATCGGCGACAGGGCTCTTTTAAAGCGTATCCTTTTTGTTATTTTTATGCTTTTTGTTTTCCGTGCTTTAGCCGCTATTCCAATTCCTGGCGTTGACCCACTTCGTTTGGCACAGTTTTTGAGTGGAAATCAATTCTTGGGTTTACTTAATATTTTTTCTGGAGGTGGTTTGGCAACACTATCCATAGTGATGCTTGGAGTTGGACCTTACATTACAGCTTCTATCATCATGCAACTTTTGACGATAATGGTGCCTAGTTTAAAGCAGATGTATCACGAAGAGGGTGATTTAGGTCGTCGTAAGTTTACTCAATATTCACGTTTAATCACATTACCACTTGCGTTGATTCAAGGTTTTAGTTTGTTGGTCTTACTTGAACGACAGGGGAGTATTGAACACCTCACTCTTTTCAGTAAAGTGACAAACCTCATTGTCATCACGGGCGGAACTGTTTTGTTGATGTGGCTTGGTGAGTTGATTTCACAGTACGGAATTGGCAACGGAGTTTCTTTGATTATTTTCGCCGGTATTGTTTCAAGAGTTCCCTCAAGTGCTGGGCAGATATTATTCACATTTGATGTTTCTCAGATTCCACTATACCTAGCCTTTTTGGTTGCAGGATTATTAATTGTCGCTGGTGTTGTTTTTGTTACAGAGGCCGAACGACCATTGCCGGTGACATACGCTAAGCGTGTTCGTGGAAGCAAAATGTTTGGTGGGGTTTCAACTTATTTACCACTACGTATTAATCAGGCTGGCGTTATTCCAATAATTTTCGCTCTTTCGATTCTTCTTTTCCCTCAAATGATTGGTGCTTTTTTGGCAACATTTAGCAACAGCATAATGCAGACTATTTCTTCCGCTCTTATTTCTTTCTCTCAAAATACCTGGGTTTATGGAATTTCTTATTTTATTCTCGTTTTCCTATTCACTTATTTTTATACCGCAGTTACTTTCGATCCAGATTCAATTGCAACAAATCTACAGAAAAATGGAGCGTTTATTCCAGGGGTTCGTCCAGGACAACCAACATCAGAACATATTGCTAAAATATTAAACAGAATTACCCTTTTCGGAGCACTATTCCTTGGAGCTATCGCTGTTTTGCCTCTTATAATGCAAGGGTTAACAGGTATTGCGACACTCGCAATCGGAGGAACAGCGCTACTAATCGTTGTTTCAGTTGTTCTTGATCTAGTTAAAAAGGTTGATGCTCAGGTTTCAATGAGAGAATACTAGAGTAGAGTTATTGGGTAAGAGAATCTAAAAAATTTATTTCTCTCACTAATTAAACTAATCTTACTAATTACGCTATCTTGCCATCCAATTGTTTGATAGGATTTTAAGAAGCTAATAATAACCAACAGCTAATAAGTTAATTAACATGGATTTACAAACTTTTATTTTTATTGGACGTTCTGGATGTGGCAAGGGAACCCAGGTTGATCTTCTTAGAAAATACATAGAAGAGCGTGATCCTGAAAAAAAGCCTATTTATCACCTTGAAACAGGTGCCCGTTTCAGAGATTTTCTTTCTAAGGAGGGTTATTCTAATAAGCTAGCCCGCGGGATTGCAGAAAAATCAGAACTTCAACCATCATTTTTGGCTGTTTGGATGTGGTCAAATAATTTTTTGGAAAACTTAAAAGGAGATGAGCATATTTTTATTGATGGGACACCAAGAACACTACCGGAAACATATATTCTAGAGACGGCTTTAAATTTTTATAAAAGAGGGCGAGCAAAAGTTATTTATATAAATGTTTCTCGCAAGGAAGCAGAAGAGAGGTTAATCGCTCGCGGTAGAAATGATGATAAAAAGATTGGAGATATAGAAAAAAGATTAAATTGGTTTGACAGTGATGTTGTTCCGGCTGTTATGTATTTAAGCAAAAGTAAGAATCATGATTTTTACGATATAGACGGAGAGCAATCTATTGAGGGTGTTCATAAAGAACTTATCTCCAAGGTATTTGAGGGAAAATAATAATGACAACAATTCTAACAACAGAAGAAGAGTACGATATTGTCCGCGAAGGAGGGAAGCGCCTTGGTTTGATACTTCAGGTTTTGGCATCATCTGCAAAACCCGGTGTCACAACAAAAGAGCTCGATGAAATTGCACACAAGTTGATTACTAAAGAGGGAGACAAACCAGCATTTCTTCACTACACCCCTGATGGTTCTGATAGACCATATCCAGCAACACTTTGTATTTCCGTGAATAGTGAAGTTGTTCATGGTGTTCCGGGTAGTCGAATTTTAAAAGAAGGAGATATTGTTGGTCTTGATTTAGGATTAGCACATAAAGGTCTTTATGTTGATAGTGCTATCACAGTTCCGGTTGGGGAGATAGACGATGTTGCAAAAAGACTTATTGAAACTACAAAAGAGGCACTTGCGAGGGGAATGAACGTTGTTAAAGTTGGAGGAAGAATAGGTGATATCGGAGAGGCTATTGAAAGATACGTTAAGACAGAGGGTTTTGCTATTGTTAAAATTTTAGGAGGGCATGCTCTTGGTGTACATCCACACGAAGAGCCATATATACCAAATTACGGTAAACGTGGTACTGGACCAATTCTTAAAGAGGGAATGCTTATTGCCCTTGAGCCGATTGTAAACGAAGGGTCACCGATGGTTTTTTTAGATGAGAACGATGGTTACACTTTTCATACAGAAGACGGCAAACGCTCAGCGCACTTTGAACACACAATGCTCATAACAAAAGATGGTGCAGAAATAGTCACCCTTGTTTAAGTAGATTTACACTTTTTCTCTATAATTTGAATGCTATACTGATTGGTATAGTTTTTGTTTATGGTATCTTTCAACTTTCTCGCATTCACGGTATCATAAAACTTAATGGTTTTAAATTTTAATGGAGGAGGGCACGAAAAATTTGTAAATCCCGAAGAGGAGATTAATTTTTTGCGTGAACGTCTTGCAGAAAAAGAAAAAGAAACTTCTTTTGGTAAAGAATCGACACCTATTACTCGAGAAAAAGAGGTTATTAAAGAGTATTCACAAAGACCCGCTAGGGAAATTTTACATCATGAAAAAGTTCTTCCCGAACAAGAGGTGGAGCGTATTGTTCTTGATTTAAAGCCAGAACAGCACGACAAACAAATGGAAGAACTTCTAGGTCTTCTTGTGGAAAAGGGCGCTCGTAACACTATTTCGGTTGTGGAGAAGATGGATAATCCCCATATAACTGATGATTTTCATAGAATACTTGTTCAGTACGTTAAAAGTGTTGGTGAAATTCCAGATTTGGAAAAAGACAAACAAGTTTGGAAGGCGGTACATATGCGTCTTTATGAGATTCTCCTTCCAGAAGGGGACGCGGAAAAACAGGCAAAAAGTTTTAAAGAAATTGTCACAATAATGGAACAGTTTTATGCTGGAATGCTTTCTGTTTCAGACGGTCGTGATAATTTTCCTGGTAAAAATTATTTTACACTTGAAATAGCTTTATCAAACAGAAGCAGTGAAATAGTTTTTTATGCTTCTGTTCCCGAAGATAAAGGGGGTTTACTTGAAAAACAATTACTTGGTTTATATAAAGATGCTCGAATTAGAGAAGTGAAAGATGATTATAATATTTTTAACGAAGAAGGCGCTTCTTTGGGTGCCTATGGTGCGTTTACAAAAAGTCAGGTTTATCCGATAAAAACATACACAGAGTTTGAGCACGATCCTCTCCCTGTAATTCTTAATGTTTTCTCTAAACTTAAAAATAATGGTGAGGGAGCGGCAATCCAATTTTCTATTTCTCCTATTGGTGATTATTTTTTGAAAAGATACGGAAGGGTACTCGATGATTTGAAGCGCGGTGTTCCAAAAGACGAAGCGACAAACATTTCCTCTACCGTAGGGCAGGAGGTTGGAAGGTTTGCTAAAGAGCTTATTATGGGCGTTCCTATCCCTAAGAAAATTGATGGAAAAGAGGTAGTTGATGAGGACGCGATAAAACATGTGTCGGACAAAATTAGTAGCACTATCGTTAATACAAATATTCGAATAATCGCTTCAGCTGAAACAACTCTGCGGGCCGAAGAGATTTTAAGTGAACTTCAGTCCGCTTTTAATCAGTTCACAGACGCTAAAGGCAATGGCGTTGAGTTTAAGCCACTAAAACGCCGTGATGCGCTTAGGCTTTTTCAGGAATTTTCTTATAGATTATTTTCTCAGGATTATTCTTTACCACTTAACCTTAAAGAGCTCACCACAATGTTTCATTTCCCAGAGCAGATTTCCTCAGCCCCACAATTGAAACAAGCCCGTTCAACGACCGCGCCAGCGCCACTTGATGCTCCAACCTATGGCACTCTTTTGGGAATAAACAAACATCGTGGTGAAAATAAGGAAATTTTTATTACCGACGAAGACAGAATGAGACATTTCTATGTAATAGGCCAAACTGGTACCGGTAAAACTGCAATCATGAAAAATATGATTATTCAGAACATTAAAGCTGGTCATGGTGTATGTATGATAGATCCGCACGGAACAGACATTGAAGATGTTTTGGGTAATATTCCACCGGAAAGAGAAAAAGATGTTATCTATTTTGACCCTGCTTACACAGAAAGAGTTATGGGGCTCAATATGTTGGAATATGACTTAACCCGACCAGAACAAAAAACTTTTGTAGTTAATGAGTTGATTTCAATTTTTAACAAATTATTTGATATGAAGGTCGCCGGTGGGCCAGCGTTTGAGCAATATTTTAGAAACTCTGCTCTTTTGGTGATGGAACACCCAGAATCAGGGAATACTCTTCTTGAGATTGTGCGTGTTTTGGCTGATAAATCTTTCCGCGATATGAAGTTGTCTTATTGCAAGAATCCGGTAATTGCTCAATTTTGGGCTAACGCAATTAAAACAAGCGGGGATCAATCACTTGCTAACTTCGTTCCATACATTTCAAGTAAGTTTGATCCATTTTTATCAAACGATATTATGCGTCCAGTTATTGCTCAAGAAAAATCATCTTTCAATTTTAGACAAATAATGGATGAGAAAAAAATACTCTTAGTCAATTTGTCCAAAGGAAGACTTGGTGATTTAAACGCGCACTTAATTGGGCTTATTTTAGTTGGGAAAATCCTTATTGCGGCACTTTCTCGAGTGGATGCTGTTGACAGAAAACCAGCCGATTTTTATTTGTATATTGATGAATTCCAAAATATAACCACGGACTCAATTTCTACGATTCTTTCAGAGGCGAGAAAATACAGATTGTCGCTTAATGTTGCTCATCAATTCATAAAACAATTAGACGATAAAACAAAGAACGCTATTTTTGGTAACGTTGGTTCTATGGCGGTATTTCGTGTCGGCAGTGAAGATGCAGAATTTTTAGAAAAACAATTAGCGCCAGTTTTCTCAGCAAGAGACATTATGAATCTAGATAATTACAATGCATATGTGAAAATGCTTATGAATGGCCAACCAGCTAGAGCTTTTAACATTGAAACGATTTCGCCAATGAAAGGGGATAAAAATACTGCCACAAGGATTAAGGAGGCGTCTTATCAGAATTTTGGCACACCTCGTGCAGAAATAGAGGAACATATTGCTCAAAAATATCGCCAAACCGGAATTTAACAAGCCTCTTTAAAGGTTGCGAAATGGGGGTATTTTTTGTTAGGATAAGCCATTAAACAGTTAATTAGATTTCTAAATTTATGGCTCACGAGAAAAAAGAAACATCGCTTATTATTTTTAAACCAGACACTCTTCAAAGAGGTTTGCTTGGAGAGATGATTCATCGTTTTGAAAGAAAGGGTTTGAAAATTCGCGGACTCAAAATGATGCAATTAGAAGACGTGATTCTTGAAGAGCACTATGCTCACATAAAAGATAAACCATTTTTTGGTGGAATAAAGGAGTATATGAAAGCGACACCAGTAGTTGTTTTTGCTGTAACAGGAATTAATGCGATCTCAGCAATCCGCACTATTATAGGACCAACGAAAGGACACGAAGCTCCAGCAGGGACAATCCGCGGAGATTTTTCTATGAGTGGTCAATCAAACATCGTTCACGCCTCAGATTCAAAAGAATCAGCAGAAGCAGAATTAAAGCGTTTCTTTAGAGAAGATGAGTTGTTTGATTACGAACGACCTAATTTTCCTTTTATCTACGCCGACGAAGCATTCTAGTTGATTAAAATAATCATAATTTCTGGTAAATATCAGAAATAGTTTGTTAAATATAATTATTTTAACTATGACGGTAAAATAATTATATAAATCAAGTAGTTTTTGGAACTAAGCTTACTCGAGAATAAATTTCTATCGGGGTCAATATTGCAAACGTGTTCTTCAGTGATACGATTTAAGTAGGGTTATTTGGGAGGTTATCTAGATCAAGTCATTAGTTCCGGGAGCTTAGCTTACATTACGTCTTGGCGCAGTGTAGAGGGCACCCACGTATTACTACGCTAGTGGCTAACTTCACTAAGTAACCCTAAAGAAAGATTCCTGCAGAGCAGGATTTTTTCTTTTCTGGAATGAATGTTAGAATACAGAGACGATAGGTAGTCTTTCTTCGAACGAATGGCAATTTCAAAAAAATTAAAACTTTCATTTTTCGGTGGAGCTGGTGAAGTAACTGGCTCCAATTTTCTTATTGAAGTAGAAGGCAAGAAAATATTAGTTGATTGCGGTTTATATCAAGGATGCAAAATTGGTGATGCGAGAAATCTCGACCCTCTTTCATATAATGCGGCTGAAATTGACGTTGTTTTCGTTACCCACGCTCATATCGACCACATTGGGCGTATTCCAAAGCTTGTTAAAGACGGTTTTCGTGGGGAAATATACTCTACAGTACCAACAAAAGAAATAGGAGAGCTATCATTAATGGATAGTCTTGGTGTTTTAGGTAAGGAAGCTAAAAGGGATAATCATCCAGTTATTTATCACGAAGACGATGTTATTCGCGCTGTTAAATTATGGAAAACTGTTAAATATCATGAGCCTGTAAAGGTTGGAGAAAATATTTCAGTTGTATTAAGAGATGCTGGACATATCTTAGGTTCAGCGATGGTTGAGATTACATACAACGGAAAGAAAATTTTATTTACTGGAGATCTTGGAAATTCACCAGCCCCATTGCTTCGTGATACAGAAGAGGTAACAGATGCTGATTATATGGTTATTGAAAGTGTTTATGGTGATCGTAATCATGAAAGCGTTGATGAGCGAAAGAAAAAAACAGAACAAGTAATAGAAGACACAATTAGTAAGGGTGGAGTCCTTATGATTCCAGCTTTTTCAGTAGAACGAACACAAGATCTTTTGCTTGAAATAAACAATCTTGTTGAAAACAAAAGAATTCCATCGGTTCCAATCTTTTTAGATTCTCCGCTTGCTATAAACGTCACAAAAATTTATAAAAATAACCAAGATTTTTTTAATAAAGAAACCCTGGGAATTATTCATGGTGGTGATGATATTTTTAATTTTCCTGGCTTAAAACTTACCCCAACAACAGAAGAATCTAAAAAAATTATTGATTATCCAAATCCAAAAATAATTATTGCGGGATCTGGTATGTCAAACGGAGGAAGAATAGTGCATCACGAGCAGAACTATCTTCCTGACCCAAAAAGCACTCTAGTGCTAATTGGATACCAAGCAGTAGGTACTCCAGGAAGAATGCTTCAAGAAGGTGCTAAAAAAATAAGAATAAACGGTACAGAAGTTGAGGTTAAAGCAAGCGTTGTTAATATCTCTGGATATTCTGCCCACAAAGACGGCGATCATTTATTTAAATTTGTTAAAAAAACAGCAGACTCATTAAAAAAAGTTTTTGTCGTGCACGGAGAACCAAAAACATCGATGTTTTTTGTTCAAAGACTACGAGACTACTTGGGTCTTGATGCAGTCGCCCCTCAAGCCGGAGAATCAATTGAGATTGATTTCTGATATAATAAAAATAACATATGGAAGAAAACGATAAGCATTTTCACAATAGAATAAGATTATGTGTTTCTGGTGCCGCCGAAACTGCCCACTGTGGTATTGGCGCTCTTGAAAAAGCAAAAGAGCTAGGAAGACAAATTGCTCTACAAGGAGCAATTTTAGAAAACGGAGCAACAACTGGATTTCCTTTGTGGGCAGCCATTGGCTCGAAAGAGGTAAGTGGCATAGTTGTCGGCTTTTCTCCTGCAGCAAACGAAAAAGAACACCGAGAGGTTTATCGTCTACCTGTTGATTATCACGACATAATTGTTTACACAGGATTTGGTTATTCTGGTCGCGATTTGCTTCTAACTCGTTCAGCAGAAGCGATTATTATAGGTTGTGGTCGTATTGGTACTGTTCATGAATTCACTATTGCTTACGAGGATGATAAACCAATCGGTATTTTACAGGGCGATTGGGATATGGATGAAGTTTTAAAAAATATTATGGATAAAAGTAATCGTGTGAATAGTAAGATTATTTTTGAATCCGACCCAAAGAAGCTTGTTGAGAAAATTATAGAGAGTGTAAAAAAGGACAGAGCTATACGAGGGGAGACAACACGATTACCCAATACTCCAAGCAACGAAGAACTTTTAAAAGCTGTTCAGTAAAAACAAAAAAACCACCAATTGGTGGTTTTTTTTGTTTGTTTAGTTTATTTAGATATTGCGAACTCTACAATCCTTTTGAAACTTTCTGGTTTCTTGTCTGCGATATCAGACATAACCTTTCTGTCTATCTCGATATTTTTTAGTTTCAAGATATTGATGAATTTGCTGTATGAAAGACCGTGTGGACGAATCGCTGCGTTGATGCGAACTGTCCAAAGGCGACGAAAATCATTTTTCTTGTCTTTTCTGTGAGCAAAAGAATATTTTCCAGCATGAACCAAAGCGTCATGGGCCATGATTTCTTTTGTTGAACGACCAAAACGAAAACCCTTTACCTTCTTAAGGACGTTACGTCGTGTCTTGCTTGCAATTGTTCCTCTTTTTACTCTTGTCATGTTATTTAAATTATTTCTGTTTTAATCCTGGGAAAAAACGACTCTTTTCTTTGTTTGTCATAGTAAAAGGAACTCCACGCTTTCCTGCGAGTTGTTTCTCTCGACTTTGCTTAGCATTGAAATGGTTAAAACCTGGCTTTCGACCAATAATTTTACCGTTCTTTGTTACACGGAGTCTTTTTGAAAATGATTTGTTTGTTTTTGTCATTTATTTGCTTGTTCGGAGCTAGTTTTTCTTAGTGTCTCTTTCGAGGACAATACTATATCCTTTTGGCCCCTTTTTAAAAGGGTCTGCAACTTTGTAGTTTTCGCTAATCAAAACAAGAATACGTTCGAGGCGACTTTTGAGGAATTTTTCCTCCATATACTTCGCGCGCCCCGCTAAATATAGGTCTGCTCTAACGCGATGGCCATCTTTAAGCCATTCTGACGCTTTTTTGGCTTTTATGCCGAGATCGTGCTCAGAAGTGCCGATTTTAACCTGAACCGTCTTGGTTTCGGTCACATGAGCGTGAGCCTTGATTTTCTTGTTTTTCTTGCTCTGCTCGTACTGAAATTTACCATAATCCATTATTTTTGCAACCGGTGGGACTATGTCTGGCGATATTTCAATCAAATCCATCCCTTTTTCCTTGGCTTTGGCTAAGGCGTCAGCAAACGACATAACGCCTAAATTCCCATCTTCGTTATCAATGATACGTAATTCAGTGGCTCTTATTTGATTGTTTATGCGAAGTTTAACGGACACGTGTTTATTTATTCAGTGAATTGTAGCCGAGAAGGTGTGAATAATCAATGGTTTAATGGAATGCTTTGGTGGACCATACCGGATTCGAACCGGTCGCCTCATCCATGCCATGGATGCGCTCTACCAAATGAGCTAATGGCCCTTTAAATTTTTGAAACACTATATCAAACCAAACAAAAACAGCCCAACTTTCATCGGGCTGTTTTTGTTTCTATTAATTAAAAACTATTTCTTTGAAGGAAGGATTTTGTACATTCCAGTTCCACACACTGTACATGTACCCTTTGCTGCAGGGCGTCCAGGCTTTATTTCAGTCTGCTGAACATCCTTCATCTCACGCTTTTCCTTACACTTCACACAATACCCAATTATTTTTTCATCCATAGTTATATAGTCTAGCCTATTTTAGGGTAAATACACAAGGGAGGTTAAGGCAGAGCAATTTTTTTGGTTTGACCTTTGCTTGATTATCATGTAGTAGTTAGTGCTAGTAGTTGTTGGATTTTCAATCAATGGGATAGAAAAGGAAAAAACAATCATGTACATTTCAACTCGTGGTTTTAATTCATCGCTTAGTTTTGCTGACACGGTGCTCAAGGGGATTGCACCAGACGGCGGTTTATACGTTCCCGAGAAGATTTTCCAGTTTGCCGAGTACGATATTCGTCGGCTTGCCGGACTTTCCTACACGGAGGTTGCAAAGATTGTCATGGACCGGTTTGCTCCGGACATGGACAAGGCTGCGCTTCATGGCGCGATAGACAAGGCTTATACCCCCGACGTTTTTGCAAACGTCACTGACAAGGGGGATAATCCTGCCGACATCGTTCCGGTGCGACGTCTCTTTGGGCATAGCATATATCTTGCTCGGCTGAGCAATGGGCCAACTCTCGCGTTCAAGGATCTGGCGTTGCAGTTGCTTGGCCACCTCTTTGAAATCGTTCTCGACGGGAAACCGCTCAACGTGCTTGGGGCAACGTCAGGCGACACGGGGTCGGCGGCTATCCACGCCATGCTCGGAAGAAAGGGTATACGTGTTTTCATGCTCTCTCCGCACGGCAGGATGAGTCAGTTTCAATCGGCTCAGATTTTGGGCGTCAACGACCCGATGATTCACAACATTTCGGTCAACGGTTCGTTCGACGATTGCCAAGACGTAGTGAAGGCTGTTAGCGGAGACGCTAGCTTCAAGGAGGAGTACAACATCGGCGCCGTAAACTCAATCAATTGGGCAAGAGTTGCTGCGCAAGTGGTTTACTATCTTTGGCTTTACTCGCGTATTCGTGGTGGCGACGGTGGCCCAATTGATGTTTCTGTCCCGACAGGGAATTACGGCAATATCTATGCAGCCTGGGTTGCGAAAATGATGGGGTTGCCGATTCGTCGGCTGATTCTCGCAACAAATGAAAACGACGTTTTGCATGAATTCTTCACAACGGGCATTTACAGACCACGAGTGAAGACCCTTGAAACATCGAGCCCATCGATGGATATCACTAAGGCGTCGAATTTCGAGCGTTACGTTTTCGATATTTTCGGTGGCGATGCAACCAAGGTTGCATCGCTGTGGTCGGCGCTCGAAAAGAAGGGGCAGTTTGATTTGTCGCACAGGATGGCGAAGATTCGCGAGACCGGTATTACTTCATGCGCAGTTCGGCAGAAGCAGGTCGACGAGACCATCTACTACATCTTCAAGAAGTGTGGCACCATCATCGATCCTCATACGGCAGTGGCAATGTATGCGGCAATCAACACGGAGCAATCCGGCGTGCCGATGGTCGTGACGGAGACGGCTCAGCCTTGCAAGTTTGACCTCGCTATCAAGCGAGCGCTTGGTTTCACCGTATCGCCTCCTTCAAGTATGAAGGACCTTATGTCCGCAAAGCAGTTCTTTACGCAGATGGATCCAAATGTCGAAGCGACCAAGGATTTCATTCGCGCGCGAGCGTAAGTTTCGCAGGTTTCAAACCTGGCCTTCGGGCCAGGTTTTTTTATTGTGGCGTGAAATTTAAATGGTAAAAAATAAACCCATGTTTCCATGGGTTTTGAGATGAGCCGATGTCAGCTTAGCTATCGCTCGACATAGCCCTTGCCGTTTTTGCCTAGCATCCAGAATCCGGCTTGACCAGCGCCAACGTCGGCACAGTTCCAGCTGAAACATCCGACGAATTGTGGTGGGTTTTTCTTGTAGGCAACCGCGTATTTCGGAACCTTGAAATCGTTAACCGGCAAGCCAATTGTTACCGCAGTGCCGATGAAAATCGGATTGCCACACCACGCACACTTGATTGCCATTTTGCCAATGCAGTCGAGGCAGTAGTCCACTGAGCCATTTTTGTTTATCGGCATTTTGGTTGTTATGGTGCGTCCGAAGGCCGAAACTATCCCGGTCCGTTTTGTGCGGTGTCCGCACTTTGTGGCTGTGTAGCGACGTAGGCTCAGGCGCCCGAGGTTAATCAACAAGTCACGTAGGTTCATTTGTTCCTCCTTGTTTGTTTGATGAGCGAATCTAAACTATTTCTAACACCTTATAGAAATATTTACAATTAAAGAAATAAGAGACGGGGTTGTGTTTTTGTGGGGTGGGGGAATTCACGCGTTGAAGGTGTTGCACGTTGCGATTAATTTGATAGTATTGAATTAATGAGTAAGCTACAGATCCAAAGAGGTCTGACTCCACAAGAGAGGTTGGGCGAGTTAATAAAGGCCTGTATATTGCACGGGGCAGATAGGGATGGGAAAATCACTAAAACTAAACTAGCAAAGCTGGTTTATTTGTCTGATTTTGTATATTTTTATCACAACTTGGCTCCTATTACTGGTGTAACCTATAAGAAACTTGAAAGAGGTCCTGTTTCAATTGATTTTTTTGATCAATTGATTGATCTTGTTGGTACTAATCAAGTTCAACTTGAAAAAAGCAATAAAGCAGAATTGTTTTATTTAACAGAGAATATTAAGGATCCTGTTCTAAAAAAAGACGAGCTTGAATTGATTCAAGATATCTGTACTAAATGGAAGAATAAGAAGACTGAAGATATAGTTAAATTTACACATGAACAGTTCCCATGGAAGGTTTCATTTGAAAACGACGTAATTCCTTATAGTTTGATTGTTCAGCAAGATGAAGCAACACTTTATTAACCAGAAATACGTAGTTGTTTTTGAGGAGTATGCAGAGAAACACTACATAAAAGATTTTGAGAAGAAACACAAAGTTAACTGGGATGTAACTAGACAATCCATACAAGATTATTTGGAGCGCATAGCAAACTTAAGTGGCACGAGTGTTCTTGATTTTATATGTAATTCGAACAGAGATATGTTGCTTGTAAAATATGATTTTAAGGTTGCGAAAACTAATGTGTCACCAAAAACTAGCGGGAATAGATGTATTCTTGGAGTTTGTAACAAAAAATTGGAAGTTAGGGTTTTATTAGTTTATTGCAAAGATCATGTTGATAGGTCTGCTAAACAAGAAACTTTGTGGTGGAAAGAGCATGTCTTTACTGAATTCGGCATTAGTTGTTTGTAATGTTCGGGTGCTTGTGTTTTTGTGGGAGAGGAATAAACTTTTAAGTATATGAAAAAAATACTATTGGCGATGTTTTTGTTTGTCGGTTTATTATCGTTTTCTAATTCAGCAGAAGCTAAAACAGTTAAAGTAAAGGGTTATTACAAATCAAGCACAGGCGCATATGTGGCACCGTCATACCGCACGTCACCAAATAAAACAAAAATTGACAATTACTCATCGAAAGGGAATTACAATCCATATACAGGAAAAACTGGAAAGGTTAATCCGTATAAGTGGTAGAAATGAAAAAATATTTCTTAACTATAATTTTAGTCACGTTAATAATTCCACAAATTGCTTTTGCGGCGTGGTGGAACCCTTTTAGTTGGAAGGTGTTTAACAGAGAAGAAAGTAAGACACAGGTATTAGAGAATAGAGTTAAGGAGTTGGAGAAGAAATTGGAGGCTAATGTTTCTACGAGTACTAAGGTAGAGAAAACAATTAAACAGCCTGAGGTTAAAGAAAAAAAGAAGATTACTCCTGTTGATAATTCAGCTTTATTAGAAGCCAAAAAACAAGCTCAATTAGAACAGGAAGCTTTGTTGGCTAAACAAAAAGCAGAAGAACAAGCGAGGGCTGAAGACCTATTGATTAAACAAAGAGTAGAGGAACAAGCAAAAATAAGAGTTGAATTGGAAAAACAAGATATACAAAATGCTAAAATTATCGCAGAACAAAAAGCCGCACAAGAATATCTTACCCAACAACTAAAACAAGAAAAATTAGATGCAATAAATAGACAAATAATTGACCTGAACGCTAAATATCTTATAGATCTTGAAATTGCAAGAAATTCTGGCGCAACAGTTAGTTTTGCCGAAGGGTCTCAGCAGAGAGTAACTAATCAATATAATTTAGATTATGCTAAGTTAATTGTTGAGTTTCAGAAAGTTCAGTATGGTAATTAATTTAATATGAAATATTTTAGAAGAGAAAATTTGTCTAAAGTTTTAATAATTTCATCTTTACTATTGATGTTGCCGGTAATAGTTTATGCAGATTACGGGGATGTTGGATTTTTTACGGGTATTTGGCAGGGGGTTACTTTTCCTTTCAGGGTTTTCTTAAAGTTGATTTGGACCGATATGACTATATATGAACAGTTTAATAGTACTTATGGCTATCATGTTGGTTTTCTTTTGGGTATCATTATATTTTCTGGCGGTGGTTCTAGGGTAGTTTAGAAAAATAAAATCCAAGGGTATCCCTTGGATGGGGGTTCAATAGTTGTGTTAGAATCAATAAATATGGTTGAGCTTAACAAAAAATTAGGTAAAAAAACAAAGAAGTTGATTGGTGTGAATTCTAGCGGAGACTGGGTGGGTAAAATTAACTCAGAAGATTTTTTTAAGACACTGGAAGAATTAAATAGTTCCAGTGTTTCTGCCACGATAACTAGAGATGAGCAGAAACGAAATATTAATGAAAAGGATAAATGACATTAAAAAGAGGAAAATTCTCTTAGATACGAACATTTTAATTTGTTGCGGGAGAGAAGAATACGGAGATCAATTTAGAAAAGTGTTACGAATTTTAACAGACAACGATAATAGTTTAGGTGTTTCTTTGATTTCTGGTTTTGAGATAATTAAAAAATTTAACGATAAAGACGTTATTGGGTATTATATTAAGTTGCTTAACTTTATTATTAACGTGGTTATTGACCATGAGATACTTACGAATGCAGCCCGCCTGGCAAATACAATTTATGGCCCAAATAAAGACAATTACAAAAAGGATAATGATATGATTATTAGCTCTACTGTATTGACTGAACAGGCGTGGTTATTAACTTGCGACAGGGATGATTTTAATAAGCCTTATTGGTTAACAGAAGCTAGGGAGACCGTTCAATGGGAAGACCCTAAAGATGATTCAGTAAAAGTATTAAATATCTTTTTATTAAGTCCCGACATTAAAGAATTGGAGAAAAATGGCTTTCGTTTTGTGTCACACAAAAAAGAGAAACAGTCCTCTGTATAATTTTTATAAATGTATTTTATGTGGGGGTGTTGGTCACGTATAAAATTTTACTAAATTTTTACGCGACCCCGCCTCGCGCCGTCGCGCTCCGGCTTTCAATTCCCCACGTAAGACATTCTTATGTCTTACTCCATCTCCACAAACAAAAATGGCTCACCGAAAGGTGAGCTCATTTTTGTACTTGTGGAGATGGGGGGAATTGAACCCCCGTGCAGATGATTTTCAGGCGCGGGTCTACGAAGCTTAGTTTGTTTTTTTGTTTTCAGCACGAAAGGTTTAAAGCAAACAAAATCCTTTCACACTTATCCTCTATGTTTTTTAGTTAGTATCCCCGAGAAGTGAAATACGCTTAGTCCGGAAATATAACGCCCGTTCACATCTACCAGACTGCAATGTGACGAACGACCTTAGCTTATTTTATTAAGCGAAAGCGACGGCGAAGCTGTTTGCCTTAAAATAAGGAGAAACAGATAAGCCCTGTGCAGTTTTGTTTGCACTTATGTTTTGTGACGGTTTAACAAGTCATCACAGCTTGGCTTGCGCGCGCGAGAATGGTCAGCTGTCTAAGCAAATCATCCCCATATTTAAATTTAGTTTAATTAGGCGGTTAGAGAAATTATTTAATTAAAATCCCAACAACGACTAAAAACTGTTTTTCAATGATCTCCTTACTTCACGCATGTCGTCTCGTTTTTTTATTGTCTCGCGTTTATCAAATTTCTTCTTACCGCGAGCAACTCCGAGTGACACCTTGACCTTACCTTTTTTATTATACATCGAAAGTGGCACTATTGTCAACTTCTTCTCTTGCTCCATTTGAGCAAGTTCAATGATTTCTTTCTTGGTTAGAAGGAGTTTTCTTGTACGGAGGGGATCATAACCTTTTGGCATATTTCCGGCTTGATATGGTGGGATATTTGAACCAAGTAAAAAAACTTCGCCACCACGGACGACAGCATAAGCCCCCTCAAGGGAACCCATACCTCCTTTAATAGACTTAACCTCGGGTCCTAAAAGCTCAATACCAGCTTCTAGTGTTTCCGTAATTTCGTAATTAAATCTGGCTTTTTTGTTTTCGATAAAGGAAGACATATTGCGATTCTAACACGCCTTAAGATATTTTTTCATATACTTTTAAACTGGTGTATAATGTCGAAACTATGGAAATAAAAATGCCAAAAATGAAGGGGGGAAAAGACGAAAAGGGGAATAAAAAAGAATTGAAAAAAATGACC
This sequence comes from uncultured Candidatus Saccharibacteria bacterium, assembly GCA_964579635.1. Lineage (GTDB taxonomy): Bacteria > Patescibacteriota > Minisyncoccia > Phycocordibacterales > VMEP01 > VMEP01. The sequence continues at coordinate 122,266 of CAZOFV010000001.1, forward strand.
ACTATTCAGTTGGTTAGTAATATTGCTACAGCTCTTTTAATTTTTCTTCTTTTAACATCCCTTTATTCATATGTTTCTGACCGCGCTAAAAAACCAGCAAATATTCCAATATCAGAAGCTGCTCAATTAGTTCAAGATGGAAAAGTAAAAAAGATTTCAGTTGTTGGCGAGGAGTTGAAAATCACACTTACAGATAATACAGAGCGCATTTCAAAGAAAGAAAAAGAATCAGCCGTTTCTGAAACACTTTCACGTTATGGAGTTACTTCTGAAAAATTAGCTAAGGTTGAAATCTCCATTTCAGATGACCGCGGTGTCTCATTTTGGCTACTCAATATTTTGCCATTTTTGATTCCGATTCTTTTTATAATCTTTTTCTTTTGGTTTTTATCACGACAAGTTAAGGGTGCTGGTATGCAAGCATTTACTTTCGGGCAATCTAAAGCTCGTGTTATCGATCCGCTAGATTTAAATCAAAAAGTAACATTTAAAGATGTTGCTGGTGTGAAAGAAGCAAAAGAAGAATTGCGTGAGATTGTCGACTTCTTGAAGAATCCTAAAAAATTCTTAGACATTGGCGCACGTATTCCCAAAGGTGTTCTCTTGATGGGTGCTCCTGGAACAGGAAAAACATTACTCGCAAGAGCAGTGGCGGGGGAAGCAGCCGTGCCATTTTTCTATCTATCTGGTTCTGAGTTCGTGGAAATGTTTGTTGGCGTTGGCGCTTCTCGTGTACGCGACTTGTTTATGATGGCAAAGAAAGCAGCTCCAGCAATTGTTTTCGTTGATGAAATTGACGCCGTTGGTCGCGTGCGCGGAACAGGTGTTGGTGGTGGCAACGATGAACGCGAGCAAACACTGAATCAAATTCTAGTCGAGATGGATGGTTTTGAACCAACCGAGAAAGTTATTGTTATGGCAGCAACCAACAGGCCTGATGTTTTGGACCCAGCTTTGCTTCGTCCAGGTCGTTTTGACCGCAGAGTAATTCTTGATTTACCAGACCGCGACGAACGTGAGGAGATTTTGAAAATTCACAGCTTGAAAAAGCCATTAACAGAAGATGTTAATCTCCGTGTAATTGCTGAACGCACCCCTGGTTTTTCTGGCGCTGATTTATTCTCACTTATGAACGAAGGCGCAATTTTGGCCGCACGAGAAATAAGAAAGAAAGTTTCCCAATACGACCTTATTCGTTCTATTGAAAAAGTTATGATGGGGCCAGAAAGAAAGAGCCACCTTCTCTCTATTAAAGAAAAAGAAATTACCGCCTACCACGAAGCAGGGCACGCATTACTTGCTTCCGTCTTGCCATATGCTGACCCAGTGCATAAAGTTTCAATCGTTGCTCGTGGTCGCGCTGGTGGATACACACTAAAACTTCCAATCGAAGAAAGAAAACTACAATCGAAGAAAGAGTTTTTGGATGACATCGTTGTCTCTCTTGGTGGATACGTTGCTGAAGAAACAGTTTTTGGTGACTTAACAACAGGACCCTCGAACGATCTTCAGGTAGCAACTGCCTTAGCGCGCGATATGGTCACTAAATATGGAATGTCAGACAAGATGGGACCAGTCGCGCTTGAAGGTTCTGGCGGGCGAGTTTTATTTGGAACAGGTGTTTCAGATCATGGTTATTCTGAAGTTGTTTCTGCAAAAATTGACGAAGAGGTTTCAAAGATAATGAACGATTCAATGAAAAAAGCGCAGGCGGAAATAAAAACACACAGAAAAATACTTGATGCCATCGCTAAAGAACTTGTTTCCGTTGAAACGATTGAGCGAGAAGAGTTTGAAAAAATCCTTGTTGCCAACGGCATAATGTCAAAGAAAGGGGAAGGGATAGATATCGTTTCGTAAAAATGAATATAAATAAAAAACCGCCATTTGGCGGTTTTTTATTATTTAAGATTTAATTTTTCAGAAATCAAATCTACTTTTCCACGCACGTTTTCATAGCTAGATTTCTTTGAAGCGTAAAGCTCATAGTCTTTCTTTGTGTGTGGGTCACCACCACCGCTTTCAAGTGCTTTGTATTTTTTTATCAATCCTTTTAGTATTTCTTGTTCTTCTTTTATTTTCTTTTTAAATTTACCCTTAAAGCCAAATCCATAAGTTGTCTCAAGACCATCAATACGTTTTTGTTTCAAAAGCTTCTCTACCAGTTTTAATGGAATTTCTTTTGCCGTGGTGAAATAGTGGGCGATAAAGGCAAGACCTCCGGCGTTTCTAATAAGCTTAACGGCTTCGTCTAAATCAGGTCGGTCATCTATTTCAACAGAACATGGTTTAAATGCGTGATGCCCAAGAAAAAGACTATAAGGCTGTTGATATTCACCAACATTCATCATTAAGTCGTATTCTTTTTTAATTTCCTCGTTTGTTTTTGAAGCCTCTCTCATTTCTTCTATAGATTTCTTGAAAATAAGAAGATTTTTCTTTTTTGAGAGAAGGACGGAAACGATATGAGGCTTAGCGACTATTCCTTCACCAGCCTTTCGAAGACATTCCTTTACTGTTATAGAAAGACCATATTTTTGAAGATTAAGAACGGTCTTTTCCATGCGAGTAATTCTCAATCGCGCTATTTTTTCCGTGAACGCGCGAAGTTTTTTGTTTTGAGGATCAACAAATAAACCTATTATATGTAGCGTGCCATTTCCACGAGGAGATTCTTTTGGATGTTCGGCAGAAATTTCAATTCCCATAACTACATTTACAGGACCTTTGTACTTTTTTAGAAAGGTAAGTGTTTTGTCGTTCGGTAAGACATCGTGGTCGGTAAAAGCTAATGTCTTGTAACCTAGTTTTTCAGCGAGAGTTAGAACTTCTTTATGACTTAAATCGCCGTCTGAAATTTTTGTATGATTATGTAGGGATTCAATGTTTTTCATTTCGTGTTGTGTTTTGAGCCGTCAGTATAACATTTTGTCCGATAGGTTGTTTTTATAGTTAGAATGGAAACTTGTGCAGTTTCTCTTGAAAATGTAAACTTCGATTTACGTTCTATATTACGTAGTCAAGAACTTGATTGAAAATATGCGTCCGCCCTTAGCTCAGTTGGTTAGAGCACAGAGCTTATACCTCTGCGGTCCCTGGTTCGAATCCAGGAGGGCGGACATATATTTCCAGTCTCTATTCAAAGTGTATCGTTGCTTCTTTTTCTGCAAGTTTTTCTTTAAGTCTAGGATATTTAGTGAGCTTGTTTTCAAGAATTATTTTCTTTGCTTCCTCCCGCGCTGCCTCCACCATCTTTAGATTTTTTAGCGCCTCCATTCCAATATCGGAAAGTCCCCATTGTTTTCCGCCGGAGAGTTCTCCTGGGCCACGTAGTTTTAAATCAAGTTCGGCGAGCTCAAATCCATTTTTCGCCTCAGTGATTGCTTTTAGGCGCGCTTTTGATTTTTCATTGTCTGACTCGGGGAATAAATAACAATACGATTGATGGCTACTTCTTTGGACTCGTCCGCGAAGTTGATGAAGTTGAGCCAACCCAAATCTTTCCGCACCCTCAATAATAATTGAAGTTGCGTTGGGGACATTTAATCCAACCTCTACCACAGAAGTTGCAACCAGAATATTCATTTTCCCAAAAAGAAAATCTTCCATCACTCGGTCACGTTCTTCACGTTTCATTTTGCTGTGTAAAATTCCAATAGTAGATTTTGGGAAAACACTTTTCTTTAAACGTTTAGCTTCAGCCGTTACCGACTTCGCATTTAGAGCCATTGATTTATCAGGGTCTGGCTCGTCAATTCGCGGACAAATTATATAAGCCTGTCTACCAGCAGTAATTTCTTCTTGTATTTTTTCATAAACTTTTTCACGCTTTCCTTTGGTGACAATTTCTGTAATAACCTGTTTTCGCCCGGCGGGCATTTCGTCTATTAGTGTTAAATCTAGGTCTCCATAGACTGTTAGCGCGAGTGTGCGGGGGATTGGGGTTGCGGTCATTGAAAGAAGATGTGGGGCAGAAGTATCTTTGCGAGCAAGCCTCATTCTCTGGTTTGTACCGAATCGGTGTTGTTCGTCAATAACAACTAACCCTAGGTTTTTAAAAGAAACACTTTTTTGTATTAAGGCATGTGTCCCAATCACGATTGGAATTTCCCCGTTTGCTACCCATTTTAAAAATTGAGTTCTTGAGATATTTGTCCAAGAGTTCGGATTTACTTTTGAGGGAAATTTTCTACACCCCGAACCAGTAATTAACCCAACCGAAATATTCATGTGGGTAAAATATTTTATAAAGGACTCAAAATGTTGAGAGGCTAATATTTCCGTGGGTGCCATGTAGGCGACCTGCATTCTTGCGGCGCGGTTTTCTTTGGGGCTTGTGGAAATAACCGCATAGGAAGCAGTCGCTGCAACGGCAGTTTTCCCCGAGCCAACATCTCCTTCAAGAAGACGCGACATTGGTTTTCCGCTTTTGAAATCTTCCAAAATGTCTTTTATTGCATTGTTCTGCGCCTCGGTTGCTTCAAAAGGAAAGCGCTCAATAAATTCTCGGACATCTTTTTTGTCGGGTTCTATAACAAACGAGTTATTTTTTTCAAACTCAAACTTTGCTTGCTGTCGTTGTAGTTGGACAAAAAAGACTTCTTCGAAAGCGAACCGTTTGCGTGCTGCAGAAGCATGCGATTCATTTTTGGGATTGTGTATAAAAATTAGCGCATCTTTTAATTGTGGAAGCTTGTATTTTATAAGAATTTCATTTGGGATTGGGTCGTCCAAACTGTTTAAAAAATTTGTCTGAAGTAACTTTCTTATTGAGTGTTGAAACCATAAAGAAGAAATTCCCTTACTCTCCTCATACACAGGAATCATGCTTTCTGTTGTGACAGCTTCACCCAACAGGCCGTTTTGAAGAGGAAGGCTCGCAACACGTTCAATATCTGGGTTTGCTAAGTATCGTGAACCATTTCTTTCTGCAATAACACCACTTACTCTCACGGAAGATTCGGCGGGAATCATTTTTGCGAGATATGGTTGATTAAACCAAACTATTTTTATTGAGCCGGTGTGGTCGGTGAGAGTGCCTTCAGCCATCGGAATTTTTTTTCGGAAAGCCTTGCTTGTTTTAAGGTTGGTTAGTTTGCCAAAAAAAATAACACGGTCGCCAGGACGAGAAGATAAAATCGCCTGAGATGAACCAAAGTCTATATAGCGTGAGGGGAGATGATAAAGAAGGTCTCTTGCAGTTATTACTTTTAGTTTAGCGAGGGCCTCTTTTTGAGATTGGGTTAACCTAAAAAGAGAAGATATTGGGGTTTTTTCCTCAAAGGTTGTTTGCATGCGTGGCTTTTAGTATAGCAAACTCATTGTTTTAATTTTTCTTACTAGAACCAAGAATATTTTCCTCAAAAATTGTAGTGATAAGACGCTCGACTACAAGGAAAATAAGAAGTCCTAAAGCGAGTCCAATTTCGGCGTAACGGAAATAATGTTTAAGGTGAGGTATCCAAACGCTTGTGGCATAAGCAATCCCTCCGACTATAAAAATCCAGATGATTACTGCTTTTAAGTTTGCTTTAAAAAATTTTCTGATGGGGACATTAAGCATTCCTGAGCGAATTAATGTTATGCGATTGGTGCCATATATAAATTTCGTGGCCACAAGGAGGGTGTCTGTACGATTTAAAATACCATCATCAAAACGTTTGGTTATTTTACTGATTATTCTAGATGGTATCCCGTTTGGATACCGCCCGATAAATTTTCCTAATGAGTACCATAAAAAATCCCCAGTGAGTGCACCAATAAGAAGAAGTGGTGCAATATATGGAAGATAGAAAAATCCATGTTTTGTAAGAAAGGCAGAAACGAAGATAACAGCATCTCCTTCAACCATCATTAAAGCAAAAGCCCCTAAATAGGCGGAGAGCTTCCAAGAGACTAAGTAACTTAAAAGGATGGTTTTCATGAATCTATATTATACGGGTGTAATTAGATTCGGTCACGAATATTTT
>CAZOFV010000002.1:0-85827 GCA_964579635.1 uncultured Candidatus Saccharibacteria bacterium
ATTTTCATACCCTACGAAATCACTGGGGTGATTCCAAGGTATTGAACCATTACGAGGGGTTGACTTTTCGCTCTTATCCTGCTAACGTTTAACAGTTGTAGGTTTCTCGTGCTGTCTCTCGTAGATGAACGTATGTTCGGACATCGAAGCGACTCGAGATCCAGTCGCCTCACAATTGTTATTATTTAGAGACTGGATAGTTTTATGGCAAAGAAATTGTATGTCGGAGGAATACCTTATTCTTCCACAGCCGATGCTTTGAAGAACTTCTTCCAAGCTGCTGGCCCGGTTGCATCGTCAACCATTATTACTGATAAGATGACCGGCCGCTCACGCGGATTTGGATTCGTCGAAATGGAGAACGACGCTGACGCAGATCGCGCAGTTGAACAGTTCCATGGAAAAGAATTCGAAGGACGAACTCTTACAGTTAACGAGGCTAAGCCACGCGAGGAAGGAGCCAATCGAGAGCGCCGCTTCTAATACTTAAATGTATACAAAAACTCCGCATAATAGCGGAGTTTTTTGTTGCCCAAAATTTTTTCTTTACTTTCTCTTAAAAGGTAAAGATTAAAAAAATATTTGATATAATTAGAGAATGAACAAAAAGATACTCAATGAAGCTGAGAAGAAAATTTTTCAAAAACTAAACACTCCACAAAAAATACAAGACTTCGTTAACAAAATTCCAAACAATTTTGAACGTACTGGCGAAACCTGCCAATCTCCTCGACGTGTATTAAAAAACAAACGTGCTCATTGTATTGAGGGTGCGCTACTTGCCGGAGCGATACTTAATTTTCATAAACGCCCTGCGCTCTTAGTCCACCTACACACCACAAAAGAAGACGAGGACCATGTTATTGCCATTTTTAAAGAAAACGGTCGCTTTGGCGCCATAAGCAAATCAAATCATCTTGTTTTGCGATACAGGGACCCTGTTTATCTAAACACAAGGGAGCTTGTGATGTCTTATTTTCATGAGTATTGGGGCTTAAAAACAAGAAAAAAGAACCTTCGCGCATACACCGAACCAATTGATATTATAAAAAAATTTGGTGATTCTTGGATAGTAGAGGAAAAAGAATTGTGGAAAATAAATGATTTTATTTTCCATGCCCCACATAAACAAATCGCTCCTAAAAACCTCTTAAAAAAACTACGAGATGCCGATGAATTTGAGCTTCATGTTAGTAAAATAATAGAGTGGAAAAAATGATTGTGCTACAATACCCCTTAATAAATTAATTACAAAAAAAATGGAACATAAAAAAGAAAGCTTCGAATTATCAACACCAAACGCAATTATTCTAGCCGGAATAATAATCGCGGGAGCAATAATATTTACCAACTCTTTTAAATCTTCAGGTAACAGTGAAGTTAAAGATTTGGCACAAAATCCTAATACTCAAATAGCCGCAAAGGTAAACCCACCACAACAAGGCGACCATATTAAAGGAGATATTTCAAAAGCAAAGGTTGTTTTAATTGAATACTCTGATCTTGAATGTCCTTTCTGTAAACGCTTCCAACCAACAGCAACACAAATAATTTCAGAATACGGGGATAAGGTTGCTTTAGTTTACCGACATTTTCCTCTTGATGTTTTACACAAAAAAGCCCGCAAAGAAGCCGAGGCTTCAGAGTGCGCATGGGAACAAGGTGGTGATGTAGCGTTCTTTAAGTATATTGAACGTATATACGAAATAACCCCAGCAAATGACGGCCTTGATCAAGCAGAACTTCCAAAAATTGCTCAAGAATTAGGTCTTGATGTACAAAAATTCAACACGTGTTTATCTAGCGGAAAATTTGCAACGATAGTTGAAGAACAACTACAAAGTGGTGTGAAGGCAGGTGTTACAGGAACACCAACAACTTTTGTTTTAAATCAAAAAGGTGATCAAGAATCTATTGTCGGTGCACAACCAATAGAAACTATCAAACAAACTATCGACAGGTTGCTTAAATAGTAAAAATTTATACTAACAAAAAAACCCCAAGGAATCACCTTGGGTTTTTTTTGTTTTTCAGCTTAGCTACTTAGCCCCAACATTGCCTTCAATTCGTCACTGGGTTGCCACGCTGGCTCAAAGGTTATTTCAACTCGAGCTTCTCCTTTATTTAAAGAATTCACCGCACTCTCAACAGCCTCAATAAGCTCATTGGCAAATGGACACAATGGAGATGTTAATGTCATTAAAACCTCAATCCCCTCCTCGTCAATCTTTATTTTATAAATAAGCCCAAGGGTCCAGACATCAATACCAAGCTCTGGATCTTTAACTGTCTTTAATTTATCTACAACTTCTTTTTCAGTAATTTTTTCCATATTATTCAAATCCTTTCTCTTTAAGGTTTACGATAATCTCAATGCCACCGGCTCGTTCAATCTTCCCGTCTTTCATCACATAAACCATATCAGGTTTTATATACTCCAAAACGTTTGGGTGGTGTGTCACTAAAATAAAACCCATTCCCTCATCTGCAAGAATTTTTATCGCCCCAAAAACTTTTTTCAACGCATCAATATCAACACCGGAATCAATCTCATCAAGTAAAGCAAACTTTGGCTTAAGGATACTAAGTTGGAGAATTTCGCTTAACTTTTTCTCGCCACCCGAAAGCCCTTTGTTTACAGAACGCTTGAGAAATTCTTCAGGCACACCAATTTTTTGCGCCATGCCGGATGCTTCTTTATAGAAATCCATCATGCTTTGGTTCTCTTTAGTTAAATCTTTTTTTGCTTGATAAAGGAAACTTGCAAGTGGTACGCCTGAAATTTCTGGTAAATGTTGCATTGAAAGGAACAAGCCTTCTTTTGCCTTTTTTTCTGGAGATAAATGCGTAATGTCAGTATCGCCAAGTTTTATGCTTCCACTCGTTACTTCGTATTTGGGATGGCCCATAATAGCGTTTAAGAAACTAGACTTACCAGAACCGTTTGGCCCCATGAGAATAACAATCTCTCCCTGTTTAACAGAGATTGAAACATCTGTTGCGACAACCTTACCCTCTTTTGTCGTAACACTTAAATTATTGATTTCTAGTCTATTTTCCATATTTTGTAATACCATCTGATAATGCCTCATATGGTAAAAGCGCACAACGGGTGCGAGTGTGGCTTATTGGCACACCCAAAAGAGAATACATAATCCCAGGAGCCATTAACTTCACCTCTGATAATTTCATTCCTTTTAATTTATCTGTAAAAAGAGATGCTCCCGCCAAACTTATCGCGCAACCATCACCTTGAAAAGTTGCCTCCTCAATAATCTCTCCCGCCTCATCTAATCGAACTGAGAAGATAAGGTTATCGCCACAGTTGGCGTTCTTTCCAACACCCTTAAATGTTGCATCGGAAAGAGCACCGCGGTTATGTGGGTGACGATAGTGTTCCATTATGTTTTCTCGATAAAGTTCTTCTTCGAAGCTCATGTTGATTTTTATTATTTTTTAAAAAACTCTTGCGCTTTTTTAACACTTGATACTAAAGCATCAATATCTTCCTTTGTATTATAAAGATAAATACTTGCTCGCACAGTTGCTGGAACCCCAAGTGTTTTTACGAATGGTAATGCACAGTGATGTCCACCACGCACAGCAACATTATCACGCCCCAAAAACTCAATCACATCATGAGGATGTGCTCCTTCAACTGTGAAAGAAACAATTCCAACATTTTTTTCAACGTCTTGTCCTGCAAAAATCTTAACTCCATCAATTTCCTTAAGTTTCTCTATTGTATAAATGGTTAATTCTTCGGTATGCTTTTTTATACTTTCAAGACCAACTTCAGTTAGATATTTCACCGCTTCGGACATTCCAATAGCTCCCGAAATATTAGGTGTTCCTGCTTCAAACTTTTCTGGGGCAGAAACAAACTCTGCTTTTTCTAAATCTACGTCAGTGACAATTCCTCCACCAAAAAACGACGGGTTTAATTTTTCACCAAGCTCGCCCCTTAGATAAAGTGCGCCAATTCCTGTTGGTCCGCACATTTTGTGTCCAGAAAAAAACATTGCGTCACAATCTAACTCTTTTACAGAAACTAGAGTGTGTCCAACAGCTGCCGTCGCATCAACAACAACCAATGCTCCCGCCTTATGCGCAATTTGAGATATGTATAAGATGTCGTTAATCGCCCCTGTTACATTGCTTGCAAGCGTAACCCCAACAATCTTTGTTCTATTGGTTATAAGTGATTCCACAGATTTATAATTAAGTCTGTAGTTTTCGTCCACGTTTATATATTTTAAATTAAGTTTTTTTCGTCTTGCGAGTTCTTGTAAAGGCAGAAGCATTGCGTGATGTTCCATTATTGAAACAACAACTTCATCTCCTTCTTTTAAGTCTAGTGATTGTTCAAAAGAATACGCGAGCATATTGGCTGATGCTGTTGCACCGGCAGTGAAAACAATTTCATTTTGATTGGCACCAACAAACCCAGCAACAGTCGCCCTTGCACCTTCATACGACTCACTCGCTTTTTCACTTAAAGCATATGCTCCACGATGAACATTGCTCCTAAAATTCCTATAATATTCGTCCATTGCAGAAATTACACATTCTGGAGTTTGAGAAGAAGCTGCCGAATCTAGGTAGTGCAAAGTAGCCTCTTTTGAGGCTTTAAAAATTGGAAAATCTGCCTTTATTTTCTTTATATCAAACATAAATATCGCACAATTATGACATATTTTGTTGTTATTGACAACTTACCTATATTACGGTTAAATCAAGGAAGTTACTTAGTCCCATCAACCAAACAAGAGGAGTTCTCGTGCATACATACTTTGTCTCGTTTTCTGTAGTGCGCACCGGCCAACCATCATACCCCGTCAACAGGATTCTCAAACGCAAAGCACCAATCGTTCTGAATTCGATGGCCGACAAGCTGAGGTTGGAAGACAGTCTGCTCAAAAATTTCTACCGCGGACACACGCGGTATGCCGGCGACAGGTGTGTGCTCTTTTCCATCCAGCGTCTGCCGCTCGCGTAAGGTCCGCGCCAGCAAACAGTCAAACCAAAAGCCTCCCTCGGGAGGCTTTTTATTTCAACGAAAGAGGAGTGCGTGGACTAGTAATATCGTACACAGCATCCGAACGACGTTAAATCAAATGGTAAATACCATTTATATTTCTAAAAATCCATCTACTAAAAGTTTATAGGCGTTTCCCTCATCAAGTCCGCGCGACATTGGATAAAACAACTCATCACGAGAAATATCTTTTATGGAAAGTGAATGAGAACAACGAACATCATTACTTGCAATATCAAGAGATGGAATTGCGTCAACGCGAGCTTCTTCAGACAAAATCAAAAATGAAGCTGATTCCTCCCCTTTTGCCTCTATGTCTTTACCCATCGCGATATCACTTCTGTAAATTACGTGTGCCTTATCTTTAAGAACTCCACGCACGTCAATTTTTGAAATAGTGTGTGATGCCATGTGATAAACCTTGTGATATACATCAACCTCCGATTCACCCACTAAATCATAAGAACTGGTTATCGAAGCTTTAGCACCACGACCGGCTAAAATAATGTGAATATCATTTTTACTAACAACCTGATTCTTAGAAGATTCAACATATTCAAATGTCGCCCCTTCGCCAACATAAACAATAAGAAGTTTTGATTGAGATAAATTATTTTCTAATTTTGTTGTTTCGTTTGATGCCACTTCAATTACTTTCCCACCCTTTGCGACGATAGATAAAAACTCCTCCGAAAAAGGAGAGGCTATTTTGAGTCCGTATTTAAAAGCGTTCGGCTCAACATAAGTATTTAAAATTTCTTTAACGTTATTTTTCATATTGCTTAACCAACACTTCCCTCCATCTCAAGCTCAATCAACTTATTAAGCTCAATTGCGTATTCAAGTGGCATGGCCTTAACGATAGGCTCCAAAAAACCGCCAACAATAAGGCGTTCTGCTTCTCTCTCAGAAAAACCGCGTGAACGTAGATAAAACACCTCATCGTCCCCTAGTCGTCCAACTTTTGCTTCGTGAGAAATATTAACCCTCTTATTATCGTTCTTCGTTGATGGGTATGTATTAGAAACTGATTTATCATCCAAAATTAATGCATCACAAACAACAGATGACACCGCGCCTGTTGCGCGCTTCCCTATTTGCACAAACCCGCGATAAGTAGAGATACCGCCATCTTTAGAAACTGATTTAGAACGAATCGTAGAAACTGTATCCCTCGCCAAGTGTAGCGCTTTTGCACCTGTGTCTTGATTCTGCCCCTCACCGGCAAGTACGATTCCTAAACTATCTGCTTTTGCTCTTGCTCCCAAAAGAACAGACGATGGATAAAGCATCGTCACACATGAACCCATATTGCCGTTGACCCACTGCATTTCTCCGTCTTCATATACCATCGCTTTTTTGGTGTTTAGGTTGTAGGTGTTGCGTGACCAATTCTCAATACTTAAATATTTTACTTTCGCCCCTTTCATCACAAAAACTTCCACACAGCCAGCATGAAGCGATGACGATGTGTATCGTGGAGCAGAACATCCTTCGATGTATTCAATCTCTGAACCTTCGTCGGCGATAATTAATGTGTGTTCAAACTGGCCAGCAGATGGGCGGTTCATTCTAAAATACGCTTGCAAAGGCAAGCCAACTTTCACCCCTTTGGGAACATAAATAAAAGTGCCACCGCTCCAAACGGCACCGTGGAGCATGGTGAACTTATGATCAGAAGATGGCACGCAGTCGGTCATAAAATATTTTTCAACAAGCTCTGGATATTTTTGCACAGCCACATCCATATTCTCAAAAATAACCCCCTTATCAGCAAGTGATTTTTGAAGATTGTGATAAACAATCCCTGAATCATATTGAGCACCAACCCCACCTAAATATTCGCGTTCAGCTTTTGGAATTCCGAGCTTTTCAAAAGTGTCAGTTATTTCTTTAGGGAGTTCTTTCCAGTCAGTAGTTTCCTCAACAGAAGGGTCAATGTAATAAACAAGATCGTCTAAATTGAGCCCTGATAGCGATGGACCCCAATTTGGGATAAGTGTCTCTTTCCACAAAGAAAAGGCCTCTAGGCGCTTTTTTAGCATCCAAGCGGGCTCATTCTTACTCTCCGAAATATGGCGCACAAGCGCTTCAGAAAGTCCTTTATTAACCATCTTTTCATCTATTGACATTGCGACAAATTATATTGTATTATCACGCCAGTTGCAAATTTGATTTAACCCAAACAAAAAGAGGAGGAGAGCTGTCATGAATACTGACTGTGCCAAAGAAAATGTTTTGAAGGACAACGAGGAATTCGTCGCCTTTCTTCACGAAAACGCGCGTAAAGAAAAAATTCCCGCCACCTGCGACAAGTTGTGGCTCGCCAATGTTTGGCGGAACAACAGGGGTCTTTTCGCAAACCTCTTCGTTCTGTACACAGGGAAAGCCGTTCTTGTCCCGCAAATCGACTCGTTCTTCCAGCAAGCCGCCGAGTCGTACAAGGGCTAGCCTTTCCCTTCAACAAAAAGTCCCGCATTGTGCGGGGCTTTTCTAATATTAACGTTTCCAAAAAACGTGATAGTATCACTGTAGCCGTAACTTCAATCAAATAAACTTAGAAGGAAAACATCAAATGAATACCGCTAGTGTTGCCCCAACAAATGTACTGGAAGACAACAAAGAATTCGTCGCCTATCTTCACGCGCACTCCAGGGGAAGAAATGTTCCCGCAACCTGCGACAAGTCGTCATTATCCGATTATTGGCAAGGCAATAGACGCTTTTTCGTGGAAACATTCACAAGCTGTACCGGCAAGGCCGTCAACATCAAGAACATTCGCGAATTCTTCCAGCAAGCCGCCGAGTCGTACAAGGGCTAGCCTTTCCCTTCAACAAAAAGTCCCGCATTGTGCGGGGCTTTTCTAATTATTATTTTGTTGCGTCAGCAAGTACTTCGCCAGCATGTTCTTTTGGTTTTACTTCTTCGTAAACTTTCTTAATTTTTCCATCTTCACCTATCAAAAAAGAGACACGGTTTGTACCTTCGTATTCACGCCCCATAAATTTTTTCTTTCCCCAAACTTCATATTTATTCACAACTTCTTTTTTCTCGTCTGAAAGTAACGGGAATGGTAAATTATACTTTTCACTAAACTTCTTGTGGCTCTTAGTCGAATCAACAGAAATACCGAAAACAACAATTCCCATTTTTTTGAAATCATCATAACTATCGCGAATAGTACAGGCCTCAGTGGTACACCCCGGAGTATCATCTTTTGGATAAAAATAAACCAAAACCATCTTTCCTTTATGGTCCGACAATTTATGGAGATTACCTTCTCCGTCTAGAAGTTCAAAGTCCGGAGCAACTTGTCCTTGTTTTAACATCCGTTTATTTTACCACTTCTCAAAACTAATAGTTACGTAATCTGTCCGCCTTCTCGTGCTGGCGAATTTTTTCATGAACCTTAGCTTCAATCTGACGAATACGCTCACGGGTCACTCCAAACTCCTGTCCAACTTCTTCAAGAGTATGCATCACCCCGTCAACAAGACCGTGTCTCATTTCAAGAATTTTTCTCTCTTTTGGAGAAAGATCATCTAAAATTTCTTTAACTTGATCGGAAAGAATACGGCGCGAAGATTCTTGCGCTGGTGAAAGAATCGTTTCATCGGCGATAAATTCCCCAAGAGTTGATTTGTCTTCATCATCTCCAATTGGCTTTTCAAGCGAAACGGTATCTTGGTTGATGTTTTCAATCATGTGAATTTTTTCCACATCAATTCCCATCTCTGTTGCGATTTCTTCTGGAAGTGGGTCACGTCCTAAATCTTGAGATAAGCGTCGTGATACTTGTTTATATTTTGCGATTGTTTCCACCATGTGCACCGGAATACGAATCGTTCTTGATTGGTCAGCAAGTGCACGTGTAATCGCCTGGCGAATCCACCATGTTGCATACGTTGAGAATTTGAACCCTTTAGTCCAGTCAAACTTATCAACCGCCTTATGTAGACCAAGATTGCCTTCCTGGATAAGGTCAAGAAGTGTTAAGTCTGAGCTACGACCAACGAATTTTTTAGCAATGGAAACAACGAGTCTTAAGTTTGCTCTCCAGAGCAAATCTCTTGCCTCCTTATCACCCTTTTCGATACGTCGAGCATATTCCTTTTCTTCGTTTGCGGAAAGGAGTGGGTATTGTCCAATCTCTCTAAGATACATCTGAATTGCATCATAAGAAGATGACTCACGACCATAACCTCTTTTTTCTAAAATTTCTTTGGCATCAACATCAAGCAAGTTCCCTCCTTCAAGAACGTCTATTCCAGCACTACCAAAACGCTCGTAAAGTTCATCCAAAAACAAAATATTATTTTCAACGTTTGGAAATTCTTTTAAAATTTCGTCATAAGTAATAAAACCTCGCTTCTTACCTTTAGCGATAAGAATGTCAGCTTTATCAACCAAAAGATCATGCTTTGTCTTTTTAACAGGCTTTGCTGGCTTTTTCTCCTTAATCGGCTTTTTTACCTTAGCCACCTTTGGCTTCTTTGCTGCGACCTTCTTTTTTGAAGCAGGCTTTTTTACCACCTTTTTCTTAAGTGGCTTCTTTGTTTTTTTAACCGTTACTTTTGGTTTTTTTGCCTTTGCTTTAGTTTTTACTTTTGTTTTTGCCATATTTTTTAAATTATTTTACTGCCGACTATTTTTTAAATTATTTATATTTTTTGAAATTTCCTGACATTCTTTAAATAATTCCCCCGCTTTTTCAACATCCCCACTGTCTTCCTTTTCTTTTAATTTTCTCATCCTATCTTTAAATTTTTCTTCCAGACAATCTAATTCTAAGTTTGTGAAAAGTTCATCTATTTCCCTATTTAATTTTTTCTCATCATTATAATTATTTTCAAAAACCAAAATCATCTTTTCCTTCTCCTCCGGAGGAACAAGATCTATTTCCATCAAATCATAGTTGCGAGCAAGAATGTCATATCGTTCCCTTAATTTTTTAGGGTCGATTATTGGATTTTTCACCCCTTCTTGCCACGACGTAATGCCGGCTATGGTAGCACGAATTTTATTAAGGCGCGATATATTTGGCTTTTCAACTCCTTTTGTTAAGTCTTCAATAGCTGGTGTATTTGGCAATTTTTTGACTTCTTCCCAAACGTGCTCTTCTGCAACCTTTAGTTCGTTTGCGACTTTACCAACAAAATGAGCTTGGTCGATTTTATTTGATATCTCAGCAATGTATGGAATAACTTTTTTTCCAACCTCTCTTCTAAAGGCCGGTTCATCTAATTTTTTTTCACGAATAGAAGTTAAAACGAAATCAACAATATGATGAGCTTCGCTAACAACCTTATTCCATCCATCTTTATCTTTCGCAATCAAATCAGCCGGATCAACATCTTTTGGCAATCGTGCTACTTTCACATCAATCCCGAGTGATATCGCAAGACGAAAAGCTCGCTCAGAAGCATTTAATCCAGCATCATCACCATCAAGCGCAACAATTAAACTGTCGGAAAATCGCTTCATCATTTGAAGATGGTCAGCGGTGAGCGCGGTGCCGGAAAGAGCAACGGTATTAAATGTTCCAGCCTGATGAGCCATCAATAAGTCCATCTGGCCTTCAACCAAAATAACAGTATTGCTTTGAAGCATAGCCCTTTTCGCTTTGTCATATCCATAAAGAACACTTGATTTGTGATAAAGCGGAGTCTCTGGTGTATTAACATATTTCGCAGCCTCTCCTTTACTTGGTGCGTCAAAAATTCTTCCAGAAAAACCAACTATACGACCAATCGTATTTGAAAGTGGAAACATAATTCTTCCACGAAAACGATCGTAGTAGCCACGATTACCCATTATTGAGAGCCCCGCTTTTTCAATTTCTTCGTCGGTAAAGCCCTTACTTTTTAAAACGTCGTACAATGTTGACCAATTTGTATCTGCGTAACCTAACCGCCAATCGGCGATTGTTCCAACATTAAGTCCACGTTTTGTAAGATATTCTTTTGCGCTTGGATTAGCACCTAAACTATTCTCGAAAAATCGCGTTGCTTCTTCAAGCACGCTATATAATCTTTCGTATTCACTTTTAAGTTTTGGATCAACAGCGCGTAACTCTACACCAGCCTTATCGGCTAAAGTTTTAAGTGCCGAAGCGAAATCAACCCCCTCGATTTCTTCTACGAAACTGAAAATATCTCCCCCTCGATTACAACCAAAACAATGATATGTGCCACGCGCAGGTGAGATAAAGAAAGATGGTGTACGTTCATTGTGAAATGGACATCGCGCTTTGTAATTACTCCCGGCTTTCTCGAGTTTTATATACGACAAAGCAACATCAGTAATTGAGAGTCTTTCTTTTATTTGTTCAACTGGTGTTGTGGACATAGATAATAAGTTAAAAGTTTATACAGTTTGTAAAGTTGAAAGTAACACCGTGTGTATTAACTTTATAGACTTTTTACTTTATAAACTTTACGAACTTACGCACCTTACTCCTCACTCTCCTCTTCTTCAACTTCTACTTTGTCTTTTGCCTTAAAGCCTGTTCCAGCTGGAATCAATCGTCCAACAATTACGTTCTCTTTCAAACCACGAAGATCGTCAACCTTACCGCGAACTGCCGAATTAATAAGAACACGAGTGACGTTCTGGAATGATGCTGATGAAAGCCAGCTCTTTGTTGAAAGAGCAACTTCTGTAATACCGAGGATAACAGATTCGCCTTCAGCGACATCGCCACCAGCTTCTTTAGTTCTTGCGTTTTCAAGAGCAAATTCCATATTTTCAACAAGCTCACCAACAGTAAATGACGTGTCGGCGCTTTCTTTAATTCGTTTTCGAGAAAACATCTGGCGGATAATAATTTCTATGTGCTTACGAGAAATAGATGCTCCTTGTAATTCGTAGATATTATTTATCTCCTTAATGACATATTCTTCAGCAGCTTCTCGTCCACCGTATTTATAGAGTTCTGCCAAATCTGCCGAACCGTCAGTGATAATGTCTCCTTTCTTTATTTTACTACCAACCTTAACCAAAGGACTTCGTCTGAAAGGTGCAACAAATTCAACTTCGCCAACCTTTCCTTTTTTAACATCGTCTTCATCAAGTAGAACCTTGATTACTTTTTCACGTCCAACATCGTTTATTTCAATTACTTCTCCATTAACACTTGAAACGATTGCTGGGTTCTTAGGAATTCGACGTTCGAAAATTTCTTCAACACGAGGAAGACCCATCGTAATATCGACTCCAGCAACACCTCCAGCGTGGAACGTACGCATTGTTAGCTGTGTACCAGGCTCACCAATAGCTTGGGCGGCGATAATACCAACAGCTTCACCTTTTTCAACCATTCTGTTTCTTGCGAGGTCTAATCCGTAACACATGCGACAAATACCATGAAGTGTCTTACAGGTAAGAGGTGTCCTAACAAAAACTTCTGTTATACCAGCGGCTTCGATTTTCAAAGCATCGCTCTTTAAAATCAAATGACCCTTCTTGTATAAGACTTCACCCTTCTCATCTTTAATTTCAGTTGCCAAAATACGTCCACGAATACTCTTAGAGATTGGAACTTCAATTCCAGAAAGAGTTTCTTTGGTGATTCTCTTTGTTTCTTTTGTACCACAATCGTCTTCTGTAATAACAGAGTCTTGCGCAACGTCAACAAGCTTTCTTGTTAAGTATCCTGCCTTTGCAGTGTTAAGAGCGGTGTCGGCCAAACCTTTACGTGCACCGTGAGTAGTCGTGAAGTATTCAATAGGTGAAAGACCTTCTTTGTATGACGGGATAATTGGGAAGTCGATTGTTCGTCCAGCAGTGTTGATAATAAGACCTTTCATTCCAGACATCTGACTAAGCTGGGTCAAAGAACCTCTAGCACCTGAAGTCACCAAATCGTGAGCTGAACCGTTTCTGTCGAGAGTCTCAGGAACAAGTTTATCGAGTTCACCTTTAACACCCTGCCAAATTTCAATTGTCTTCCTGTATCTTTCTTCTTCAGCAAGCAAACCTTCGTTGAACTGACTTAAGACATCTTCAACTTTCTTTCTTCCTATATCAACAATTTCTTTCTTTCTTGGGTGAACCTTAACGTCATCCATTCCCCATGTAGTTCCAGAAACTGTAGCGTACTTGTATCCGAATGTTTTAATCTTATCCAAAATTGCTGGTGTTTTTTCTATACCGTATCGAGCAATCAATTCATCAACCAATGCTGCGAGTTTCTTAATGTTTATTTCCTCGTTTATATAAGGAAGATCTTTAGGCAAAATTGAGTTAAAAAGAAGACGACCGACAGATGTTTCAAAAAGTTTACCCTCAAACTGTGCATACTTTGGACTATCTGTTGGTAAAACCTTAATCTTTGAACGGAAGGCTACGATATCAAAATCGTATGACATGATTGCATTGTTTGGAGTTGGGAAAGCCTTTCCTTCACCTTTCTCTCCATCGACAACTTTGGTCATCCAATAACAACCAAGCACGATATCAAGCTTTGGGTTAACAATTGGATCACCGTTTCCTGGCTTCAAAAGGTTTTTGTTTGCTGCCATCAAATCCCCCGCTTCCTGTTGAGCTTCTTTAGAAAGTGGAACGTGAACGGCCATCTGGTCACCGTCGAAGTCTGCGTTGAATGCTGTACAAACAAGTGGATGCACTTGAATTGCGTTTCCTTCAATAAGGACTGGGTGAAAAGCCTGAATACCTAAGCGGTGAAGTGTAGGAGCACGGTTTAGAAGAACGTACTTTCCTTTAATTACCTCTTCAAGAATTGCCCAAACCTCTGGCACTCCTTCGTCTATTAAACGGCCAGCTCCACGAATGTTGTAGGCAAGCTCTCGTTCAAGAATTTTAGAAATCACGAATGGACGGAATAATTCAAGCGCCATGTGTTTTGGCAAACCACACTGATCAAGTTTCAATTGTGGACCAACGACGATAACAGAACGTCCTGAATAATCTACACGCTTACCCAAAAGGTTTTGACGGAAGAGACCCTGCTTTCCTTTTAGATTGTCTGAAAGTGATTTAAGTGAACGACGTTGAGATTGATTCATTGCCATCGCTTCTGATTGTCGACGAATAGAGTTATCGATAAGTGAATCAACAGCTTCCTGCAAAATACGTTTTTCGTTACGCAAAATAACATCTGGTGCGCCAATTTCAATAAGCTTTCGCAAACGATTGTTTCGGTTGATAACACGACGGTAAAGATCGTTAACATCAGATGTTGCATGTCGTCCTCCTTCAAGAGCAACCATTGGACGTAGTGCTGGTGGAATAACTGGAATCACTGTTAAGAACATCCAGTCAGGGCGAACGTTTGAATTAATCATTGCACGAATAAGAGAAAGTCTCTTTTCGGTTTTTTCTCTTTCAATTGCTGTTGTTTTCTTTGTATTATTCGTGAGTTCGTTTTCAAGCTTCTTCAAATCTAGGTTTTTGAATAGATTAAAGATTGCCTCTGCTCCGATTGTTGCCTCAAAGACTGAACCGTATTTCAAGGCGTAGCGGTGATAAGTCGCCTCATCAACAACTTTTCCTACAACAATTTCATTAACTTCTTTCTTTGCAGTAGAAAGCATCTCTTTGATTTTCTCGCGAGAAGCTTCGTCTGTCATTGATTTAACTTTTGCTTTATATTCTGATTCTAGGTTTTTGATAACCTTATCTTTTTCTTCGTCGTTAACCTTAGTGATGATGTAACCAGCAAAATAAATAACCTTTTCAAGATCAGTAACTGGCACGTTCATCAAAAGACTCATTCTTGATGGCACACCGCGCAAAAACCAAATATGAGCAACAGGACTTGCGAGCTCGATATGCCCCATTCTTTCACGTCGAACAATAGAGCGAGTAACCTCAACTCCACATTTCTCACAGACAATATCCTTATAACGAATACGTCGATATTTTCCACAGTAACACTCGAAGTCTTTTTCTGGTCCGAATATACGTTCATCAAAAAGACCACCGCGCTCAGAACGACCGGTTCTGTAGTTGATTGTTTCCGGTTTCGTTACCTCGCCATATGACCATTCTCTTATTTTGTCCGGAGACGAAACTGAGAGAGAAATCGCATCGAAATCTGTTGTATCAAATGTTTTCATATGTTTATTTTAATTAATTACGGCGTCTTTTTTTAAGTTCAACATCAAGGGCCAATCCACGTAGGTAATTCAACATAACCGTAAAGGAAGCTGGAGCGTTTGGCGCCTTAACATCCTCGCCCTTGATAATAGAATCGAACGTCTGTGAACGACCGACGATATCGTCTGATTTAACTGTAAGCATTTCACGAAGTGTGTGTGATGCTCCGTATCCTTCAAGTGCCCACACTTCCATTTCACCAAAACGCTGACCTCCACCTTGAGCTTTACCTCCCAATGGCTGTTGGGTAATGAGCGAGTACGGTCCGATGGAGCGCATGTGAATCTTATCTTCCACCATGTGGTGAAGCTTCATGATATACATGTATCCGAGTGCGATTTCCTGATCAAACGAATCACCTGTGCGACCATCATAAAGTTTAACTTTACCAGTCTCTGAAAAACCAGCTTTCTTAAGTTCGTCACGAATTTCCTGGTCTGTTGCACCTTGGAAAGGAGGAACTATTGCCTGATAATTTAGTGTGTTTGCTGCAAGACCCATGTGAAGTTCCAAAATCTGACCTAGGTTCATACGAGAAGGAACTCCAAGTGGTGTCAAAATAACATCAATAGGTGTGCCGTCTTCCATGTATGGCATATCCTGCTCTGGCAAGATAAGAGAAATAACACCTTTGTTTCCGTGGCGACCTGCTAGTTTATCTCCAACAGAGATGTTTCTAAGCTGTGCGACTTCAATGTGAATTCTTTTAATGATTCCACTATCAAGTGAATCACCACTATCACGAGAGAAAACCTTTACACCAACAATACGTCCACGCTTGCCGTGTTCCATACGAAGTGAAGTGTCTTTAACATCACGTGCTTTTTCACCGAAGATAGAACGCAAAAGTCTTTCTTCTGGAGTAAGTTCTGATTCACCTTTTGGAGTAATCTTTCCAACCAAAATATCGTTAGGGCGAACTTCTGCACCAATACGGATAATTCCATCAATATCAAGATCTTTCAATTTTGCTTCACCAACGTTTGGAATATCACAAGTTGTGACCTCGGGCCCAAGCTTTGTATCACGAACATTCACAACGAACTCTTCAATGTGGATACTTGTGAACTTGCTGTCTTTGACCAATCTTTCTGAAAGGATAATAGCGTCTTCGTAGTTCGAACCGTCCCAAACCATAAAGCCAACCAAGACGTTTTGACCTAGTGCTACTTGTCCATGATCAGACGATGATGTGTCAGCCAATATTTCACCCTTCTTAACACGCTGTCCAACTGAGACTACTGGACGCTGATGGAAAACGCTAAAGTCGTTTGTTCTTGAGTAGTTAACTAAAGTATATTCTTTTTCTTTTCCAGATTTTGTTCCATCTACTTTAACCTTCTTTGCATCAACATAAGTAACAGTTCCCTCTTCTTCTGCAAGAACTAAACGACCTGTGTAATAAGCAACGGAGTGTTCCATACCTGTAGCAACAAGTGGAGCTTCTGGGATAATACAAGGTGTTGCCTGCTTCTGCATGTTAGAACCCATGAGTGCACGACCGGCGTCATCGTGTTCCAAGAAAGGAATAAGTGAAGTTGCAACAGAGAAAGGTTGTGTTGTTGAAACGTCGATATAATCAACGTCGTTTTTATCAACCATACCAGGTTCTGTTTTAATACGAGCTTCTACTTTCTTTTCTGTAATGTTCCCGTCAGCGTCATAATGAATACCAGCATGAGCAATAACACTTCCTTCTTCTTCAAGAGCGTTTAGGTAAACAATTTCTTTTGTAATCTTTCCGTTCTTAACCTTAACGTAAGGAGTTTCAATAATGCCGAAATTATTAATTCGAGCGTGTGTCGACAACTGCAAAATAAGACCGATGTTTTGGCCTTCTGGTGTATGGATAGGACAAACACGACCGTAGTGGGAAGTGTGCACGTCACGAACTTCAAGACCAGCTCTTTCACGAGTAAGACCTCCTGGCCCAAGTGCTGAAAGTCTTCGTAAGTGTTCTATTTCATCCAAAACGTTACCCTGACTCATGAATTGAGAAAGTTGGTTTGTGGTGAAGAATTCTTTTATACGAGCTTGCAGTGGACGTTGATTAACTATCTGAATTGGAAGAGTTGTCTCGGCATCAATAGTAGACATTCTGTCTTGGATATTTCTCTTCATTTGAGCCATACCAACACGAATCTTTGCTTGAAGCATTTCTCCAACATATCGAACACGTCTTAATCCTAAGTGATCAATATCGTCAGCTTCAGATCCTGGAGTGTTATTTAAGTTAGTGATGTGTTCAACAATAAGAACAACATCTTCAAGTGAAAGTGTGCGACGAGCAAGCGCAACTTCTTTCATGTCCAAATCAAATCTCTGGTTAAAACGAAAACGTCCAACAGGAGAAAGATCATATCTCTCTTCGCTAAAAATTGACGAGATAAATTCACGAGCATTATCTGCTGTTGCAAGATCGCCATCACGAAGACGTTTATAAATTTCTATGTATGAATCATCAAGGGTTTTAGCTGGGTCCTTCTCAAGAAGAGCTGTAACCATTTCCTGCATTTCTTTACTAAACTTATTTATGATCTCTTTGTCGCTCTTTGTTCCAAAAACACGTAGTAATGATGCAACTGGGAACTTCCTCTTTCTGTCGATACGAACAAAGATACCTTCAGCATCAGATTCTATTTCAATCCAAACACCACGTGATGGGATTATTTTTGCACCAAAAAAACGCTTGCCTTTAATATCTTGGTCGTTAAAGAAAACGCCGAAGCTTCTAGCAAGCTGAGGAACAATAACACGCTCGACACCGTTAATGATGAAGGTGCCGTGAGAAGTCATAAGAGGAAAATCTGCCATGAAGATTTCCTGCTCTTTAACAGTGTTAAAAGTCTTGTTCTTTAGTTTGATTGTTGCACGAAGAGGAGCTTCGTAAGAAAGCTTATTTGCCTTAGCAAAATATTCATTATGTTTTGGCTCACTTAAGAAAAAAGAAGTGAACTCAAGATCAAACTTTTTATCAGAATAATCTTTTATTGGAGAGAATTCCTTAAATATTTCTTTTAGACCTTTTTCTAAAAGCCATTTATACGATGCGACCTGATTTTCAATCAAGTCTGGCATTTCAGCCAATGGTTTTTTCCATGCGGAAAAATGTTTCTGCTCACGACCGGCACCACTCAATCTTCCCGAAGACCTAGGAAGAATTGCATCCTGGACACGCAATTGTTTTGCCATATTATTTTTTATCTCGTAAAGCGACCAACACTCTCATTACAGCGTAGGTCACTGCGCGAAACGGTTACGCAAAAAGAAAATGAAAGCAAGGAAAATCCCGCCCCTTTTCTAGGACACCTGATAATTTTCTTCAATTTTCATCGAGAAGAGATTCCCGAATCTTCGCACTCCCAGGGGCGTAACTCAATCAAAAACTGGTTAAAGACAGTATACCTGAAGCAAAAACACTGTCAAACTTTTCTAATTTACAAAGAGCCACCGCCTTTTAGGGGTTTTATTCCCCTTTCTTCCATTTCTCAATATTAGCTTGATGACCTGAAAGCAAGACTTTTGGCACTTTATAATTTTTCCCTTTATATTTTAAAATTTCTGGACGAGTATAAACTTCGCTTGATGAAATTCTATTCTCTTCAACAGAATCGAAAGTGTTGAGCACTCCTTTGATCTGACGAGAAACAGTGTCTATCAAAACCATCGCTGGCAATTCTCCGCCAGTGAGAACGTAATCCCCAATTGAAACTTCTTCTGCTTTTAGAATTTTTTTCACACGGCCATCAATTCCTTCATATCGTCCTGACACTAAAATTATTTCTTTATTTTTTTTCAAAAGATTTCGAGCGTATTCATTGGTCAATTTTTTACCAGCTGGTGAAAAAATAATCACCTTAGTTTTTTTCTTCCCACGAGCTTTGCCAATAGCGGTCAAAATAGGTTGCGCTTCCATGACCATTCCAGGACCACCACCATATGGTCGCCCATCTACTCTCCCCCATTTATTCTCCGTGTAATCACGAGGGTTATAAAACTTAACCGATATTTTCTTATCTGTTATGGCGCGCCCAATAATCGACTCTTTTAAATACGAGTCGAACATGCTTGGGAAAAGTGTTATTACTTGAAATTTCATATGCTTGTTCTATCACGATAACATAAAAGAAAAAAGCCCCGCGTTCGCAGGACTTTTGTCGCATGACTAGTCATCTGGGGAGACAACACATCCATGGGCCGAATGCCTGCCCAGTGGGTGCTTCTCTACCAATTCGCCGAGGGTTTCGAAATAATCTTTTGACACTTGCGAATTTTCCGTCCTCTTTGCAAGAGGCTTGATTTCTCCATCTTCCTCGATACTTCTAAGCGGATCATCATGCTTGCGCCCCGGGGTTGCTTCGTAAATATCGGCCATCAAGGTCATTCGCGCCATCACGTTTTCTCCTTTTCGTTGATCTAAACTATTAACATCATAAACAAAAACCGCCCTATATCAAGGGCGTTTTTTGTTTCTTCCTAATCTCCTAATTACAAATCTTTAATGTCCTCCATCACCGACTCAACAGTATTTAGAGTAACCCCGCTGTCGTATGGTCTTGGCGCTCCGCCTGCAGGTTCGTTTATCTTCAAATTAACACGTGCGTTATTTTTCATTCCAACAACACGAAGAAGTGTTCTTATTGCCTTTGCGGTATTTCCTTTGCGACCGATAATTTTACCCATATCTGCTGGATTCAAATCAAGAGTCAAAAGCACACCCATCTGATCAATCACTCTTCCTATCTTCACATCGTCTGGAAAATCAACCAACGCTTTTACAACATATTCTAAAAATTCCTTATCTTTCTCCATATTCATTTCAGTAAATTATTTTTAAAAAGTAGTTCAATTAAAATGCTCTACTAAATCAATTGTAAAACTTAGATTGTCTTGGGTCAATGAACATTGTTTAAACAAGTCACAATAAAAAAGACCCTGCATCTCTGTATAAGCAGATGCAGGGTCCGTCTCCTGCCTGAAATTCTAAACTCTCAAGACCCGAGTGCTAATTTGCGCGCAACGCAGCAGGATCATTGTCGTCCCAGAAGTCGAGACCGAGCCAGTCGCTGAACCAGTACCACCTGCTGCCACTCCGGCCGAGGTAACGAACGTACAGACTATCACCGGGGTGGCGGTAGATCGTGCCCCAGAAGAACACATACTTGCCTTTCCATTCCTCGGGAATGAGGTGCGGATGAGCGAGCAGGTAGTCAAGGATATTCGCGTTTAAGACAGGCTTGCTGACGAGTTCCTTACGGAGCTTGTTGCCTTCCATCATTTTGCCGTTCTGCTGTCCTTCGGCAAGAAAAAGTTCGATCTGTGAGGCATCAAACTTGAACTGTCCGCCCTTCTGATGCTCTTCGACTTTCCAGCCATCAGGAACGAAAGGGGCAGCATCGCAGTCGATGGTGTGTTCTACCTGCGTGATAGTGGCGTAGCCGAGCCGCACTTGTCGCACCCTGGCGAGATTACCCCCAGTTGCAAGCCAGTCGAGATCGGCGACATCGGGAATGCCGTTGCGAAGAAGAGCTTGTTTGATTTTGTAGGCAAGTCCAACATCGAGTGTGATATCACTCATTAGAGTCTCCTTTGCGACATCGAGTCTGTGAGTAGACAAATAGTCGCTTTAATGCCAGCGGGCTTTCTTCGGTGCGAAGGTTTGCCATAGCAGAGAATGGCCTAGTGGTTAAAGCCGCTTTCTGCTATGGCAAACATAAGCTAAGAATCAAAGAACTATATTGGTATAAAAACATGTGTTTGTAATAAAGTCAAACATACATAATATTAAAAACAAAAAAGCTGTCCTTTCTAGGACAGCTTTTTTGAGATAGAAAATTCAAATTATGCAGCTGGTGCTTCTTCTGCCGGAGCTTCAACAACCACTTCTGCTTGCGCTGGGGTTTCTGCTACTACCTCCGCCTGTGCTTCAACTGGAGCCTCTTCCACTACCGGTACTTCAGCTGGAATTTCTTCAGGAGCAGGAGTTGCGACTGGTGCTGGTGTAGGGGCTGCGGGAGCTTCTGCTTTAGCTGGTTCGTCTTTTTTGATAGGACTTTTCTTAGGCAAAACGTTTCTTTTCTTTCCATCAATAATTTTTTTCTCAACTAGGAAATTATGCATTGTGTCTGAAGGCAAAGCTCCATGTGACATCCAATGCAAAACGCGATCAGCCTTAACAATGAAGTTGCCGAGCTTAGGTTCATAAGAACCGATGACCTCAACGAAATTACCCGTCTTTGGGCTTTCGCGATGATCAACAACAACCACGCGGAAGTGCGGGCTGTTCTTTCGTCCTATTCTTTGTAACCTAATTTTTAACATGCAGGCAATACTAATAGAAATGGCCCGATAGGTCAAGCTTATTTTTTTAGCTTTTGTCTTTAAAAACGCGCATAAAACTTTGCTAAGTTTTTGCTATGCTCGTGCCGTCGCACTGCGCAATGTTTTTAAAAACAAAAGCAGGGACTAGAAAAGACAAGAATATCCTATCCAAGAGCACCCCCCTTAAAGGTTCTAATCACCCAATCTAACCAATTTTGGCCACTTTTGTGTTATGATTTGAACCCATGAAAAAGCATACCGATAAACATCATAAAGTAGAGCACAAAAAGGCTCCTGTGAAAGAACACGCCCAAAAGCACCACGAACATACCGTTGAAGGCACTATCACTGTCAGTTTCAAAGGTATTGGTTTTGTTCGCATTGAAGGAGAAGATGAATCAATAGAAGTCTCTGCTAATTCACTAAATACTGCGCTTCACGGCGACCGAGTTAAGGTTTCCGTTCACGGCAAAGGACGCAACGGACAACCACAAGGTGAAGTTATTGAAATCCTACTTAGGGCAAGATCTGGCTTTGCTGGCACCATAGAAAAAGACCGCGACGTCTATTACCTTATTCCACAAGACCAGCGTGTTTATGTTGACCTTGTTATTCCAAAAGATGATTTAGGAGAAGCAAAAGAAGGAGATAAGGTTTTTGCCGCATTCATTGAGTGGACCGATCCAAAGAAAAATCCTGTTGGTAAGGTTCTCCGTGTTTTGGGTAGACCAGGAGAACACGAGGCAGAAATGGTTGCTATCGTTTTGGAATCTGGTTTTGATACTGGTTTTCCAAAAGAAGTTGAGGACGAATCAAAAAAGCTTGAAGAAAAAGGTATTACTGAAGATGATTTAAAAGGTCGTCGTGATTTTCGCAACACTACAACATTCACCATTGACCCAGAAGACGCCAAAGACTTTGATGACGCCATCTCAATTCAAGATTTAGGTAACAATGTTTATGAAATCGGTGTGCATATTGCTGATGTTTCCCATTATGTTCGCCCAGGAACCGAAATTGATAAAGAAGCGATGAAACGCACAACTTCTATATACCTCGTCGACCGCACAATTCCAATGCTTCCGGAAGGACTTTCTAATGGATTATGTAGTTTAAATGCAAACGAAGACAAACTGACTTTTAGCGCCGTTTTTAAAATTGATATGCAGGGGAAAATATCTGACTATTGGTTTGGTCGCTCTGTTATAAAATCAAATAAACGCTTTACCTACGAAAATGCCCAGGAAACTATCGATCGTGGTTCTGGAGAATATTTTGAAGAACTCGTAATTTTAAATAAGATTGCCAAAAAATTAAAACAAAAACGCTTTGACGAAGGTGCCATTTCTCTTGAACAAGAAGAAGTGCGTTTTAAGTTGGATGAAACCGGGCGCCCTGTATCTATTTATAAAAAAGTTCGTGGTGATACTCATAAACTCGTTGAGGAATTTATGCTACTTGCCAACCGCGAGGTTGCCTCATTTGTCGCCAAAAAACACGAAAATGAAGATGGTGTTTTCGTTTACCGTATTCACGACGAACCAAATACAGAGCGTATCCAAAACCTCGCAATATTCGTTAAAAGCTTGGGCTATGACCTAAAAATGACCGATGGGAAAACGACACCAAGAGATATAAATAATCTTCTAGAAAAACTTGAAGGCACAAGTGTAAAAGACATGATTCAGACCGCCGTTGTCCGCTCAATGGCAAAAGCAATTTACACAACTCAAAACATTGGCCACTTTGGCTTAGGTTTTGAGTTCTATACACATTTCACATCTCCTATCCGTCGTTATCCAGACACCATGGTCCACAGACTTTTAGCACGATACTTAAACAACGAAAAAATAGACGCAAAAGAATGGAAGTTCTACGAAAGAATGTCTACCTTTTCATCACAACGAGAAAAAGAAGCATCTGATGCTGAGCGTGGCTCAATCAAATATAAACAAGTGGAATATATGTCAGAACGCATTGGGCAGATTTTTGACGGCGTAATTTCTGGAGTTACTGAGTGGGGTTTCTACGTTGAAGAAAAAGAAACGAAATGTGAGGGTATGGTTCCGCTACGAACATTAAACGACGACTTCTATAATTTTGAAGAAAAACGCTACCGCTTGGTTGGAGAAAAAACAAAAAAAATATATTCTCTCGGAGATAAAATAAAATTCAAAGTTGAAAAAACAGACCTTGGAAGAAAAACTATTGATTACTCTTTAGTAAGTTAGATTTGCCTAAAATAATTAAGTTGAGTTATATTAAAATCTGTTGTTTTTAGGAGAAAGCTAGCATGGATGTTATCGCACCTTCAGGAGATGGATTTTGCCCAGCGTGTCACGGGGATGCCATTTATTTCAAACAACTCGACGAAGAAAGGATGGGTAAAGATATTCAGATAACCCGTCTTTATCACTGTGTTTGTGGTTATAAAGCGAAAGTTGTAATCAATGGCCGAAACATACTCTCTTGCAAGAACCCATCTCCGCAAGAAATAGAGTCTCTGCACGCTTCGTAAAAAAGCACCAAACAAAAACCCGCCAGTTGGCGGGTTTTATTATTTATGCCACGAATGGCTAAATTGTGAACGGAGTATTCATCATTTCTATGAATTCTTTTTCTCCGACCTTAGGAACATCATCTCCCGCATGAAGATACTGCCTGCCACACTTACGACAAGCCGCAGTGCGATAAAGGAATGCCCCGTTAAACCAGCCGGAAACTTCGCGCACAACATCCCCACCGCAATTTTCCGCCTTGCACTTATTGCCAAGGAAGGGAGTATTTTCTTCCCGGAATACCTTCCTGGCCTTAAAAAACCTGGCCAAGTTTTCCTCAGACAGCTCAGGAAAATTTCTATTGCCCATGATTAGTCCCTCCAGTTATCAAACCAAACCTGTCTTTAAGATATATACGCTAAACAATCAAGTCAACCTTATCTAAATGATTATTATTTCGCCACAGCGACAGCTTCTTCAAATTTAACGGAAAGTAGTCTCGAAGCCGCGTCCCCTGCTGTTGTAATTCCATAAAGCACTCCTGCGCGAGACATTGTTTCTCTATTGTGAGTGATAACAACTAATTGCGAATGTTTAGCAAGATTCTCCAGCATATCTGCATATTTACGTGAGTTTGCTTCATCAAGCGCCGCGTCGGTTTCATCAAGAACAAGAAATGGTGGAGGATTAACCTGAGAGACAGCAAAGATAAGCGCGATTGAGGTTAAAGCTCTTTCCCCTCCCGAGAGCATCTGTAAATCACGAATTTTTTTCTGTGGAAGATTTACTTTAATATCAATTCCATATTTAACATCTTCGTCTTCAGACGCTTCATCATAAAGTTCTTCACCTGTGTCTGGGTCAAAACCGATACTTTTTTGTTTTCTTTTCTCCTCAATGATTGAGAGTGTGGCTGACCCTCCATCAAACATTAATTTAAAGAATTCATCAAACTGTTTATTTATCTTTTCTATCCCTTCAGAGAACTGATTATTTAATTTATCACGAAGGTTTGTGATAAGCGCCTCAATATCTTCTGCGCTTCTCTTTAAGTCACCAATTTCGCGTTCAAGGAAAGTATCTCTCTCAGATACCTCTTGATATTCTCTCATAAGTTCCGCACCACCAGCAGCACCCATATCTTCAAGGCGAATCTTCATCCTCTCCATTTTCTTTCGACGATCTTCTTGTATCTCACGTGGTTCAGACATTAAAGAAGACTCGTCAATTTCAAATGTTTGATATCGCATCGAATCATTACCAATCAAAACTTTCGCCTCCTCAATTTCCGTCTTCATCATTTCTTCGTCGCGTAAAACAGAATGTTCCTTTGAAGAAAGTACGTCCAACTTAGAAACACATTCACTTCTGTGGGCAGATAGTTCATATAATTTTCGCTCGTGTTCATGTGACAAATCTTTGTCTTTTTCAAGCTCACTCTTCGCTTTCATATACTCAAGATTGAGAGAATTTTCCTCACCTTCTTTTTTCAAAATATCCTCTTCGACTGAAACACACTCACTACGTAACCGAGCAAAATCCTCTTCAGAAAAGATAACTCTTTGTGGAATATTCTCACGAAGAATTACCAAAAAATCACTAGTTAATTGTTTTAAAGAAGCAAAAAGTGTTCTTATTGCCAAAATATCGTTAATCGTCTCCCCTTCAGATAACAAAGAATTAACTCTCTCAGCGAAAGAACGAACTCTAGAAACAGGAATTTGTGCGCCTTCTTCTTCTTGGACGTTTGATTCAGCTTCTTTTTTTCTCTCCTCTTCAATTTCTATTCTCCCTTCAAGTCGTCCAAGCTTTCTTGATAACTCATCTTTATCACGACGAATAGCGCGGAGTCCTTCTTCAAACCTGCGCAAACTAGAAAGCGTCTCTAAGTTCCTTTCTCTTGAAGCAAGAGAATCTTTAATGCTCCCAATCATTTTTTCAACATCACGAAGAGTGTTGGTTAAAACACTCTTTTCTTTCCCTATTTTTTCTTTTTCGCGCGTAAGGTAAAACTCTTCACGCTTTAAATATTCCGCATAAAGACTTGATAATTCAACACGGAGCTCTTCTGCTTTTTCAACCTTCTCAACCTGTTTCTTTAAAAATTTTATATGGGGAGCGATTTCACGACGAAGTGATTCGGCTTTTTCTGTATTTTCACGAGTACGTTCTAATTTTTTTTCACCATCGCTTATTTTCCATTGGTATATTTTTAGACCAAGCGCTTCTTCGATCATCGTACGGCGCTCAATGATATTCGCATTCAAAATTCTATCTGCTTCGCCTTGTGAAATAATATGATGTCCTGATGCTCCAATATTAACCGAAGCTAAGAGTTCAATAATATCTCGAAGGCGAACCTGTGAACCGTTTATTAAATATTTATTTGTCCCGTCACGATATACCTCACGAGTAATTGTAATTTTATCAAAATTTAAATTTATATCTCCAGACAGCTCACCCTCAAGAGAAAACATTCTCTTTGAGTTATCAAAAGTAATGGAAACATGGGCTCGGTTCATTACTGGAATTGCCTTTGAACCGTTAAAAATCATGTCCTCTCCTTTTTTACCGCGGAGAGATTTGAGAGACTGTTCGCCCAAAACAAAACGAATTGATTCTGCGATATTTGATTTACCAGAACCATTAGGTCCAACAATTGATGTGATTGGGGCGGAAAATTCAAGCTCGCTTTTTTTAGCGAACGATTTAAAACCGGAAAGTTCAAGGCTCTTCAACATGATATTTGATACGAAGTATAGCCTATTTAAAACTTAAAAAAAATGGGCCCCGCGTGATGCGGGGCCCTTCAAGGCGAAAACAAACTACTAAAACTTGGGGATACGCTCCCCGACGACAATTGCACCATCGAGCGGTTCCGGCGTCGGGAAATGATGAACGTTCTTCATTCCCTTCGGTATGAACGGGTCGCGCCCTTGAACGACGCGCCATTCATGAGTCGGGAAACGTCCGACTTCGGTCTCGCGCGGGAGAATGAACAGGTCTAGGTAGAGA
Source organism: uncultured Candidatus Saccharibacteria bacterium (assembly GCA_964579635.1). GTDB lineage: Bacteria > Patescibacteriota > Minisyncoccia > Phycocordibacterales > VMEP01 > VMEP01. Next base: position 26,992 of record CAZOFV010000002.1, read on the forward strand.
TATTTCCTGCCATCTTCGCAACGCTTCATCCAGACTTGCGCATTGCAAACCACCTTTTCTCCGGCAAACGGTCCCGGATTATGGGGGTGGTAAACGTGAATGTTCATCACGCCGCCTTTCACTGGGCGGAAAAAGCGAAGATAGTCATTACCCCCGTTCACCCCGGCCTTGTACTCCGCCATGTCCGGAATCTTCACCGAAAACAGCGCCTTTGCGTCAGACCACAACAGCTCGCGAGAAGCGACGCCATCGGACGAAACAACCTTCTTCGGCATTGGTGCCGGCGCGGGTGCCACTACCGCTTTGGCTTGGTCGGCCTTTTGCGCCACCTTGCCGTTTCCCTTCTTGGCTTTTTCTGCCCTTTCGTTTTTTGCCTTTTTGACCTCCTCGATCTTCTGGGCTCTTGCCTTCGAAGCCACTTTCGGAAAAAACATCCCGAGCTGTTCGGCCATGCCAACGTGCTGTCCACTCATGGTTTTCCTCCTTAGGAAAAATGTTTGAAAATACAACGATCAATAATGCTCTTAAGATTAAAGCATTTTTATGCTAATTTGTCAAACAAAAAATTATTTTAGCCAGCCTTTTTTCTTTAAAGCACCTTCCGCCGCTTTTTGTTCAGCCTCTTGTTTTGATTTACCAGAACCATCCACAATTAATTCTTTAGAAAGAAAAACCCCGACAGTAAACCGCTTATCATGATCTGGTCCAGATTCAGATAACACTTTGTAAACCGGAGTAATACCAAAATGCTCCTGTGCTTTTTCTTGAAAAACGCTTTTAGCATCACGCCATGAACCCTTCTCCAAAATCTCTTTCATTTCTGGAAACAAAAACTCCTCAACAAAATCGTTTGATTTTTCATAACCTTGATCAAGATAAAGCGCACCCAAAAACGACTCAAAAGTATTCGCCAAGATATCCTGCCTTGCCTTACCAGTATCTTTTGATTCCCCTTTTGAAAGAAGCAGGAATTCATTCATTCCAAGTTTTTCCGCAACCATAGAAAGAGTGACTGCATTCACAAGTGCCGCGCGATACGAAGTTAAATCCCCTTCATTTTTATCTGGATAATTTTTATACAAATAATTTGTGGTAATAAGCTCAAGAACAGCATCACCTAAAAATTCCAAACGTTCATTATGATGAATTCCAACCTTTGGGTTTTCGTTTAAATATGAACGATGAATAAACGCCTGCTTTAATAGGTTTTTATCTTTAAAGTTAACACTTACCTTTTTTTCAAACTTTGAGAAATCAATCATGTTTCTTGAGAACACGAATCATGGAACATGTAACAAAATAATTGTTCAAAATTCCATAACTACGTTCGAATTACTTTCTAATATTCAAACATTAAAACTATCTTTATTTCTTCAAAAGAACGCCTACTGCTTTTGTGATGATTGGCACAATATCATCATAAAGATTCAAAGAAGGAACTTCCGTTACAGGGAACCATCTTGAATCATCGAGTCCGCCAACTTTCTCTGTTGTAAGTGTGACAACCGGCGATTCAGCAAGATAATAACAAACCTGCTTCCTTAGCCTACCTTTTTCTGGGTCAGTTGCAAGATACTCATTATCTCCAATTTTTTCTTTAACTGTAACTGGAATTCCAAGCTCTTCTTTGGTTTTTCGATTAACCGCTTCTTCGTCGGTCTCGCCTTCTTGCAGATGACCCTTAGCAAGCGTCCAGTGTCCAAAAATATCGTGAACCAAAGCAAGCTGTAAAACACCGTTTCCCCAACCAAAAACAATTGCACCAATTAATTTATCAATTGGGAGTTTTTCTATGTCTTCCGGGTCTTTGCTGTGTTTATTTTTACTCGTATCATCTTTTCCTGGTTCGCCCAACTCTTTATAGACCGCACCCAAAACTCCATTAACAAATTTTCCACTATTCTCTCCGCCAAAAGATTTTGCCAATTCAATTGCTTCGTTGATTGCAACCTTTGGTGGAACCTCGAGTCTATCTGCAAAAAGAAGCTCAAAGAGCCCTAAACGTAAGATATTTCTATCAACTGCTGCAATTCGATCAATCGGCCAAGCTGGTGCCGCTTTTTCTATAATGTCGTCTAGTGTTTTTGTACGAGAAGCAATATTGACGGAAAGTGTACGCATAAAATCTGCGTCACTTGTTCCTGGGGCAAATTCTTCAATATTTCTTTTTAAGGTGTCTTCTAGAGTATTTTCCGGCTGGCCATTAAAATCCCACTCAAAGAGGGTTTGGAGAACTATTGACCGTGAAAGGTGCCTATTAGCCATACCGTAATGGTACGAGATGAGAAAACGTTATTTTACCGCCGAAGCTTTCTTAGCCTTCTTTTCTTTCTTCGCTATCTTTTTGTTTACATCAAGTACCTGGCGACCACGGTAAGTACCGCAGTTCGGGCAGACCCGATGCGTAAGGTGCGGTGCCGCACATTTCTCGCACTTAGATAACGAACCCCCCACTAATGCGTGGTGGGAACGGCGATTGCGGGTGTGAGCCCGCGTGTGTCTCATTCGTACAACCATAACTTGCGTAGTATTACAAAAAGAGACAAAAAAGTAAAGGTTTCATTTTTAAACACACACCACTAAAATACACGCGTAAAATTCTGCTGAATTTTCGCTCTGCTCGATTCGTCAATCTGCGCAAGGTATTTTAGTGGTGTATGCGGGGTACGGAATACGTAAAATTTATCTAATTAAGAAGAAAAACCTGTATTTTTAAGGAAACTCCGGCGGTGGATTTTGGTGATGCCATGTTTTTTAATCGCCAAGTAATGTGCCTTAGTGCCATATCCTTTATGTCTTTCAAAACCATATTGTGGAAACTTCTTGGCAAATCGCACCATTAATCGGTCGCGGGTTACCTTTGCAACAACTGAGGCAATAGAAATAATCTGCACCAAATCATCTCCGTGGATTATTGTTTTTTGGTTTTTATATTCTTTAGGCGCTTTCAATCCCCCATCAAGAAATATCTGCGCATACTCTGGTTTAACCTTAAGATTTGAAAGAGATTTATCAAGCGCGCTTTGTATAGAAAAAACTATTCCCTTTTTATCGATAATTGTTGGTGTGGTAAAAGAAACAGAAAATTTTATATCGCCACACATTTGCGCCAATTTTATTTTCTTAAACCACTCTTCTCTTTTTTTCTCTGAAAGTTTCTTTGAATCTCGTATTCCTTTGAATTCTTTTTTTAGCCGAGAATTATATACAGCCGAATTTATGGCCACGGCGCCGACAGCCACCGGCCCTGCCAACGGCCCTCGCCCTACTTCATCGATACCGACAATAAATTTTTGTTTTTTAGCCACACAATTCTTCATATCCACATAATATCAGAGTATTATCTTGCCTCTGCTATAATGGGCAAACTTAATGACATGGAGAAAAATTTTGTTCATCTTCACACCCACTCGCACTATTCCCTCTTAGACGGATTAAGTAAGGTTGATGCAATGGTAAAACGCGCCCAAGAACTCAAAATGCCGGCGCTTGCTCTCACCGACCACGGCAACATGTATGGAGCAATTGAATTCTATAAGCTCTGTAAGACACACGGAATAAAACCAATCATTGGTGTTGAGGCGTATATCGCCGAGCGGACACGTTTTGATAAAGAACCAAATATCGATTCAAAAAGGTACCACCTTACTCTTCTCGCCAAAAACGAAAAAGGGTACAAAAATCTTTTAAAACTCGTTAGTCGCGCAAACCTCGAAGGCTATTATTACAAACCGAGAATGGATAAGGAGCTTCTTCGTGAACACAGCGAGGGAATTATTTGTCTCTCTGGATGTTTTGGTGGTGAACTTTCCCGCGCACTATCAGCACACAACGATGAAAAAGCGCGCACAATAATCGCTGAGTATCAAGATATTTTTGGTAAAGAAAATTATTTCCTTGAAATAATGGCTCACGTAAAAATGGATGGGGCAAAAGAAGTTCGCGATAAAATTGTTGCGCTTGGGCGAGAATTAAACATTCCGCTTGTCGCCACTCACGACTCACACTATTTAGACGAAGATGACCATAAAGCACATGATACTTTACTTGCTGTGCAAACAGGGTCTGACACTACTGATGCCAATCGTCTCACATTCGGAGACGACAACTTTTCTTTAATAGATGCTAAAAAAGCATATGAACTTTTTAAAGATATCCCCGACGCTGTTGAAAACACTGTACGTATCGCTGAAATGTGCGACATAGAAATTGAGCTCGGAAAATGGGTTTTCCCAGACATAAAACTTCCAGAGAGAAGTTCAAATTATGACGAGGAGTTAAAGAATATAACCTACGAAGGTCTTATTAGACGCGAACTTGAGAGAACTCCAGAAGTTGAAGGGCGCATAGAATATGAGTTAAAAATTATTAAAGATAAGGGATATGCGCCATATTTCTTGGTTGTGGCCGACCTTCTCCGCTTCGCGGCTGAAAATAAAATCTTCACAAACATTAGAGGCTCTGTCGCGGGCTCTATTGTCACGTACCTAACGGGAATTACTAAAGTTAATCCACTTGAGTACAAGCTTCCATTTGAACGTTTCCTAAACCCAGAACGCCCATCAGCACCCGATATTGATATGGACTTCGCCGACAATCGTCGCGATGAAATGATTGAGTATGTAAAGCAAAAATATGGCGCTGATAAGGTTGCACAAATTGGAACGTTTGGAACCATGATGGCGCGCGGAGCCGTGCGTGATGTTGCAAGAGCACTCGGATATCCGTATGCAACAGGCGACCGTCTTTCTAAATTAATCCCAATGGGATCCCAAGGTTTTCCGATGACAATAGAAAACGCCCTTAAAATAACCCCAGAGCTTAAGGCTATTTATAAAAACGAGAAAGATGCAAAAGAAATAATAGACTTAGCAAAAAAACTCGAAGGTTGTGTGAGGCATGTTTCAGTGCACGCCGCTGGAGTTGTTATCTCACCTACCCCCCTCACTGATTTTACTCCACTACAGTTTGACCCAAAGGGTGGAAAGATTATTACTCAATACGATATGTATGTCGTTGAAGATGTTGGTCTTCTAAAATTCGACTTCCTTGGAATTAGAAACCTTTCTATTTTAGGGAGAGCTGTTGATTTGGTTAAAAAACTTTACGACGAAGACGTTGATATCGAACGCATACCTCTTGATGACAAATTAACGTTTGAGCTTTTAGCCCGTGGCGAGACCGAAGGGTTATTCCAATTAAATGGTGACGGAATGACTCGCTACTTAAAGGAGCTGAAGCCAACCACCATCCACGACATTAACGCCATGGTCGCCCTCTATCGCCCAGGTCCTATGGTTTCTATTCCGGATTACATCGCAAGAAAACGAAACCCAGCCTTAATTAAATATCCAGACCCAAGACTAAAAGATATTTTAAAAGAGTCCTATGGTGTTATCGCCTACCAAGACGACGTTCTTTTGACCGCAATCACGCTTGCTGGATATTCGTGGCTCGAAGCCGACAAGCTCCGCAAAGCCATGGGTAAAAAAATTCCAAAAGAAATGGCTGCACAAGAAGAAAAGTTTATTTCTGGTTGTGTTGATAAAGGATTGAAACCTGAAAAAGCGCTTGAAATTTGGAAATTAATTGAGCCATTTGCCGCTTATGGTTTTAACAAAGCACACGCCGCAAGCTACGGTCGTGTCTCTTATCAAACGGCGTATATGAAGGCACACTACCCCGCTCCTTATATGGCAGCGATACTTTCTGCTGAATCTGGTGATATTGATAAAGTCGCAGAAATCATTACAGAGTGTAAGCATATGAACATCAGTGTATTACCACCAGACGTTAACGAAAGCTTCGGCGACTTTACTGTGGTGAAAAACGAAAACGGAGTAGAGGAAATACGTTTCGGTTTAATTTCAACAAAAAATCTCGGGATTGATATTGCCGAAGCGATAATCACCGAAAGAAAACTAAACGGAAAATATGTTTCGTTTGCTGATTTTCTAACACGCGTTAAACATAAAAACCTAAACAAAAAATCTCTTGAAGCTCTTATCAAATCTGGAAGTATGGATAAGCTTGGTGAACGAGGACAATTTCTTGCGAACATGGAAGAAGCGCTCGAATTTGCGCACGCAGCAAGCCATATGGATAGTGCGCAAACATCACTCTTCGGGGGAATGGCATCCGAACCAGAAGCAACAATAAATTTAAAGGAAGCAGAGCCAGCAAAGAAAAGTGACATGCTTGCTTGGGAAAAAGAATTGCTTGGTCTTTATATTTCTGGGCACCCACTTGACCAATGGAAAGAAAAATTAAACGGCCGTGACATGACAGTATCAAAACTTAAAGCAACATACAAAGAAGGAATGCTTGCTGTTGTTGCCGGTATCATTGAAGAATCAAAAGAAGTTATAACCAAAACAAACGACCGTATGGCATTCTTAAAAATATCCGACTTTACCGGCACAATGGAAGCTGTTGTCTTCCCCAAACTATACAAAGATGTGAAAGATTTATGCGTACCTGATAAATGTGTTGTTGCTCGCGGTCGCATATCAAAAAGAAACGACGAAACAAGTTTGATTATCGAAGAAATAAAAGAGCTGAAGTAACATTTGGTAAAATCAATAAAATTGCTATTATTGCCTTTATGACAGAAGAAAAACTACAAAACCTAAGACACTCCCTCGCCCACCTCTTGGCGGCAGCTGTTAAAGAGATTTACCCTGACGCACTACCGGCAATCGGGCCAGCTATCGAAAATGGTTTCTATTATGACTTTGAATTTAAAACTCCAATTAGCGACACAGACCTTCCAAAGATTGAGAAGGAAATGCGTAAGATTTTAAAAGGGTGGGAAGAGTTTGAAGGACACGAAGTCAGTGAATCCGAAGCTACTGAGGTTTTTTCAGGGAACCCATACAAACTTGAGTTAATTAACGAGATTAATCAACGCAGCGAAAAACTAACCATATATGCATCGGGGAATTTTACCGACCTATGTCGTGGCGGTCATGTTGATGATGCAAAAAAAATAAACGAGGACGCTTTCGCTCTCACCCACACTGCTGGCGCTTACTGGCGTGGAAATGAAAAAAACAAAATGTTGACTCGTATCTACGGTCTCGCATTTACCACAAAAGAAGAACTCGACTCATATATCGTGATGCAAGAAGAAGCCAAAAAGCGCGATCATCGTAAGCTCGGCAAAGAACTTGAGCTCTTCACTTTAATAGACGAAGTTGGTGCTGGGCTTCCCCTCTTTTACCCTAAAGGTGCAATTCTACGTCGTTTAATTGAAGGATATATAACAGAAGAACAAGAAAAACGTGGATATCTACCAATATGGATTCCACACATCACAAAAGGGAAACTTTATGAAATATCCGGGCACTTGGATAAATATGATGCGATGTACAGCCCAATGAAAGTTGATGAAATTGATTACTATCTAAAGCCAATGAATTGTCCGCACTTCATGATGCTTTATAAATCTCTTCCTCACTCATATCGCGAACTACCTCTTCGTTACACCTCAACCACAACAAACTATCGCTATGAAAAATCTGGTGAGCTTTCAGGCCTTACCCGCGTTCGCTCGTTAACACAAGATGATTGCCATGTATTCTGCGAAAGCGATCAAATTGAAACGGAAATAAGCACCATGGCTGAAATGATTGGTGAGACATATAAAGCTTTTGGATTCAAAGATTTTTGGGTACGCATCTCTCTTCGAGATTCTAAAAATAAAGAAAAATATCTTGGTGATGATGCGGTTTGGGAAAAGGCCGAAAATGCCTTGCGCTCAGTTATCGGAAACACAGGCTGGAATTATAAAGAAGCTGAAGACGAAGCCGCTTTTTACGGACCAAAACTAGACTTTATGTTTAAAGATGTTTTAGGACGTGAGTGGCAACTTTCAACAATTCAACTAGACTTCAATCTCCCTAAAAAATTTGACCTTGAATACACCGACAAAGAAGGTAAAAAATCTCAACCTGTTGTTATTCATCGTGCAATTTTAGGTTCAACAGAACGCTTTATGGGAATCTTAATTGAACATTATGGCGGAGCATTTCCTCTTTGGCTCTCACCTGTACAAGTTGTCGTAATTCCTATTGGTGAAAAACAAGAAGAGTATGCGCAAAATATTAACCGTTTACTTAAAGAAGCTGGCATAAGAACAGAGATTGATTCAACAAACGAAACTCTTGGAAAAAAGATACGCAATGCTAAAACAAGCAAAACTCCTTACTTCCTTGTTATTGGTGACAAAGAAATGGAAAACAACACAGCAACACTAGAAAGCCGTGACGCCGGACAAATTGGTGCATTTTCGGCTGAGGAAATACTTAAAAAGTTACAGGAGGAAATTAAGGAGAAAAAATAATCCTTCGCTAGACCCTGTTATTAAAGTGTGTTAGCTTTACTCTCAGTTAATCAAAAGGGGGTGCAAAATGACTGTTCCTAAGAGAATCTTTGAAGACACGTGGGTGAAGGGAAATTTCCTGATCCCGGCAGACAAGAGCGTTCGGACTGAACTGCGACAACAGCTCGAAAACTACTCGCGCGCCGGCGTCATGTTCGTACCAGGAAACGAGGAGGTGCGATCAATCCTGAAAGCGCGTATTGCCGCAATTGATGCCTACGATACCGTGAGATAAGAAATACTCACACCCAAACAAAAAAACAGCCGAAACTTATCGGCTGTTTTTAATTTAAATACAACAACAAGAACAAACTAAACGTCTAGATTTGCCATCTTGGCATTAGACTGGATGAATGACTTACGTGATGGAACATCAGAACCCATTAGTGTCACGAATACTTTTTCCGCATCAGCAGCATCATCGATTGTAACTTGCTTTAATACGCGCTTATCTGGATCCATAGTTGTTTCCCATAATTCCTCTGGGTTCATTTCTCCAAGACCTTTATATCTCTGAATGGAAACTTTTGCTTCGCGCTTCTTTGTTTTTTCCTCAACCTCTTCTTCCGTCTCAACTTCTCCTTCTTCTAAGACCTCCTCAATTTCTTCTATAGAAACATCTTTACCGACTATTTTAAGTTTTTCCTCGTCGGAATATGCATACTTAATATCTTTACCTTTCTTTATTTTATAAAGCGGTGGTTGGGCAATATACAAAAATCCTCCATCAATAACTGGCTTAAAATATCTAAAGAATAACGTCAATAAAAGAGTACGGATGTGTGCACCGTCAACGTCGGCATCGGTTGCGATTATAATTTTATGATAACGAAGTTTTGATAAATCAAAAGTATCACCAATAGCAGTTCCCATTGCGATAACAAGGGATTTAATTTCATTTGAGGTAAGCATCTTATCAATTCGAGAGCGCTCAACATTCAAAATTTTTCCCTTTAATGGAAGGATCGCTTGTGTGCGTCTATCGCGACCCTGTTTAGAAGAACCACCTGCAGAATCTCCCTCAACGATAAATATTTCTGCTTCCTCTGCGTTTCTTGTCTGACAATCAGCAAGCTTCCCTGGTAAAGTCATCCCTTCAAGCGCACCCTTACGAAGAACGCTATCTTTAGCCGCCTTAGCTGCCTTTCGCGCCTTAAGCGCCAATAACACCTTATTTAGAATATCGCGCGCGTCATCAGGGTTTTCCTCAAGGAAGTAGTTAAATGCTTCGCCGAAGACGGTTGCCACAGCACCCTGAGCTTCAACGCTACCCAATTTTGCTTTTGTTTGACCTTCAAACTGAATCTCACGCAATTTAACAGAGACGACAGCTGTTATTCCTTCGAGAACATCTTCCCCTGTTAGATTCTCTTCTTTTTCTTTAATTATATTGTTCTTTCTCCCATATGAATTTAAAACACGAGTAAGAGCGGTTTTAAAACCAGTTATATGTGTTCCACCTTCTGGGTTATAAGTATTGTTAGCGTATGGAATTATTTTAGGAGTTATGTCGTCAACGTATTGAAGCGCAACTTCCACATGAACCCCATCTGCTTCTTTTTCGGTATAAAAAATATTTTTATGAACTGGCTTTTGTGTTTGATTATGAAACTTAACAAGTGAAAGCAAGCCTCCTTCAAAAAAGAAGCTCATAGATGGAACTTCAAGCCCTAATTCTTCAAAATAAAATACCTCGCTATCATCAATCTTTCCTTCGTATAACCGAGCGTCAATAACCCCAATGCGAAGACCTTTCACTAAGTAAGCCTGACCACGCATGTGGTTCACTACTGTGTTCCATTCAAATTTTATTTCTTTAAATATTTCTTTGTCTGGTTCAAAAGTTACAATAGTTCCATTTAGTTTAGAACTTCCAAATTTTTTAACCGCTGCTTTTTTTACACCCTGTTTGTATTCCTGGAAATGTTTTCCTCCATCGCGATGCACTTCAACTTTTGCGTAAACAGATAATGCGTTAACAACAGAAGCTCCCACTCCGTGTAAACCTCCAGAAACTTTATATCCTTCACCACCAAACTTTCCTCCAGCGTGGAGAGTTGTCATAACTGTTTCAAGAGCGGAAACTTTTGTCTTCTTGTGAATCTCAACTGGAATACCACGACCATTATCCGCAACGCGAATACGATTACCAGGCAAAAGCACGACTTCAATATGATCAGCAAAACCACCCATCGCCTCGTCGCGTGAGTTATCAAAAATTTCCCAAATTAAGTGGTGGAGACCATCGATACCGGTTGTACCAATATACATTCCGGGACGTTTTCGTACCGGCTCTAGTCCTTCCAAAACTGTAATATCTTGGGCGTCGTAGTGGTGTCCGTTTCCTTTCTTTTCAGCCATATTTTAAGGGTTAAATCAAAAAAGCGCCTTCGCTTTGTTACAGAAAAGTATATCAGAAAATGGCCTAAAATGAAAGCTTTTTAAGGGGAAAGTAAGGTGAATTATGGCTTGAAAAATATGGCCATTCTACGCCAATCGTGCTTAAACGACTTGATATCCACAAAGAGGTCTTTTCCTTGTTCTTTAGAGAGTGATTCTGGCTCATTAAAGTAAAACCCTGTGAGTTGCCCTTTCCTTTCAGGAAACTCAACTCCATCATTTTCTTCGTATCCCGTTAACACCACCATGTGAAATTTTGTCTGACCGAGAGTGTATTTTGAAACTGAAACAATTACAGGGCGACCATCTTTGAGCTCGTCGTGTATTTTTTGCAAACCCAAAATCTCTCCAATCTTCTCACCCCTTTCAGAAACTAATCCATGTTCTTTGGCTATCTTCACAAAATAATCGTGGAACCACCCTGATGGTCCATACCCCCCGTCACTCTTCCCTTTTTCACACATTTCCAAAAGTGATAGTGTTTTTTTGTGATGATAATCAAGAACCATTTTCAAACACGTCATGCCACAAGCCCTCGGCATCCAATATGGATTGTCGTTTACATCTAAAAATTGAGAGTAGTATGGTACGTTTAATTTCATTATGATGCTATAAGTTTTATTCTATCTCACCTGCCAACCATCTTTATTGTTAAGAGCGTTCGTTACACGATTCATAATTTCATCAAGCTCTACATCACTAAGCGTTTTTTCTTGTGATAGAAATACTAAATGGAAAGCGTAAGAAATTTTGCTATCCTTTTCAAACTTATCAAACATCTCTATTCGCGTAAGTAAACTACCTGCCTCGCTTTTAATAATTTCTTTAACAGCATCTTCTTCTGTTCCACTACCCACAAACACCGCGATATCGCGAAGCGCAAATGGATAAGGAGAAACTGTTTTATAGCTTACGCCTGACAAAAATTGATAAGTTGATACTTCGTGCTCTTTTGGATCTTCGAGTTTTTCGATTACTGCATCAAAATCAATCTCTGCGATACAAGGCTTTTCTTCGTAATTAACATTCTTTGAAACATCCACCCCAAGAGTTTCCCCTATTTCTTTAACGATACTTTTTGCTTCCTCCCCAAAATTGTCTTTCTTTGTGCCCCCACCAAAAGCAAATGCCAATTTTTTAATTTCACTGTTTTTGGTAAAAACATTACCAAATTCAAAAATCTTAATTACCTTCTGCCCAAGAAGCGGAGCATTGTGAACATTTAATTTAAGAGATTCTTCCATCCCTTTTCGTAAACTTATGCGTATTTTTTCCTTATCTCCTGCAAGACCTTTTATTATTGAAACCTCACCCTCGCTTCCAAAGGTGTAAGTCATCACCTCAGAAAATCCGTGATTGAGCAATATTTCGCGAATTTTATCTTCATAATACATGCGTTTATGGACCAAACCAACACGAGCAAGTTTTGGCAGTACCGGAACTAATTTTTCATAACCCAAAATACGCCCTATTTCTTCTGCGAGGTCCTCTTTAATGCGAAGGTCTAATCTTTCGGATGGAACATTTACGACATATCTTTCTTCTTTTAAATTTTCTACTACTCTTCCGTATCCAACTATTTTTCTTGTTGCCGAAAACTCTTCAATGCTTTCTATTACAACCTTCCCGTGCACTCTTGTAGAGTGAACAATTTTCCCATCTTCCAGATACATACCAACATGATCAACCCCTTCAGGAACTTTAGTTCCTCTTAAAAATTCTACTGATTCAAAATAAATCTTTCCTTCGCCAGAATTCGCAAACACTAAATCTCCGAACTTTAATTCTTCTAATTTTATTCTTTCCGAAAAAACATATTTATCAACGGAAATACTCGGCATCCAAATACCTTTATATAAATAACTAACCAAGGAAGAACAATTAAAAGCGTGGGGGGCATCTTCGCGCATACTTGAGGGGTTTTTGTATGGCACCCCAACAACAGCCTTATACGTTTCTGTTATGTAATTTTCAGGAATTATTTTTTCAAAAGAAAAAGAAAGTCTTCTAAGAGTGCTCTCAACATCGTTATTGGTACATGTTGTACCTAGAATCATATTCAGTTCGGAAAGCGAAATTCCCACATGATATTTAGTATCCTTGCGAGGATACACATCTATTGCGACACTCCCTTCCGCATCTTTGCATAATTCCTTAATTAAATTCGCTGTCATATACAAACCCTCTTCTATGAGAGAGTTGGCAATGCCATTTTCAAAACGCTTGGATGCATCTGTGTGAAGACCATATCTCTGTGAAGTTTTTCTAATCAAACTTGGATAAAAATTGGCACTTTCAAGAATAATACTTGTTGTATCTTTGTTTATACCACTATGTTTTCCACCTTTTATTCCAGCAAGACCAAGAGCTTTTTCATCGTCGGCAATCACAAGAGTTTTCTCGTCAAGTGCTAATTCTTTATCGTCAAGCGTGATGAGCACCTCCCCGTTATTCGCAAAACGAGTGCCGAGTGTTCCTTTTATGCTTCTTGTGTCATAAGCGTGTATTGGCTTATTAAGTGCGAATTGCACGTAATTAGTGACATCAACGATGTTATTTATACTTCTCTGCCCTATGGCCTCAAGGCGCGTTTTTAACCACTCTGGGCTTTCTTCGACAACTACCCCATCAATCCGCACGCTCATAAATCTTGGGCAAAACTTAGCATCACTAACTGAAAGTACGGGGGCAGGAATTGAAGAATTTATGAGATCATCCCGCTTTTTCATTCGCGCACCTTCTTTAAACATAAGGCCCAAATCAGCACACAACTCACGAGCCATGCCACGATGTCCTAGCGCATCGTGTGCGCGATTTGGAAGAACTTTAATATCGTAAACAGTGTCGTTAGGCAAAGAAATAACCTCTTCCACCTCAAATGATTTTTTATTCAAAGTATCAACAACAACCTCATTTTCTGGAAGAGTTTCGACGATATAATCTTGTAACCACTGTTTAGAGAATTTCATAATACCTAAAATTGATTAACCACCCGAAGGTCTCCGTTATACAATAACCTCACGTCATCAATTCCGTATTTAAGCATCACCATGCGATCAATACCGCAACCAAAAGCAAAACCGCGGTATTCGCGAGGATTAATACCGCCTGCTTCAAGCACACGAGGATGAACCATCCCCGCGCCACCTATTTCTATCCAACCCGTACTTTTGCAAACATTGCACGATACATTTTCGCCCTTGCATTTAAAACATTGCATGTCGAACTCATTTCCCGGCTCGACGAAAGGAAAATACGATGAACGAAGTCTGATTACAATATCTGTTTCAAAAAATTCCGAAAAAAGTTTCTGCATCACCCCAACCATCATTGAAAGAGATGCGTCCTTAGCAACATAAAAACCTTCGATTTGATAAAACTGTGCTTCGTGTGTCGCATCTGTTGCTTCGTTACGAAAAACTTTTCCAGGGCAACAAATTGCAAGTGGAAAATCGCGACCTTCCGCCACATACTTTTCCATCGCCCGAATCTGCATGTTGCTTGTATGGGTGCGAAGAACATATCCGACATCTTCGCCATGCTTATTTTTACCCCTCATGTCTTTAATCCAAAAAGTATCCTGCATATCACGGGCTGGGTGATCACCAGGAACATTTAGTGCGTCAAAGTTATGCCACTCATTTTCAAGCTCCGGACCATCAACGGTGTCAAAACCCATTTTTGAGAAAATGCTTGAGATGCGGTTAATCGCAATAGTTATCGGGTGTATATGTCCTAAACCAAGCTTTGCTTGGTCGGGCGAACTTCCATTAGGAAGTTTTAGTCCTCTTTCTTCTTTAGATAGCATAATTCTCTGATTATAGCCAAACAGAGTCCTTAAACAAAGTCTTTATGGTAGTTCTAGGCTATAAAACCGCCCCTCTTTATTTTTTATAAAATATTCCCCATTTGAAGATATTCTAATTTTTGACTGAGGATCGATAAAAACAGGTCGCAAATCTTCCATTTTTGAACCAATATTTAATTGTAGGGCAAATATTCCAGATGGCATTTCCATTAAAACAACATCTGTTCTTCCTGGGTAAAATTCAATGTTTGAAATCTTCTCATCACTTCTAAAAATAGCCGTTGTTGTGGCAACAGTAGAAGTGGAAACATGGAAAAAATATGGTGCATCTGAAACATTTCCTATCCAAGAAGCCAACACAACATTATCTTTCAAGTACACAATACTTTTACCAGAAACTAAAGTATCATCTGCTCTATCGATATTAAACTTCTCGTAAATATTTTCCGTCGCCAAAATCTCTTTCTTTTCTTCAACTTTAGTTAGTTTCTTTTTTTCAAAAAGTGCTTTTACTTCTAAATATTCCGTAGTACTTGTTGCAATTTTTATCGTTTCTTTTGTTGTCGTCGAAACAATATCTTTTGGCTTACTAAACTGTGTGATTTCCTTCAAAATAAATTTCTCGGGAGAAAGAAAAGAGTAGTTTTCGGTAACAATCTTTGGATAAACAACTATATTTTTTTTCCAAGAATAATATCCTTCTTTTTTAACCTCTATAGAATATGAGCCAACCTTTAAATCTTGGACAAAAAACGACCTAGATAAAAATCCGAGTGTGTCGTTAAACTTACCATTTATATACAAATTAGATCCCGAAGGACTTAAGTAAACTGATATTCCACCAGTTTTAGAAATTATTCCCTCACCAAATCTATAACCAGTTGTGTATAAAACCAAAACAGGGACGGCTATCAAAAAGATAATAATTGATAAGTAAAAAAACATATTTCTACTTTTAACTGAAAGTGGTTTTATTGGCATATTTTAAATGTTAGCATTTTTTGCCTTACTAAAAACCTTTATTTCTCCACGATGTTTAGGTGTAACCCAAAATCCCATATAACGACCAAGCATCAATCTTGTCTGAGCTTCAAGTCCTGGGATGGCGCCAAATATTGTTATCGTGACCGGAACTAAAACCCATTGAATGATCATGAAAAAATTATCTCTCCATGTCCTATTCAGCGGACGTAGTGGTAAGAAAGAATAAGAAATTGCTGCTGTAAGAAAAAGACCAAGCATAGAGAGAACCATCAAATCCCTTGTAATTATTGGGAGATTATATGAAAGAATCGTCTGATTAAAAATATTTCCGCCAATCATAACTGGTAACCAACCAAGTAAAAATATTATCAATGGATTCGTAGAGAGCGACCAATATCCTTCAAGTTGAACTAAAGAAATTTTTATCTTCTGCGCCAAAGGAATTCTTTTATTTTTAAAAAAATTCATAAGAATATAAGGAACATTCTCTGAACCATAAGCCCAACGGCGATGTTGTTTGTAAACATTCTTCATTGTCTGCCACAAAGTTGGCGCCAAATTAGCGTCCATGGAAACAGGGTACGCAATAGAAACTATTTCATATTTACCGTCGTGGGCAACCAAAAGGTTCCAAAAAATTCTTGAATCTTCAGAAACCATATTCTTCTGCCAATATCCCACTTCATAAAGAGTTTTAAATGAAACAGCGTGAGATGAGAAAGTAACAAGTTTTTCCGGTCTTTCCTGTTGAATCATTTGCCAAAAAGTAGAAGACATCGCAGCAACACGAGAAGGAGCAGGTGCATCCCAGATATTATTGTTATACAAAGGAACTGGCTGGAAAGATGATTGATATGGTCTTTCGCAGGTCAAAAAATGCCAAGTAAGGCATGTGAAATAATTCGGATAAACCACTGTGTCACTATCAAAAGCAGACACTAAAACATCTTCATAAGAAATATTTTTTGCGTCTAGAATTAATTTACGGGCCATCTCGGCCATGTAAGATATGTTTGACCCCTTACCCGCCATCTCACCAAAAACCCCATCTGGATGAATTGTGAGCAAAACATCATAAAACTTATCTTTATATTTTGAGATAATTGCCTCCCCTCGGGCGATTGCCTCTTTACCCGCCTTCTCTTCCGCCCCCAAAACAACAATAAGCTTCTTTAGGTCATAGTTTGATTCAAATAACTTTTCAACAGTATTGTTAAGAACTTGTTCACTCTCATCATAATAAGGAAGAACGATCATGTGATAAACATGTTCATATTTAAGATGAGAAAGCATTAGAGACCAATCCGCTTTTAAGTTGTGCTTAATTCTTTTCCAATTATAACGGAGGTGATAAGAAAGGTGGGCTGTTTTCAAAACCCAATACACATCAAACGCAATAATAAATACTGCC
Organism: uncultured Candidatus Saccharibacteria bacterium; assembly: GCA_964579635.1. GTDB lineage: Bacteria > Patescibacteriota > Minisyncoccia > Phycocordibacterales > VMEP01 > VMEP01. The sequence goes on from CAZOFV010000002.1 coordinate 43,978, forward strand.
GCTACTGTTGGTGCAAAAATGGAAAAAATAATTATCGCTAGAATTGTCCCCCAAGCCATAAGCCCGGGAATCATTTCAAAAAATCTATAAAGGCGGTAGTCTTCTTTAGAAAGATCAGTAGCACGACCCACATGAAAATAAGGAGTATTAATTGACTCCTTATTCACCAAAGAGATATTAAGTTTTTTTTCTTCTCCTTCCATAAAATTTATAAACTAACACAAAAGACAAAATCTTCTGCACCATGTACCAAGAGTGCCTTTATAGCTTTACTCGAAGCCTACTTTATCAAAAATTCCAAGCCAATGAAAGCCCTTGAAACACCTCACCCTGTTCATGAAAAAAGACGTAAATATAGACTCTATAAGTGCTGAAATTTCCCACTAAAACAAACAAGAAAAGAGAGGTTAATATTTAGACCTTATCAGTAAACACAACAAGTCTCCTAGAATAACTTTTATCTATTTTGTTCCAAACTCCCCCACAAGTAATAAGGTTGAGGTGTGATTTACCATCATTTGAAAAAAATACTTCGTCTGTATTCGCTTTTTGGTCATAGCTTTGGATTTCTGTTACTACGAAAGTAGCGGTGACCATGTTTTCATCCTGAACATATATCTTGTCTCCCTTCTGTAATTTATTTAAATCATCAAACACTGCTGGCTCACTGTTTTTCCAACCATAATGACCAACAATAACAGAACTACCCTCTTCTCCCGGGCGTGGGCCCAAATTAAACCAAGCGGCGGCCGTTGGTGTTGTTGGGGCATCCACTGCTCCCTGTGGCGTAACTCCAACACCAACAAGACTTGTGTTAATGTTAAGTTTTGGAATTTTAAGATTCGTGGGAATACCGATTTTACTTTGTTCTAAAAAAACACTACTTTGGTTAAATTCACTTGATTTTGCTTCGGTAAAATTTTTAGTATTCTGGTCGCCAGTAAATGTTGATATTTTTTTATAATAACCATTATCATCTATCCCCTCGAACATAAAAAAGACAGTGGTCATTAAAAAAATAACTCCAATAATACCTAAACCAAATAGTAGCCACTTCATTAAAATTTTTGATTGCATATTTTTTTAATTAAACAAAGAAGGCCCCGCAAAAGCGGGGCCTTCTCCGCTCTTGGATCAAGCGCCTACGTTAATTTATAAATGTAATTAACCTAAACTTTCTTCTTTCTCATAACAACAACAAACGGAGCTATCGCTAAAAATAAAACAGCAAATAGTTTAGCGATATCCCATCCATTAATTACACCCTCTGGTGGAAATCCTGTATTAGGAAATCCAATCGAAGCTCCCACAACAACAGTGGCTGAAGAAAAATCAACAGCAGTCAAACCATTAGCGTGACCAATTGCTGTGCCGATATTTGTGGTCGTTTTAGTAAGGTTGGTTTGGCAAGTAAAAGACCATGTTTCATTACTCTCAAGTAGATTATTTTTATTTATATCTCCGGGATGTCCCACGACTCTACTAGGTAAACCAGTACACTTATCGTCAGTGATACCAACATCACTCAATGCGACAGTACCTGGATTGGTCACTGTGTAAGAGTATGTAACTGCCCCACCACCAACTGGAAGTGTGAACACGTTAGGCCTTTTTACTAAATGTATTAGTGGTGGTGTCGACGATACCCCAACAACAACAGTTGCGCTTGCTGTGTCGTATGTATCCCAACCATTATAGAAACCACGAGCAGTAGTTGTATTTGTTTCTGTTTGAGTAACTATCTTAGTACAACGGTATATCCAAGTTTCAGACAAACCAAGCCATGAATCTTTATTAAGATCTCCTGAAATATACTCCACTGCACTACATTTATTATCCTTAACCCATACATTACTCATTGCGACTGGACCTATGTTTGTTACCGTATAAGTGTAAGCAACAGTTCCTGATCCATTTGGCAAAGAAAGTGGGCTTGGTATTTTTGTGACATTTATAAGTGGTAGTGGTGAAAAAGTGCTACCGCCGGTAGTAGATACTGGTGCTGGAGGAGGAGGCGTGTCAGTGTTTGTTATTGTACAAGTTTTATTATCACCAAATGAAAGTGTCACACTACCGCTTGAATTACAGTCCCCACTGAAAATTGCGGTATAAGATGAATTTACGTTTTCACTTACTACATAAGTACCAGGAGAAAGTGTGTAGGCAGTCCCTAGTGTTGAGACTCCAACCTGAGGACTTCCAGAAACATCTACACCGGCACTCTTTACATGTATCGTAAAATCAGAAGAAACAGCGGTTCCGCCACTTGAATTAATTACTGTTTTAACAACGCGAAGAGTAGTAGGTACTGTGATGGTGTTTGAGTCTGTTGTAACAGTGTGACCAAACGCCAACACTCTTCCTAACAAATTTGCAAAATGTCCCAAGGTAACACCAGTAGAACCAAGAGCATCAGCAATAATATTTCCAACAAAAGTAGGTGTTGGTGATGTTGCAGAATTTGCCCCAATCGATGCAAGACCAGTAGGGGTCCAGAACACATCAGAGGCGCTGGCACCATTTGCCAAAACAACCTTAGAATTGGCTCCCGTAGTAAGCGCCCCGCCTGACCTGAAGATATATGTTCCAGGGCCATCTAAGGTCACTGTTGTGCTTAAAGCTATGTCCATAGTGCCACTACTAGAGTAACAGCCTGGGGTGTATGTCCCAGACAAAACGACATTAACACCAAGAGATGTACATGCCTGGTTATTCAAATCTACCAAAGCTGTTGCTTGAGCTGCTCCGTTTGTACAAGGAGTGACAGCTTGGCTCAACGGGGTAACAGTAATACCGTTAATCGATACAGGTGGTGTGTCTGGTGGTGTGGTATAACAAACACCGCCATTGATAGCGGTTTCTAAACCAGTATTTAAGGAGTTAGTCCAAGTACTAGAAACAATGCCGTATGTGCCAACAGCCCCAAGAGCTGGTGTTGATGCGGCAAAAACACCAACCGGTCCAATTAAACCAATCATTGATAAAATCCCCACTATTGCTACTATCGAATTTTTATTAAAATTTTTCATATATTTTTTATTATCCAAAAAACAGCGCCATGTTATTAATAATTAAAACGCGCTATTTATATGGCTTATTATTAGATGTAATTGTCTTACGTAATGATGCCGTCGTAATAGCGAAAGTATTACACTCAAATTTAAAAACAATTTTTAAATTGAAACGAAAAATAACCTAATTTTTACAATTAGGTTATTTAAAATTCCTTTCAGTAACTGAATTAAACGCTTCTGGTTAAAATATATTTTACTTCTTAGAAACCTTTAAAAGCACTTCATTTATATCACTGATAATTTCATCGAGTCGATGGTCAGATTTAACATAGTATTTACTTACCCCCGAACTAACATAGGATTTTATTGTCTTAGGACTTGCAGCGTTTGATACAACAAAGACTGGTATTTTACTCCACCTTCCGCCGTTAGCTTTAAATTTTTTAACAAAATCAAGACCATCTTCTTTCCCTAGTAAATGATGGTCAAGCCAAATAGCATCTACCTTCTCTAACCTTTCAAGATAATCAAGAGCCTGTTTAATACTACTGACTGTTATTGCTCCCAAGCCATTTTTATCTAGATTTGCATTAAAAGCCTCTTCAACACTACGCGCAACAATTACCCCAAAACCACTTTTCTTTAGTTTTGCGTTTACCACTTCAAGCAACGCCCGATCATCTTCTATGACCAGGATTGTTTTACCCTTATCTGTGGTGATTCTTTTTTCAGTACTAACCTCTTTTAATATTTTTTTAATCATGTTGTTTTTTGTGCATTAACTATAAGTACTGATAAATCTATTTCGCATTCTCTTTCCCCCGTTTTTTAGGCCCTAGAAGAGGTAGCGTCACGTAAAAAATAGTACCCTTCTCACCCTCCCCAAAAGACTTAAACCAAACTTTCCCCCCAGAATTTTCAACAATCGACTTTACAATATAAAGGCCTAATCCCGTCCCGTCGGTATCTTTATCTCTAACATTATCTGCCCTAAACAACTTGGTGAATATTTTATCTTGTTGGTTTTTTGGTATGCCATAACCATTATCAATAACCTTCAGAAGAACATTATTTTTTTCAGCCGACGAAATTGATATATTTATTTTTCCACCTTCGGGCGTATACTTTACCGCGTTTGATAAAATATTCTGTACTACCATTCGTAAATGCTTTGGGTCGGCGTGCATAACTCCAATATTTTTTTCAAACGAAAAAGAAAACGAGATTTTTCTAGCATTAATTTGGGGTTTCTGTTCGTCTATCACACTTTGCGCAAGTTTGGTTATATCTATTGATTCTGGTTCAACTATAAACGTCCCCAACTCAAGCGAGGAAACATCTAAAAGGGCATTTACCAATTCAACCATACGTTGGTTACTACGATAAACCTCGTCGAGATATTTTTTTTGTTTTTCGTTCAACTCCCCAACATCTCCAGCTAAAAGCATTTCCGCGTACCAATTAACCGTAGATAGCGGGGTACGAAGCTGGTGGCTAGCAAGGGAAACGAATTCTGTTTTAGCTTTATCGATTTCTCTTTCAGAGGTTATATCTCTAAAAATCTTAATTGCTCCTATAACCTTACCCTTAAAAATTACTGGGGTTGCCATGATGGCCACCGGAAACTTTGTTTTATCTTTCCTTCTGTAGTAATAAGTTGAAAGAGAAGTAGTTGTATTATTGCTCAAAACTGTCTTTGCTTGATACTGTTCTAACGCGACAGGTAACCCTTTTTCGTTTTCGAAAACAACAACCTCGGAAAAAACCTTTCCTATTGTTTCATTGCTTTTTTTACCAAACAACTTTTCAGCTGTTTTGTTCATAATAATAACAACCCCTTTTTCATCTGTAACAAGAAGTCCGTCACCAATTGATAACAATATTGCCTCTTCTTTCACCCTAGCCATTTCAAGGTCCTTGGTGCGTTCAAAAACCTTACGCTCCAATGTTTCGTGTGACTTCTTAAGTTTTTCTGCTGTTACTACAAGCTTACGTCTAACTACCTCTTTCTCTCGTGCAGTAATAGCAAGTTTCTTTGCCGTTACAGCAAGCTCTCTTGCTGTAACGGCAAGCTTACGTCGAACAACCTCTTTTTCTTTAGCTAAAACTTTAAGGTTACGAATTATTTCATTGGAAACGGAGGTGATGATATTTTTTTTCATAAAGTATTTAAATCTCCAATATTTCTTCTATCTTCTTCACAATAGCATGTAGTTTCCAATCAGACTTTATTAAATAATGAGTTAACTTATGAGCTAACATTTCATCCGCAACCTGCTCGTTGGGGCCACTTAAATTAGTCAGAATAATAACCGGGACTTTTCCTCCCCACATATCTTCTCTAATATTTTTTAGTGCCGTTACCCCATCCATCTCCGGCATAATAAGGTCGAGTAAAATAAGGTCTGGGTGCTTCAAAAACGCGAGAGCCACTCCCTCTTTTCCATTTCTAGCCTCGATTGGTAGAAAATTTTTAGCTAATAGTATATCTACCATGGCACCACGAAGGCTTTTTTCATCCTCAATTATTAATATCGTTTTTTGTTTTTTCATAATATTTTCTCTACACTAGGGAGCCGAGTGAGAACGTAAACCATTACAACAAAACAAAAAAGACCCTGAGAAAAGATATTCTCAGGGTCCTCTTTGTTAAACTTTCTCTAAGCTTTTCTATATTGTTAATTTGTATAGAAGGAAGCTGGGGAGGTTATGCTTGTGTTATTAGACGAATCTAATACCTCAACCAAATAGAAGTAATTTGTATTTGGGGTCAAACCACTTATTCCTACAACTTGAGATGTTCGAGCAACACCATCGTATTGAGCCAAAGTACCACTTACACTTGGTTCAACAAAATTGACTCCAGTTTGATCAAAGGTGTTATTAAGTCTAATTGGTGATGTACTGTAATAAACCTTACCTCTTGCCAAATCATTAGTAGTCCAGCTAATCGTAGCGCTGTTACTATTTTTACTAACATTTAAGCTTGTGATAATTGGAGCAGCTGAATCACCGCTAACACCCATATTAGCCATCTGAAGGTTAAGAACAGGTAACGTTGCAGGACCAACACGACCAACGGGTGAAATTCCATTATGTGACTGGAATCTCGCTACAGCGGCTTTTGTTAACTGGCCAAAATAACCAGTAACAAGACCTTCTGGATAAAATGCAGGATCTGCCGCCAAAAAAGTCTGAAGAGCAGAAACATCTGAACCACTAACACCAACCTCCAATTGGCGATTGAGTGTATCTGCACGCGCAAACAAGGGAGCACTAATAATCAACACTGCTGACAAAATTATTCCCGCTTCAAAAAGAAAACGGCTTAATACTTTTGTGTAATTTATAGTTTTAGTCATATTTTTATTTTTATTATTATTAATTTTACTATTAATTTCGCCCTCTTTTAAAAAGGGCCTTCGACCACAAACCAACCCACCTGTGATAAATGACGTTTCTGTGTTTAATTTATTACGTGTTGTAATAAATTAATACTACAAGTGCTTTTTAATATTTTTCCAAAAACGGCTTGTTTCGTTCCTGAGCATTTTTTCTTCTGCAACGGAAAGCTTCTTCGCTTTAACGTAATTTTTTACGCCTTCATCAACAAAAGCATCGTATTGTTTTTCACCAACTTTCTTTAATTTTTTTACACGTGGTGACATATATCGATAAAAATCACCGGGAAGTTTCTTGATGTCCTCACGTAATTTCTTTCCAGACTCTGGTGCGAGAAGCATCCCCGCCGCAACACCAAGGACCGCGCCAACTAAAGCTCCTTCTAAAAGTTTCTCTTTTTTACTAACGACCGAATTCTTTGTATTCTTTTTATTTATTATTTTTTTCATATTACTAAAAATTGAATTATCTATTAACCATTTGATAAAAACCTTAAGAATTATTTGTAACTTACATCTTTTTAGCCGAACCAATGTTACTTGTCTTTTTTATTTTCCGAGAGCGATCTTTCAAGAAAAATGAAAATATCGGCAATTCAGAAAACCTATCAACAATGTCGTTTATTCTTTCAACTGCGTCAGATGATATTTGATTGAGGTTTGATGAAAATTTTTCAAGCTCTCTTAATATACGTATCATCGGAACAACAATAAAAACAAACAGAACACCGACCGTGATAACCGCGACAGAAACAACAAAGTTAAAAGTTATTTCTGAAAAAATAAATACTGTTTCCATGATAATAACGCCGACTAAAGCAGTAATTTATTACAATTGATATAAAGTAATATATGTGTTATTATTTAAGTAATAAATTTCCTTATTTTCTCTATTACGTAACTTTTGAGTAACTACTAAAACACTGCAAAATACCCCTTTTAAGCGGGAAAACCTACTGAATTACAAGACACGGTGTAATAACACTGTAATAAAGACCTCCTCTATTACGTCTTAATCTATAACAACTAACATGAAACCTAAACAAAAAGCTCAACAACAAAGAGCGTTAACTTCAGCGCACCGAGAATACGGAAAAGGGCTTAATTCTTACGCATTTTTTAAAACAAACAGCCATGAAATTGGCGAGGATTTAGTGCAAGACACATTCATGAAAACATGGGCCTACCTTATTAAAGGTGGGAAAATTGATGTAATGAAGGCATTTCTTTATCACGTCCTTAACAATCTAATAGTGGATGAATATCGCAAACACAAAGCAACCTCACTGGATGTTCTTATTGAAAAAGGGTTTGATCCTGGAAATAACGAATCCTTAGAACTACTTACAAACTCTTTAGACAGCAAGGCAGCTATCTTATTAATACAACAACTTCCAGAAGCATACAGAAAAGTAATGACCATGAGATACGCCCAAGATCTTTCACTTAAGGAAATATCACTTATAACAGGGAAAACAAAAAACGCTGTCGCTGTTCAACTACACCGAGGACTTGAAAAATTTAAAATATTATACGGCCACGCATAAAAACACTGTAATAAAATAAACCACGTTACGTCATTAATGTATTACAGGTAATTTTTAAAAACATGCTTCAAACAATTATTATAGTGCTACTAATCCTTTGGTTGCTTGGCTTTAGTTTTAATTTCGGCGGTGAACTAATCCATACACTACTTGTTATTGTAGTCATTGCGCTTATTGTCAGATTATTTTACTGATTAAAATTTCAGTATTCATAAAAAAAGAGACTGTGTTATATAACACAGTCTCTTTTTTTATGAATTTATTGGAGCCGCCTCTCGGATTTGAACCGAGGACCCTCGCTTTACAAAAGCGACGCTCTACCACTGAGCTAAGGCGGCAATTATTTCTTAAAAACTAAACGACTTTATCAGCCTCTCCGTTTCTAAAACTATCTTTGTGTTCAGATATGTCTTTTAAGAAAAAAGAAGCTGTTCCTTTTTCACTATCTCCGTTATTAATTGACGGAACAGACACAGAAAAATGCTCTACCCTCTCATCAATAAATTTTTTTGCTATTTTATAAAAATTTATTAATAAACGGGAAACAATAACTGAAACTTTTTGCAATTTACTAAGAACGAAAGATGATATTTTATTGAGTGTCTTTTCCCATTCAAAAACAGAAAAAATCTCCATTATCTCATACTCTTCTCCTGCTACTACCCTGCCTTTCCTTATACTCCATACTCTAGCAAAAACCATACCAGAAATTGCTATTGCAAAAACCAAGGAGAATATAAACGGTAAAAGCATACCTACAATATACTACACACTTGAAGAAAAACGTGCAAAGCGAGTCACTTCAATTCTCTCGCCAAACTTCTGAACAGCCTCATCTACCAAAGCCCCAACGGTAACATCACCATTCTTCACAAATGGCTGTTCGAGCAAAGCACGCTCTGCAAAATAAGTGTTCAATTTTCCAGAAACAACCTTCTCCTTAACAGCTGGGTCGGTCTTACCAGAAGCCACTGCTTCTTCTTCAAAAACCTTTTTTAAATCGTTAATCGTTTCCTCAGAAACTTCTTCACGGCTAACAAACTCTGGGTTTGCTGCGGCAATATGCATAGCTATATCATAAGCAAGTTTTTTAAACTCTTCGTTCTTAGAAACGAAATCTGTTTCAGAAGAAAGTAAAACCATAGAGCCAACAGCTCCACCAAGATGAATATACGACTGAATAGTTCCAGCCCCCAAAGTTCTGTCTCCTTTTTTACCAGCAATATCTTTACTTTTACGCTTTAAGATTTCAATTGCTTTTTCTTTGTCACCCTGAGCTTCCTCAAGAGCTTTTTTACACTGCATAACAGACACACCGGTCATGTCACGCAATTCCTTAACTTGATCCATCGTTACCATGGTTTAAATAAAGAGCTTATGAATAAATTTACTTAACAACCTCACGCATAAGAGCACCTTCCTGATATGCGTTTACGATACTTTCAACAAAAAGTTTAATACTTGAAGTTGAAGCATCGTTACCAATAATTGGATATGTGATAACTGAAACATCACAATCTGAGTTTGAGATACTAACAACCGGAACCTTAACATTTTTTGCTTCTGCAATTGCAATTGTTTCCTTTTTAGAATCAACAACAAACATTGCACCCGGCATAGCTTTTAAAGAAATCAAACCAAAGAAATATCGATTAAGTCTTCCTAATTCTAAATCAATAACCAAGCGTTCCTTTTTTGTATAGCGAGCAATTGTTCCTTTTTCTTTTTCATCATTAATCTGAAGAAGTCTTTCAACGCGCTTTCTGATTTCTGGGAGGTTGGTCAAAGTGCCACCAATCCAACGCTCTGTAACAAATGGCATATCAATCGACTGTGCTGCTTCTTTTACTATATCTCGAGCTTCTGGTTTAGAACCAACAAAAATAATTTGCTTTCCTTGTTTTCCTAGTTCTCTAACAAAATCACATGCTGTTTCAAGCATTTGAGTGGTTTTTTCAAGATCTATAACATCAGAATGATTTTTTGAACCTAATAGAGCCTTTTTGACTGAAGGATGACGTCTTGTACGAGAATAACCAAAATGAGCCCCTGCCTTAAGCAATGCTTCCATATTTGGTGTTTCTTTAGTGTTTTTCTGCATATTTTAAATTATCGGGGCCTAAACCCCGTAGAAGTTCCTATACTAACAAAAAGGTCTATTTGAAGCAACCCATAACCACCAAAATCATTGGTGGTGCTTAATCTTCGTCTCCCCCGCCCTCTCCAACTTTCGGTAACACTCCATCAAACTTTTCAAATGTTCTTATTATTGGATCAAGATTACCAGCAAGTATTCCTTCAATATTATGCCAAGACTGTTTAATTCGATGATCTGTAATACGATCTTGAAGAACATTATATGTGCGAATTTTTTCTGAACGATCACGAGTCCCGATTTGGCTTTTCTTTTCAGCAGAAAGCTTGTTGAATTCTTCTTCTTCTTTCATCATAGAAAGGCGCGCCGAAAGCATTTCAAAAGCTTTTTCGCGATTTTTTAACTGACTCCTCTCACTCTGACAACGCACCGCAACTCCTGTTGGTTTATGAATAAGACGAACGGCTGTTTCAACTTTGTTAACATTTTGCCCTCCAGCACCACCGGAACGAGAAAGCTCCATCTCCACGTCACTTGGAGATATTGTAAAAGAAAAACGAGTACGTATTGGCAAAACAGAAACAGAAGCTGTCGATGTGTGTACTCGACCAGATTTTTCTGTCGCAGGAATTCTTTGAACTCGGTGAACTCCGGTCTCAAACTGAAGTGCTTCATAAGCACCCTTACCCTTCACTTCAAATGACGCATCTTTATATCCACCAAGCTCACTTCGAGATTCATCAAGTCTTGTCACAGACCAATTACGCGATATAGCATATCGCTCATACATGGTAGTTAATTCTTCCGCAAAAAGCGCAGCCTCTTCCCCACCCGCTCCAGCGTAAACTTCCAAAATTGCTCCAGTTGGTTTAGCGACTTCCTCTTTTTCTGAATCAAAAATTGTTTCTATTTGTTTTTCTATTGTTTCTTTTTGCTCACTAATTCTTTTTAGGTCTTCCTCTGCAAGTTCACTCATTGACGGATCGTTCTCTACCATCGTGCGAACATCTTCTTCTTCTTTAAGCAACTTCTCAAACTGTGTCGCAAGATATGCGGTTTTAGAATTTTTTTTAGCGCTCTCAAGATCTTCCATAATTTTTTTAGAAAAAGAAAAAACAGCAATTATCTCGCTGTTTTTCTTACTGATTATCTAAGACTTCTTAGCTACTTTCTTAACTGGTTCCGCTGCTGCTCTTCGCTTCTTGAATCTTTCAACGCGACCAGCGGTATCGATAACCTTTTCGTTACCTGTATAGAATGGGTGGCAAGAACTACAAATTTCAACGTTTATCTCTGGCAAGCCAGAAGAAACGACATATGTCGCTCCACAGGCGCAAGTGGCCTTGATTTCATCGTTATATTTAGGATGGATATCTTTCTTCATAAGCCCGTACTTTACTAGAAAGCGCTCAAATTTGCAAATGTGTCTTTTTCACTTTTCCTTTTTAAAAACACGATAAAATTCTGCTGAATTTTTCTCTACTCGCGCTCATCGCGCTCCGTAAGGTTTTTAAAAAGGAAAAGTCTAGATTTTTTAAGAAAAATCAGGGTAAAAATGAACTACACCCCCTTCAAGAAATCAATATTGGCCTGAATATCTTCAGCTTTTTGCAAAACCTGTGTCCCATAAAAAGAGTTGGCTGGTCTTTGGTTATCACATCTCCTGCCAGAATAATACCTACAGGCTGCGTTTCTTTCAGCGCTATAACTACCACTCACCGCCCCAAGGTCTGACAGATAAATTGCTGTTGCCGTAAACGAGTGTTCTGGATTCCATGGATTTGCTTCATTTTGAGAAACACCAACAGCGCTTGCTATACGCTTCTTGAAAAGTTCCCATGTTGAAGGAATAAATTGTGAAGGACCCATTCCCCCACCATAACCGCGAGAAGACGACCACGTAGCCTTAGGAGGACATGATACTGGTGTAATTTTCCAATCCAAATTTAATCTATTTGTAATATCTTTAAACGGTTCTGTATCTCTTGGTGATTTCATTACTTTCTCAAAAAATGTCCCCGTATTTTTACCAACACCATCACCTGTATCAAGACTAGATAAAATACATGAGCCCTGGTTTTTACCAAGATCAGATTCTTGGGTGAGGATTGCTAAGATAAGCGCTGGTCTAATGCCGGTCTTTTCGCTGGCAAAATTTGCATACTCAAGAGCTTTGGCGAAAGGAATTCCTTCACTATCGCGAAGCTTAAAAAGAGCTGCCCTGATTTGTGCGGCCCTTTTCTGCCTTTCACTCAACACAGCCTGATACCCACTTGCTTCAGTTTTTGTAATAGCTAGAAGTTTTTTCTTTTCAGATTCTGTTTGAGCAATTGTTTTTTTCTTCACCTCTACAACATATTTTGCATCAGCTTCTTCGTTTTTTTGTTTATCTAATTTTTGGCGCTCTTCTTCGGTAATAGCCTTAACTTCTCGTACGTTAGTAAAATGTTCCTTCATTTCATTTTTTATTGAATCGTAAGAATCAATATCCTGAAAAAACTCCGAGACACTTTCCTCAGAGAAAAATACTTCAGCTAAAGTTTTGGAATCTATCTCATTTGTTTTTCTTATAATCTGTGCGAGTGACCTGCGCCCATCATCAAGTTTTCCTTCGAGAGTTTTAATTTTTTTACTTTTATCAGCGATTTGTGTGCCAAGTTTTGAAATAGCTATATTTTTTTGCCTTATCATTAATTCCGCTTCTTTTATTTTTGCGGTAAGGATAGAGATATCTCCTTGGATAGTGTTAGCTTTCTGCCTGGTGTCATCTAAAATTTTCTGCCAATTACCAATTTCTTTCTGCAGAGCATCGTATTCAGCCTGAAGTTTTGCCTCTTGTTGTGCCACCTGATCTGCCGATTGAGCACTAACAATAAACCCAGGTACTAGAAAAATACCAAACAAAACTATCACTAAAACTAATTTATTAAAGAAAATATTAAATTTCATATAGGAAACTAAAAAACCAAGGAACACTTCGCTCCTATCTATATATTCTATCTCAACAGACTAATTGAAGCCACCGCCATAAATTAAAAAAGAAGACCTTAAGTCTTCTTTTTTAAAAAAAATATTTAGATTATTTTTCTTCTTCGCTAGATTCTTCTTCTTTCTTCCCTTTCTTTTCAACTTCAATTGAAGAAAGATCAATTGATGCGACTGGTGTCTCTTCTTCTTTTGCTGCTTCTGAAACCAAAGCAACGATTTCCTCTCCTTTAGTTATAGCCGTAACACCTTTTGGCATAACGATATCTTTAACTGTGATATGCCCATCAATAGCTGTAAGGGTGGAAATATCGACATTAATATTGTGTGGAAGATCTTGTGGAAGAGCTTCAACTTCAATTTCATGCAAAACCTTAACCAAAATACCTCCCAAATCTTTAACTGCAGGAGATTCACCGATAAACTCAAGATGAACCTCAACTTGGGTCTTTTTGTCTTTTTCAACTACGTAAAAATCAACATGAACAGGTTCGTGACGGATTGGCTCATACTGGACATCGTGTACCAAAACATCAGTATTACCGCTTGCTCCCTTTAGACGAACGATGGAAGACTCCCCTGCATCTTTCAAAACTTTTTTAAACTGGACCTTATCTATAAAGAATGAAGTCGATTTTGCTTTTGGTCCGTAGAAAACAGCAGGAATACGCCCGCTTTTTCTTACGTCTGCGAGATTTGCCTTAACATCTCTTTCTTCTATTTCTAGTTCAAACATGGCGGACATTATACACAACCAAATAAAATTGTGAAGCCTTTAAATAATAGATATTTTTTAGGTGAAAATTAAACACTACTAAACATCGTTATGTAATTTTTTACGAAATTTTTAAGATCCTCAACAACGGATGCATCGTATTTATATGGAGCAACCTCGTTTTTCTCTATACTTTCATCTATAGCCTCTTTTGTTGATTTCTGATAAAGAACCCTCATCTCCGTACTAATGTGGATAATTCTTATTCCAGCACGAATAGCTTCTTTAAAGTCTTCCGGAGATATTCCAGAACCACCATGTAAAACAAGCGGTGTTTTAATGGCATTTTTTAGATCTTTAATCGCTTCTATATTTAGCGCCGGATTTCCAATACCTTTAATAAACCCGTGGATGTTTCCGACCGACGGCGCAAACAAATCTATACCAGTAGCATTTATAAAATTTTCGGCTTCTTCTTTTTTTGTAAAGTTCTTCAAATCAATTCCTTCAGGAATAGCGTCTATCACTTGTGACGAAGTCCCAATGTAACCAACTTCTGCTTCAACAAGAACGTCTTTACCACTAGCACGAGCATAATCAACACATCTTTTTGTAATTTCGATATTCTCTAAAAGAGACAATTTTGCTCCATCAAAAATAACGGCGTCGAAACCGGCGTCAATCGCTTCTTTAGTACGTTCAAACGAATAAGAATGGTCTGCGTTCAAAAAAATCGGAAAATCATATTCTTCTCGCAGGCTACGAACCAAAGCAACAACTTGTTCGACTCCAATATAATCTCTCTCCCCCTCAGAAACACCGACAATAACGGGCATATTCAATTCTTTTGCCGCTTCAAAAACACCTTTTAACATCTCCAAATTTGAAATATTAAAATGACCAATTGCGATACCTTTCTCGTCAGCTTCTTTAATAACCTCGCGTAGTGATTTCATTTGAAAATTATTATAACACGCAGTTTTTCTTAGCACATCTTGCTATAATTTTACACCATAAATGCTTTCACTCCGCCATCTAAAAATGTTAAAATAAACACATGGCCTTCGACATCATCGCAATTGGAGATACAGTTATCGACGACTTTATTCGTCTTAGTGATTCTTCTAACAGTAAAGTAGACGAGGAAAAAAATCTCCTTTGTATCCCGTTTCGAAACAAAGTTCCTTTTGAATTTTCAAAATTAGTTTCAGCTGTTGGCAACAGTCCAAACGCGGCGGTCTCTGGGGCAAGGCTTGGATTAAAAACCGCCATCGTCACAAACGTTGGACACGACTCAAACGGAAAACTTTGTATAGATACTTTTAGAAAAGAGTTAGTCTCCACTGATTTTATCCGCCAACACGATGGCAAAAAAACCAACTATCACTACGTTTTGTGGCTTGAAAATGACAGAACAATTTTAATAAAACATGAAGAATTCCCTTATGAATTACCACTTTTTGAACCACCTAAGTGGCTTTATCTAAGCTCCCTTGGCGAGCACTCTCTTTCTTTCCATAAAAAAATTGCTGATTATTGCAACGAAAATCCGCGTGTTAAATTAGCCTTTCAACCAGGTACATACCAAATGAAATTTGGGCACGAATCGTTGCGTCACATATACGAACGTTCTGATTTTTTTATTTGTAATATCGAGGAAGCACAATTAATTTTAAACACCAGCGAAAACGATAAGAAGAAATTGCTCTCTGCAATGCGAGAGCTTGGACCAAAAATTGTTGTCTTAACGGATGGACCGCTCGGCGCATACCTTTCATACGCAGACGAAAATTGGTTTATTCCGTTATACCCAGACCACAGAGAAGCATATGAACGAACCGGTGCGGGAGACGCCTTTGCTTCAACGTTCGTATCTGCCCTTGCATTGGGGAAAAGTCCACTTGAAGCATTCACTTGGGCGCCAGTAAACTCAATGTCTGTTGTACAAAAAATCGGAGCACAGGAAGGATTGCTCTCGCGCGCAAAGCTAGAAGAATTATTAAAGAAGGCCGTCGCCGAAGAAGAGTGGCGCCCACAAAAAATATAATATTTAACTACGACTTTAATCTACGAGCTAAAAATAAGACGTCGCTGACGGCTTTTTTAATTGAGGAGACTCCCATTTCGTAATGCTCTATAAGCTCTTCTGGTTTTCCAGATTGTCCAAATAAATCTTTAACACCAACAAATTTTATTGGAGTTGGAAATTCTGCAGATAAAAACTCAGAAACAGTACCACCCATCCCACCGGCAATCTGATGCTCTTCTACGGTTACAATCGCGCGATACTTTCGGGCAAATGAAAGGACGGCTTCTTTATCAAGTGGTTTTATTGTCGCAAGATTCATAACACCAACCGAAATTCCTTCGGCCTCAAGTAGGCGCGCAGAAATGAGAGCTTTATGAACAAGACCTCCACAAGCAATAATCCCAACTTTCTTATCATAAGAATTTTCGGTTTCGTAAAAAATTTGAGCTTTACCAATCTCAAACGGGGTATCTTCGGTTGTGACTATTGGAGTTTTTTCTCTTGCAAGACGTATATAAACTGGACCATCAAACTTTGCCGAAGCGATTGTCGCTTTTTTTGCTTCAATAGAATCACATGGCACAATCACCGTCATTCTTGGAATAACGCGTGTTAAAGCTATGTCTTCAACTGCTTGATGTGTTCCACCGTCTGGCCCAACTGAAACTCCAGCATGAGAACCAACTATCTTTGCATTAACGTTGTTGTAGCAAATTGTCGTGCGAATCTGCTCCCAATTTCTTCCAGGAGAAAACATTGCGTATGATGTAAAAAATGGAATCTTCCCCATCACGGCCATCCCCGAAGCGACCGCCGCCAAATTTTGTTCAGCAACCCCCATTTCTATAAATCGAGATGGAAATCTTTCTTTAAAAAAGTGCATCTGGGTTGATTCTGTGAGATCGGCACACAAACCAACAACCCTATCATCCTGTGTTCCAGCGATGAGTAACCCTTCCCCAAAACCCTTACGAATAGGAGCTTGTTCAACATCCTCATCGAAAAGTTTTTGATTTAATTTTAAGTTTGAATTAAGCATGCCGATTAATTTATTTATTTTCCCAAAAATAAAAATATATAAAAATAAAAATTGATGGAATAACTGAACTTATCACCATACTCATACTTTGATTAGAAAACTGTGTTTGTATGTATACAACAAAAACTATAGTGGCAGTAAAAACAATTGGAATCATGTATTTCATGTTATTTTTATTATTTTTAATTTGCTTCATTTTCTATTTTCCCGTGCAAGGTTCGAAGCTCTTTCAGCGCCTTCAACCCCTGCTCTTTGTTAGGTGGTACACCGTGCCAACGAAAGTCTCTTTCAAAATCAAAAACACCTTTTCCTGGAATTGTATGCGCGATAATAACAGATGGTTTTTCAAAAATCGCACGAGCTTGTTCCACTGCTTCAATAATCCCCTGGAAACTATGCCCATCAATTTCTTGCACATGCCAACCAAATGATTCCCATTTTTCATGTAGTGGCTCAAGTGGCATTATGTCCTCGGTAAATCCGTCTATTTGTATATTATTCCTATCGACAATTGCAATAACATTTCGTAGTTTTTCTTTTCCAGCAAGCATCATCGCTTCCCAATTTTCTCCAGCGTCTAACTCTCCATCGCCCAAAAAACAATAAAAGAAATGTGGTGTAGAACGGCCGTGGTCAATTCTATCTGCAAGCGCCATTCCAACTGCTTGTGAAAGGCCAGAACCCAAGGGACCCGACGATGTTTCTACAAATGGAAGCCATTCACGGTGCGGATGACCTTGTAATCTTGAACCAAATTTACGTAACGTTTTTAATTCTTCCATAGGAAAGTAACCAGCGTGCGCGAGGGTCGCATAAAGTATCGGACAAATATGGCCATTGGAAAGTATTAATCTATCGCGTTCATCCCAATCTGGTCTTTTGGGGTCATGACGCAAAAAACGAAAGTACGCAGCGGTAAAAATATCAGCCATACCTAAAGGTCCCGCTGTGTGACCAGAACCAGCCTCCATGAGCATATCAATAATAGACTGACGAATTTCATTCGCCTTAAGTTCTAAAAATTTTATTTCTTTGTCAGATAGCATTGTTTGCTGTGTTATAAAGATCCCCTATCGCGCCGTGAGTATTTTCATTTTTGAATATTGCCGAACCTGCAACCAAACGATCCACTCCTGCTTTTACAATTTCTGTAACATTATTCATTCCTACTCCACCATCAATACTTATTATAACATCAGGAAATTTTTTTCTGAATGAGGATATCTTTTCAACTACTCTTTTATCAAACGGCTCACCTTGAAGCCCAATAGTTGCGATACCCATAAACTGCACAAAATCTATATCGGAAATAAACTCTTCAAGTGTTCCGCTCTCCGTATCGATGTTTATAGCCAGTCCAACCTCTAAATCTTTTTCCCGAGCAAGTTTTATTGCTTCCCCAATTTTATCAGTGCTTTCAATATGAAAAATAATTCTTGAAGCGCCAAGCATTACAAAGCGATCAATTTCTTTCTCCGGATTTTTAATCATCAAATCAAACTCATAATCAATATCTTCCCAATGTGGCAACCCCTCAAACTCAAATTCAAACGCTTTTGCATCAAAAGAAATATATGGCCATGTTTTACCGCGCACAAAAACTCCGTCCATCACATCTATCTGCACCCAAGGAGCAGAGCCAACAACTCGCGAGATGTGTTCTTCTAAATCATTTAAACTGCGGGGCATTACTGCCGGGATAATTTCTATATTAGATTGATTAGACATAATTTACTAATACCTACTAGTCTACTAATTTATCTATCTTCGCAATCCTCCTACTATGCCTTTCTTCTTTTGAAAATTCGGTCTCAAGCCACATTTTAACAGCCTGTTTTGCTTCCTCTTCGCCAACAAAACGCGCTCCAATTGAAAGAATATTCGCGTCATTATGCTCACGAGAAAGGCGCACGATTGTCCCCGCTCCACCATAATAAACAACAGCGCGCACACCTTTAAAACGGTTTGCAACGATTGCTTCACCCTGACCAGAACCACCAATAACTATTCCTTTAACTTCCCCACCTCCGTCTGCAACTTCTTTAGCAACTTCTGAAACATGGTCTGGATAATCATCTTCTGGGTCAAAAGAGAAAGGTCCTTCATCTGTCACCTCATATCCAAGGTCAATCAAAAACTGAAAAAGTTTTTCTTTTAAGTCGTATCCTGCGTGATCACTTCCGAGATAAATTTTCATAGTTTAAACAAAAGAAGCCGCTTTAATTACATGTTCAATAAGTGTTTTTGAATACCCCATTTCATTATCGTACCAAACAAGAACCTTTACCAAATTTCCACCAACAACCTTCGTAAAAGATAAGTCGGCAATTGCCGCGCGAGTATCTCCAATAATATCAGAAGAAACCAATGGCTCTTCTGTTACGGCAAAAATTCCTTTCCATCTTAATTCTTGCGTCGCTTTTTTTAACACCTCATTAATTTCTTCAACAGTTGTGTCTCTCTTTGAAATAAAAGTAATATCTGCAATAGAACCAGACACCACTGGAACACGGATAGCGACTCCATCAAATTTTCCATCTAAACTCTTAATAGTTTTTGTCACAGCGATGGCCGCGCCCGTTGTTGAAGGAATAATATTTTGTGCGCCAGCACGACCACGGCGAAAATCTTTAACATCAGGAGAATCAACAAGACGTTGAGTCGCTGTGTAAGCGTGTACTGTGTTTAAAATAGCTTTTTCAATCCCAATAGCATCATCCAAAATCTGAATTACTGGACCGCTAGCGTTTGTAGTGCAAGAAGCGTTGGAGCTAACCTTGCAAATAGAGAGCTCAACTTCGTTTACGCCCATAAGCACTGTTGCTCCGTTTGGTCCATTCTCTTCCCCGTCTTTTGCTGGAGCTGAAATAACAACACGCTTTGCTCCAGCATCAATATGCGCTCTCGCCTTATCAAAACCTTCAAAGACTCCAGTTGATTCAACAACAACATCTATATCAAGATTTCTCCATGGAAGTTTCGCTGGGTCACGCTCTGCTATAAGTAGAATTTCTTTTACGCCAATTTTTAAATATTTTTCACCGCCTTTATCTAAAATCTCAATCGGGGTACGACCACGACCATAAACAGTGTCATATCGTAGAAGATAAGCTAAGTTTTCTGCGTCACCTAAATCGTTTATCGCGACAATAGTCATGCGCGAATCATTAAGCGCCAATTTCAAAAAAGCTCGCCCAATTCTTCCAAAACCATTTATCGCCACGCGTACATTTTTATCCATATTGTTCAAAGATTAATTTCTCCAATTGTATCAAAACATAGAACGAAAAAATAGCCCGTAAACCTTAACCTCACTTGGAGGTTGAACCTCCAAGTGGTTATTCTAATAAAAATTTTTCTAAGTCTTTCATGTCTTCCTTTCTTTTCCTAATCATTTCTAAAGATGACAAGGAGAATTTCTTGTATTCATCAATATTATTATTAAATTGATCTAAAATAATTTTCTTTTCACAGATACCTTTAGTATTTTTATCTATATACTCTCCCCAACTAGACCTACTTCCCGCCAACTTGGAGGTTAAACCTCCAAGTTGGTGAACTTTGTTATTTAAATTAACGTAGGCACTAAGATGAAGAAGGTATTCATTAGTACCTACGTGAACTGATTTAAATCTACCTTGGAATAAAGCACCACTTCGTTTTTCCTTTTCATTAAAATACATTGTGTATCCTGTCCCCAGTCGATGCATAAATTTTTCAATCCCCTTTTCTGAAGACTGCATAACTATAAAATGAAAATGGTTTGGGTTAAGGCAAAAAGCTACGAAATCAACTAATTTTTGACTCCCTTTTCTCAACTTGGAGGTTGAACCTCCAAGTTGAGACTTTTTTATAAAAGAATTTTCATAGATACTTCCTATTGGCTCAGAAACATTGAATTCAATCATGCTTTGAAAAAAGCGATTCAAATCTTTTTGATCTGAGAAAATGCTTCGTTTATCTATTCCCCTATTATAAAGATGATAATATTCACCAGTTACGAACGGAGTTTTTCTATTTGTCATATATAACTGATTATTTTACTACTTGGAGGTTGAACCTCCAAGTAGTAATGTGGCTAGCGAGCTAAGTTATAAAGCTGTTTAATTTCTGTAGCGGAAAGAGCACGGTTATACAAACGCACATCATCTATTTTCCCATTAAATGTATACGTTCCGGGGCTAAGGCCCATTCCTCCAATAGCAGCCGGGTAAGTTGCGGGAGAACCAACACCAAGAGTACTGTTCGCCGAATTACTCAAAAGACCGTCTACATACACACGTAAAACAGCACCATCATAAGAAAAAGCAACATGTCTCCATTTTATATCTATTCCTTGATAAGCAGAGGTAACATATGCGGCTGTGCTGTTCCATATACCGCCGGTAACTCTACCGTTAGTATATTGCAAATCTATTCCGTTATATGCGCCACAACAATCTCTCGCACTACTATATATATATCCATAACTAACCGTCGTTGTTGCCGGATACAACCAAGCAGAAATAGTAAAATTTGCCGGATTTAATGTAGTACTTGTTCCAAGGGTTACATAGGAACCAGAGCTTATCCCTCTAAACTTCAAAGCCTGCCCAATCTTTCCGTTCGTTGGAGAAGAGGTCGTACTCATACCAACAAAAGTTCCGTCATTCCCCTGTCCACTTCTATCTAATACTTTGTTTGTGCCCCAATTCACATCTTTACCATCAAAAGACCAAAGACCAACTAAGCCGTTAGTTAAGAAATCATTCCTAGAAGAATTAATCTGTGTCGCATTTTGTTTATATAACTGCAAAATTTCTGACGCAGATAAAACACGACTATAAACGCGAACGTCATCCATTATTCCTGCAAATTTTGTGGGATCACCAGGATATGTTTCTTGCCCTAAGTAAAGGTTCCCATCAGCACAATGAACATATGGAACACTAGTGCCTACTTGAAGCACTCCATTTATATACAGAGATAAGGTTCCTCCGTTATTTACTCCTACAAAATGAAAGTATTGATTTGCCGGAACAGAACCGCTGGCCCCAACCCAAGCAGTCCCATTATAATAACCAAATAACAAAGTGTTCCCACTAAGAGCCGCGCCATTTCTATCAATACAACTTGGTGAACTTTGAAAAATCGTCTGGGTCCCAATCGTTGATGATTTAAGCCAAGCAGAAAAAGTATATGTTCCATTTTTTGTAAGAGCGGGTGTGGGCCCTGCTTGAATATAATTAGTGGAACCGTCGAAAGATAAAGCTTTATTAAACCTACCATTAACCCAAGAAGGTGTGCCTGATATCGTTCCAATGTTACCCTTTCCACTCATGTCGTTCGCCTTTGTTCCGGCACCATCATTTAGTGGCCAATAACCAACCAGCCCACTATTACCTACAGCTTTAATTTGCGCAGACCCAAACTGATAAATATTTTTTACTTCAGATTCAGATAAAATACGACTGTATATTCTTAAATCATCCATGTACCCAGAAGTGCGATAGGAAACACCACCGCGTGACATTAGATACATATTATCTGTTCGAAAAGTTGTACCAGCAACCATGCTTGATATCGTCGATGTTAATGTTTGAGAAACCCCATCAATATATACAGCATCAACTTGGTTTGAAGCCTTACTTCGGTCATAAACAAAAACAAAATGATGCCAACCAACCGATGGCATTGGATACGTTCTTAGGTTATACACGGGACCAGTACCATACAAAGCAGTCGCAGCAAGCGAACTACTATAAACTGAACCATTACCATAAATAAGTTGCCAGAAAGATCCATTTGGATTTGCATTCGAGTCGGCAGATAATTCCATTGATATCATCGCTGCACCGGTTGACGCTGGCACTTTAAGCCAATAAGAAATACTAACTTTCTGCAAATCACCAAGTGGCACAGAAGACATCCTTGCGTAATCATCTATACCATCAAAACTTAAAGCTTTGCCTATTTTACCAGCTACCCACAACGGACCATTAAACAATGTTCCATTAATTCTATTCCCAGATAAATCATTCGCACTTGTCCCCGCCCCATCGTTCATCGGCCAATATCCAACCAGCCCAGTTTTGCCTACAGACTTAACAGCAGATGCAGAAGTTGTCGTCGGAGCAGAAATAAAAAATAAAATAAATAGACCAACAAACACCAATATCCCAATTTTGGAGGTTTCACCTCCAAAATGATGGTTTTCGTTTTTATTATTTTTTTTTGCGAAAATATTTTTCATTTTTTTATTTTTCTCCACTTGGAGGTTGAACCTCCAAGTGGAGAGTGTGACTAACGACCTGAATTATACAACTGTTTAACCTCCGACGCCGAGAGATTTCTATTATAAACACGGACATCGTCCATTACACCGTTGTAGTAATTACTAATTGGCCAAATATAAGCACCGAGATAAAGTGAACCATAGGAACCACAAGCAGTAGTAGTATCTGTTATTGCTTGAACTTCCCCATTAACATAAATCTTAACCCCTCCGGTTTCATTTGATTTTATTGTCCCAACAACATGAGTCCACTCATTAAGGGGTATTGCAGAATTTGTTGTCGCAATTTTATAACCACCATTATAACAAGACCATGTTATTTTACCCCCAGAACTAAAATACAAAATTAACCTAATACCAGAATTAATAACCCCGTCAGTCGCCAAATATCCAGTCAAAGAATGCGGTTTAATCCACATCGACATAGACATGTCATTATTAACAACATTACTGCCAACATCTATGTAATCGTTAATTCCGTCAAAATTTAAGCCCTGGCCAATACGCCCAATAACGGGAGAGCTGGTTGTACTCATATTAACAAGAAGACTATCCTTCCCCTGTCCGCTTCTATCAAGTGCTTTATTTGTCGCCCAGTTCATATCTTTCCCGTCAAAAGACCAGAGGCCAAATAAACCCTCCGCAAGAATATTATTTTTAGATGCATTTAGCGTTACCTGCCCACCAAATTTATATAAATCTGAAACTTCAGAAGCAGTTAGGGCTCGATTATAAAGCCTGTAATCATCCATTACTCCGTCAAACCATCCAGGAGAATCCATCTGACAACAATCTGCCACAAATCTACCTAAGGTGAATTTATGAGACCCTCCACTTGGGCTGTATCCAGTAGTCGTTGTTTTTACCGGCACACCATTTTCGTAAAGAGTGTTAACCCCACTTGAACCATCTCGGGTAAAAGTCACAAACAGCCACTCACCTGCTTTCGCGGTATTAGGAGAATCAGCGAATCCATTTGCATAAAGGTTATAACTTAACTTTCCACCATGAAAACCTATTAACCCAGTACTCCACCCAGTACTATCATTCCTGTTGTGAATAATTGTACCACCGACCACCCTTGGCTTCACCCAAACTGAAACGGTAAAAGTAGCCGAAGCCTGACCAAGAAAAGACATAGCTGGGGTATCTATATAAGAACTAGTCCCATTAAAATTCAAAGCTTTTCCAAATTTACCAGACACCCACGTTGGACTACCGACTAATGAACTACTATTTTTATTTCCAGAAGCATCATCAACGCGCGCGCCAACCCCTTCATTCATTTGCCAATATCCAACCAACCCGGTTTTACTAGATGCGATTGTTTTTACTGAAGAGCCTCCACCAACTTTATATAAATCTAAAATCTCAGATGAAGTTAGGGCGCGGTTATAGATTCGCACATCATCCATGGCCCCATTGAAATACCTTGCCTGTCCAAAATCTTTCCCAATATTAAGTTCATCGGTACTAGAAGTATTAATAGGTCCCGCAACAACACTCGTATTACACTGCGCTCCGTTAATGTATGCTGTCAAATTAGTCCCGTTCCAAGTCATTGTGTACAAATTCCAATTTGTAATTGGGGTTGATGGTGTGCAAGAAATTGCTGTCCAGACTGTTGTGTAAATATAAAATAAAACCGAAGTTGCATTTTGGGTTGGGTGTATTATGTAAACATTTCGTTTACTTACTATAAAACCGTAATTATTCCACGTACTTGTATTACTTTTTGCCCAAGCAGACACTGTTACGTTTACTGGATTAAGTGACGCACTGTTGGGCACGCTAACATAAGAAGTTGCACCATCAAACCCAAGAGCTCTCCCTATTTTACCAGCAAGCCAAGACGGGTTATTTACTAAAACCCCATTATTTTTTAAACCAGAAGCATCCCCCGCTTGTGTTCCCACACCCTCATTAAAAGACCAATATCCAACCAGCCCGTTTTTACTAGCATTTTTTATGGCAGCCGCAGAAGTGATAATTGGTGTCACAAAAAAAATAAAAAGAAGAAAACCAAAAAACACAAACCTCCCATATTTGGAGGTTTCACCTCCAAAATGATGGTTTTCATTTTTGTTATTTTTTTTTGCGAAAATATTTTTCATTTTTTGTTTTACTTCACTTGGCGGTCCGACCGCCAAGTGAAGAATGTAGCTAACGGCCTAAATTATACAACTGTTTAATTTCTGTCACTGAAAGCGCACGGTTATATAAACGAACATCATCAATGTTTGCGTTAAGTCTGCGAGCATTAGCTCCCCCTATTTCTCTTCCCATATATAAATTATCTGTCTGATTTATTGTTCCAGAAGGAAACGTTGGGGATTGCTGAACATCGAGTTGGCCATTTAGGTAATAGTTAAGCTTGCCGTTTGTCCTGTCAAAAACAACAACCCAGTGTTGCCATGTTCTTAATGGAACAACGCTTGTACTTTGAGTAGCAGTAACATCAAAACCAATTGATCCGTCTGCGTAATGGGCCCCTATTTTACTACTGGCGGTTGAGTAGGAAACAGCCCACCCCTTATCGGTGCTCGTAGTCCATGGGCGAGAACCAACAACTTGCGGATAATCAGATAAACCAGTACCCAAACGATATATCCAAAAACTAACCGCCCAATTACCAGTGAGTGGTTGAAGCGATGAAGTATTATTAACAGAAATATAATCATCCGAGCCGTCAAATTTTAAAGCAGAGCCAATTTTACCAGGAACCGGACTAGTTGTTGTGCTCATATTCACAAACACTCCATTGTTTCCATTTCCACTTCCGTCAGTAGCTCTTCCTGTTGCCCAATTCATATCTTTACCATCAAAAGACCAAAGGCCAACAAGCCCGTTGGCTATTTTGTCATTTTGACCAATGTTTAATGTCGCTCCACCAGATCTATAAAGCGCAATTACTTCAGCTTCAGTTAGGGCGCGATTATAAACACGCACGTCATCAATTAATCCAGAGAAAAATTCACTCGCTGCCGCATTATAAGCCCGTGTTCCAATTACCCAGTTATTGTTCGTGCAAGTAGTGGTAGTGTTCGCAACACTCCCAACTGAAACACCGTTAATAAATCCTTGCATGCCGGAAGGGCTAAAAACTATAGTTAAATGTTGCCACCGATTTGCAACGATTGTTCCACCTAATGCGTAGTCGTTAGTACTGTTTCGCCCGCGCAAAATTCCACCTGAATAAATTGTCATTCCGTAGTTAAAGCAACTTCCACTAGCGCCTTTAGAAAAAACTGTTTGTTGCCCGCTAACTGTGTTTGGTTTTACCCAGGCAGATATTGTCACATTGCCGGCCGTACCAACGTTTGATAAAGCTGAACCATTACCAACAACATAACTACTACTTCCATTAAAATTAAGTGCCTTTCCAATTTTCCCAATAGTCCATGTTGGGCTATTCGTTAGAGTGCCTATATTTCCCCCACCGCTCACATCACCTGCTTTTATCCCAGCATTATCGTCAAAATTCCAATGACCGACAAGACCGGTTTTAGATTGAGTTTTTAGTGTTGTTTTTGGCGCGATTGATTGCAAAGAAAAACTCTCTGTATTTTTTGTCATATTAATAAGTTGAGAGTCTGTCAAAGCTCTAGACCATATTTTTACATTCTTAACATTAATATTTTGGTCGGTATCTGCTGTACCAGCATTGGCAATATAGATATATGAAGGAGAACCAGCCCAATTTAATGTTTTAGCAGTTCCAGAAACAGAGTTCGTTCCCTTTACACCATTTTTGTAAGAAGAAAATGTTGCAAGATCATTTGCTAAACGCAATGCAATTTTTGTTGAAGTATTGTATGTGATAGAAAATGGATTTGTTGCCACATCCCAAACTGTTCCAAAATTAGTAAGAATGGTTAGGTTCGTTCCACTGTATCCGCCAAAATTTACCGATGAATTAGTAGCATATGAACCAATCTGAATTGGCGATTTACTTGGAGCAGATGTTCCACTATTATTTTTTCTATTCATCTCTAAATAAAGAGAAAATGCTCGTTCTCCAATGTTCCCAGATGTTGGGTAAGCAAGAAGATCTCCCGATCGCGCAACCGAAGCCGATGTGGTTGGAATATAAGATGATTCAAAAGATCCTTCTTCAACTTGTGCCCCCCATGCATATGACTGAAAAGTTTGACCGCTAGTAGTTATTGTTATTCTTAATCCCGTTGCTGTCTCTCCTGCTGAAAATGTTTTTGTAACCGTATAACGAGTCCAGGTATCCGCGGGTGTTCCTGTTGTAACTGCCGTCTGAGAGTCCACTCCACTTATTCCAATAATTCTAATCGTAAGCTGTGGACTGCTATTCCCACTAACGTTTTTTAAATAAATAGAAAAAGTAAAAGTCCTATTCGCGAGTGTCCCCAATCCAGTAATGTCCTGGTAATTGCTGGCGGTGGAAATAGCAGTACTACCTATTGTATCTGCTGTTGTCATTCCGTTTGGAGCAACCGCTGAATTAGCAACTGGTGTTAGTCGTGTCCCATCTCCAGTCCAGGCCACATTATCAAATTGTTCAGAATATAGCGCCAAATTCGTGCGCACGCCTTCTGCTAGATAACCACGCAATGTATTCTCAGAAATTTTTTCACCATTGTTCTCAGTCACAACATTAGAGGAAACTGTATTTCCATTTTGTCTATCAAAATATTTCACACCATCAACATTCGCCCCATGATACGGAGAAGAAAGAACATTTTTTGAAACATATTCAGATGGGTTTTGGTTTGATTGTCCCGCTGTTATTTCAGCCTGTGCTCCCCACACATAAGCAGTAGCCCCAACCCCGTTAGATGCAGACTCATCAATATAGATATAAAAAATATGGGTATTCCCTGAAACTAAATTTGAAGTAGACAATGAAAATCTTTTCCACGAAGACGTTAATGTCACTTGTTGAGATGCTCTTGTCGCACCAACCGTACTATCATAAATAAGAAGTTTAGCGTTTGTCGCAGTTCCACTTTTAATCCAAACGCTATAGGTCACAGAGGTAGAATTGACTGTTATTGAGCCTTGCGTAACACGTTGTCCACCAACACCAGACGTGGTAAATAAGTCTGCCGTATTTGTTCCAATAGGAGATGCTGTTTGATTGGGGGTAACCGTCAAACTAACTGGAACCCAAGTAGTACTAAAATCTTCTGTGTAAGATAACAGATTCTCTACTCTTCTTGCTCCGGTGAATCTAGCTTCGCCACTTTTTACTTGTTTAAATAAACCTTCCCAATCTTGCATGTATGCTGTTGATGCGCGCGAGAATACAGGATTTCCCCTGCCGGTTTGAAGCGCAAGTGAAGTTGTTAAGTTTGCTTCAAAACTTGGTTGTAATGATGCTTGAATCGTCGCCGCAGAAAAGGCCGTAAACGGTGTTGCAATAAAAGTGAAAACAAAAAAACCAACAAACATTATTGAACCCCACTTGGAGGCTTCGCCTCCAAGTGGGTGGTTTTTGTGTTTTTTACTCATATTCTGTTGTATTATTTTGCTTGACATATTTCTTAATGTTGTTAGACTTTATTTGTATCTCCAACGGGAAAGCTCCCCCTACAAGGTTTCGTCCTTGTAGGGACTTTTCTTTTTATACTCAAGTTTTTCTTTCAAATCATTCATGTAACGCAGGTATGGACGAAATATTTTAAACTTTAAAAGAGCAGAAAACTTTAGTCTATTCGGTATTATTAATGCCGTAAGTTTATTTTTTTCAAAAAGATATTTTGCCAAACAATGGAAATCACCATCTCCAGAAACAATAACAGCCCCGTCATATTTGGGATATTCTATCATTGCTTGCAGTACTAATTCAGCATCACAATTTCCTTTTGTTGTTCCGTCTTTATATTCCAACGTTGGCTTAAAAACACATACATATCCAGTATTCTTTAAAAACTCATACATTTTTTTATTTTCTTCAACATATCCCACAAAAAGAAAAGCATTGCTTACCCCATATTTTTCCTTGAGGTATATTCTAAATCGCGCAAAATCTAAAACCCATCCTTGATTACGAATATTTAAATTAAGATTTTGGCTATCAATAAAAGCGTAATTATTTTTATTTTTTAATGCTGGAATATTTTTCATAAATTTTAAATAGCTGGAGTGCTTGTCGCTGTGGTTGTATCCGTCACAGTTGCGCTAGTTGTCGTGTCTATTATAGCTGGTGCTGTGGTCGTTGCTGTATCTATTATTGTTGTGGTGGCTGTTGTGTTGGTCGTTGTTGCCGTATAGGTCGTTATTGTGTCTGTAAGAGCATTAACACTTCCTGACAAAGCATCAACAATTGAGCCGACAACTGATGAACTTGATGTTTGCGTCACAGCCGTTGATCCACCAACCAAACATTCACCTGATGTTGTCTTTGGAAGTCCACCTGAAACTGTTAGACAATATGGCGCGCCACTTTCCTCATCGTACATTGTGATTCCAGAACGTCGGTCTGGTGAACCAATCTTAACTCCCCCACGAACTTCGATGTTATCTGCCAAAAGTTTACCGCTTGCGTCGATACTCCAAGTTCCAGAAGCTCCTGTAATTGCGCCAACATTTTCAATCGCAAATCCTGCCATATCAAGCACTCCTTGCGATGCGACACGTCCAGTCGTTGAATCAACCGCGAGCGTCACGCTTGTTGATGTTGCATTTGCGATTGATGAATCAAGGTGGGTCCAACCAACAGAGACAGAAACCGCAACTGAACCTTGGTAAACAAATGTGCCATCAACGTTGGTTGAAATAACAGTTGAGGTTGCAGACTGTGTTCCATCAAATGCGCCTAAGGCGATACCGATAGTCTGCGATGATGTCGTTGCTTTCATACCAACACCAGGAACCGATGAAAGAGTGATGCGGTCGCCTGGGTTAATTACACCACCTTCAGTAGAAACCTTCACCACAGTTTTTCCAGAGAAGACAACTGAAGGTGAAGTGCTTGTGCTAGAGAATGTGAGTCCTCCAATATTTGCGATTCCAACAACTGATGCCATGTTTGTTTTATCAGCGCGAACCAAAACTGCGGAAGTTGTTGTTGCTCCAACCGTACTTGGAGGTTGAACCTCCAAGTTGGAGTTTACAGAGACTAATGTTGTTGTTGCGCTCATTGCAACGATATCACCAGCCTCAACTTCTGGAGAAGATAAATCTGCAAAATGTTCTGCAATTCCTGATTGAGTAGAGGCAAATCTGTCGGAAGAAATTGTGTTTGTGTTTGAATTCAAGACATCACAGAACGAAGCAACACACATACCGTCAGAAATAATTGTCTTAGCAGAAATTATATTTGCCTTAATATTTCCAGCAAACGTCAATACCGGCGTGCTTGTTGCTGAGATTGAAAGATAGGTATTTTCTGTCGAGCTTCCGACAACATCAGACGAGCTTGAAATTTCACCGATTGAGAAAGTTCCATTTTTTGATTCAACAAACCAATCTTTTGTTGTCGTCCCGACGCCAACATTTCCATTTGTTCCAATAGCTTCAATCACAGAAGCTGTGTCGGTAAGTGTGAGCCGAGGATTTGGAGCGGAAATATTTAATGCTGATTTTGGTGCCGATGTGCCGATACCAACAAGACCATCTTTTGCGATAGTAAACGCATTACTATTATCTCCATTTAACACAGCAAACGAAGCCTTATTAGATTCGCCCTGGATAGTAAGTTTTGCTATTGAGGCGCTTGATGTGGCAAGGCCGACTCCGACGTTACCATTTAAATTCGTTGTGCCAGAAACGTTCAAATCTTTTGCAACATAAACATCGTCTGTATTTATTTTTTTGATATCTGCTTCAGATCCAACAAACTTTCCGTTTTCATCAACAGACCATTTTCCATCAACACTTAAGATACGAGAGACTTCTTCTATTGCACTACCGTTTAATTTAAGTGTGGTCGAAGTAGAAAGATTTGTTGTTCCTGTTGTTTGGTCTATAACCCAAGCGTTGGTTGCGAGTGTTGAAGTCGCAAGAGCAAGAGAGTTGCTAATTTGAGTATCAAAATCTTTCATCAAATCAACTTTTCCGGCAAGAGCTTGAACTCCAGAAAGCGTGAATGTTGCAAGTTTATAAATATCAACACCCTTGCCGTCTGGTGAAAGAATTTCTGGTGCAGTAATTTGCGCGTCTTCTGCGATTAGCCCTAAGCGAAGTGGATCATTATTGTTTTCTATATTGTAGCGATAGGTAGCAACCTTTAGGTTGGTTAATTGGTTGAGCATTTCATCTGACGAATCTGTCGTCATATAAGAAATATCTTTCTTCGCACTCTTTGTTGAGGTGTTTACGAAAGCGATTGCGCCGATATCACCAAGAACAGAAAGTGTGTGATTTGGAGTTGTCGTACCAATGCCGACATTTCCTGAAGAATCAATAGTTAAGACTGGTGATGTCGTGGCGCTAGAAATAAAGCTTGTGCGAGTGTTGAGCTCATTTATACCTTCAATAACAGGGCCGATCAACGATTCGTAATTTACCACATAAAAACCATTCTTATCTATTGAAACAGCGCCTGGAAATACTGTCATAACGTCTTGTGCTATAACTCCCATTTTTTCTCCGGTCGTAGGATCAGCTGTCCAATTAAAGGTCACTCCTTTAATGGCTGCAAGTTTTTCTAGTGGGCTTGTTATTGGTGTAATGTTGCTCTTTAATCTTGAGTCTGAACTACAAGACCAACCTGTTGACCCGTAAGCAAAACTACAATTATTTCCCAAAGCATCAGAAATCAACGCAGCGGTAGCACCTGAAACCTGAGCAACGAAATAACCACCAATACTTCCGTTAACAATACCGTAACCAAGAACACCGTAAGCACCGCTAGTGTTTGACTGAGCCCTTATTCCATTTTGACTTGCTGCAGCATCTATATATAGAGTGACTCCACCCAAAGGAGCGTTGCCAATTCCAACATTACCATTTGTGTCAATCGTCATTCTTCTAAAACCACCATTCGTTGCAAAAGTTAAATCACCTTGAGAGCGTAAACCAAATGTTGTGTTTCCTCCTGTGGTAAAAAGAGTATTACCATATCCAATATAACCACGAGAAACCGCAACATCCATAAATGTATTATAGGCACCAACAGCGTTAGCCCCAATGAATCTTGATATTTCGGTGTCTGCTGAGACAGAGAGTTTAGCTGCTGGCGTCGTCGTCCCAATACCGACGTTGCCAGAGCCCGTAATTCTCATTCTTTCAGTTGCGTCTGTGTAAAAAGTAGTTGGTGCATTATTCTGGTTGTATATATTCAAAGAGTTAGCCCCCCCTAATGCTGAGTTTCCCGATCCTTCAAGAATAATAGAGGCAAAATTAGATGCACTTGAAAAGAACGTGAGTTGATTACCAGCAGAGCTTCCGGTGCTAGAGTTTGCGATTCTTAGTTGTGTTCCAGAATCGGCATTGTTTTCCACTGTAAGTTTTGTAGCTGGACTCGTCGTCCCAATACCAACATTGCCACCATTAAAATATGATGTTCCGCTATTGCTGATAAGCAGGTTTCCGTTTGAAGAACTAATACCTCCATCATTCATATACATCGAACCGGTGCCAGTGCGAAGTGTGCCCTTAACCCACAAGTTACTTGCGAATGTTGAGGTAGCGTTTGCGCCAGTGCCGTTAACATCAATGAATCCAGCAAAGGTTGAAGTGGCTGTTGTTGAGGTGGCGATAAACGAATCTGCAATAACATTTCCAGCAACTGAAAGTTTTTGATATGGAGACGTCGTGCCGATACCGACGTTGCCTACAGAATTAATGCGCAAACGTTCAACACCGCCAGTTGAGAATCCCAAAGCATCACCTCCAGTCGGACCAAAAATTCCTGTGTTCGTATCATTATTAAAGGAATAATTTGGATTTGTTGGTGAATTAGCACTATTGGCAATCAGATAAAAGCTTCCTGTGGTCATAGACTGGAAAGCATTACTATCCATACTAAAACTGTATGTACCTCCAGTAGAAAAATCTATAGTACTACTAATACCATTCTTAAAAATTCCTGTATTTCCTCCCCCACCAAATCCATAGGTTACTGCTCCTGCTGATCCATTTGGCCCCCTAAATCCTGTCGTTGTCGCGGTATAAACCCCAGCCACTACTTCCCCTGCCACCGATAGTTTTGCGTATGGCGAGGTAGTGCCGATACCGACGTTGCCATTTTCAAGAACACTGAGGAGCGTTGTGGAAGCGGAGTTTACAAAATTGACGAGTGAATTTGTTCCTGTGCCTGAACCCCATACCGTGAGTTTTGACGAAGCGGTTGATGTGCCGATTGCAACCTTGTCTGCGTAATCAGCCAAGAAAGATTGGATTCCATCATTCTGCCAACCACCAGCTGTTGCATTGACTGGAGCAATGAGGGCACCGGTGAAGTATGTTCCAGCACCACCATCAATTTGAGGAGAACCTGTTGTACCTGCATAGACATACGCCTCAAAATAATCATCCCCGTCTGCTTCCTGAATAGTTGTCAGTGACGAAACAGCACCCTGGGCACCATTCCCCCCTACCAACGAACCAGCTACAACGCGTATTCCATTTTTATATAAAGCAGCTTGAAACGCTTCGCCCGCAGGAACAGCTAATTGGGAACCGACGGAAACGACCATAACGTACTTCCCTGGCACAGTCGGCGTAAAGCGGTCTGTTGAAGTGTCAAAATTGTTGTTAGTATCAAATCTTTCGGTGGAAATTGGAATTTTCGTCTCAACATTAGCTGTTACAGTGGTATCAGTATTGTTATTATCCGCCATAAAACTTGGACCTGTTGTTGCCGTTGTCACTCCTTGCCATGTTCCATTCAAGTTTTTAAATTCAAGAGTGCCCGCATTGTCGCGGAAGCCGTAACCACCGGTACCTGTTGTCGTGCCAAAACTTAAATAACGACTTGGGCCTTCCACAAGAACATCACCGTAAACAGAAAGTTTTGAAGATGGCGAAGTAGTGCCAATACCGACGTTGCCGGATGAAAGTGTTGAGCCGGTGCCATCAAGATTAATTCCGTAAATTAAGTTCCCAATGTTTAACTGATTACTTGCTGTTGCTGAGGCGACAGCAATATCATTACCAATAGCGATATTGTTTGAACCCGTGGTGACTTGATTATATGAAGACGCGATAGTTGATTGACCGATAAGCACGTTGCGAGCACCCGTGCTAACGCCGTATCCTGCTTTATAGCCAAGCAAGGTGTTATAGTCCGAACCTGTGCCAGCGGAATAGCCTGATTGGTAACCGAGATAAACACCACCTTGGTTGGAGTATGCACCAGTACCCTGTGCAGCGGAATAGCCGATTGCTGTTGAAGAGGTCGCTGATTTATTATTATAAAAACTATAATTACCACTTGCGGTATTGTTAGAGCCAGTGATGTTAGAGTAAAGAGAATAATTACCACTTGCGGTATTGTTAGAGCCGGTGATATTTGAATAAAGTGCTTGAAACCCATTGGCCACAAGACTGAAACCTGTCGTGTTGTTGTAGAGAGTTTGCACACCATTTGAGGTGTTTTGGAAACCAGTGGTATTGACCCGAAGCGCCTGCGTTCCGATTGCGGTGTTTTGATAACCAGTAGTGTTTGAACCAAGAGCACTATAACCAACAGCTGTATTATTTTGTGCCGTGCCATTTACCGGTATTGTTGCGAGTGCACCTTGACCTATTGCGACAGAATTCCATGCTGTTGATGATGCGCTCATCCACGACGCCGCACTTGATGCTCCGACGGCGAGTGAAATGTTGGTAGTACTTGCATAAAGAATCGTAGTTCCGCCTTGCTTATATCCAGAAGCCTGATCGGTGTTAATGAAACCAGCAACATCTAGTTTGTATGAAGGTGAAGTGATACCGATTCCAACATTACCGGTGGAAAGTGTTGAACCGGTGCCGGTAATACCAATACCATAGATGATATTTCCGATATTTAGTTGACCAGAAGCAGTCGCGCTTGGAAGCGAGATGTTATTACCAATGAGTATATTTTGTTTACCAGTGGTGAGGTTGGCGATGGCGGTGGAAGAAGTTGCGGTGCCAATCCAGATATTATTTGAACCAGTGGTGACCCCGTAACCCGCTTGATAGCCGACGAGAGTATTGTAGTCAGAGTTATTGCCAGCAGAGTAGCCAGACTGATAGCCGAGATAAACACCACCTTGGTTTGAATATGTGTTGGTGCCCTGGCCGGATTGGAAACCGACCGCAGTAGAGGAGGTGGCGGAGGAGTTGTAGTAGAGAGCACTCACACCATTGACTGTGTTGTTTGAACCAGTGATATTGGAGAAAAGGGCTTGCATACCGTTTGCTATATTGTAGTTACCAGTGGTATTACTACGAAGGGAGTTCAAACCATTTGCAACGTTAGAGTTACCGGTAGTGTTGGAATAGAGGGCCTGATAGCCACTTGCGACGTTAGATTGACCAGAGATATTTGAATAAAGAGAGTTCACTCCATTTGCGGTGTTGGATGAACCAGTAGTGTTGTTGTAGAGGGCACTCACACCGTTTGCAACGTTACTAAATCCAGTAGTGTTGTTGTAAAGAGCATTCGCGCCATTCGCGACGTTACTAAATCCAGTAGTGTTGTTGTAAAGAGAGAAGTTTCCGTTGGCGGTGTTTTGATAACCAGTGGTGTTGTTGTATAGAGAGTCAAAACCAATCGCAGTATTTTGATAGC
This sequence comes from uncultured Candidatus Saccharibacteria bacterium, assembly GCA_964579635.1. Classification (GTDB taxonomy): domain Bacteria; phylum Patescibacteriota; class Minisyncoccia; order Phycocordibacterales; family VMEP01; genus VMEP01. The sequence goes on from CAZOFV010000002.1 coordinate 79,756, forward strand.
CGGCGGTGTTCAAATATAGAGATTTATACCCCACAGCAGTGTTGTAATAACTTGAAGTTGCGGTCTTTAGCGCCTGGTAACCAAGTGCAGTGTTGTATAAACCAACAGGAAGAAGCGCAGATCCTGCTCCTATTCCGGCAAGTGTGGAGAAGTTCGTCGTCGATGCGTAAAGGATTGTGTTCCCATCTTGTTTGTATCCAGAATATTGATCGGTATTGATGAAGCCCGCGACATCAAGTTTGTATGAAGGCGAAGAAGTTCCAACACCGACCAACCCACCATTCGTCACAACGAAGTTGGTGGCGGTTGATGAGCCGATTGTAAAAGCAGGACCTGTGATTCCATCTGGATTTACTGAAAGTAATCCCCATGGAGTTGTTGAGCCAATGCCAACGTTACCTACAGAATTAATACGCAAACGCTCTACAGCGTTTGACGAAAATGCCACTTCGTGCGAAACCGGCCAAAACATACCAGAATCTGACATATTAACGTCTGAAATAGCGGGGAGTGAAGCAATTCCAGAAGGGCCTCTAAATTGAGTACTATAGATTTGATACGCAATGGCCCCGCCATAAGCTATGTTTATATTTGTAGATCCTGTTGAATAAATACCAGTCCCAGTTGAATTCGAGAAACTGTAACTTGGGGCTGCGACCGTTCCATTTGGCACTAGTATTTGCCCGTTTCCTATTGTTAAAGCACTTGTTGGATTACTCGTCCCTACTCCAACATATCCATTACTTGCGACATGAAATGCAGTTGATGTTCCTGCCCCGCTTGTTGATGATGCTATTGTGAAGAGTGGAGTAGAACCACCTGCTGTTGCTTGCACTGAAAGTTTTGCGAATGGTGAAGTTGTGCCAATGCCGACGTTGCCACCGCTTGTTATTCTCATTCGTTCTGCGGTAATTTCTGACGCACCTGATCTAGTAGCAAAGGCGAGGTATCCAAAAGCACTTGTTGTCTCATTTTCATTCCCGCCAGAAATATCCGCCATTACTCCCGTTGAACCCGCGTCATTTGGTGTACGATTAAAACGTAATACTGCTGCTGCTGTTCCAGCACCACCACCATATATATACGGGTTGTTGAGATTAGCCACTACAACATTACCTACTCCCGATGCGGATTGCACACTCAATCTACTAACTGGTCCAACTGTACCAACACCAACATTCCCTGTCGCCTGTTGCACCACAAACTGTGAGGTACCGATAGTTAAACCACCGTTGAAGGTAGATGTCGACAAGTTGGTGACTGTGAGGTTTGTAAGTGATGTTGTACCAAACGACATCGTTCCTGTAGCAGTGAGGTTGGTTGCTGTTAGTGTCCCAGCAAAGTATGCGGAACCGTTTACAGAAAACATGGCGAACGGAGAGGTTGTCCCGACACCAACATTGCCGGAATTATTTATTACAAACAAAGTTGAAGAAGCTGAGTTAACTGCTTGGAATACATTTTCTGCTGTTGTCGTTGCCGACCAGACAGTGAGTTTTGCGTATGGGGTTGATGTGCCGACGCCGACACGTGTATTGCTCAAACTTCCTGTGCCATCTGATTGTCCGAAAATAGTTAACACTGGATTGCTATCTAATTGAGCGGTATAACTTTCAATCGTGCCGTTCGCTGCGGAAGAAGTGACCGGCATATCAACCCATGAAAGTATTCCCCCATCGGCATCAAAATTCATTGAACCAAAATTAAGATTTGAAATTGTTGTTGATGTCGTGGAAGCTTCATAGAAAATATCACTACCACCAACATTGAAATTACCGTTATCTGTGACCTGAAGAAGTGTTGTTGATGCGTTGTTTACAACAGCGAACGTCTGACCTGTTGTGGTGCCTGTCCCCCAGACGGAAAGTTTTGAGTATGGAGTTGTTGTGCCAACACTAACCAATCCTGTTGATGTTATATTCATCCTTTCATTTGCCGCAGCGCTACCTCCAGTGAAAAAGCGTATGTTTGAACTATTTGTGTGCAAGTTTAGACCATTACTATTATATGAGGTAAGAGTCACTGTGCTTGGTGTGTGTGCCCCAACACCAGAATACGAAGAGCCAAAATTATGCAAATATCCACCAGTAGCGTTGTTGTCGTCGGCACTACTTATATGTATCGCACTATAACCAGTGGCTGATGTGTTTATAATATTTTCAACTACCGCACTGGTTGACCCAACAACAGAAAGTTTTACAAATGGTGATACTGTCCCCACTCCAACATTTCCACCATTCGTCACAATGAAATTCGTAGCTGTTGATGAGCCGACGACAAAAGCGGGACCAGTGATTCCATTTGGATTTACTGAAAGTAATCCCCATGGAGTTGTTGAGCCGATGCCGACGTTGCCGACATTATTAATTACCATTCTGACACCATTTGCCCCACTGCCCAAAGTGGTATCTGCGCCAGTATAAAAAAGTATTCCGCCGCTTGTACTTCTCGCGCCAAGTGCTAAATCAGCACCTGCTCCTGGTGACAAAATACTTTTTTGTTGAATTACAGGAAGATTATTTTCCGATGACGCTTCATACTTTCCGATTACTATCTGATTCGAGGTATTTACAGTTGTATCTCCAATTTGAAGTCTTACCCCGGGATTACTTGTCCCAACACCAACATTTCCACTTGAGTTAACAACAAGTGCATCACTTCCGACATCTAACACGGAAGAAAATAGATTTGTTGATGATGCTGTTGTTGAGTAGAAGTTTGTTGTTGTTGCTGATGTACCTGTTGCGTTTACGAAGGTGAAGTTTTGGAATGATACAGTCCCTGTTGCTGTGAGGTTTCCTCCGATATATGCATCACCTGCAACTCCAAGTTTTGCAAATGGTGAGGTTGTGCCGATGCCGACGTTGCCAGCATTAGCTATAAAAAGTCGTGTATTCTCTACGCCGCCAGTCAACGTCTTCAAAGAAATGGTACCAAAATTATTTCTTCCGGAAACAATTCCAAAGTCATAGGCAGAATATCCAAATTGTATATATGCCGGTTCTATAGCAAGGCCACCATTATTATCGAAGGTTATTCTTGCTGGTGTAGAACTTGTCCTTTCTATCCTGATATCACCATTTGTCACCGTGAGCTTGTCGTTCGGTGCCGTTGTCCCGATGCCGACGTTGCCTGTTCCTAAAACTGACAAAACTGTTGTTGATAAGGTACTTGCACCATAACCTGCAGTATTTCCAATATATGTATTGGCAGCGCTAGAAGGCTGTATGTACATATCTGCCCAAGCACTTAAAGCAGAGTTATGTGCACCCACTATAGCCTTGCTGTCTATTTGTCCCATTAATAATACATTGACATCTCCACCTCCTATTATTCGCCCGTACCAAGTCCCAGCAGTACTTCCTGATCCTTTAACCTGTAATTTAGCTCCACCAAAAGCGGTGACATTAGTGTCTGTTCCGATTAAGACGTTTCCATTACTTGCAACGTGTAATGCGGTCGTAGTCCCAGCACCGCTCGTGGATGATGCGATTATGAATAGTGGTGTCGAATCACCTGCAGTTGCTTGAACTGAGAGTTTTGCGAATGGTGAGGTTGTGCCGATGCCGACGTTGCCGGTATTTGTAATTCGCATTCTAGATAACGGAGTGGAACCAGAGCTAAACGTCTGGAAATCCATACTTTCAGATGAATAGCCTGTAGCAAAAGAGAACAAGTCATTTGCATTATCGAGCGTAATCTTAGCAGTACTTGTTCTAGCAAAAGCACTATGCATAAACTGTATCTGAGGGGTATATGCATTACTTGTACCGGAAATTGTCAGCTTAGGTGCAGCCGTACTAGACTCTATGGCAAAATTTGTAATTGGGCTCGACGTCCCAATACCGACATTGCCACCACTTGTGAGCACCATCTGCCCCCCAGTATCTGACAGAGAATTGTAGTTAAACCGTAATGTATTAGCTGCGCTTGCACCAGACTGATAGATGTAGAATGGATTTCCACTACTTTGAATTTTTACACCAGCATGTACAAACGTATTACTATTATCAGACTGTGCAATAAGAAGTGAATCTCCCCATAAAGGAATTGAAGAATATGCACGGATACTCGCACCACTACCAGCACCAGTTGAAGCAACATCAAGATTTACTATAGGGCTCGACGTCCCAATTCCAACATTACCCTCCACAATAAAACCATTCGTTGGCGCGGCGATATTGTAGTTAGCGCCGATTGACGCCCCACCGGAGACAGCGAGTTTAGATAACGGACTCGTCGTCCCTATTCCAACATTTCCGCCTGTTGTAGCAAAATATGCAGAACCAGATGATGTGATAGCTGTTGTTGAAGCGTATGGGAATGTTGATGCTTGGGTAAGAGAGGTAGCAGTGAAGTATGGAGCGGTGATAGCACCAGAGACAGTGAGCGTGCCTGTTGCTGTGAGGTTTCCTCCGATGTATGCATCACCTGCTACTGATAGCTTTGCGAATGGTGAGGTTGTGCCGATGCCAACATTGCGAGTCACACGTTCAATATACATAGCGGTACCATTCACATCGGATGAGTTGACATTTGTACGGAACGAAAGACCACCACCATCTCCCAATATATCTGTATATGGGACACCTGGGATACCGTTAAACTTCAGAGACCCCGCGTAGATACCTATGTTTCCGCTGTAAATATCAAGCTTTTGTGTTGGCGTCGTCGTCCCAATACCAACATTGCCATCTGCATCAATGGTCATTTTTTCAGAGAGTGTACTACCACTGTCTGTTGTCACAGCAAAACGAAGCTGACTGTCTCCACCATCATCTACATACGAGCGGATAGCCCCATAATTTAACCCTCCCACTACCTTAAATAGTAATTCGTTATACTCACCTTGATTATTAATATCTGACTCAAGTGTAAGTAATGTCGTGTTTGTTACTGCTGTGGAATTCATATGTAACAAACTACTTGGTGATGTCGTCCCAATACCGACGTTGCCGGTTGGTGTTATTCTAACCTGTTCTATATCCCCACCAGTAAACAATCCAATGTAACCACTAGAGTAAAGAGACTTCATCAACAAACCATAAGTACCACTATTGGTCTCCAGATGAGAATAACCTCCGCCATCGACATACATTTGAATATTTCTACTTGGCGTAACAGAATTTGTACTTTGTATCGTTCCATAAACATCGAGTTTAGCTCCAGGGCTCGCTGTTCCAATACCAACATTGTTTGATGAATAATCAACGACTAAGGAATTAGTGTCTACAGTCATCCCTCCTGCAAATGTTGATGTGGCTGTGGTTGAAGTTGCGACATAAGCGGCAGCGACCGGAGTTGATGATGCAACTAATGCGCCTGATGCGTCAGTGGTGATAATCATGTGCTTTCCGAGAGAAGAGAATGTTGGAGATGTTGAAGCAAAAATATTTGTAGCGTAAATATTTTGCCATCTCATTGTTGGACTACCCAAGTTGTATGTATTGTCTGCATCTGGTCCAACGTTTCCTAATACTTGGAGTTTGAAAGTTCCCGGTGTTGATGTGCCAATACCGACGTTGCCGTTTTCAAACATTGAGAGAACGGTTGTTGATGCGGAATTCACAAAGTTTGCAAGCATACCGGTGCCTGTGCCATCACCCCAAACAGTGAGGTGTGCGTATGGTGTTGATGTGCCGATAGCAACACCACTGTTTTGCAAACCACCCGAGCCGTTGGCCTGAGCATAAATAGAGAGCATTGGATTACCGTTTAATTGAGCGACGTATCCTTCTGGAGTTCCTTGCGATACGTTTGAACTCACGAGCATGTCTGTCCAAGTGACCAACCCTGCGTCTGTATCAAAGTTTGTTGTACCGAGATTTAGATTTGAGATTGAAGTAATTCCGCTTGTATAGTCGTATGACAAATCACCATTATTAACATTCAAACTTCCAGCAAATGTTGAAGTGCTTGTGTTGGTTACAACAAGATTTGTTATTGTCGTGGTGCCAGCGAAAAATGTTCCAGTTGCCGTGAGGTTTCCTCCAATGTACGTATCACCTGCGACTGAGAGTTTTGCGAATGGTGAGGTTGTGCCGATACCGACGTTGCCTGTTGCATCAATTC
>CAZOFV010000003.1:0-74472 GCA_964579635.1 uncultured Candidatus Saccharibacteria bacterium
AGCTATACCGCGGTGAATACGTTCTCAAGTCTTGTACTCACCGCCCGTCAACTCAAGGGAGCCGGGAGTACCCAAAGTATCGCCTCGCGCGGTCCTAAGGTAAGTTCGGTGACAGGGAGTAAGTCGTAACAAGGCACGGCTAGCGGAAGCTGGTCGTGGATCAATTCAAGTGAAAACACGTTGTTCGTCTAAGGACGAATGATTAAATCGGTCGTTCGTATGTTTACATATGTAGTGAATACTGATGACTATAAACACAGTACATCGTTCGGGAGGTATCCGAAATAAAAGACCTACTTCTGGTTTATCTTTCACAGATAAAATGGAGGAGGCTGGATGGAACAAAAGAAAGAATATTTAGTCAGCGTAGCTGATTAGAAAACTCGCTTTTAGCTTTAATAATGGAATTCTCTCAAACAAAAAACACCCCTAAAAGAATTAGGGTTTTTGTTGTTTTCAACTAAAGCTAACTACTTAGTATCTTTTAAGATGAAGCTATAACGAAGTCCAATAAGCATAAGAGCGCCGAGTCCTAAAAAGATAAATCTATAATCAAAAATAGATAGAAATGCAGATGCTATGACAGGGGAGATTAGATAAGAGAACGAGCTCATGTTTCTAAAGAAACTAATTATATGTGTTCCAGAAGCGTCTATTTGTTTAAAGAAGTATATTTCAGCCATTGTCTCAACAAACGTTGCGCCGATTCTAGTTAGAAAGAGGGCGAAGGCCCAAACTAAAATAATATTTGTTTCTATGAAAGTTAAAGAGGCTGTCGCTATTCCCAAAATAAGAAAACCTATAAACATCATCTCTTTTTCGCCGTATTTTTTGTCAGCTAGATTGCCGATAAGATATGGGAAAATAACAAAAGGAAGAAGTGCTATTGGCATAATGACACCAAGTATTTTAGACATTGGAATACCTAGTTCGACATGTAGGTAAATAGGTGTGTAGATGATCATTATTCCGTAGAAAAACTGAAGCAAAAATTGGACAATAAAAACATGTCTTAAGTTTTTTTCTTGAATAATGTTTGTGAATGTTTCTATAAAAGATATGCCGGCGTAATTATGGTCAGTAAAATCACGCAAGTGTTTACCGGTAATAAACAAGACAGGCAAAATAAGTAACCCAGAAAGAGCAAATATTTTTTGATAAGAACCGTTATTAAGAAGGCTACCAGCTATTAGTGGCCCAGCTAATATTGCTGTGCTTAAAATGTTTAAAAATATTCCATGCGAATTACCTGTTGTTTCGTCGTTAGAAAATGATTCTAGAAAGATGGTGAGAGAAAAATATATTATATTTAAAAACACCAGGTGGGTTATAAAGAATAATATAACAGCTTCTTGTATAGGTAAGACTGCAAGCAAGAAGAGGGAAATGGCTTCAATTGTCGCTGCTGTGAGTAGTAGTTTGTAATTCCCAAACCTTCTTAGAAGGGGAGGGAGGTTAAATAACATCACAATACTCACTATTGCGGCAGACGTGAAAATAAGACCAACGGATCCTGTTGGAACAAATTTAGAAAGGAAAGATGACTCGATATAAAGTGTAATCGCGTAGTGAATCGCGTAGAAAAATGTTGCTAAGTAAACTGCTGTTAGGGCGCTACTTTTATTTTTCATTTTTTATATACAAAGAATAACAGGAATTACGATTGGGCGCTTAGCTGTTTTTTGTAATAGGAATTTAGAGACATTATCAGTGACATTGTCTTTGACGAAATCAACGTTGATTGGGTTCATTCCACGAATAGAATCTTCTACTGTTTTCTTGATGACGAGTCTTGTGCTTCGCAAGAGCTCTTGTGATTCTTTTAGATATACGAAACCACGTGAAATAATATCTGGTGATTTCTTAAGACAACCATTAGCTGTGTCGATGATTGCGATAATGACAAACATACCATCTTGAGCGAGCATTTGGCGGTCACGTAAAACAACCTCTTGGATATTACCGATTGAAAATCCATCAACCATGATAATACCTTTTGGCACATTCTCTTTTAAGGCAACTATTTTCTGACCCTTATCTTGGATTTCGATTATCATGCCGTTGTCTGGGATAATAATGTTTTCCTCTGGAATTATGCGCTTTGCAATATCAGCATGCACTCTGTGCATGTAGTGGTATCCGTGAATTGGAATAAAGTACTTAGGGTGTATCTTTGCGTGTATCCAAGCTAGCTCTTCGGCGTTAGCGTGGCCTGATGAATGTATGTCTGAATTTTTATAGTGAATTATGTGGGCACCTTGGCGAGAGAGATTGTCTTTTAGCTTCTGAACATTACGCTCGTTTCCTGGGACAATAGAAGAAGACATTAAAACGGTATCACGAGAAGTGAGTTTAATGTATTTGTGGCTCTTGTTTGCAATACGCATAAGAGCAGCAAATTCTTCTCCTTGAGCTCCTGTAACCAAAGCAACAATTTTATTTTCTGGATAATCGGCCATCTGCTCAACGGTAATAATTGAATCCTTGCCGATTTTGAGTAATCCTGCAGCTTTTGTCACTTCAATATTTGTCTTCATACTTCGTCCATCGATGACGATTTTCTTCCCGTATTTTTCAGAGATCTCAAGCATCTTTAACATTCTTTCTACTTGTGAGGCGAAGGTTGAAAGGATAAGACGTCCTTTAGCTTCCTTGATTACCGTCTCAATATTTTGATAGACCAAATTTTCGGAGATAGAGAAACCTGGATTTTCTGCGTTAGTGGAATCACTCAAAAGTAAAAGAACATTTCTTTCTTTAAAGAAACTGTAAATTTCGTTTTCGATTTCTGAGACCTTGCCATCTTCGTGATCAAGTCTGATATCTCCAGTGTGGACGATATCGCCATAAGGAGTTTCTATTATTATTCCCATTGAGTCGGGGATAGCGTGAGTAACAGCAAAGAATGAGATATTTGTATTCCCAATTTTTGTTCTTTCTCCACTTTCAACTATGCGAAAATCAATAGCAGGAGCATGAGGAAATTCCTCCTGTCGTTTCTTAATCATAAGAGAGGTAAAGCTTCTTGTGTAAAGAGGGGGATTACCAATTTTTTCCATGATATAAGGAATAGCCCCAATGTGGTCTAGGTGTCCATGTGTAATCAAAACTGCACGAATTTTACCTTTGTTTTCTTCAAGGTATTTAGTGTTTGGAAGAATATAATCAATACCAGGAGTGTCATCTTCGCTAAACTGGAACCCCATATCAACAACGAAAATATCATCGCCGATTTCAAAGGCTGTCATGTTTTTACCAATTTCTTCAACTCCACCAAGTGGAATTATTCGGATGTTTTCAATACCAAGTTCTGGAATTTTGTGAACAGTAGTATCTCTTGGTGGATAAGAGGTTGCCCTTGGTGGTCGCCCTCCTCCGTGTTGACGGCGGTGTGTGCTTGTACTGCCATGTCCACTACGTGTTGGCGTGCGTCCTCCTTGTGCGCTAGTGAAGCGTGGCTTACTAACTGCTGGGCGAGCAGATATATTTCCAGTACTTGTCCCGCTCTGTAGGTTTGGGAAAGTTCTGGTAACACGTCGAGCCGGTGCTTTAATAGGTCCTTTTCCTTCTGGTTTGTCTGTTTTTTCAGTCATTTTTTTAATTAATTATTTTTTATTAGATAATGTTTTCTTCGTCGGCAAAAATTTTCCAAACGTTTTCTGTTTTTAAATACCATTTGTAAACTAATACAAATCTTTCAGATGTTATTGTTGTTTCTCCGAAATCAACTCCTTTTAAATTCTTACCTAGGACGTATATAAAATCTGGTGAATAAAGGAACGTCGCTGGGACATCATCTGATATTTCACTTTCAAACAAACGGTAATTTTCTTGTCGCTTTTTTTCGTCAACAATTGTTCTCGCTGATTCAAGTAATTTGTCTACAGTTGAGTTTGCATACATCGCTATATTCAATCCAGGGTCGTTTCTTTGAGATGAATGCCAGAACGCGTATGGGTCTGAATTCTGTCTTATTATTTCTCCAAATAAAAGAGCATCATATTTTCTTGGGCGAATTATGTTTTGATTCAAGTCCCCGGATTCAAAGATTCTAATTTCAACATTTGCCCCAAGTTTTTCCCATTGTTTTTCAACCAATAACGCAGCGGCTTTTAGTTCTGGAGTATCTGCTGTTGTTATCGAAAAAGATAGGGGAGTAACAACTTTTTTAACGGTTTTCTCAAGAACTTTTTTCTCCTCGTTCCATTTCCACCCAGCTTTTTCGAGGGAAGCCCTTGCCTCTGCTACTTTTTTGTCTTGGTCGCCTGGTTCGTTGCTTTGGTAGACTGGCACATAATCTTTACCTGTTTTTGGTATCGGGCTATATGCTGGTACCCCATATCCATAAAGAACCGAATCAATAATTTCTTTTCGGTCTATTGCGTTGTTTAAGGCTCGTCTTACAACTATGTCGGAAAGTGCTGGTGATTGGTTTTGGTTGAAAAAGACACCAAAAATTCTGGGAAGGGGAGTTGTGATTATTTGGAAATCTTTGGAAATATCTTTAGCGTATTCTGGCGCTATCGCATTTATATTATCAACATCTTTGTTTTTTAAAGCCTGAACCAATTCTTTTTCGTTGGCATAAAAACGAACCACGATTGTGTCTATATATGGTTTACCAAGGGCAAACTTTTTAAAAGAATTTAGTTTGTAGTAAACAGGTATTCCAGAAGAATCTTTTTTTATTGATTCAACTTTATATGGGCCAGAACCAACTCCGTTTGTATTGAAGTCGCTTAGCCCCATTTGTTCAGAACTTATATTTTTCCAAATATGTTTCGGCAATATTCCTATTGTGGCGTTTTCAAGAAACGGTGCGTATGGTTGTTTTAAAATAAAACGTATTTTCTTGTCGTCTATTTTTTGTATAGTGACACCTTCCCAGTTTAAGCGTTTTGGGCTTTTTAATATTTGGTCTTGTGCTTTTTCGATTGTGAATAGGACATCGTCTGTTGTTAATGGCTTACCATCGTGAAAAACTAAATTGTCTTTTAGTGTGAACGTGTAAGAAAGTCCATCGTTTGATACTTCGTAATTTGACGCAAGGTCGGGCGTAATCTCTCCGTCTGGTAATTTACGAAGAAGTCCTGAATAAACTAATTCCGTTATATCTCTGTCGGCGTCTGATATTGCAAGAACTGGGTTGATTAGTCTTGGTGTGCCAATGATTCCTTCTGTTAGTGTTCCACCATAAGTAGGTACTTTTACTTTAAAATTTTGATTAACTGATTGGATAAACCAAAGAAAACTAATAACAAATAGCCCAGTGAGTATTAGTAGAACCCTCTTTTTTTTATACGAAAAAGAGCCGATTGCTCGGATTACTTCTTTTTTTGAAGGGATATTGCTTCCCTTTATACTATTCTCTTCGTTCACTAGAGTTATTTTTTTGTTTAATTTAATAGCCAATCGGCCTGTATGTAGAATTAATACAGTTTGGCTTTTGGAGCTTTATCGGACGACGAGAGCAAGAAAAGAAGAGACAGCAAACAAAAGGGCGATTATTATCGTTGCATTAAAGAGTATTTTTTCTACTCCTCTTTTGCTGTTTTGCCAGCTTGATCCTTCTCCTCCACCTAAGGCCCCGCCTGTGTCAGTACCGGACTGCTGAAGCAGTATTGCGGTAATGAGTAGAGCGGAAAGCGCAACTTGGACCCACGGTAGGGTAGTAGCGATAAGTTCCATATGTGAAAACTCTACCAAAGGGTGGTAAAAAATGCAAATGTTTCTTTTTGTATACGGGGATGAGAATCAGTTTTGACAGCTATATACAAATGAAATATTATATTGCCGTATTTGTTATAAAGTAGTGTATGATTGTTGTTTCAAGGGCTTCTATTAATTAATTCATTTTATTAATAACTAAACAAAAATATGAAAAAAGAAACAAAAATTATTCCACTCGGAGACAGAGTTTTAGTTAAACCATTCACTAAAGAAGACGCCAAAAAAACTAAAAGCGGAATTATTATTCCGGAAACAGTTGATCAAGAAAGACCAGAGCAGGGGAAAGTTATAGCTGTTGGTGAGGGTCGTATGAATAATGAAGGAAAAATTTTACCAATGAAGGTTAAGGTTGGAGATATGGTTATCTTTTCTAAATACGGACCAGATGAAGTAAAGGTTGAGGGAGATGAATACTTCATGTTAAAAGAAGAAAATATTTTAGCGATTATCAAATAATTTTTTTAAAATATGGCAAAACAAATAATTTTCAATGAGAATGCTCGTCAACTTTTAAAAAATGGAGTTGATAAGGTTGCAAACGCAGTAAAGATAACAATTGGTCCTCGTGGGCGAAATGTTGTTTTCGATAAGGGCTATGGCGCTCCAACAATCACAAACGATGGAGTTTCAATCGCAAAAGAAATTACTCTTTCTGATAAATTTGAAAACATGGGTGCGGAGATTGTGAAAGAGGTTGCAACTAAAACAAACGAAAACGCAGGGGATGGCACAACGACAGCTGTCATTTTGACTCAAGCCATTGTTTCTGAAGGTATTAAACAAACAACCATGGGTGTGAACGCTATGGGAATTCGTTTGGGGATTGAAAGCGCGGCTGGGGAAGTAGTGCTTGCTTTGAAGAAGATTGGTAAGGAAATAAAAAGCAAAGAAGAAATAATGCAGGTGGCCTCTATATCTGCTGAATCTAAAGAGATTGGGAAAATCATTGCAGACACAATTGGTAAGGTTGGTAAAGACGGAGTTGTGACCGTTGAAGAATCACAGTCGTTTGGTATTGAGTCTGAAATAGTTGAAGGGATGCAATTTGATAAGGGATACGTCTCTCCTTATATGATAACCAACGGCGATAGAATGGAGGCAGAATATAGAGATGCACCTATTTTTATTACCGACAAAAAGATTTCAAGCATAAAGGAAATTTTACCGTTGCTTGAAAAACTCGCTCAAACCGGCAAGAAGGAAATCGTTATTATTGCTGATGATGTAGACGGTGAAGCTTTGGCCACTTTTGTGGTTAATAAAATCCGCGGGGCTTTTTCAGTGCTTGCTATTAAGGCACCGGGATTTGGAGATAGAAAAAAAGAGCTACTTCAAGATATTGCTGTTTTGACCGGAGCAAAAGTTGTTTCCGACGAGCTTGGTATTAAACTTGAAAATGTTGATGTTTCTGTTTTGGGTCATGCTAATAAAATAATTTCCACAAAAGACAGCACAACTATTGTTGGTGGAAAGGGGAAGAAAGCAGATATTGATGCGAGAGTATCTCAATTGAAAAAAATTCGCGAAAAAACAGAATCTAAGTTTGATGTTGAGAAAATTGAAGAACGACTCGCAAAATTAACTGGCGGAGTTGCTGTTATAAAAGTTGGAGCAGCGACAGAGACAGAGATGAAATATTTAAAACTTAAAATAGAAGACGCGGTTAATGCGACAAAGGCTGCTGTTGAGGAGGGAATTGTCCCTGGTGGCGGAGTTGCTCTAATTAAGGCTGCAAAGTCTGTTGAAGCAACGTTAAAACATGCACCGGCATTTGCGAAAAGTTTTGAGTCTGAATTTATGGTTGGTGTTAGTATTCTTTTGAAAGCGCTTGAAGCGCCACTTCGTCAGATTGCAATAAACGCCGGGAAGGATGACGGTTCAGTTATTGTTGATAGAGTCAAAAACGCAAAAGGTTTTTCGGGGTATGACGCAGCAAACGATGAAATAGTCCCCGACATGATTTTGGCTGGAATTATTGACCCACTAAAGGTGACAAGAAGTGGTGTGCAAAATGCTGCTTCAGCCGCCGCTGTTTTACTTACGACCGAAGTCGCAATCGCTGATGAGCCAAAGGAGGAAAAAGAAACCCCTGCGCCAAGTGTGGGCTATTAAACAACAGCTAGCTTTTAGGTAAATAAAAAACAAAAAAACTCCAAATAAAACGGAGTTTTTTGTTGCTTGATTTTGGGTGTGGTCCTGTCATAATTCTTTCATTATAGTTTAATTTTTTTCACACTAAATTTATGGAAATATTTTTAATAGCTGTTGCAGTTGTTGTCGCTTGGGGGATATTCGCTTATAACGGTTTTGTTGCTTTGGTTAACCGCACAAAAGAAGCATGGTCTGATATTGATGTTCAATTGAAACGTCGCTATGACCTTATTCCTAATTTAGTAAACACTGTTAAAGGTTATGCTACTCATGAAAGTTCTGCCTTTGAAAAAGTATCTGATGCCCGCGCGAAAGCTATGGGTGCAGGTGGTGTTGCCGATAAGGCGGCAGCAGAAAATATGCTTTCCGGTGCATTGAAATCAATTTTCGCAATAGCGGAAGCGTATCCAGAACTTAAAGCAAATCAGAATTTTCTTGCTCTTCAGAATGAATTAGCAGACACAGAAAACAAAATTCAAGCAGCACGAAGGTTCTATAATATGAATGCTCGTGACTTATCAATCGGAATTGAATCATTTCCGGGAAATCTTATTGCTTCAATTTTTCATTTCGGAAAAATGGAATTCTTTGAACTAGATGAGGCTGAGGCTAGTGCCCGCAATCCAGTTGAAGTAAAGTTCTAGATTTTTTGTTTTTCTTTTGTAAAAATATTTTAACCTAATTTACTAACCTATTATTTTAATGACCAATCCATATACTCATCAAACTCAAAATATATTGAAGACTTGGTTTATCATGACCGTGTTTTTTGCTGTGGTGATTGGTGTGGGGTGGTTTGCTAGTTTGTATTTTGGAAATCAAAGTATTTTGTATATCGCTATTGCTTTCAGTATTGGAATGAATATCACAAGCTATTGGTTTTCAGATAAGATAGTTCTTTCGATGACGGGAGCAAGAGAGGCAACGAGGGCTGAATTTTTCAACCTTTATACAACAGTAGAAAATCTCTCAATTACAGCAGGTCTCCCGATGCCAAAACTTTACGTGATTGACGATCAGGCGCCGAATGCTTTTGCGACAGGAAGGAATAAAGAACATTCAGTTGTTGCAGTGACAACGGGTCTTTTGCAGATTCTTGATAAAAATGAACTTGAGGGCGTGATAGCTCATGAACTCTCACATATTGGTAACAAGGATATGTTGGTCTCCACTGTTGCTGTTGTGCTTGTTGGTTTCGTCACTATTATTTCCGATATGGCGATACGAGCATCTTTTTTTGGTGGCAACAATGACCGTGATAATAAAACAAGCGCAGTGATTATGGCCATAGGGATTGTTTTAATGATCCTTGCTCCAATTGCCGCAACACTTCTTCAGCTTGCTATTTCTCGCAAACGGGAGTTTTTAGCAGATGCTTCAGGAGTGCTTTTAACTAGATACCCAGAGGGCCTTGCAAATGCGCTTAAGAAAATTGGGGGATATAGCCGTCCAATGATTAAGGCTAATAACGCGACCGCCCATCTTTTTATTTCAAACCCATTTGGTTCCAGTGAGGTATCTAATGACAAGATTCCTTTCTTAGTAAAAATTTTTTCAACACATCCACCAATAAATGAACGTGTTAAGTCTTTGGTAGGGTAGAATGACTATTACATGTTTATTTTTAAAATAAAAAGTTCTCTCTGGAGTGAAATAACAGAAACAAAAGTAAAGGTTGGTATCAAAGATAGAGCGATAAGTTTTATTTTTGAACCACTCCTTCCTTCTTTTGTTGTTCCAAATCATATTACCGTTTTTCGTTTTATTTCCATTCCATTTGTTACTTTTCTTTTGTTTTTCGAGTATTACGCAACAGGCTTCGCCTTGTTTGCTGTATCGGCTTTTAGTGATGCTCTTGATGGCGCTATTGCGCGTACTCGCGGGCAAGTTACAGATTGGGGAAAATTGTTTGACCCACTCGCCGATAAACTTTTAATCGGTATTTCTGGTTTTATTTTGGTCTCGCGTTTTTTGTCGCCAATTATTATTACTACGGTGATCTTAATTGAAGTACTTCTTATTTTAAATGCTTACTACCGCAAAAAATTTCGAGGGGAAGTTGTTGAGGCACGTGGGGTAGGAAAAATAAAAATGGTTTGTCAGTCTTTTGGAGTAGGTCTATTGGGGATTTACGCTATCTCTCAAATACCAATTCTTCTTTTTGTTTCGTTGTTATTTTTCTATATCGGTATAGTTCTCGCGCTTATAAGTCTTTTTGTTTATCGGTCAATTTAGTTTTGCGTTATTAGTTTTTTTCTGCAACAATGCTTTTTCACGGAGGTGTCGCATAGCTAGGTCCCCGCCCGTACCGAACGGTACGTTCGGGCGGGTAGTGCGCAGACCTGGAAAGCCCGCTTTCTTTTAGTAGTTGTTTGTAGATTAATTAAATATGGAGGCGTCGCATAGCGGTCTAGTGCGCAGACCTGGAAAGTCTGTGTGGGGCAACCCACCGAGAGTTCGAATCTCTCCGCCTCCGCAGTTTTGAAACGCAGTGAAAAACTGCGGAGGCGAGCAATGTGTCTGCACACATTGCGTGAGAGATTCGAACGCCGGAGCGATATTTTTGTAGCAACAAAAATCGCGAGGCGCGGCTAGCAAAAATTTTGTGACGACAAAATTTTATGCGGAGCCGAATCTCTCCGCCGAATCAGAGTGTTCGGCGAATAAAATATTCGTAACCGAATCTCTCCGCGCCAAAAATCTAATATAAATAAGGCTAAATATACATAAAAACACGTGAATTTGTTATAATTCACGTTAATATATAAGTCTTATGATTTCTGAGAATTTAATTAAAGACAAAAAAGGTTTTACCCTCATCGAGCTTCTTGTTGTTATTTCTATCATCGGCATTTTGTCTTCCATTGTAATTTCAACGTTGAACACAGCGAGAGTGAAGGCTCGTGACACAAGAAGATTAGCGGACATGAATCAACTAGTTAAGGCAATAGAGATGTATCATACTGATAACGGATTTTATCCTGCGTGCGGTGTTGCAGATTATTGTAACTCTACTGCTTCCGGAGGTTATGTGAATTTAAATACTTTAGACGTAAAACCAAATTATCTTAGCGCTACACCAGTTGATCCAACAAACATCGCTGCTCAATATGGTTATTATTATGCGAGAAGATATAAACCAACTGGAAGTACTCCACCATACATATATACTGGTAGTGATCAAAATTATATAGTTGGAACTAGGTTAGAAAATAGTTCCAACCCTGTATACTCAGGTTGGGATAATCCAAATATTAATCTTTACAAAGGTCAGTAACATTTAAAATTAAAAAATAATAAAATGAATTTCAAAAAAATAAATTGCTCAATCTGTGGTTTGATTCCAAAATGGTTACGCTTTGTTGTCGCTTTCGTTGGTTTGCTTTTAATACTTTCTTATCTGGGAAATTCCACAAGAACAGAAAAGTTTTTTTCAGAAGATAAAGATAGTAAGTCTTTAAATCAAGCACCAACTTCCTTGGTGGGAGAAAATAAAAAAAATACCCAAGTTTCTATTGGTGACGCAACAATAAACGTTATTGTCGCTAGTACAGAAGAAGAGAGAACCATTGGTCTTTCTGGTCGTGATTCACTTTTACCAAACGAAGGTATGCTTTTTGTTTTTGAAGAACCAGATATCTACGGTTTTTGGATGGAAGGTATGAAATTCGCATTAGATATCATTTGGATTAACGAAAATAAAGAAATTATTTATGCAGAGGAAAATGTTTTACCAGAAACATACCCTGGTATTTTTCAACCAGCTTCTAATGCGACCTACGTATTAGAGGTTTCATCTGGATTTTTTTCAAAAAACAAACTTAAAGTTGCTGACAAAGTTAATTTCTCCATCTAATAGGTAGTTAATTTTCTGACTCTTTGGAAGAGATAGTAAAGGGCAGTTTTCTTTGAAAAGTTTGATATTTTTTTTGGGAAATTGTTTGTCATAAATAGAAAAGGGTATCTATTTAGCCTTAGTTTGAAGCGGTAAATTTGACGCGGGGTTTACAAGAAAGATTTTATGTTTTTGTTTATTAATTTTATGGCAATCCACAGTGCCGGTGGGATGAATTTACTGTAAAATGAACTTTACAAGCTCGTGATGAGCTAATTTTTACCAGTTTTTTTAATTTTTTAATAAAAATATGTCGAAAGTCGCAAAAGTTGCACAGAAATTACCATTACTAATCAAAAAAATTCAAAAACGTGATGGTACGATAGTTGATTTTGATATTGACAGAGTTACGAGTGCAGTAAACAAGGCGATGGTTGCGACAGGAGAGGGAAGCGAGAAGGAAGCGGAATATATTTCTCGCAAAGTTTATTCTGAGCTTTTGCGAGTGAACAAACTTGTAAAGAATTTTGTTCCAACAGTGGAAGGAATTCAAGATTTCGTTGAAGCACAGCTCATCACAGAAGACTACGCCAAAACAGCGAAGGCATACATCCTCTATAGAGAGGAGCGTTCTCGTTTACGTCGTGAAGTTGGAGAGGTTCCAGAGAAGGTACGAAAGCTTTCAGAGGAAAGTAAAAAATATTTTAGAAATGTATTAGGAGAATTTATTTATTACCGCACATATTCAAGATGGATTGATGGTGAAGGACGACGAGAGACTTGGGTTGAAACAGTCGATCGTTATGTTGATTTCATGCGCGAGAATCTTGGTAAGAAATTAAAAGAGGAAGAGTATAAAGAAATAAGAGAAGCAATTCTAAAACAAGAAGCAATGCCATCAATGCGACTCTTTCAGTTTGCTGGTCTTGCTGCACGTAAAACAAATATTTGTGCATACAATTGTTCGTTCATTGCTCCAACCGCATGGCAAGATTTTGGAGAGGTCATGTATATATTAATGTGCGGTACCGGTGTTGGTTATGCTGTAGAAAATCAAAATATCGATAAGCTTCCTTCAATCAAATATCAAACAGGTAAAAAAGAACCAAAACATATTATTGCCGACAGTAAGGAGGGGTGGGCAGATGCGATTGTTTTAGGAATGAAGACTTGGTCTGAAGGAAAAGATATTGAGTTTGATTATTCCGCACTTCGCCCAGCTGGCGCTCGTTTAAAAACAATGGGCGGAAAATCGTCTGGTCCTGATCCAATTCGTTCTGTTATTAATTTCACTCGCGAGAGAATGTTAAAGAAACAAGGACGCAAGCTATCTCCCTTAGATGCACATGATATTTTATGTAAAATCGGTGAGTGTGTAGTTGCTGGTGGGGTAAGAAGAAGTGCCATGATTTCACTCTCAGATTTGGGTGATGTTGAGATGAGAGACTCTAAAAAGGGTCCATTTTATTACACAGACCCACAGCGTGCTCTTGCTAACAACTCTGCTGTTTATGTTGATAAACCAACAACTGAAGAGTTTTTAGATGAGTGGGTTGCTTTAATGAAGTCAAAATCAGGGGAGCGTGGAATATTTAACCGTGGTTCTTTGGCAACAACTCTCCCAGAGAGACGCATTAAGTTTTTGGATGAATATATAACAAACGGACGCATGACTGGTCCTGTTGGAACAAACCCATGCGGAGAAATAATCTTACAATCAAAACAGTTTTGTAACCTTTCAGAGGTTATTGCCCGCCCAGGGGATACCGTTGAAAAACTTCTTAAGAAGATTAGAATCGCGACAATCATCGGAACATATCAATCAACACTCACAAACTTCCCATATCTATCAAAAGAATGGAAAGAAAATTGTGAAAAAGAAAGATTGCTCGGAGTCTCTGTTACGGGGCAGTGGGATTGTCCAACTGCACGCAAGGCAGATGTTTTGGATAAACTTCGTAATGAAACGATAAAAATTAACCAACAGTACGCTAAGAGGTTTGGAGTAAATCCTTCAACGGCGATTACAGCAGTTAAGCCATCTGGAAATCTTTCTCAGACAGTTGATTCTTCTTCTGGGATGCATCCACGTTTTGCACCATTTTATATTCGTCGCGTACGTATCGCTTCGACAGATTCTCTTTTCAAAATGTTGAAAGACCAAGGAGTGCCATATCATCCTGAAGTTGGACAAACCGCTGATTCAGCAACAACTTTTGTTATTGATTTTCCAGTACGTGCTCCAAAGGGTTCAATTTTCAAGAACGATTTAACAGCGATTGATCAATTGGAATATTGGAAGATGTATAAAACGCACTATACAGAACATAATCCATCAACGACAATTTCTGTCGGCGATACAGAGTGGATTGATGTTGGACATTGGGTATATAAAAATTGGGATATAGTTGGTGGACTTTCTTTCTTGCCACGAGATAATCACGTCTATCAACTTGCACCTTACGAAGAAATAGATGAAAAGAAATATATTGAGTTAGCAAAACGATGGGAACATATTGATTTCTCAAAGATTGTAACTTATGAGAAGGTTGATGAAACAGAAAACAAAGCAGAACTCGCATGTGTGGCAGGAATTTGTGAGATATAGAAACAGAAAATTAGGCAATTAGTAAAAAAGAAAACACCAGAAAGGTGTTTTCTTTTTGTTCTAGGGCAATTAGTGTTCAAAATATAGCCCTAAAATCAAAGAGATTTTAAGTATTGACTTTTTGTTTATTATCTGCTTTAATGAAAAGAGTAATAACAACCTAAGGAGAGGGTTATGCACCACGTTATTTACAAGGGTGGCAGTTTGCCTCCCGTCGAACAAGAATGGCGCTTCATGATGACGACGACTATCGTGGCCATCGTCATCATGTTGGCGATTACACTTGGTGGCGTGGCAGATTACCTGAACTCGCCACAGGTTTACGTCTCGAATTCGACGGGAAAATGCGTTAAGGTCGTTTCGCCGAAAGGTGAACACCCGTGCGCCCCTGGCGATGAAAAGAAATACGAGCGTGTGTGGGTGAAGTAAATCTCCATGCTCAAAAAAGGCCGAAACGCTTCATGCGCTTCGGCCTTTCGTCTTTTGTTGCCCATAACCGTGCTTTTTGTTATAGTTTCGTCGTTACTTTTCCCTTGCGAGTGTAGTTCAGTGGTAGAACGCTGTCCTGATAAGACAGAGGTCGAAGGTCCGATTCCTTCCACTCGCACATAGTTTTTTGTTGGCCGTTTTTTGCGTATAATTAAGCACATGACAACATTTCATATTGATATAGAAAAAGCATTTAGATTTGGATGGGAGAAAACAAAAAAACATTTTTGGTTAATTTTTTCTGTAATGATTTTTTCTTTTGTGGTGTCATCAATATTTGAAGCCCTTTCTTTTTCTTATAAGAATAGTGGTTATTATTTTGGGCGTTTTATTTTTTCTTTCTTTGGTTGGGTTTTTAACGCACTGGTAAATATTGGAATCATTCACATGAGTTTGATGCTTATTAATGACAGGGCAATTAAGTTCAATAATTTTTTTGATAAATCATATCTCTTTTTGAATTATATTATTGGTACGTTACTTTATTTTGCCGCAATTGTTGTTGGTTTGATTTTGCTTATTGTTCCCGGGATTATTCTTATGATAAGACTTCAGTTTTACAGATTCTTGATTGTTGAAAAAGAAATGAACCCCCTCGAAGCTTTTTCAAAAAGCTGGAATATGACAAAAGGACAAAGTCTTGGTTTGGTTAAGATTTTTCTCGCAATTATCGGACTTAATATTTTAGGGGCGCTTGCTTTGGGTGTTGGTTTGTTCGTAACTGTTCCCGTGAGTTTAATCGCCTATGCTTTTGTGTATAACAAACTTGCTCACGCCGATTCTCAGGTAAAATAAATAAATGATTGGTATTTTTGATTCTGGGTCTGGCGGTCTTACCGTCTTTAAGGAAATTATTGCCCGCTTACCAAAGGCCGATTTTGTTTATTTTGGTGATTTAAGGAACGCTCCATATGGAGAAAAAACTCCAGAAGAGCTTGGAGCTCTTACTGTTTTAGGAATGGAGAGATTGCTCAATGAGGGGGCAACACAAATCGTTAGCGCGTGTAATAGCGTCTCTTCTAATATCGTCATGCCAATGTTTGATATTTTAGACATTAAGCCGATTGATATTATTGAAATGGTTGGGCCGACAGTACGTGCTTTTAGGGAAAAGAGAGACAAAAAAGTTTTAATTGTTGGGACGACAGCAACGCTTCGTTCTGGAATTTATCAAAACGGATTTCTTGCTCTTGGTATGGACGTTATTGCAGTGCCAATCCCATATCTTGCTGGCGCAATAGAAGAGGGAACAACAGAGGCTGGAATGAAGGGAATGGTCAGTAATGTTTTAGAAAAACATAAAGGGGAGTTTGATACAATTGTCCTTGCTTGCACACATTATCCGCTTATTTGGAATATTTTTAGTGATGTTGTTGGTGGTG
This sequence comes from uncultured Candidatus Saccharibacteria bacterium, assembly GCA_964579635.1. GTDB lineage: Bacteria > Patescibacteriota > Minisyncoccia > Phycocordibacterales > VMEP01 > VMEP01. The sequence goes on from CAZOFV010000003.1 coordinate 16,196, forward strand.
ATATTGAAATATTTAATCCAGCTGTAGTCGTTGCGGAAGAAGTGTCTAAACGTTTTGAGGGAAACGGAGAATCTAAGGTGAGGTTTGTTATTTCAAAAGATTCGCAATTTTTCCGACAAAAAGTAATGGAGATTTTTGGTTCCGAAGGCTATGTAATCGACGTGTTAAAATAATCCCGTATATGAATACCGCTAAATTAGTTTTAGAAAATAATATAGATTTAAAAAAATATCAAAATGTACATTTTGTTGGTATTGGTGGAATAGGGGTTTCTGCTATCGCAAGAATGATGCTTTTGGAGGGGAGAAATGTTTCTGGTTCAGATTCGAAAGATTCTGAAATTACAAATGAGCTCAGTGTTTTAGGGGCGACTATTTTTAATGAGCATAATAAGGAGAACGTAAAAGGAAATATCGATTTGGTTGTTTACACAGTGGCTGTTTTGGAAGATAATCCAGAGCTTGTTTCGGCAAAAGAACAGGGGATTAAGTGCCTATCATACCCAGAAATATTGGGTTTAATTTCAAAAAACAAAAAAACAATTGCTGTTTCTGGTACTCACGGCAAGACCACAACTACCGCAATGATTGCGAGAATTTTTATCGATAGCGGGAAAGAGCCGACGGTCGTTGTTGGGAGCAAGTTATTAGAAGGAGCTGATAATTTAAAAAGTAATTTCATTGCAGGGAAGGGAGATTATTTCATAGTGGAGGCGTGTGAATATCGTCGCTCGTTTTTAAATATTCATCCAACGATAGGGGTCATAACAAATATTGATAATGATCATCTTGATTACTACAAAGACTTAGAAGATATACAAAGTGCGTTTAAGTCTTTCGCAGAATTAATCCCAAAAGAGGGGGTATTGATTTGTGATCGTAGTGATGAAAGATTAAAAAGTGTAATAGAAGGGCTTACTTGTACGATTGTTGATTACATGGATTTTTATGAGGAGAATATGGAAATTTCTGTTTCGGGGGAACATAACAGAAAAAATGCCGCTGTTGCTATTGCCGTCGGAAATGTTTGTGGAATTGATGTTTCTCTATCAAAAAAAGCGTTAAAAGAGTTTAAGGGAACATGGCGTAGGTTTGAATATAAAGGAAAAACAACCAACGGTGTTTTTGTTTACGATGATTACGGACATCATCCAACTGAAGTTAAAGCAACACTTGCGGGTGCTCGCGAAAAATTTCCAGATAAAAAAATCACGGTAGTTTTTCAACCACATCTTTATTCACGAACTAAACTTCTTTTAGATGATTTTGCAAAATCTTTTGATGACGCTGATAAAGCTTTGCTTTTACCGATTTATGCTGCTCGTGAGTCATTTGATGAGAGTATTAAGAGCGAGATGCTTGCAGAAAAAATCGGCGATAAAGCTAAGTCATTTTTAAATTTTTCTGATGTTGAAAATTATTTAAAGGAGGTGCAAAAAGAAGGAGATATTTTGATTACAATGGGGGCGGGAGATGTTTATAAAGTGGGGGAGAATTTACTTAAATAGTCTGCTATAATGGCCCTTTAGGAACTCTTGATTTTTAACATTGCCGAGGTTTGTGGCTATTTCGTGGGGGTGAAAAATGAAAGCAATAACATGCTTGTTTTGTGAGCGCATGCGTAAAAATTTTTCGTTTTGTCAGGTTATCGCACTTGCGATACTGATGAATACGATACATAAAAGCGCCGTTTTCGTTGGCCGAGGAATGAGGTCTATTGGAAAGGTGCTTGTTAATTGGGGGTCGGTTGAGACACCCCGATGGACGACGGAGCTTTTCCGCAGGGCTTACATGGTCGATGCGGAAATACATATCAATGGTTTTGTGTACCGCGGGCCACTTTATGCAATGTATCGTGAGTTCGTGAATGGGGAGAAACTTATCCTCAGCATGAACTGGGTTGCAAGAAGAAGTGAGGTAGGAAAATATTCACCGTATTCTGGGTCGTGCAGTTTCTGCCTTCCTGGTTTCGGTGAACCACACTTCATCAAGGGTGATAGCGAAGATAATCGCGCTGTCGGCAATGTTTGGTTCTTCTTCGAGGGTGGGTGGGCTGTTCTTTATTTCGGCAATCCAAAAGAGCGTTTGTTGTTTCAGGGGGAAAAAGACACTCTTCGGGTTTATTCCCACTACTGACATGAGAACCGGGTTGCGAAAGCACCCGGTTCACTTTTTTATATATTTCGTTTAGGATTCAAATATGACCACACTTTATGTTGTTGCGACACCAATTGGAAACCTCGAAGATATAACCCTTCGGGCTATTCGCATTCTTAATGAGGTCGACGCGATTCTTTGTGAAGATACAAGAGTAACAGCGAAACTACTTTCTAAGTATGAAATAAAAAAATCACTCATCCGCTATGATGCGCATTCGACCGACACAACATTAAAAAGGATTTTCACTTTGATCGAAGATGGTAAATCATTAGCCCTTGTTTCAGACGCTGGAACACCATCTATCTCTGACCCTGGTTCACATTTAGTACAAAAACTTCGTGAACATTTTTCCGAAGAAGATCTTTCAATCGTCGCTATCCCAGGAGCATCAGCCTTAACTTCTGCCTTATCAATTTCGGGGATTCCTTCTTCAGAGTTTTTATTTTTGGGATTTTTACCACATAAAAAGGGGAGAGAAACAATATTTAAAGAAATCGTTGAAACAAAAAGACCGGTAGTTTTTTACGAGTCACCGCATCGAATTTTGAAAGCGCTTCAAAGTTTAAATAAATTTTGCCCAGAAAGAAGAATTGTGATTGGTAGGGAATTAACAAAAATCCACGAGGAAATGCTTTCTGGGACAGCCGAAGAGTTGATGATATTTTTTGATAAGAACAAAGATAAGGTTCGGGGAGAGTTTGTTGTAATTGTTAGCTAGCTTAAAGATTTTTAGCTTTGTCGGGAGAAAACATTACGCTATAATGGCCCTATGTCAAAAAAGAGGATAATCATATTACTTGGTGTTTTAACAACCCTTTTGCCATTATCTGGTTTTCCTGGAGCATGGCGTTCATTTTTCACTTTTGTTTTTGGTGTAGCAATTACCGGTTTAGCCTTTGTTGCGTTCAAGAGTAAAGACACTGATGGTTTAATAGAAAAAAGAGAAGACTCTTTTACTGAAAATACAATTCCACTGTCCTCTGCGGATAATTCTTCCACGGTTAGTAACACCGAGACTGTTTCTCACGAAAAAACACAAGAAGTCATAAGTTCTATATAAATAATGTTAAAAAGTAAAAATAAGAAGCCGTTTTTAATTGGAAGCTTGTCGGCTTTATTTTTTACTGCTTCTTATTTTGGAGTTTCTCATATAACACAGAATGTTTACTCTGACGTTTCTCAGAGTACTAAGGTAGAAGAAAAATCAAAAATAGAGTCTGTTCTTGATAAAAACAACCAGGGAAAAATAGATTCATCTGTTGTTCACCTTAAAACACCAGAACCATTGAAAGGTATTTACATGACAGCTTGCGCTGGGAGCATGCCATCTTTTCGTGACCGATTAGCAAAAATTGCAGACGATACAGAGATAAATTCCATTATTATCGACGTTAAGGATTACAGTGGAACGATTTCTTTTAAATCAGACAACCCTCTTTTTAAAGATAATGTTGGCGCAGGCTGTAAAATATCAGACCTTAAAGAATTCGTAAAAGTTCTTCACGAAAAAAATATTTACACAATTGCCCGCATAACGGTTTTTCAGGATCCATATTATTCTAAAATTCACCCAGAGCTTGCTGTTAAGCGTTTAAGTGATGGTGCTGTTTGGAAAGACAGAAAAGGACTTTCGTTTATAGATGTTGGAGCTAAACCATATTGGGATTATATTGTCGCGTTAGGGGAGGAATCTTATAAACTTGGGTTTGATGAATTAAATTTTGATTATATTAGGTTCCCTTCAGACGGCGACATGAAGGATATTGATTTCACTTGGAGTAGAGGGAAAAATAAAGCTGTAGCGCTAGAGGAATTTTTTACCTATTTGCATGAAAAACTTTCACCAACAGGAGCTAAGCTTTCCGCCGATCTTTTTGGGATGACGACAACAAACACCGATGATTTAAATATCGGGCAGGTTCTTGAGCGAACTCTTCCATATTTTGATTACGTGATGCCGATGGTTTATCCATCTCATTATCCACCGTATTTTAATGGCTGGAAAAACCCTAATTTACAGGTTTATGGAGTTGTTAATTTTTCAATGTCTCACGCTGTCTCGCGTGCGGAAGCAACAACCACACCGATATATTTAATGGGCGAAACTAGAATTGGCACAACGACGCCACCAAGGTATACAAAAAAACCCGAAAATCGTTTGAAATTGAGGCCATGGCTACAGGATTTTCAGTATGGAGGGACATACGGCGCAACGGAGGTTCGCGCGCAAATTAGGGCAACATATGACGCTGGTCTTACCTCATGGATTTTGTGGGATCCAGCCAATAAATACACGTTAGGAGCCCTAGAGAAATAGTGGTTTTATATACTTGCTTTTTCAGTAAGATGTGTTAATATAAACAAGTCGCGATATTTCTACGCGATGTTTTTGTTTCCATAACCTAAAAGACAGGAGAAATAGCCTTGAAGTGTAAAAAAGATTGTGCTGGTGAATGCGACAGCAACACCCCATGGGAGGAGCGTTCGCTTTGCCGGATGAAACAAGGCGCCGACCTTATGGCGCAAAAAAACGGCGGGGGTGCCAACAAGAAGATGGTTCAAGATGGCATCCCCAAAAAAAAGACGGGGGACGAATAGCAAATAGCGTCGTCCTAACGACCCTGGGCCACTGTGATAGTGGTTCAGGGTTTTTTATTTGGTGCATATTTTAGTATAATCTAAAGAAAGCTGTGGATGACAACAAAAAAATAAATTATCTTGCTGAAACCAACGCCCGCAATCGTCGGCTTAAGTTTGGTATTCAGGCAATAGATCGCACTCGCCACGTTTATGTAATCGGAAAGACGGGTATGGGTAAATCGACCCTTCTTGAGAATATGGCGGTGCAGGATATTGAAAACGGAGAAGGTCTTGCTTTTATTGATCCACATGGAGGTACTGCAGAAAAACTTTTAAATTACATTCCAGAACATCGGATTAAGGATGTTATTTATTTTGCGCCGTTTGATACTGATTATCCTGTGTCGTTTAATGTGATGGAAGATGTTGACCCTAGTAAGCGCTACTTAGTTGCTAACGGCCTAATGAACGCTTTTAAAAAGATTTGGGTTGATGCTTGGTCGGCAAGAATGGAATATATTTTGAACAACATTCTTTTGGCTCTTTTGGAATATCCAGACTCAACACTTCTTGGTGTTAACAGAATGCTTTCGGATAAGGATTATCGTGACCTTGTTGTTGCGAATGTTAAAGATGCTTCTGTGCGAGCTTTTTGGGTTGATGAGTTTGCTAAATACGGAGATAGGTATATGCAGGAAGCTGGAGCTGCTATTCAAAATAAAATTGGTCAGTTCGTTTCCAATCCTTTAATTAGAAATATTATTGGGCAACCAAAATCATCTTTTGATATCCGAAAAGTAATGGATGAAAAAAAGATAATGATTTTGAACCTTTCGAAAGGAAGAATGGGTATTGAAAACTCAGCCCTTTTGGGTAATATGCTTGTTACTAAAATTTATCTTGCTGCTATGTCGCGCGCCGACGCTTCGGCAGGAGAACTCGCCCGTCTTCCCAATTTTTATTTTTATGTTGACGAATTTCAATCATTTGCGAACGAATCTTTTGCAGAGATTCTTTCAGAGGCTCGTAAGTATAAGTTGAACTTAACGATTGCCCATCAATATATAGAACAGATGCCAGAAGAAGTGCAGGCTGCCGTGTTTGGTAACGTTGGTACAATGATTGTTTTTAGAGTTGGCTCAACTGACGCCGAAGTTTTTGAGAAGGAATTTGCTCCAGAATTTACTGCTGAAGACATTGTTAATTTAGGTTTTGCTGAAATATATCTAAGACTCATGATTAACGGCATTGGTTCTAAGCCTTTTTCCGCGATAACTTTGCCACCAATTGCAGAACCGAGTATTTCTTTCGCCAAACAAGTTGTTGAAGAAACAAGGAAAACATACGCATCACCACGAGCTTTAGTTGAAAGCGCAACCGCTAAATGGTACGAACCTGTTCCATCTATACCGAAAGATAAGAAGCCAAAATCATCATCAATCACGTCTTCAGCTTCAAGTGGGCACAGTGATAATAAAAATATCGAAAAACCATCATTTCTATCTCGTGTAGGTGTAAATAAGCCACAAGAAAATATTAGCAAAGCAAAAGAAGTTGCTAGTGTTGTTGTTGATAAAAAACAAGAAGAGAATAAGGCTTTTGCAAAAGCTTTTGCGGATATTAAATTAACCCCAATTGAAACAGAAAACAAAAAACAAGATAATCACGTTGAGCGTTCGCATAAATTTAATGACGTAGATAATCGTGAAGCAAAAAATGGAACAGAGCGGGTTTCCCTTAGTGATCTTAAGAAAAAAGATATTGATAATGTTTCTCGTAATGTTTCTGACTTGAAAAATATGCTTGATAAGGCGATGACAGAAGGGAAGATAGCCGGTAAGGTTGTTGTTCCGGAGAGTCATAAACAAAGCAATAAAACAGAAGATAAATTACCAGAAAAAAAAGAAGTTTTTGTAAAAAGAGAAGAGATAACCCCTCGCCCTAAAGAAATACCAGAGGAGGTTTTACGAAAACTTTTTGGTCACGATGAGAAGTAGTTTAAAATTTTTAACAATTTTATTTTTTATACCGCTTTTCACCAGCGCGCAGGTTTATTTTTCAGAAATAATGTATGACCCGAAAGATTCTGATGCAAGTTCTGGTGGGGAATGGTTTGAAGTTCAAAACACTAGCTCTGTTTCGGTTGATTTTACCAAGTTGTTTTTCTTTGAAAATGACACTAATCACGGTATTACTGCTATTTCAGACTCTTTAATTCCGCCAGGTGGATACGCGGTAGTTTCAAAAGATTCAACTGTTTTTAAAAATTATTTTACAAATTTTTCAGGGTTACTTTTTAAATCATCTTTTTCTTTAAACGACGGCGAAAAGTTGGCCATAAAAAACAATAAAGAAGATGTTGCTACAAGTGATAATTCTGTAGAGTACACATCAAGCCAAGGGGCAAAAAATGATGGAAACTCACTCCAAAAAGATTCATCTGGTACTTGGGGTCCTGCCACCCCAACACCAGGCGTTGGTTTGACTTCGGTAGGTGGCGGTTCTTCCGTGAGTACGAACAATGAATCTTTAGAACAACCTCCTGTTTTTTCGACAAGCAATATCGTTTCAAATTTTCCAGTTGAACCACAAATGATCGTTGAAGCTGGAAGTAACAAAATAACAGTTGCTGGTGCACTAATCACTTTTGATGGCATAGCTCTTGGTTTGAAAAAAGAACCACTAGAAAACGCTCGATATATGTGGAGTTTTGGCGACGGTATTTTAAAAGAAGGTAAAAAGGTAACACATACTTATCTTTACCCAGGAGAATATATCGCAGTGCTTGAGGTTTCTTCCGGTTATTTTTCAGGATCAGATCGTCTTAAGGTTTTAGTAGTAAAACCCGAAATTGTTGTTTCAAAAATTGGTGATGTTACCGATTATTTTATTGAGATTACAAATAACTCAAAACACGAACTTGATTTGTCTGGTTGGATATTGAAATCTCAAAATGAACAATTTTTTATTCCCAAAAATACAATAATTACACCACAGGGTAAAATAACTTTTTCTTCACTTACAACGAGGTTGTCATTTAAACAAAACGATAAACCATCTCTTTTGTATCCAAGTGGTGCAACAGCGGCGACTTTTGGGGACCCGGTGGCTGCTGAGATTATAAAAGAAGAATTAATTGAGACATCTAACACAAGTGCTTTTGTGGAAGTTAAAGAAGGAGAAGAGAAAGGTTTTTCTGGTAAAAACATGGCAGCATCTGTTGCCTTAGCTTCTAGTGGGGATGAAAATGCACCAATAAAACAAAACCAAACATTTCCCATAAAATGGCTCCTTTCTGTTGGGGTCTTGTCGGCTTTGGCGATTTTTGGTGTTATGTTTAATGCTCGGGGGATTAGCGGGGAAAAATCCGAACTTTCCGCTGATGATTTTGAGATTGAGGAAGTAGAGTAAGTTTACCTTTTTGGCTAATAGTTATATAGTTTTCAGACTTATGGATAGTAATAAAAAAACAATTTTAGTAACTGGTGGGGCCGGCTTTATTGGGTCTCATTTGTGTGAGCAGTTGGTTAAGAATGGGCATAAGGTAATTTCTTTGGATAATTATTTTACCGGGACAAAAGATAATCACGTATCTGGTGTTGATTATAGGGAAGGCCATACAAAAGATATAGATAAACATATTACCGAAAAACCAGATATGATTTACCATTTGGGCGAATATTCTCGAGTGGAGCAGAGTTTTAACGATGTTCCCGTTGTTTGGGACTTTAATATTGTAGGCACATTTGCGGTGCTTGAATTTGCTAAAAAAAATAAATCAAAAATTATTTATGCTGGCTCAAGTACTAAGTTTGCCGATAATGGTTTAGGAAGATATCAAAGTCCGTATGCGTGGACCAAGGCGGCAAACACAGATCTTGTTGTTAATTATGGGGAATGGTTTGGTGTTTCTTATGCGATTACTTATTTTTATAATGTTTATGGTCCAAGAGAGATATCTAATGGTTCCTATGCAACGGTAATCGGTATTTTTGCAGAAAAATTTAAGAAGAATGAACCGCTCTCCGTTGTTTCCCCTGGAACACAAGTGCGTAATTTTACACACGTTAAAGACATTGTTCGTGGGCTTGTTTTGGTTGGAGATAAAGGAGAGGGTGATGAATATGGACTTGGCGATGAGCGATCATATAGTATTTTAGAAATAGCGGACATGTTTGGGTCAGAAATAAAAATGCTTCCAGAAAGAAAGGGTAACAGAATGGGAGCAACTTTAAATATTTCAAAATCAAAATTACTTGGGTGGAGCGCAGAAGAAGATATAAAAAATTATATTAAAGAGATTGTTAAAGACTAGACGTAAAGATGAAAAAAATTCTTATATTTTCTCTCTCATATCACCCACGGTTTATTGGTGGGGCAGAGGTGGCTATTAAAGAAATTACAGATAGAATTAATAGTGAAGATATTTCCTTTGATATGGTGACATTGCGTTTTGACAGCAATCTACCGACTATCGAAAAAATAGGAAATGTAACAGTTTATCGCATTGGTTTTTCAAAAATTAACCCCACAATCGCTGATTTAGGTAAATTCCCATTACACTTAAATAAGTTTCTGTTCCAATTTATTGCCGTGTGGAAAGCACACACACTTCATCAGAAAAATAATTATGATGGAGTATGGGCGATGATGGCTCATTCGTGTGCTGTCCCAGCTGGACTGTTTAGCCTGTTGTACCCAAGTGTGCCTTACGTTCTGACACTTCAAGAAGGAGACCCACCCGAATACATTAAAAAGAAAATGTTGCCAATTTACCCGCTTTTTGTTTTGGGTTTTAGGCGCGCCAAGGTTTTACAAACAATTTCTACCTTTCTTTTAAAGTGGGGTCGTGATATGGGGTTTACTGGTTTTGGCCTAGTCGTTCCTAATGCGGTGGACGTAAAATATTTTTCACAAACACTTTCTCCTGAAGAACAGCTTGAGTTTAAAAATAAGGTTGGTAAAAAAGAGAGTGACATTTTCATGATCACTACCTCAAGGTTGGTTAAGAAAAATGCTGTTGATGATGTTATTAAGTCACTAACTTATCTCCCGGAGGAATATAAATTTCTTGTTATTGGTATTGGTTCCGACAAAGAAATGCTTAAAAAACTCGCGCAAGATATTGGCGTTTCTGAAAGAGTTATTTTTTTAGGGGAGATTGAAAATAAAGAAATACCAATGTATTTAAAGATATCTGATATTTTTATTAGACCATCTCTTTCTGAGGGGTTTGGCATTTCGTTTGTTGAGGCAATGGCTTCTGGTTTGCCGGTTATTGCTACTCAAGAAGGAGGTATTTCAGATTTTCTTTTTGATCCAGAAATTAATAAAGATAAAGAGCCAACTGGGCTTGCTGTAAAAGTGCGTGATCCGAAAGGGATAGCAAAGCAAGCCATTCGATTAATGAGTGATGGTGATTTGAGGTCAAGGTTGATTAAAAATGGATTAAGTTTGGTGCGAGAGAAATATGATTGGGATAATATAGCCAAAAGTATGAAAGAAAATGTTTTTGATAGGCTTTTTGCTGATAAAAAATAAATGAATACGAATAAAAAAATACTCATCGCTACAGGAATTTACCCGCCAGATATTGGGGGGCCAGCTTCGTATAGCAAAGCTCTTTTTGAAGAATTTCCAAAGAAGGGGATTAATGTGGAGATTTTAAGTTTTGGTGAGGTTCGTTATCTACCAAAAATTATTCGACACGTTTTTTATTTTTTTAAAACAATTTTTCGCGCACGAGGGTGCGATGTTGTTTACGCTCAAGACCCAGTGTCAGTTGGTTTGCCGGCGATGATTGCTTCAAAAATATTACGCAAGAAATTTATTTTAAAAATTGTTGGTGATTATGCATGGGAGCAAGGCGTTTCCCGTTTTGGTGTGAAAGATTTATTGGATGAATTTTCAAAAAAAAGAAAAGGGTATTGTTTATTGGTTTTATTTTTAAAACACATCGAAACCTGTGTTGCTAAAAAGGCGGATAAAATTATCGTGCCGAGTGAATATTTGAAAAGCATCGTTTCTAACTGGGGGATAGAAAAAAATAAAATAACAGTTATTTACAATTCTTTTGACGGGGAGGTTCAAAATTTACCCGAGGACAATAAAAGAGAAAGAATAATTTTATCGGCCGGCCGGCTTGTTCCATGGAAAGGTTTTTTAACGCTTGTGGCTCTTATGCCGAGACTTGTTAAACATTTTCCAGATATTAAGTTAATTATTGCAGGGGAGGGTAGTGAACGAAAGAAACTTGAAGTTGCTATTAAAGAACTTAGTTTAGAATCGAACGTTTTTTTAGCCGGAGCGCTTCCACAGGAGAAGCTTTTTAAATATATTAAGAGTGCCTCAGTATTTGTTTTAAATACGGCCTATGAGGGTTTTTCGCATCAATTACTTGAGGTTATGGCCTTAGGGACACCAATAATAACAACTAATATTGGTGGCAACCCAGAGGTTATAGAAAACGAGAAAAATGGCCTATTAGTAGAGCTTGATGATAGAGATGCGATTATACACTCTGTTGAGAGGGTTTTGTTAAATGAAGATTTTTCTAATAAGTTGGTACAAAACGCGAGAAAGACAGTAGAATTATTTAATCGCGAACGAATGATTAACGAGACAATCAAGGCACTGTCTTTTTAGATACTTGTCCCGTTAGAAATTGCAAAATTAGATTTAGTGAGTTAATGGTAAAATTTATAATCAGATGAAAGATAGAGAATTTAAAATTAAAATAACAAATGGAAACGTCTTCGTTTCTTATTTTCTAATGGGATGAAGGTTTTAATGATTTCAACTGATAAGAATATTTTGGAAGAGGGGAGCGTTGTTCGCGAGCGTATGGTTTCCTATGGGACTATTTGTGACGAGCTTCATATATTGGTAGTTGGAAAAGCAAATAGCGGGATAGTAAAATCGGGAGATGTTGTTGGGGTTAAGATTAGTTCTAGTGTTACGGCTTATTCAGTTTTATCTCATTTTAAAATCGATTCTTTTTTTAAGGCATATGGTATTGGGGTTAATATTTTAAATAAAAACTATAAACAAAAAGTTACTCCATGGTTAATTACCGCTCAGGATCCTTTTGAGGCAGGTTTTGTTGCTTGGTGTATATCTAAAAAAACAAAATCAAAACTACAACTTCAAATTCACACTGATTTTTTAAGCCCGTATTTTTCCAGTGAATCTTTTTTAAATAAAATTCGGGTAGTAATCTCAAAGTTCTTACTCCCAAAAGCAGATGGGGTTCGTGTTGTTTCCGAGCGCATTGCTTCTTCTTTGAAAGCTAATAGCTATAAACTAAAAATTACTCCATTTGTTCTCCCTATTTTTGTTGATATAGAAAAAATAAGAAAAACTACCCCAACTGTCGATTTACATAAAAAATATTCTCAATTTGATTTTATCTTTCTCATGGCTTCACGTTTGACTCGCGAAAAAAATATTGAAATGGCAATTGACGCAATGAAAGAGGTTAGTAAAAAATATCCAAAAGTCGGCCTCATTATTGTTGGTTCAGGATCAGAGGAACAAAAACTTAAGCTAGAAGTTAAAAACCATGAACTAGGGGTTAGTGTGATTTTTGAATCATGGCAGAGTGATTTAACTTCTTATTACAAGACCGCCGATGCCTTTCTTTTAACTTCAAAATACGAAGGTTTTGGAATGACTCTCATTGAGGCAATAGCCTCCGATTGCCCAGTTATTTCTAGTGATGTTGGTATTGTTGGAAATATTTTAATAAAAAACGAAGACGTTTTAGTTTGCCAAAATGAAGACGTTAATTGTTTCGTCAGTAACATGAGCAGGTTTATTGAATATAAAGATGTTAGAAAAGAATTCGTGATGAGGGCACAAACTGCTCTCGGTGTTTTTCGCGGGAAAGACGAATATTTAAACAGAATGAAGGAATCATGGGTGGCGTGCTTTATCTAACTATTTTTATGAAAACACTTAAAAAAATATATTATAAATTTCACAGGAGTTCTCGTTCTTACGCTCCACGCTTATATGAAATTATTTACAAAAGAAAAGATGCAGTTAAATATATTTTTTCCGGCGGGATGGCAACGCTCACAAACCTTTCTGTTTTGTTTATATTGACTGAGGTTTTTGGTATTTATTATCTGGTATCATCTGTTTTTGCTTTTATTTTTTCAATTATAGTTAGTTTTAGTATGCAAAAATTTTGGACATTTGGAGACTCTTCAAAAGAAAATATTCACAAACAGTTTGCTTATTACCTATTTATTGTTCTTTTGAACTTAGTATTAAATACCTTTTCGGTTTATGTTTTTGTAGAATATTTACACCTTTGGTATTTTATTGCTCAGTTTTTTGCTGGTGTTATTATTGCGGTGGTTAGTTTTTTTGCTTATCGTAATCTAGTGTTTAAAAACTAAATGTATTTTTGTAATCTATACTCTTCTTGTTTTTCCTTTTTCTCGCTATAGAATAACTATAAATATGAAGCCAAAACTCTGTTATGTCCTCCCTCGCTATGAGACCAAAGATGCGTCTCATTTTTCGCATATACACGATTTTTTGGGCAAAATAGGGGGTATTTTTGACGTATACCTCATTATTGAAAAGGGAACAAAACCACCAGTTTCCTTTGGTTATACAAAGTCATATATAGTTAAATCAAAGTTTATTTTTTTTAGGATTATTGAAACTAAAATAATTCTCTTAAGAGCACGCCTTTCTGGCTATAAAGATTTTTACGTTCATTATTCTTTTCTCTCTGCATTTTTTTCTTCAATTATTGTTAGAGTTTTCGGGGGTCGTGTTTTTTATTGGAATTGTGGAGAACCATGGAAATATAAACGTAATGTTTTTCGAGAAATTTTTGAAAGATTGGTCTATAAGATAATTACACATTTAGTAACCGGAGCGCCTTCTCTTGCGGATGAATATGCAAAGCGCTACGGAATAAAAAGAGATTTAGTTTTGGTGATGCCAAATTGGATAGATTTAGAACGCTTTAAAAACACACTTTCTCGCGAAGATTCTCGTAGTAATCTAAGTATTCCACAAGAATCGAAAGTAGTTTTATTTGTACACCATCTTTCTCCGAGAAAGGGTTCCCGTATGATTTTACCTGTGGCTAAAAAAGTTATTGATTCGTTTCCAGATACTATTTTTATTGTTGCGGGCTCCGGTCCCGATGAAAATTTTTTGCGTGATGAAGTAGTTCGTTTAGGTCTTAATAGAAATATTCGTTTAGTTGGCGCAGTAGCAAATCGAGAGCTTCCTGGTTATTTTATAGCTTCAGATGTATTTTTTATGCCTTCAGAAGAAGAGGGTTTCCCTCGAGTGCTTCTTGAGTCAATGGCAATTGGTATTCCCTTTGTTGCAAGTGATGTTGGTGCCGTGCGCGATATTATTCCAAAGGGTATGATGGAGAATGTTGTATCCTCAAATAATGTAGATAGTTTTGCTGATAGAATATGTTCATTCTTAAGACAGGATTCAATAAGTCTTAATTTGGTAGCAGAAAAACTAAAGACCCACGTAGCTAATTATGATGTGTCCTTAGTTTTTCAGATATTTGTTAAGTTGTTAAAAAAATAATGAGCGTAAAACAATTCGAAAATAATCGCTGGGCGAAAGATGAACAAGTTGTTTGCTTCCGACATGAAGCAGCTCTTTCGATGATTGATAAAGGAGCAGTCCTTGATCTTGGTTCTGGCGACGGCCTCTTCCTAGCACTTTTAAAGAAAAAAGGGATAAAGGGGAATGGTTTAGACATTTCCGAAGAGGGTGTCTTTAGAACAAGGGAGAAGGGGATAGAAGCATCAGTTTTTGATTTTAACGATAAAGTTCCATTTGAAGACAACACTTTTGATTATGTTTCAATGCTCGATCTTTTAGAACATCTTTATACCCCGCAAGATCTTTTAATGGAAGCCACCCGTGTTTCTAAAAAATTCGTAATAATAAGTGTGCCCAATTTTAGTTCTTTGCCAGCCAGGATTCAGACTCTTTTAGGGAAGGTTCCAGAAAACAACCAACCAAAAAAGGGGCACGTCTTTTGGTTTAATTATCTGGTTTTAAGAAAGATGGCCGATAGCGCAGGACTTCGTCTAGTTGAGATACGAATGAATACTTTTTGGCAGGATTATTTTTTGATTGGATTAATTTCAAAATTTATGACAAAAATTTGGCCATCTTTATTTGCCTTATCTTTTGTTGTTAAGTTAGAAAAGAAATGATCCCGTACAAAATAATTTAAGCTATGTTTTATACATATGTACTAAAAAGTAAGAAAGATGGTAAGTTATATACGGGGTATACAAATAACTTACGGAAACGTTTTAAAGATCACAATGATGGAAAATCAACGTATACTAAAGGAAGGGGTCCTTACGAACTAATTTATTATGAAGCATGTCTCGCGGAAGAAGATGCAAGGTCGAGAGAATTATATTTAAAAGCTGGGAGAGGTAAGCGTTTTATAAAGTCTCGTTTAAAACGTTTCCTATTTTGTACGGGATGACTTATTCAATAATTAGAGATGGGGAGTATAAAAAGTTAAAAACTATTTCTGTAGATGGCTTGATTCTTGATTTAGGTGGAAATTTTAATTCTGAGTACCACGACATAATTAAGGGTAATCATACATTTACTTCGGTTAATATTAGTGCCCAGTACGGGTGCGACATGGTTTTTGATATACAGAAATCTTTTCCGGTTGAAGATGAAAAATTTGACGCAGTTATTTGTATGAATGTTTTGGAGCATGTTTATAAATTTAATAATGTTATAGAAGAGACGTTTCGTGTCTTAAGGCACGGAGGATCTTTTATTTTTGCAGTTCCGTTCATGCACCATATTCACGGTAGCCCCGATGATTATTTTAGATATACCCGTTCGGCAATAGAAGAAATGCTCAAAGAGAATAAGTTTGAAAATATAGAAATAGAGGAAATAGGATTAGGTTTATTCTCTGTATTTTACCAATCTGCCTCCGGAATGTTCCCGAGCTTTCTTAAGGGCTTTTTTAAAAATCTCGCAGTTTTTATAGATTCAATATTCTTCAAAATATCAAAGAGATATCAAAATGTTAGCAAGAGAATACCTTTGGGGTATTTTGTTGTAGCGAGAAAGAGCTAATTAATTCTCCAGCATGTTTTTGTATAAGGAAAGATACTCCTGGTACATTTTTTTACAAGAAAAATTGTTTAATATTCTTTCTCTTGCCTTTGAGCTCGTTAAAGCATAATCATCTTTTGAGAGGTTTAAAATATAATCAATACCAGCCCTTAGGTCTTTTATATCTTTATACCTTGCGATATATCCTGTTTCTTTGTGAAGTACTGTTTCTGGGAGAGCGTCAATATTGTACGTGACCACAGGAACGCCACAAGACATAGCTTCGGTACTTATGAGGCCAAAAGAGTCTTCTGGTGTTGGGTGTATAAAAATATCGGCAGAAGAAAGGTATTTTGCGAATAAGTTTCGATCGTGTGTTTTTGGAAGTGATTTATAATTTTTACTATCAGTTTTTATGTTTGAGTGTCCTATTGATACAAAAAATAGGTCGTTGTTATCTTTATATTCGTCAACAATTTTATTGGAATCTTCCCAGCCTTTTATTCCAAAGGCAATAATCTTCTTATCAAGAGGAAGGCCAAGTTCTTTCCTTATTACGATTTTTTCATGTGGTTTAAATATTTCCGTGTCTACTCCGTTATGAATACGAACGATTTTTTGATTACTAAGAATACTCTTCTCAAGCTCTTTTTTAATCCAATCAGATACCGCCACAACCAAAATCTTTGATTTTTTGTAAATCTCCCGCTTTTTGTTTAAAAGATTCGGCGTGTTGTCCCAAAGATAAAGTAAAAATCTTTTTTTGTTTGGATTTCTTAAAGTAGCGCTGTTGCTTGAAAATCCAGTAAATGCCCACATGTCATGCATTGTCCATACAACTGGTTTTTTAAGAGACATTTTTTGTAGCGTAGAAAGGTTGAAAAAATTACTGTGGAGATTATGGCAATGAACAATATCCGCTTCTCGGAATTCTTTTGTTTCTAAAAGATAGTCGGTTTTAGCAAAAGCAAGATCGTTTGCAAAAAGCCTAACAAACCAATCCTGATAGCGCCTCCTTGGTATAACAAAAACGTCTGATTCACCTGAATATTTATAGCGCACAAAAGTTGAAACCGTGTGACCATCAGCTTTCAATCTCTTTCTGAGTTCCCAAGAAATATTTGCTGCACCACCTTTGTTATCTATTGTTCCTAAGACAAAAATTTTCATCCCGTACGAAATAGGAAATGATTACATTTCCGTAAATTATTGATAAAGCTTATATAAAACTTAACATCTTTCGGGTTATTTACCATATAAACACAACTAAGTGATTTCGTACGGGATCATTTATTTATTTTCAAAGCAATCGCGAATAAAATCTCTTGCTAGTTTTTTTGAAGTGAATTCTTTTAGGTAAAGGTTACAACCATTTTCACCGATTTTGTTAAGTATTTCCGGGTTGTCTCGTAAATAAGTTATTTTTTCTGCTAGTTCTAGAGAGTTACCAGGCTCTACGGCAACACAATTATTATCCTCTGTTAAAACTTCAAGTACACCAGCGTTTCTTCCGGTAAGGTAGGGGAGACCAAGAGCTAGGCTCTCATACAGTTTAGCTGGAAGTGTGCGAGTAAGGCGAGGGTGGTCCGCGAGTTGCCCCAAGCTTATATGACAAGAGAGCATCATTTTTCGAAGTTCATCTTCTGATAATCTTTCCGATAATATTTTTAAATTAGTTGGTTTAAGTTTTGCCATTAACGCATTAACTTCTCTATACATAAATCCATGACCTATAACAAGGAATTGAATTTTTTTATTCTCCAGTTTTTTTGCTGTTTCTATTACGGTAAGTATTCCAGATTCTGGTAAAAATCTTCCCCTGAATAAAACAGTGAAGTCTTTGTTTTTTTGTATAGATTGGTCTCGAAAAAAAATTTCTTCATCAACCCCCATTCTTCCAAGGATAAGTTTGTTTTTTGGGACAAAGAATTTTTTATTTACAAAACTAATTTGAGCGGTGCTTTCAAGTAAGACTTTTGAAGAAAGATGAAAAGAAATTAAATCTACAAGGAACCATCTTACCCCTGTCAAAGAAAAATTTTTAGCAATATTTCTTGATATTATATTTGCTTCATATTGGGAAGAAATAGCATTGAAAATTAACTTTTTGATTGATAGAAGGCGGATTACTGGTATTAAAAACGGCAAACCATAGCCAACAATAATTACATCAAATTGATTTTTGTTTTTTAAGAAGCGGTTAATAAAATAAACATATTTACTAATACCATGCCCGTTTTCAATTAATTCAAAAACCTCATGACTATTTTCCCTTAGCCCATCAATTAAGTGTTTATCTGGGGCATATTTATTGCCGGTATTTATGTATAAAAACTTCATTATTTTGGCTTCAAGTATATCATCTAATTTGCTACAATCAGACTCTATATGAAAAGGCTATTCTTAATCTTCCACGGCCGTTTTCCGAGCGAAAAAGCGGCTTCTCTTTTTGCGGCTAAGGAATGTGAGGCATTTGGGAAAATGGGCTTTTTGACGACTATTCTTGTTCCACGTCGCCTAGGGAGGTTCAAAGCAGATCCACACAATTACTATAAGTTGGAAAATAACTTTGAGGTAAGGTATTTGCCAACCATAGATATATTAAATATCGGTTTCCTGAAAGGTTTTTCTTTTAAATTAAGTTTCCTCTCGTTTTCGCTGGTAAGTTTTATTTACCTTATTTTTAAAGCTAGCAAGCAAGATTTAATTTATTCAAATGAGTCTCTCCCCACGTTTTTCTCAACTTTTTATTTTCCAAATACTTTGTATGAATTACACGATTTTCCAGAAGGAAAAAAGTTTTTTTATAAATTACTTTTTAAGAGAGTGAAATATCTTTTAGTAACAAACATCTGGAAAACAGAAGAGGTGATTCGTTTATTTGGTGTAAATAGAGAAAAAATTATATGCGAACGTAATGCCGTCGAGGTGAAAGATTTTGATATTCCAATAGAAAGAGAAGAGGCTAGAAATAAATTAAATTTGCCGGGAGACAAAAAAATAATTGTATATACCGGACATCTGTATTCTTGGAAGGGAACAGATGTTTTAGCGGAAGCCACAAAAATACTCCCAAAAGATTATTTAACAGTTTTTGTTGGTGGCACGAATGAGGATGTTAGTATTTTTAAGGATAAGTATGGTGGTATTGAGAATATATTGGTTGTAGGACACAAGGAACGTGGAGAGATTCCATTATGGCAAAAATCTGCTGATGTTTTAGTTTTACCAAACACCGCAAAAGAGGATATTTCAAAATATTACACTTCCCCAATGAAACTTTTTGAATATATGGCAAGTAGGCGCCCAATCGTGGCGACAGATATTCCATCCGTGAGAGAAATAGCAAATAATGAGAATGCCATTATTGTTTTGCCAGATAATCCAAATGATTTGGCAGAGGGGATTAAGAAAGCTATTAGCGACAAAAATCTTGTAGGGGAAATAACAGAGAAGGCTTATTCTGATGTTTTGTTCCACACCTGGGAAAGAAGAGCCAAGAGGATATTAGATTTTGTTTGTGGAAATACATGATTAATTTTTTTAAAAGATATCGTTTTGATTTGATTATTTTTGCTATAGCTTTAATAGTTAGAATTTTTTTGTTTAGCATTAATTTATCTGTTGAAAATGGTAATTTAGATAAAACTATTCACGGCGATGATGGTTATTATGAAATAAGCAGGTCGTTAGTTGCCGGGCACGGCTTTACAGGGGAAACCAATCCTCCTTTTAATCCTAATCCACTTAGGACGCCGTTGTACCCATATTTTATTGCCATTATTCTATTTTTAACCAATAGTTATTGGTTCGTAATTATTACCCAAATTATTATAGGGGCACTTATCCCAGTATTAGGAAGAAGATTATCTTTAAAGATTGTTGATTCTGAAAAAATAAGTTTCATTGTTGGTTTGATTCTAGCTCTTGAGCCATATCTTGTTCTTTTTTCTTCTGTTTTTTACACAGAGACTATTTTTATCTTTTTGTTTATTCTTTTTTCTATAATTTTTATTTCATACCTTAATAGCGACAATAAAAAAACACTTGCATGGAGTGCTTTTGTTTTAGGTTTAGCTACGCTAACTAAAACCACCCCACAGTTTTTGCCGCTTTTTATACTTCCAGTTATTTATTTGCAGTTTTGTAAAATTTTAACAAAAAAACAAATAGCGATTAGGTTTATATTATTTTTATTAATTTTTTTAGCAACATTATCTCCTTGGATTTATCGTAATTACAATGAGTTTGGTAAGGTTGGTATGACAGCTCAACCAGCTTATAACGTTTACGTGTACTTAGTCCCGTCTGTTTTGTCGATTGAAAACAATACAGGTTTTTCAGAAGAATTAAACAAGTGGGCAACTCCAGCGGAAACATCGACCGATAAAATTACACTTGCAAACGGTGCTTTTTACATAAAAAAATCACTTCCTGTAATATTTGATCATCCTCAGGCTTTACTGAGCCTTGTTGGAATAAGTTTTGTGACATTTTTTACTCATGATGGAATGCTCACAGTCTTACAGCACGCCGGTATAACCCCAGATATTTATCCAAAAAGATCAGCTATTTCTCTTTTGTTTACATCGCCTGTAGAGTTTTTTCTACTTTTGAAAGAATTTGCAGCAAGCCCATTAATTACCATCCTGTTTTTTAGGGTTTTTTGGATGGTCGTGACAATTGCTTTTTTTGTCGGTAGTATTGTTTTCATCCGAAAGAAAAAATATCACGCTAAAGGATTGTTTGCCTTGATTTTGGTTTTATATTTTTTAATAACAACTCCTATAAATGGATTAGGAGTGAACGCTCGCTTTCGAATGCCCGTTAATGCAATTATCTTAACTTTCGCTGTTTACGGGATACTAAGACCAGATTTTAAAGAAAGATTAATTAAATGAATAAGTTATCTATAATAATTCCGTGTTATAACGAATCTAAAACTATCCGTGAAATTTTACGGCGAGTTGAAGGTGCTCCAATGCCAGGATGGGAAAAAGAAATAATTGTTGTTGACGATGGTTCTTTTGATGGGACAAGAGATATTCTTAAGGAATATAGTTCGCGAATGAAGATATTTTTTCAAGAGAAAAACGGCGGTAAAGGTACTGCTGTAAGGCGAGGTCTTAAAGAGGCAACAGGGGAATACTCAATCATACAGGATGCTGATTTGGAATATGATCCAAATGATATAAAGGGGCTACTTGGAGTAATTGATACTAATAAAGCAGACGTTGTTTATGGTTCTCGTAATTTACATCACGAAAAAAGAGAGGGGTTTATTGTTCAACGTCTTGGCGTTTGGTTTATAACAAAATTAATGAATGTTATTTACGGTTTTAAGTTAACCGATGTCTGGACTTGTTATAAGCTTTTTCCAACTGAAGCTGGGGTAGATTTTTTGACTGGACATTTTGAGTCGGAGCTTCTTTTTACGGCGTCACTTGTTAGGCGTGGATATCGTTTTTCTGAGGTTGCTATTTCACATAATCCGCGTCCGGTTAGCGATGGTAAAAAGATTCGTTATAGGGATGGTGTACAAGCTATTATAGTTATAATCCTAGATTTCTTAGTACATCTTAAAAAAGCCGATAGTTATGTTGCAAAAAAAGTAAATGATATTATCGTATGTCCATTTTGTAAAAATAATTTTTCTTTAAATAAAGAAGGTTACACTTGTAGCCTTCACGGCAATTTTACTGTTGATAAAAATGGGCGACCTCTCCTTATTGACAAGGGGATGTTACAACAAGAAGCAGAAGAGCACACCTCCGGAATTAATTGGTTGAAATCTTTCTTAAAACAATTTCCGACTATTTATTATGGAATTTGGCATCTTTTTTGCCCAGTCCTTATGTTGGCTAATGGTCCACGCAAGATAAAAAAATTTATTTCAGATGGTACTTTAATTTTCGATATTGGTTCTGGACCAGAAAGGCTAGGGGAAGAATTTGTTAATGTCGATGTGTTTCCTTTTCATGGTGTAGATGTAGTTGCTGATGCAACAAATTTGCCATTTAAAAATAATTCTATTTCAGCGGCTGTTACAGAATCAATGTTAGAACACGTAGATGACCCTGTTGCTGTTGCAAAGGAGTTAGTACGTGTCTTAAAAAAAGATGGGGTGATTTATGTTAGTGCTCCGTTTATCCATCCATATCACGCTTCTCCTGATGATTTTGGTCGTTGGACAATAAGTGGCTTGAAAGACTTGTTTTCGGAATTGGAAATTATAGAAACAGGTGTTCGTTCAGGACCGTGGAGTGCTTTTCTCATGTTTTTTGCTTATTGGCTTGGTGTTATTTTTTCTTTTGGTTATAAAAAAGCTGCGCCATTTCTTGCGCATTTATTTATGCTTTTATTGGGGCCACTTAAGATTTTTGATTTAATTTTTATGTGGTTACCGGGTTCAGAGGCGGTTTCCGCTCATCTTTACATAATAGGTAAAAAGAGGGGTTAGTAGTGTACAAATGTTGAGTACTTATTTTCAAAATATGATTTTTTGTCTGAATAGTAGCTCCAGTCTATTTGTTCTTTCTGCATAACAATAAAAGGGATATCCCCATAGTAGGACGCAAAAGCTCCAAACGTGCTATTTGCCCCTAAAATGAGGTCAGTTGATGAAAGTAGGAATAAGTCGTGAACTGCGTTTTCTTTGCTTAAATGGAGATTTAAATCGCTAAATAGTGGTGTTTCAATTGGTCCATCAGAGGTAATGATAAAACAAGTTTCCGAAGTATTAAGTCCCGATTTCTTTAAGTATTCATCAATAATTTCACGCACCCTTGTTTGTGGAATGAAATAAGCACCGTTTCGCCACTCCTTATAATCGCCTTGGCGAATATGTATTCCTATAAGATTCTTGAACTTACTCCTTAAGGTTTTTATCTGCGTAGCTACTTTTTTCTCAATATCTTGTCGTGGTTTAAAATATTCAATTATTTCTTTTCTATATTTTTTTATTCCTATGGGGTTACGGAAAAGCCATCCATCGAAATAAATAGTTTTACTTAATTTCTCAAACTCTGAGAGTTTCAAGTTCTCATTTGTTGGTGGAAGATAAAACGGTTTATTCTCACTATTATCGGATGTAATTACAGACTGTTTGTTTATTGAAATAATTATTTTTGTATAGTGTTCGTATAATTTTCTCCACAATCTGCGCTTGAGAGAAGTTTTCCTTTTCGTGTAATTGGTAAATGGAAGAAAGAAAAATAATCTAAAAAAAAGATTTGGTGCAGATATTGTGAAATAATTACCATACTCAAAAAAAGAATAATTTTGAAGTGTAAATTTTCTCTCAAGAGTATAGGCGTAAATGCTTATATAGTTCCAGAGTTGGTTTGAGAGCTCGTTTCCCGCCGTTTTAATAATTTTTATTTTTACCATTTATTTTTTAGGACGGGCTTCTATAAAACACCTGCCGTCACTTTCTTCTTTTATAATTTTCATTTCATAGGAAATAGAAGAAAGGAAAGACACAACATTAAACATATTAAGCATTGAGTGTATCTCCATAAGTATAATAGGTTTTTTGTTCAAAATAGTGTTTTTTGCGCCAGCGAGGACAAGAGACTCAGCCCCTTCAACGTCTATTTTTATTATGTCTGGCAAATCTTTTATCCCGAGCTCTTTTTCGAATAGGTCTAATGGAACAGTTTTTACTTTTATTTCAGTAAAGCCACGTTGTTTAAAAGCAGCTCTTTCCCAGATAGTATCAGCGGTGTCTATAAAACCACCAGAACTTCTCCCACTTTCAATATCATCACTCATGCTGAATTCTTCGGTTCCTAAAACATTTGATACGGCGATATCGAAAACAGAAATTATATTTTTTATATCATTATTTTTTTCACGTATTAGTTTCAATCGTTCAACATTTTTAGGATTTGGCTCAAAGGAATAGACCTTACCGTGAGGCCCAACAAGTTTTGCAAAATAAAAAGAATGAAATCCTATGTGTGCGCCAATATCAAAAATAATTTTACCTTCAAGTTTTTCTGACTCCAGGCGTTTAAAGAGAAAGGTGTCGTAATTATTTTCAATAATATTTTTTTGCCACGGACCGTTTGGATCAAAAAATATTTGTAACCCGTTTAATGGTCTATAGGTGAGTGTCGTCCATTTTGGATGAAATATTTTATTTTTTACAAATATTTTTTTTAAAAAATAAAATATTATTGGTGGAATTATATTTTTTATAATTTTTTTCATGTTTGTTGAGAATTATTTTTTTAAAATGAAATATCTAGTCCAGGCACTTTCGTTTGGGATATAACTTTCTATTACCCTGAGACCGCTTTTTTCAATCTCCTTAACAACCTTGCGGTACGGGTAATCAATGTTACCCATTTCCCAGTGGTGTCCACATGGAGCCCAGTATTTTTTGTTATTAATAGAAGGAATTCTTAATTGTATATTTTTTTCTTTCAGGAATGGTAATTTAACCGTAAGCCTAAGTAGAGACTTTCCGTGATCTGGAAGAGAAATAATAATATTGCTTCTCGACACTCTACCCAGTTCTTTTAAGGCTGTAGAAAAAGAAGAAAAAGGTAGGTGTTCTAATATTTCAAATGCTACCGCTACATCAAAAGAATTATCTTTAAAGGGAAGATTAAGCACGTCACCGACTATATCAGGGGTGGTTGTCGGGTCGTTATCAACCGTGACAACCTTAACATCATTTTCTCGTAAAATCTTTGCTGTAATACCACTACCAGTACCTATCTCAAGAACACTTTTTGGGTTTTGGTTAAAAATATTTTGATATTGGTGGTAGTAGCTATACCACCTTGGTTTGTGGTTGTACTCCTTTTTTAGGTAAATATTTGTGTTGGTTGTATCTGTTTTGTTCATTTTTTAAAATTATATAGACCAGTTCCAAACCCACTATTAGGAGAGTATTCATTGGTCAAATTATTTCCATAAATATATTTTTCCTCTATTAGTTTTAGTGGCTTAAATAATTCTAAAACATAATCACGCGTGAAAGCCCGATGAGCATTGAAATAAACATTATTCTCTTTGTCTATTGGAACAGAAATATACAGATTACCACCAGGGGACAAAACACGAGTTAGCTCTTTTGCTGCCTTTTCAGAGCCAAATTGGTCTAATTGGTCGCCATATCTACCAAGTCCAATATGTTCGATGACACATATTGAGCTAAGAGAGGAAATTTCATTATCTTTAAAAGGGAGATCTGTAACACTCCCTTTTATAAAAGACAGTTCTGGTAAAGATATGGATAAAGGCCTAATGTCTATCATTGTTGTTGGTACGAATTTGGATATTATTCCTACCATGATTGCTTGTGACCCTACATCATAGTGTTTTGTTGGTTTTTGTTTAAAAATTTTTTCTGCACACCATGTACCTTGAAGGAAATATATTGGATCGACGTTTGTCGAGGTGGTCTTGTCGTATATTCTAGGAAAAAGATTCTCCGTTTTTACTCGATATGTTTTATTAGTTTCTTTTTTTTTGAAGTAATAGTAATCAGATAAAAAATACACAAACATCCTTAGTCGTTTTAAAAAGTT
The DNA here is from genome assembly GCA_964579635.1 of uncultured Candidatus Saccharibacteria bacterium. Classification (GTDB taxonomy): domain Bacteria; phylum Patescibacteriota; class Minisyncoccia; order Phycocordibacterales; family VMEP01; genus VMEP01. Next base: position 41,574 of record CAZOFV010000003.1, read on the forward strand.
TGGTTTTATTGAAAAAATGCGAAAAAAAATTACAAGATACTTGAAAATGGGTATTTTTTTTAATAGCGATTTCATTTTTTATTCCTTGTCACTCGATTTTAATAAAAGCTCACTCGAGGAATATATTTTTGGTAAATCAAGGATTTGGAATTTTATATTATTATCTTTACACGTTGATAGCTCGCTAATTTCTAAGTTACCATCTTTTCGATCTCCGCTGTTAAAGAAAAATAAATCGTCGTTTTGATACTTACTTCTAAGGTATTTTAATGATTCGCACTGTGTCTTGTCTTTATCTATTGAAATAAATACCTCATCAACAGATTTAAGGTTGCTCATTATTTTTGCCCTGTGTTCTTCGTCCATAAATGGCTGTGAGCCCTTAAGGGATACTTGATGGTCACTGTTTATTATGCAGATAAGCTTATCAGATAGCTTTTTTGCCTCATTTATATATTCAAGGTGTCCATAATGTAGTGGGTTAAAGTACCCAGAAACTATTCCTATTATCATGTTCTGTTAACAAAGTACTTTTTAATCACGTGTGACTTTTGTTTATACATTAGAGAATTGGTTTTTTCGCACAATTTGATACCCCTTTATCAATTCATTGATAGCATCTTCTATTGGCATTTGTGTAACGAACCCTGTTTTTTCTATTTTTTCATTACTTATTATGTAATTTCTTTTATCTGGATCTTCGCCGATAGGGGATTCTATAAACACAAACTTAGGTAGTTGTTCTTTTATTTTTTCGCATAACTCAGATTTGCTTAAATTGGTATTTGAAAGGCCCACATTATATGATTGGTTTTTCATACTTTCAAAATTTTCCATTGCGTGTATAAAAGCAAAAGCAACATCTCTTACGTGTATATAATTTCTTTTGAAATGTGGCTCAAACAATACAACAGCTCTGTCTGTAACTGCACGATAAACAAAATCGTTTACGAGTAAATCCATGCGCATACGCGGACTAATTCCGCAGACTGTTGCTAGTCTGAATGTTATGGCATTTCCAGCCTCAAGAAGGGCTTTTTCGGTTTCGACTTTTAGTCTGCCGTAAAGAGAGACCGGCTCAAGTGGACTATTTTCATCACAATATGCGACACCTTCTTCCATTCGACCATAACCACTATTTGTATTCGGAAAGATTATTTTTTGTTCTGGTGTGCGAAGCTTAAGAAGCATCAAGATTGCGTCGCGGTTTATGCTGGTAGCACCCAACGGGTCTTGATCACACAAAGGGGCGCCAACTAAACAGGCAAGTGGAATTATGAAATCCTTATCAATAATATGTTTTTTAATTAAAGATTCATTCCTCGCATCTCCGCGAATGATTGTGAGTGTTTTATAGTGGCAAACATCAAGAAGGGGTGATTGATTAAAGAGAAAATTATCTATTACAGTAACTTCATGTCCTGCCTTGAGTAATTCTGGCACTAAAACCGCTCCGATGTATCCCGCCCCTCCTGTTATAAGAATTTTTTTCATGTTGTTTATTATATATTCAAATTTATAAGGTTTCAATTTATGTGTTTACTCATAATATTTCTGGGTAAACAAGCGATGTCCCGCGATCTTCAAATTTAAAATCAAGAACATTTTCTTTAAACTCTTCTATAATATTTTTTTTAGTATTACTGTCGCATATTACCATTAAAAATCCGCAACCCCCGCTTCCAAGTAGCTTTATTCCGTACGCACCCATACCCATAACTTGTTCTACCATTTTATCTATTTTTTCTGTTGAGATAAGCGGTGATATTTTACGTTTTTCGTTCCATGACTCTAGTAATAATTCTCCAATTCCCTTGATATCTTCTTTTAAAAAATAATCGTAAGCTTTTAGAGATAGTTCGAGTATCTTTTTTTTATCTTTGTTTTCGTGTGATTGTGCTATCTCATTTTGGTTTCTTTGGTCGTTTGTGTAAATCAAAACAATAGAGTCTTCAAACTCACTTTTAAATTTATCTGAAACCGGTAGCGGTTTAACAGAAAAATTTCCATTTTTTTCAATTGTTATCGTATTAAAACCACCGTATGCCGCCCATATTTGGTCTTGGATGCCGCCACTTTCTTTTAATATATTTCTTTCAATATGGATGGCGGTTTTGGCTATATCTTCCTTACTCACGGTTTCTCCCTTCAGATTTTTCATAAGATGTATCATTCCTGCACAAAAAGAAGAAGAACCACCAAGACCTGTTCTTGCTGGTACGTCAGCAGAGGAGTTAAAATCTATGTGATTTTGGATATCTTGGTGTTTTAAAACTTCTCTAATAAGTGGATTTTGAATATCATTAAAAGAAGATACCACTTCGTGTTTAGAGTAGACTATGGAGTGTTCTTTCGGGAGAATTTTTGGTCTATATCTAGCTGATAGCCATATATATTTATCAATTGTGGTTCCTATAATAAACGAACCGTGTTCTTTGTAGAAAGATTCATAGTCAGTTGACCCGCCAAAAAATGATATTCTTAGTGGTGCTTTTACTATTATCATATAGAGTTTAACAGCTTACATAGTCTAGGAATATTGCTTTTTTCAAGCCCTGGATAGTTTCCTATATACCACCCGAAATGATGCACGTGGTTGGTATTGGGGTAATTTAAATATTCATTACCAAAGAGACGTCTTAGATATGGTTGCATAAGCTGGTTTCCTCCACCAGACATTCCTCTTCTGAATTCAATCATGTTTTCTTTGAGGATTTTTTCTACACTATCTCTCATCTTAAAATCAGCTTTTTTTAAGAGTAGGGTAAAGGCGTAGTTAGAATTTCCTGTTTGATTAAAATCAGTAAAGTATTTTTCATTATCGAGATTTTTTAGAAAGATTTTTAAGTTGTCTTTTCTTATTTTGTTGTTTTTATCCAACCTCTTTAGTTGATTTATCGCCATTACAGCATTAATTTCACTATTTCTCATGTTGTATGCAGGAGAAGAAAAAATGAAATCAGTATTTAAATCACTATATTTTTTAGCGTAATCATTTTTTATTTTTTCGTTAGTACATTCTCTTACCATGCCGTGAGATCTAAACATTCTTGCGTGCTGATATATTTTTTCGTCGTCAGTGCAAATCATGCCACCCTCAACCGAAGAAAGGTGGTGGGCATAATAAAATGAAAAATTAGAAACTAAACCAAATGAGCCACATTTCTTCCCTTTGAATGTTGCTCCATGTGATTCACACACATCTTCAATAAGTATAATTTTTTTCTTTTTACAGATATCGAGTAGCTCTTCTGTAAGGCCATTGTATCCAAGAATGTGGGTTAAAAATATCGCACGAGTTTTTGGTGATATTTTCTTTTTTAATTCCTCAACATCTATGGCTAAAGTAGAAAGGTTAATATCACAAAATACCGGGGTAAATCCATTTTGTAAAACGGAAGCGATATCAGAAACCCAGGTTAATGGAGGTACTATTATTTCCCCAGTTCCATAGATCTCTTTTAAAGCCAACATCGTAATTTGGTTAGCTGAGCTACCAGAGTTTACAAAAACACAGTATTTAACACCAAGCCATTTTGCCCATTTTTCCTCAAATTCCCTTACTTTTTTTGATTGCGTAAGAATAGGGACTTCTTTTTGAGACAGAAAAGAAACAACCTTGTTAACGTCTTCCCGGGAAATGTTGTTAGACATTAATGGCCAATTAGTAATTTTTTTGTGTTTATTCATTTTAATAGTTTTGTGTTTTTAGCGTTAGATTCTATAGGATATCATAATTATACTACTTCTGAGAAGGAGCTTTTTGGACCTTTGGTTGCGATGATATTTACGTTTATTTTTGAGCAAAATTGACAGAGGTATTTTTTTTACATAACATTACTTAATCATTTATCCTCTTAATTAAAAATATGGAAAAAATAAAAAATAAGAAAGCGGAAGCAAAATTAAAAAAAATAAAAAGAGTGTTAATTACTGGTATTTCTGGTTCAGGTGGAAGTTATTTAGCCGAATATATAGTTAAAAATCATCCAAAAATTGAGGTTCATGGTATGGGTCGTTGGCACAGCACTACCGTTACAGATAATCTTCATGAGATTAGAGATAAGGTTATTTTACATGAATGTGATCTTATGGATTTTAGTTCTGTTTTGTCAGCATTAGAGAAAAGTAAACCAGACGCAATTTTCCATTTGGCGGCTCATGCTAACGTGCGGGCGTCGTTTCAAACACCGCTATCTGTTTTGAATAATAATATTATGAGTACAGCAAATCTTTTTGAGGCTATTCGTGCCGCAAAAATTAACCCACTTATTCAGCTTTGTAGCAGTTCAGAAGTTTACGGCATAGTAGATCCTAAATATGTTCCAATTAACGAAAGTACACCAATGTGTCCAACGAGCCCGTACGCTGTTTCAAAGGTTGCACAAGACATGCTTGGTTATAGTTATTTTAAATCATACAAAATGCCAATAATAAGGACGAGAATGTTTACCTACCTAAATCCTCGTCGAACTGACTTATTTGCAACTTCTTTTGCTAGGCAGGTAGTCAGGATAGAAATGGGATTACAGAAAGAGTTGGTACATGGGAACCTTGATTCAATAAGAACAATTATCGACGTAAGAGACGCCATGCGGGCTTATTGGGACGCTCTTATATATTGTGAGCCAGGGGAGGCCTACAACATAGGAGGAACGACAACAATCTCGGTTGGTGATTTTTTAGACACATTAATATCTCTTGCAAAAAAACCAATTCCAACGAGAGTGGACCCTGCTTTGTTACGTCCGTCAGATGTAACCCTTCAAATTCCTGATACAAGTAAATTTTGTAAAACGACAGGGTGGGAACCAGAATATACATTTAAGGAAAGTATGGCGCACCTTTTAGATCACTGGCGTAAAGAAGTAGCAAAAGAACTAACTGCCACCAAATAAATAGCGTTTATGTTTACAAAAAAGCAATCACAGTATTGCTTTTTTTGTAATTTGTGATATAAAATTGAAAGAAAAAGTTCCTTAAATATGGGACTTTCCCAATTCAAATCAACTACTGATAGCGAGGTTTATCGTGGATAAAAAATTAGATGTTTTGTTTGTTAATCCCGATTCGTCCTTTCAGGCTTATCAGGGATTGAGTGAAATCTACGCGGCCATTGAGCCACCCACTTGGGCGCTATTGTTGGCCCAGAGTTGTCGTGCAAAGGGGTTTGGAGTCGGCATCCTTGATTGTGGTGCAGAAAGGCTTAGCTTAGGCGATGCGGTGAAACGTATCGTAGAAGAAAAACCAAGACTCATTTGCTTTGTGATGTACGGGCAAAACCCAAACTCCGGTACGGCCAGTATGGCCGGCGCTGAACTTTTGGGCAAAGAGCTGAAAGAACTTTACCCCGAAGTTACGTTGTGTTTCGTCGGTTCCCATGTAAGTGCCTTACCCAGAGAAGTTTTGGCAATTGATTGTGTAGACCTCGTGCTATTAAACGAAGGGGTTTATGCTTTGCACAACTTACTCCAGACTGACCTTAGCAATTCATCGCTCGGGAAAGTAAAGGGTATTGGCTACAAGAAAGATGGGGTTTTGGTCTTGAACCAGCCAGAACGAGTGGTACCGCAAGAAAGAATGGATATTGATTTACCGGGGTATGCCTGGGACCTTCTTCCTTGCCGCGAAAGGCCGCTTGATATGTATCGTGCTCATTTTTGGCATGCAGGTTTTGATCACGACAAGCGCACCCCATTTGCGGCGATTTACACCTCCCTTGGATGCACCTTCAAGTGTGATTTTTGCATGATTAACATCGTTAATCGTGTTGACAACACAGACGGTATATCCGCCGGCAATTCCCCAGGAATGCGTTTTTGGTCACCCGAGTTTATTCTCGGTGAATTTGAAAAGCTGGCAGCGATGGGTGTTGAGACAGTCAGAATCTCGGACGAAATGTTTTTTCTCAACAAGCGTTTTTTTAACCCGCTTCTCGCTGGGGTTGTCGACAGGGATCTGAAGTTTCGCATGTGGGCATACTCAAGGGTGGACACGGTTCAACCTCAGTACTTAGAACTTTTTAGGCGCGCTGGTATTAATTGGCTCGCCTTAGGTGTTGAGGCTGGGAATCAGATCGTAAGACGGGATGCTTCCAAGGGTTCGTTCAAAGATGTGAACATTCGAGATGTGGTAAATACCGTGCGTTCTGGCGGTATAAACGTCATCGCGAATTACATTTTCGGACTTCCCGAGGATAGCACGGCAACGATGCAGGAAACACTAGATCTTGCCGTTGAGCTAAATACGGAAATGGTGAATATGTATCCGTGCCAAGCTCTCCCTGGAAGTACGCTTTATTTTGAGGCTAGGAAAAACGGGATTGCTTTACCGGATTCCTATTCTGGCTACGCGTTTCTTTCTTACGAAAGCCAGCCGTTACCAACCAAGTACTGCTCTTCGGCAGAAGTACTTCGCTTCCGTGATAATGCGTGGACAACGTATTTTTCCAACCAAGATTACCTCGCCCTTGTGGAGAGAAAATTTGGTGAGGAAGAACGCAGAAACGTTGAGGCGATGTCGAAGATAAGGTTGTTACGCAAGATTCTTGGGGATCCTGCTCCCGAGAAATGATGTTCCTAGTGATTTGACCACGCGTGGCAGTATGCCACGCGTGTTTTTTTTATTAATTTATATAAAAAGAACGTATTATTTTTAAATATATACATTATGATATAATCGTAAATTATGGATAGTAATAAAATATCGTCTGGAAAGGGGAGAGACTTAACCCCAGAAGATTTAATTAACTTTGAGGAAGAAATTGCAGAATTATTTAATTCTGCAAAAATCCGATCGCCGATACATCTTTATTATGGAAACGAAAAGGAGATAATAGAAGTATTCCGCGATGTTAAAGAAGACGACTGGGTAATGTGTTCTTGGAGAAGTCATTACCAATGTCTTCTTAAAGGTGTTCCAGAAGATAAATTACGCGAAGAGATTCTTGCTAATAGGTCAATATCACTATGTTTCCCTGAACAGAGAATAGTTTCTTCCGCAATTGTGGGAGGGATTCTTCCGATTGCAGTCGGGGTTGCTATGGGTATCAAAAGAAGTGGTGGGAAAAATAAAGTCCACTGTTTTATGGGAGATATGACATCAGAGACTGGTATAGCACACGAATGTATTAAATACGCGACAAATCACGATTTGCCAATACGTTTTATTATTGAAGATAATGGAAAGTCTGTGTGCACAGAAACACTTAATACATGGAAACAAGATAAACTTACATACGAAGACACTAAAAATCCCATGATAATTTATTATAAATACCAAACTAAATATCCTCATGCCGGAGCGGGGGAGCGGGTTCAATTTTAATTTATGAAATATTTCGAAGAACTTAGTCGCGCAATGGAAATGATCGCACAAGATGAGAGGTCTTTTTTTATTGGACAAGCGGTGGCGTGTCCAGGGACTGCGATGACCACAACTCTTAAAAATGTCCCCCGAGAAAAACTTTTAGAACTTCCCGTTGCGGAAGAAATGCAGATGGGGATGTCTATAGGCCTTGCGTTAGCTGGTCATATCCCAGTTAGTATTTTCCCAAGGTGGAATTTTTTGCTTGTGGGAACAAGTCAGCTGGTTAATCATTTGGATAAATTATCTATTATGTCAAACGGAGGTTATAAACCCAAAGTTATTATCCGTACGGGCATTGGGTCTGTTCGCCCGATGCATCCACAGTTTCAACATGTAGGTGATTACACAGAAGCGTTTAGGCTTATGTGCCCAAACGTTGAAATAATTCGTCTTGAAGAGCCGGAAGATATTTTTCCTGCATATAAAAAATCTCTTGAAAGAGAGGATGGTAAGAGTACTATTTTAGTTGAGTACGGAGATTACTATAACGAGAAATAGACGAGCCCTGTTTTGAGAAAGACTATACTTGAAAACATTAAGTTTGGTTTTTGGTTGCTAAGCACGTCCCTTTGGAAGGGTCCACTCCCCAGATGAAGCAGAAAGTTTTATTGGAGCGGTATTGCAAACAAAGATCGAGTCAAAAGGAGCTATAAATTTTTCCTTTATTTCAAATCCAGCACATTTAAGCATTGATTCAATTGAGCTAGGCGTCATTCCCCAAAACCAGTTTGCATAACCTTCTTCTGGTTCATATGGTGTTGTGATTCCTATTTGGCTACTCATTTTTCTATTCCAAATTTTTCTTTGACTTTCATCTAAGAATGGATAAAGCACTGCCATATTTTTCATTCCAGGAACTTCTGGTATGGATGCAGTATTTAAGATTAAGGTTTCTCCACAAATAGCGCGAAGTCTTGTGAGAAGGTGAATAGGATCTGGTGTGTGGTAAAGAACCCCAGAGCATAGTACGACATCACATACTCCAATAGCGTCAGTTGTTGAGGATTGATGGATGTCTCCTTGAATAAATCCAATTTTAGAATTTCTTTTATTTTTTTCTTCTATAAACTTTGGGCTTTCTGGGTATATATCAATAGCTGTTACTTTTTTTGCACCGCTTTCTTCTGCAATAAATGAGTTTAGTCCATTTACTCCCCATAGTGCACCAACGTCGGCAAAAGATTTTCCCTTAACATATTTTCTAATCAAGTCAGCATTAGTAGTTTGTTTTATTCCAACAATTTTTTTTATTTTTCTTAAAGCTCTGTTGACTATTTGGTTGTGTCTAGTTAGCGTAGTAATTTTGTATAACATAATCGGTATTTAAAATATTAATAAATAAATTCAGGTGTTATTTCTTTGTTCTTCATTTCCAGCCATTTTTCAGATGAAGATAGAAGTGACGACCAATCTGAGTATGGTTCTACTAGCTCATCATTTTTACTATGCAAAATCATTCTAATTTTGTTTCGTAGTATTTTAAGCTTATTTATAATGAAATTGTCTGGATTTTTTCCTAAATAAAACTTGTTTAACCTGTCAGTTTCAGTTTCTATCTCTTTTGAAAGAGTTTCGCTTACGCTTTGTGGGGTTAATATGTTTACATAAGAGTACCCAGTATACCAAGCAATTTTAACTTTTCCAGACGTAACTCGTAGAGACATTTCCATGTCTGCGCGTCTAAAGATAGGATCCCTTAAACCTATTAACGGAATAGAGTTACGACGTAAAATCATACCAAGTTCACAGAAAGAAAATGGTACATGGTTTTTTTGGTATTTCTTAAAGTCGTCTACATAAACAAGAGCTTTTAGTTTTCCATGAGAACCAAGAACTCCACCCTCGGTGTTTATTAGATCTATTTCGGGGTGTTTTATCATAAACTCTTTACAAGCTGTAATTGATGGATAATGAGATGCATCATCATCTGCAATAAATTTTAAAAGAGTTCCTTTTGATGTAAGAGTTAACTTATTTATTGCATGGGCAACACTAACATCAGGTTCAGATATATAACAATCAATAGACCCTAGTTTTTTTAATTCAGCGAGGTATTCCTTGGTGCCATCAGAGCTTTGCCCGTCTGCTACCAGGATATCCTCATCTTCTTTTTTTTGAGAAATTAATTTTTCTAAGGTAACTTTTAGGTATGGAAGTTTGTTTTTTGTTACTACAAGGTAGGAGAGATTTATGTTTTTTTCCATAAAGTTTAGATTCGTTTTGGCTATGATAAGGCCTCTATATCCTTTAGTCAAGAAATCCAAATTTATTAAAATTTACAAATATATGGTATTTATGAGATAGTAATTATATGTTTATTAAAGACAGAATTCAAACATCTATTGATACAAAGAAGCGTCTATTGGATGACGTTTCTATTATTAGTATTGCAGAAGATATAACTAAAGCTATAACCGAAAGTTACGAAAAAGGGAATAAGACTCTTTGGTGTGGAAATGGGGGAAGTGCTGCCGATGCTCAACACCTGGCCGCTGAACTTTCTGGTAAATATTATTTTGATCGCGAACCACTTTCTTCTGAGGCTCTTCATGTTAATACTTCTTATCTTACGGCTGTGGCAAACGATTACTCATACGATATTGTTTACGCAAGGCTAGTAAAAGCCACTGGGAAAAAGGGAGATGTTTTAGTTGGGCTTTCTACTTCAGGAAATTCAAAAAATGTTGTTCTTGCGTTAGAAGAGGCTAAAAAAATAGGAATGATCACAGTCGGGTTTACTGGAGAGAAACCATCTAAAATGGATTCACTTTGTGACTATTTAATAAAAATACCCTCAGTTGATACTCCACGCATACAGGAATGCCACATGTTATTGGGACATTCAATTTGTGAAGGAGTTGAGCAAAATCTTTTTGGTGTGTAATTTTTTATTTTGTAAATATTTTCCCTTTATAGTTTTCGTTTTCTGTCTTTACTCTCCACATATAAAGAGGAATAAAACAGACGTGACTATTTTTGAATGTTTCAGCAACGTGGAAGTTAAAATCCTTATCGGCACCTCTTCCCATAAACGATGGCCAGACTCTATTTTCAAGATTTCTAAATTTCACTTTTTCAATAACTTCTCGTTTAAAAAGGGGAGAGTTCCCAGCTCCAGGATAGTTTTCATATGACCCAAAAAATAATCTATGAATAATCCTTTTTCTTTTTAGGTGAAACGGTATTATTTTGTTTAACTTAACTGAAATTTTCGCAATTAGACCTTTTGATCTTTGGGACATTAAGTATAAATCATTTGGATAAAGTATTTTTAGATTTTCTAAAAATACCTCTACTGATAACTCTTTGTTAAGATATTTTTCGTCAAACTGTATCCAATCAAGGGTTAAATGACTCGAATTATTTTTTTGAAGTAAATTGAGCTGAATCTCTATCCGGTTAAGAAAAGAAGCGTCGTCTGCATCTTGAAATGTTATCAATTCTCCTTTGGCGTGTTTAAAACCAGTATTTCTTGCTGAGTATCCAGCATTTATGTTTCGATTTAATTTTTTATCAAAGCGTAATGGATCAGTTTCGCTGTTAACTAATTTTATTCTATTATCTTTTTTTATTATGTCTTGAACTACTTTTTTTGTATTATCAGTGCTTGCATCATCAACTACTATTATCTCTATATTTTTATAAGTTTGATTAATTATTGAATCAAGTGCAATAGCTATTGTTTTTTCACAATTATAAACAGGGATAATTACACTGATTAGTGGTTTTTCTTTTGTTGACTCTTTATTAAGATTGAAACTCATGTATTTTTATCTAGTTTTAATACTTCATCAATAAATTTTGCATAAGCCTCGGAAAAAGTTTCCCTGGTATATGTTTTTCTGGCATATTTCCATACTGAAATAGATTTTTCAATAATTTCTTCTTGTGGGGTGTTTGAGAATTCTTTAACTATTTTTGAAATTGATAATGGTGTAGGGTTTTCTAATGGTACATATTCAGCATCTTCTTTTATCCCTGTTTCATGCGTAATTATTGGTATAAGTCCAGCATGCATAGCTTGAACAACAGCACCAGAAGAACCTTCTCCTCCAGATGGGTAAATTAAGGCAGAACATTTTTCGACAATTTCCGCAAATTGTTTACCTCCAACGTCGATACGTCCGTAATAGTGTATATTCGGTGTTTCGTATAATTCCTTTTTGTAGATTTTAACGAAATCATCTTCTGCTGAAACTGGCCCACAAACATGAAGGTGTAAATCAGGCATCATTGTGAATGCTTCAAGTGTTAAGTCTAATCCCTTGAGGACTGCGCCACCGCCACCGACCCATAAATAATTTTTTCTAGCTTTGTCCCAGTCTTTTTTTTCAGGGAAATCAAATTTTACTACAGCTGAAATTGGTATAAAAAATATAGGTTTATTGAAACGCTCAAAGGTTGCAAATATTGTCTTATTTCCAAACCCTTCAAGAAAATCGGCAGTTTCCGTGTTTTCCGTCGGAGACATTTTTCTTCTTGGGATAAGTTTAACACCGCGCCTTTTTTCTAGTTGATTAAGACGATCTTGCTCGGCTTTGTTATAAGCTTCCCAGTGAGACATTAATATGTGAAATACTTTCTTGCATTTTTGTGGGAGGATTTCGGAAAGACGTTTTAAGTTTTTATCAGTGTCTATACATACTACGTATTTTTTTCGAGGCTTAAATGATGTATTTTTTGAATCAATTATGTCAACTTCGTAACCTCTTTCTGAAAAAAGTCTTGCAATTTCATAACACTCCCAGTACATGGTATGTATATTTGAAAAAGACTCCCAAGGGGTAAGGGTAAATGGTTCTGTAATATAAGAAATTAAAACATCGCCCCTCTTTTTACCAACCGGCTTCATAGTAACAACTCCAAAAAGTTTATTGGTTACCTTGTTTTTATATGCCCAATAAATAGCAGTTATCTTATTCATGGTATTTTTGATGGTGTTTAAACCAAAGTGCTAAACAAAACAAAGACCATATTTTATAAGGATTACTACTCTCGTCTTTATTTGAGTTATTTAAAATATTCAGCAATTCTTTTTTATTAAAAAGTTCGTTTAACTGTTGGTTTTCGTTTATGGTGTTTTTGACTATTTGTTTAAAACTTTCTATCTGTAGCCACTCTTTTACAGGAGCACCAAAACCCTGCTTTCTTCTGTAGACAAATTCTTTTGGCATGATTTCAGTTAATATGTCTTTTAGTATTATTTTCCCACCTTTTTTGTTTACTTTGTATTTTTCTGGAAGATTATATATGAATTCCGCCATTTTGTGGTCTAAGAAAGGGGATCGAACCTCAAGTCCATGCATCATGCTCATTCGATCTATTTTAACAAGAAGTTGTCCGGGTAGGTATGTTTCTATGTCAAAATTATTTATTGCTTTTATTTTATTTACATTTGTTTTTTCGTTATGTTTTTCAATATCCTCGTTTAAAAAAGAATGATTTTTCCATAGATTAATACGTTCTTTTTTTGAAAATATTGCTACATGTTTTAAGTATTCTTTAAATTGATTCGAAAAAAGTACGTTTTTTAAGTAAATAAGTTTGTTTGTATTCCAGTATTTCCAGTACCAGCCATATCCCATAAGTAATTCATCGGCACCATCGCCAGATATAGCCACTTTAACATTTGAAGAGGTTAGTTCCGATATTAGATGTTGAGAAATGTTTGAAGAGTCAGCGTGTGGTTCATCTAGGTATTCCATCACTTTGTTAATCTCTTTAAGAATTAGTTCGCTTTTTGTTTGTAGTGTGTAATGTTTTGTTCCTATTTTTTCAGATGCTTGTTTTGCGAAAGGAAGTTCATTTATATACCCCTCATAACCAACAGAGAATGTTTTTATTGGCGTACTGGTGTATTTTTGTGCATAAGCTGTTGCGATGGTTGAATCAACACCACCAGAAAGGAAACTGCCTATTTCAACATCGGCTACCATCCTCTTCTTTACAGCATCATTAAATAATACTTTTAACTTTTCTTTTGCGTTTTCGTAAGTTATTTCGATTGGTTTATCTTCTAGTTTCCAATATTGCCAAGTTTTTATTTCCCCATTTTTCACAACACCTGCATGTGCCGGAAGAAGAGTGTGTATGTTTGAATAGATTGTTTTCCACGGTGGTATATATGAAAGTTGTAAATAATTATCAAGTGTTTTTTTATCAATTATTCCTTTTATTAGGTTGCTAGCAAAAATTGCTTTAATTTCTGAGGCACCCAAAAAGGTGTCATTAACCCATGCATAATAGAATGGTTTTTTGCCAAATCGGTCACGAGCTATAAACAACTCCTTTTTTTCATTATTCCAAATAGAAAAAGAAAACATACCATCTAGGTGTTGTGGGCAATCATTGCCATATTCTACGTATGCTTTTAGGATTACCTCGGTATCTGAGTTTGTAGAAAAAACATGTCCAATTTTCTCCAATTCTTTTTTTAATTCACGATAGTTATAAATCTCTCCGTTAAAAGTAATGGCGAGATCTTTTTCGTTGTCGCGCATTGGCTGGTGCCCCATATTAATGTCTATAATCGAAAGGCGGGTTTGTCCTAAAATACACTCCGGAAATTTTAAAACACCGTTATCGTCTGGTCCGCGCTTAGACAACGACAAAATCATTCCCTTGATATTTTCATCAGAGAAATCATTTATGTTTTTTCCGGTAATGCTAATTATTCCACACATATAATATTTAAATTTTTATCCAGCTGTTTGGTATTAAATCGACAGTATTATTTTTAGGAGCATTTGCGAACCATTTTTGAGGGGCGATAACTATTTTTTCTTTACTAGGGTTTAACCAGGCACCCCACCAACTGAAACTACTATTTGCAATAATATGGTGTTTACACTTGGACATCAATATTAAATCCTCGGCATTTTTATCATTATCGTTTTCCACTAATGTGAAATTGTATTCTAGCCCTTTAAGTTTCGGTAAAAAATTTTCTATAACCCAGGGATAATTATCTGAAAAAATAAAAAAATTAGGAGAAGGCACCTTGGATGCAATTTGGTTTATAGCTTCTATGTAATATTCTGCGGAACAGAATCCATGCCAAGGCCTAATGTGTTCCGATGCATATCTTCGCACGTGAATTGATACAGAATTTGTTTCTTCAATTTTTTTTAATAGCTCTAGGCTATGTGTTGAAAATGGTGCTTTTAGTGTTATTTCTTTTCGTATTTCATCTGCTATGTCTTTAAAATACTTTTCGCTTTGCCAAAAACCCTCAAAGTACAAAGCTTTTGATGAAAATACTTCTTGGTCGTATGTGAATGTTTTTTCTCCATAGTACCAAGGTTTTATTATTTTTTTTAACCTTAATCGATGGTATAAAAAATTAAAAAACGCATTATGTTTACGTAACCAAACGAATCCACCCAAATCTGATTCTTTTGCGATATTTTCCTTTATATTGAATTTCGATAACCCATATGGATCGGCGGTGTAATAGGTATAAAATGGCGTTACATCCAAAGCAAAATCAATTTTCCTTTTTGACGATAGTGCTCGGGCGAAGGCGTATTGGAATATTTGATTACATAAACCACCATTAAGTTTTACAATTAGTTTTTTCACGATAGTTTTTTTGTTAATTTTTTAATATATTTTCTAATATTTCTTTCTTTTGTGTGGATTATAAATGCTCTTGGTAGTCGTATTGTGAGTAATATAATAGCTAATATTTTATATTTAGTTCCATTGAGTGCCTCTATATGTCCTTTTAAATACGGCCAAAATCTACCAAAAGGGAACATGTGGTTTTTTGGGTTTTTAAATTGCATAGCCGTAACTATTTCATTTTCTTTATGTATTGATAGTTGGGGACTAGATGCGCCACCAAGCCTTTTTTTAAAGAGTGGTTTTTGGTCAACGACAACACTGAATCTGCTTATAGCCGCTAAACTAAACATATAGTCTTGCCCCCAAACGTTTCTTTGGGGGTATACTTCCCACACTTTTTTTAATACTTCAGTTTTGAAAAGCGAGTACATTAAATTACATTTGCCGAGGATTTCTGGTTGAAGAATATATTTTGCTACCTGTAGATATCCGGGTTTCCCGGAAAGGTTTGTCATCCAAATGGCTTCTATTAATGTGCGACCAAAAGAGTCGATTGCGGTTGTACAGGTTGTGGCTAATCCAAGGTCTTTGTCGTCTTTAAAGTGCCCCAGGCACGTTTCTAGATATTTTTCTTCCCATAAGTCGTCTTGAGCAGCCCACATAAAATACTCCGTGTTTGCCTTGTCGAGAACAAATTTAAAATTAGCAAACATCCCTATATTTTTTTCTTGCTTAAAATAGGTGATTCGTGAATCGTCTTTTACAAATTCTTTACATATCGTTTCCGTACTATCGGTAGATGAGTCGTCAGATATAAAAATTTTCCAGTCGGTAAAAGTTTGGGCGCGCAAAGAATTAATCGCTTCTTTTAGAAATCGTTCACCGTTATATACAGGCATTCCAATAAATATTTTTGTCATCTACTTTATTTTTTTAAGATATCCTCTCGTGTTGAATGTCGTATCTTTGCCAAACATGTCACATAATTTATTGTCTACTATAAAATCGTCATTTGTTTTCAAGAATTCGTTGATTGCTTTTAGCGGGCCACCGTTAAGTGGCTTATCTCTTTTAAGTCTAGTTACTATTCCGTCCTCTATTATTAAATATGACCCAACTGGAATTAATTTAGAAAAAGTTTTTATTGTTTCTAAGGTATCTTTATATAAATGAGAGGCATCATCAATAACAATTATTTTCTTAAATTTATTTACATTATTTAAATCATACTTTTTCCAGCCATCTGTAAAAAATTTTATACGAGGGTGTTGTTTTGTTTTTTTATCCACGCGGTCTTCTATATCAATTGTGTGGATTTCACCATGACCAATTGCATCCATTAGGTCAGCAAGATAAAGAGATGTTCCTCCAAAATTTGTTCCGATTTCAATAACCAGATCAGGCTTAATTTCAGATAACAGCATTTGGTATATTACATAATCAAAAGGGCACTTAAGGGCGGGAATTCCTCTGTAAGTTACATTAAAGTGTCCACTATAAATATCCCAAACGCTATATGAACCCATAAGGTATTTTAGGACAGCGTTTCTTTTTGCGTTATAAAAATTTTTTATTTTATGTTCCATTTTAATTTAGGCCTTACAACACCAGGGATGCGTTGGTTGAAATCATTCTTCTTTGCAGTTTCAAGGTTTGCCATGACCTGGAAAACAAGCGCATCTTGTTTATAGAAATGTACTTTAAGCGGAAGCATTGTTGAAAGAGCAACCCCAGCTATGTAGGTACCCTCGTTCAATAGGTTTGCTGGTATCCATGCAATAGCCTTATGTCTTCCAGCAACATCTAATTTTTCATCTAAATCAGAATGGCTAATAAACGCATATTCACCAGCACTAGTGAATATATGAATGTTTGGTACAAGATTTTGATTATTTTGCAAAACATCAAATTCCATTTCTATGCCAATTTCCTTGTCTGAAAGAACAAATGATATATCCTCTCCTTCATTATTTATTATTTTTGCTTTTATGAGTTTAGCGACATCATTGCCAATATTTTTATCAATTAAATCAATTGATGTTGCGTTACTGTTTTTGTCATTTAGGTAATGTGCTACGACATCTTTCGTTTCCCCAATTATTTTTACTTTACCTTTTTCTAAAAGAATACATCTTTTGCACAGATTTTGTATTGCCGCCATATTGTGGCTTACAAAAAGAATAGTACGTCCTGATTTTTTTGTAACCTCTTCCATTTTCCCTAAACATTTTTTCTGGAATTCAGCATCACCGACGGCGAGAACCTCATCAACTAAGAGAATATCTGGCTCCATGTGGGCAGCAACAGAGAAGGCGAGGCGAACATACATTCCACTCGAATAGTATTTAACAGGTGTATCAAGAAATTTATCAATGCCAGCAAAAGCAACTATTTCATCGAATTTTTTAACAATTTCTTTTTTTGTCATTCCCAAGATTGCTCCGTTGAGAAAAATATTTTCTCTCCCGGTAAGTTCTGGGTGAAAACCAGTACCAACTTCAAGTAGGGAAGCTACCTTACCTTTCATTTTAATTTCTCCTGTGGTTGGTGGAGTTATTCCTGTGAGAATTTTTAGAAGTGTTGATTTACCAGCACCGTTGTGTCCAATAATTCCAACCACTTCTCCTGGTTCAATATTAAAGCTGACGTCTTTAAGAGCCCAAAAATCTTCTTTTGTATCAATACCAGCAATTTCTTTTGCTTTCTTTTTTAAGAAAAATAAAGGACGTTTGATAATAGCGGTAAGCACATCCCGTAGCGCTACATAGTTACCACGGTGATGGTTTATTGTGTATTTTTTCCCTAAATTTTTTACTTCGATAATATTATTATTCATGTTTTTATGCGATATCAGCAAAATACCTTTCCACTTTTTTAAAATAAACAACTCCTATGGCAAGTAGCACTGCACACGCCGTGAATGAAATTCCAATAAGCGTCCAATTGATTGGCGCAGTTCCTAAAATTCCTGCACGTGCTGACTGAATGACACCCATCATAGGGTTGAAGGCAAGAATCCATGAATATTTTCCGGCGATACTTGCTGGATAAATTACTGGAGTTAAGAACATTAGTATTTGAATAAAGAACGGTAAAACATAGCGCACGTCGCGATATTTCACATTAATTGCGGCGAGAAATAATCCGCCACCAACCGAAGCCATAAAGGTTATTGCAAGTAGGAGAGGGAGAATAAATAAACCTGAAAGATGTGGTGTGTAGCCATAATAAATCATCATTCCTATCAGAATTACTGAAGCTATCGCAAAATCGACAAGTTTTGTTGCAACAGAAGCCAAAGGAAGAATTAGGCGTGGAAAATACACCTTGGTTATTATTGATTGATTACTAATAAGGACACTACTTGTTTCTGAAAGTGCACTAGAAAAAAATTGCCAAAAAAGAAGTCCTGTGTACACAAAGATTGGATACGGCACATTATCAGATGGAATTTTTAACAGTGTCCCAAAGAAAACACTAAAAACAACCATTGTCATGAACGGCTGGAATACTGCCCAGCCAATACCTATGATGGTTTGTTTGTATCGTACTTTAAAATCACGCCATACGAAAAAATAAAGAAGCTCCTTATAGTCCCAGAGTTCTTTGAAATCTCTTACGCTTAGAACTTTTTTCGGTTTTATAATTGTTGTAGTAGTCATTTTTTACTTTATGAATTTTTAACTTTATCTAACTTTTGACTATCTTTATACCATTCGTATGTTTTTTTAATTCCATCGTCTATGTTTATTTTATGTTTCCAGCCAAGTTTATGTAATTTAGAAACGTCTAGGAGTTTTCTTGGTGTGCCATCTGGTTTTGATTTATCCCAAACAATTTTTCCGGAATAACCAGATACTTTTTTAATTTTTTCAACCAAAGATTTTATAGAAAGATCTGCCCCAGTACCAATATTTACTATCTCCGATTCATTGTAGTTTTGCATAAGGAATAAACAAGCATCGGCCAGATCGTCTACGTGTAAGAATTCTCTTTTTGGAGATCCTGTTCCCCAAATAACAATTTCTTTATTATTTTTTTCCCGTGCTTCATGAAATCTTTGAATGAGAGCTGGAAAAACATGGGATGTTACAGGGTCAAAATTATCATTTGGGCCGTAAAGATTTGTTGGCATTACGGAAATAAAGTTTGTGCCGTATTGTTTGTTGTATGATTGGCACATAGTTATCCCCGCAATCTTTGCTATAACGTATGCTTTATTTGTTGGTTCTGGTTCGCTGGTTAAGAGGTATTTTTCCTTGATTGGTTGTGGTGCCATTCTTGGATAAATACAAGAACTTCCTAGAAAAAGTAGTTTTTTTACCTGAGAAATATATGCAGAGTGTATTATATTGTTTTGTATTATCAAATTTTCATAAATAAAAGATGCTGGATAGGTATTGTTCGCAAGTATTCCGCCAACTTTTGCTGCCGCCAAAAATACATATTCTGGATTTTCTTTTTTAAAGAATTCAGCAACCTTTTTTTGATCCATTAAATCTAATTCTTTTCGTGTTTTGAGAACTAGGTTTTTGTAACCTTTTTTGTTTAGTAGTCTTACGATAGCTGAGCCAACAAGCCCATTGTGTCCAGCTACATAAATTTTTGATGTTTTCTTCATGTCCTATAAGTTATAGTCTACATTACCATACGTTCTTTTTCTAAATCCGATTCGGTCATTAATTTAACAAGCTCTTTGAATTTTATCTTTGGTTTCCACCCGAGTTTATTTTTTGCTTTTGAATAATCTCCCTTGAGGACATCCACCTCTGCTGGGCGGAAGTATCTTGGGTCGATTTCGATTATTGTTTTTCCAGTTTTTTTATCAATACCTTTTTCGTTTGATCCTTTCCCCTTCCATACAATATCCATTCCAAGTATTTTTCCAGCTTCTTCAACAAACTCTCTAACACTGTGTGATTCGTTGGTAGCTAAAATAAAATCATCTGGTTCCTTGTGTTGCAACATAAGCCACATTCCGTAAACATAATCTTTTGCGTGGCCCCAGTCGCGCATAGCATCAAGGTTTCCAAGATATAATTTTTGTTCTTTGCCGAGCTTGATACGGGAAAGACCTTGGGTGATTTTTCTTGTAACAAAAGTTTCTCCACGTCTTTCACTTTCGTGGTTAAACAGAATTCCGTTTGAGGCAAACATTCCGTAGCTCTCACGATAGTTTTTTGTTATCCAATATGCATAAACTTTTGCCACACCGTATGGTGAGCGTGGATGGAAAGGAGTCGTTTCTTTAAGTGGTATTTCTTTCGCCTTACCAAACATTTCACTTGAAGATGCTTGGTAAAATTTTGTTTTACTTAAACCAGCTTCTCTCATTGCATCAAGAAGACGGATTGTTCCAAGGCCCGTGACGTCGCCCGTGTATTCTGGAATATCAAAACTAACGCGTACGTGACTCTGTGCTCCAAGGTGATAAATTTCATCTGGTTTTATTTTGTTTAAAACTCGGTTTAAGTTGCTTGAGTCTGAGAGGTCTCCAAAGTGCAGAAAAAATTTATTATTTGATTTATGTGGGTCGTTATAAATATGATCTATTTTTTGTGTATTGAAGTTGCTAGCGCGACGAATAAGCCCGTGCACTTCATATCCTTTTTCTAAAAGTAATTCAGCTAAATACGAACCATCTTGTCCGGTGATACCAGTGATAAGAGCTACTTTATTTTTTGTTGACACTTTATTGCTATTTTTTTTATTTGTTATTTTTTTCATTTTTTTGCCTACCACTTATTTATTTTATTAACCACTTTCTTTTTAATTTTTAAATAAGATTGAGTTGCTTCTTTTTCCAGGTCAGGGGAGAGGATACGGAGGAGTTCTTTTCCCATAATTCTGTATTGCCCGCCGACTTTGTTGGCACGAATGAGGCCGTTTTTAAGCATGCGTTTTACAGTGCTATCGCTTATTTTAAGAATTGTTTGTGTTTCCGCTGTGGTATATACAGCATTTGGGTGTATCTCCTGATTCATAATTTATTAAGTATTAGTAAAAAGGGTAGAAGTGTCAATAAGTGTCAAAAAGTGTCATTTTCTCGACTCTACTATATAACAACTCTTAGGAATAAAAAGTTACCTTAAGTAAGGTGCTATTTGGTTTATTGGGTATTTAATGATAGAAATAACTTAAATTTAAATTATACTGCAAAAGATAAAATGGCTTTTTATATGAGGCGACCATGGGGGAGAATGTGGAAACTTGTTAACCATAAAAATTTTTGGGTTAAATTTCTTGTGGTCGGTGGGCAGACAAGCCTGCAGAGTCATAATCATCGTACTGAATGGCAACTTGGGGTTTTTAAGGTTACCCCTAAAAATAAACACTACGTGCTTCCGGGCGCATATTTTAGAATAGTTCGTGGCAAGGGGGTTCAAGGAACCGAGGAAGACGACAAGCATCACGAATGGCATGTTGGTTTTTATAGAGTGAAACCAAAAGAGAAACACCGCTTGCTTCGTGGTGTCTATCTTGAATTTGTACACGGTAGCGCTGCCGACGAAGGAGATATTGTTCGATATGAAGATGATTACAGTAGAACAGGGGAAGACAGCGAACAAATAAACGAGAAAGAAAAAATAGTTGTGGTGAGCGGGGGATTTGACCCTATACACGTAGGTCACTTGGAAATGTTTGAAGAAGCTAAAGCTTTAGGAGATAAGCTCGTTGTAGTGATTAATTGTGATGCATGGCTCATTCGCAAAAAAGGAAAATATTTCATGAATCAAAATGATCGCGCAACACTTATAAAAGGAATTAAGCATGTAGACGATGTTTTTATTTTGGAAACTGACCGTGATGATGTTGGTGAGGCAATTGAAAAAATACGCCCACACATTTTTGCTAACGGAGGTGACAGAAAAGATGAGAACGCAATACCAGAAGCGAAGATTTGTAAAGAACTAGGGGTGGAAATGGTTTTTAATATTGGGAAAAGCGGAAAGGTCCGTTCAAGCTCAGAACTTTTGGAAGATTATATAAAAAAGGACGGTAAAAAAACTGCACGCGGAGATTTTTCTTGGCAAAAAAACGTATAGAAAAGTATAATCCCTTGAGTATTAAGTGTTTTTGGTAAAATTCCCCACCCCCAATCCATGTGCTATAGCATATGGATTGGGGGTGGGGTAAAATTAGTATAAATTTAATAAAGGCACATGGGAGTACTTGAAAAAGAATCAAAAAAGAGGGCACAAAAAGAAAATGTACAAAAAATTATTTTGTCTGTTATTAAGGGGGCTGGGATATTAAGTGTTGCGTTAATTTCACCGAGTGTTGTTGGCGCATTTAATAAATTAGGAATTATTAGAAGAGACAATTATTGGGTAAAACGTTCTATCGATCGGCTTGTTGAAAAAGGATTAATAAAGTTTGAAAAAACAGAAAAGGGAAATTTTTTTCGCCTTACCACTGAGGGCGAAAGACGTTTATATCAAATGTATGACAAAGGAGAGTTACCAAGGCCAAGAAAATGGGATGGTAAATGGAGAATTATTATTTACGACCTTAAGGAAGAACGGAAAGCACTTAGGGAAAAATTAAGGAGAACAATAGAAAGTTTTGGTTTTTTGAAACTACAGGATAGTGTCTGGGTATATCCATATGATTGCGAGGATTTAATTACTCTAATGAAGGCTGATTTTAAAATAGGGAAGGACGTACTTTATATAATTGCCGATAAAGTAGAAAATGATAAATTTCTCAAAAAAGAATTCGGTATTTTGTGATTGTATTCGAGTTTAGATTGTAAAAGTAACACCTCCAATCCACGTGCTATAGCACGTGGATTGGAGGTGTGGAGAGGCGAATATTGGAATCTGACAAAGAATCGAAAAATGAGTTATCCACAGAAGTGGTAGTGAGGGAAGGGAAATGAGGTGGGTTGTTTGGTAAAATTTGGGGAATATGTCCATTTTAAACTGGGGGTGGAGAAAAATTTTGTTACGAGCGCTCGCCGTTATTTTTATTATTTATGTTGTGTTGGTAATTTATCGAGCTTTTCATTTTTGGAATTTAGAGAAAACAAATAAACAGGTTGAAAAAATACATTCAACTAAACTCACATTAGATGATGTGTTTGGTAGAAATTTACCACCAGACCCTGGGGCGGAAGCTGATAAGACAGTTGCGGGAATTGATGCTAACACGAACGGAATTCGTGATGATGTAGAAATCGCAATTTTTAAAGAATATCCAAACTCGGCCAAGACGAGGGCGGTGTTGCTTCAATATGCGCTGGCCCTACAGATGGAAGTAACTCAGCCGATGGTGAATACGGAAACAGTGACAGAAGTGGCAACAGAAAGTAGTCGAGCAGATACATGCCTTGCTGATACTCTTGTGCCAAGAAAAAGTCCCGAATCATCAAGAGATAATGTTGCTATAGAAGAGATAGATAAATATATCAACTTTGTGAAAAACAAGCAGTTGAATACTGAAACAAGAGAAAATGCCCACAGGGATTTTTATCGAGGAAATCTTGGGAGTTATGGTGAATCAACAAACATGGTGTGTGACATAGATCCTTCTACTCTGCCAAATTAGATTTATCAGAATTTTATGAATTATTTTTCATTAAAATTTAAAATAATTACAATTATTGTTTTTGTTGCGATACCACAGCTTTTCGTTTTTGCGCAGACTCGAGGTCAAACTTGTTCCCCAAATGGGTATACCATCGAAGCAATTAATGGGGTCTTTACCGATGACTCTGAGGCTAAGGAAAATAAAGATAGTTTAAAAAAACATTTGCCAAGTATTTATAATAATGAACCGCTAATCGTAGATTATCTTCACAATCCATCCCACCTCGCTGGCATTGGCGATGGGTTAAAAGCTCTATATCAAAAAGTTTTTGATGACGAAACAATAGAAGATTACGACTTGGTTGAAATGCTTCAATCAGCTAGTGAAAAAGTTAAAACTAAAAAAGTGCTCCTCGTTGCCCATTCACAGGGTAATTTTTATGCCAATAGTTTTCATGACAAAGTTTATGGAAATCAAGAAAATGCTTCCGCAAACTCTATTGCTGTTTATGCTGTTGCTACTCCGGCTAGTCGCGTTGCGGGTGGTGGAAAGTGGCTTACTTCAAGTACCGATAAAGTTATTTCTGATTTTGTTGCAAGTGTGCCGTTTAAGAAAATCATGCCCGCAAACACAAAAATTATTTTAAAAGAAGGTGATGATAGTCGTGGGCATAGTTTTTCAGATGTTTATATAAAATATCGCGCTGATCAAATTGTTTCCGATATCAAGGGGTCACTCGATAATTTGAAGGCCAATAATAGTGAAAATTTACCTTGTATTGCGCCACCAAAACGCACTACTGCGCATAAGGTCGAGGGTGCGATTTTTGCCGTCGTTGATCCTGTTGCGGAAACTACATTAGACGGGACACTTGCAGTTGCGAGTGGTGTTTATGGTGCGACAAAAAATATCGCTTCGGCTATTGGGTCCGGCGTACGAGTTGTTACTAATTTTGCTTTTAGTAATTCAAATAGTGGTGCGGCGGTAGTTCTCGCCACAGAAACTAGTAACACAAATGAGCAAAAACAAACAGAAACCGTCACTCAAGACGCTTCCGTTGTGATTGTTGAACCAAACCAAATTGCCCAACAATCTGAAGTGGTGCCTCAAAATGAAGTACAAGATGAGAGTAATCAAGCTGAATCAGTAGCAACTACAATAATTGTTAAAGAAACGACCGCACCAGAATCAACTATAAATAATATTCCTGAACCAAAGATTAACTTTGGTAGTGGTTTTTCCCCAGGATTTGGTGGTGGTAGCGCGCCTGCGGTAACACAAACACAAACATCTTCCGCTGATGAGACACTTAGTGTAACTAATGTCGCAAGTGAACCAGAACAGGTTTTAATTTCTGTAACATCACCAGCTGATTTTTCTCAAACGTTTGCAACGACAACGATAATATTTTCTGGCACTTCGACTCCTGGTGCGGTTATCTCGAATTCTTTTTCAGAAGCGACCACGACCTCGTCAGGAGAGGGTAATTGGTCACTTTCTGTATCTCTCTTTCCACAAGGAGCAAGCACGATACAATTTTTTGCGAGAGTTTCTGGTAATGAAAATGTTGGACAACAAGAAATTACACTGACAGTTGATGTTCCTGTCGTTCCGTCACCAACAATTACTTCACACACTTTTCCATTACAGCTTCGCGCGAAGTCAGTTACTTTTTCTGGGACTGGGACACCAGGATTTACGATAACAAATAATTTTAATAGCATGACCACATTAGTAGCTTCTTCTACAGTGTGGTCAATTCCATTTTCTGATTTGCCGGAAGGAACAACAACAATAAAATTTTTTGCTATTGATCAAAACAATAATGTCTCTGGTTCAAGCGACGCCACTTTTAATGTTTATACAATACAACCCAAAGCGACAGGAGTAAGCGTTTTGGAATGCGCCCACTCAATGCAAGCATCACCGCAATCGTGTTTTATTCCAGAAGGGCAAGCCACTATTTCTTGGTCAGTTAATACACCTAATTATAGTTATTTTGAAATAATTAAAGGAACAAATTTAACAGGGTTTTCAACTATTGCAACAACAAGCGAGACCTCTGTTGTTATTCCAACTACAGCAGGGCCGTATGATCTGAAAGTTGTTGCCGTGAGTATTTTTGGAAATCGTGACCTCTCAACTAGTGGCAACACAGCTTACTTCACGGCAAGTTATCTGCCCATAATTATCAACGAAGTTGCGTGGGCGGGAACTAGCGCTTCACCTTACGCTGAGTGGATTGAACTTAAAAATAGAACTATCTACGCACTTAATTTATCAGGATTTTATATATCCGCCGAAGACGGCACTCCGCACATCCCGCTTTCGGGAACTATTCCACCAAATGGATATTTTTTGGTTGGGCGTGGTACTTCGGGCGATATATTTTCAGATGTTGTAGTTGATTTAGCCGTTCCTTTTAGCGGATTAAGTGGTGGTGCAGGTCTTTCAAACGATGGCGAAGTTTTGAGTTTAATTTTTGGCGGTGGCGTATCAACTTCAACCGTTGACCAAACTCCAGCCTTATCTCAATGTGGTGGTTGGTGCGGCGGCGGATCTTCTCCAGATTATAAGACAATGGAAAGAAAGCACGTTGATGCTATTGGAAGTGATAAAAATAATTGGGGAACGAATGATGGGTCTTATTTGTCTGGACACGACAAAGAGGGGAATGTTATTAATGGAACACCGAAAGCACGAAATAGTATAAGTATGGGGCGCGTTGGTTTTTATTGCTCTCCTTATACCGCTAGTTTTATAGAAGGAGAATATTATGTTCCATCGCGCTCTGGCACATTAACAGATTATTATAATTGCCGTTTTTTAACAGATTCTCTTTCTGGATATAAAGTTGCCGGTTTATACAAAGGCGTGGTTGGTAGTTCAACTAGTATTTATGGATTACTCATGGGAACAAATTCTGAATATGGGCAGATGTTTAATATAAATCGATCCAACTTTGTTCAAGGTGAAAATTATTTTGCTGTTATTTACGAAAGTCCGCTTGTAAACGGTAGTTCAATAAATATTACAGAAAGAGTAGCTTTTGATGATTTCTTTACAGGAGCATCAACCACGACTCCTCCTCATCAAAGATACGGCGTGTTGAATTGGGTGTATGGAGTGGAGCCGTAAATTTAACTTATAGATAATACTTTTTGGGCGATGTTTAAAGCTTAATTTCGTGCTAAAATCTAACGAATAAATTAGGAAGCAGATTAATAATTTAAAATAACTCATGTTAACAAAAAATTTTCTAAGAGGTCTTATTATTAGCGGTATTTTTCTAGTTCCTTTTATTCCGCTTATAATTTCAACGCCGTTATTCTTCCCGTTTATAACGGGGAAAAATTTTACATTCCGCATAATCGTTGAAATTATATTTGCCGCTTGGCTTCTACTCTCTTATTACGACGCTTCTTATCGCCCTAAAAAGAATTGGATAGTAATCGCTGTCGGTTCTTTTCTTGGGATTGTCGCCATTGCAGATATTTTTGGAGTAAACCCTTATCGTAGTTTTTGGTCAAACTACGAAAGAATGGAGGGATTAGTTTCTCTTCTTCATGTTGTGGCATATTTCTTTGTGGTAACGGCTGTTGTTGTGACAGAAAAATTATGGAGTAAATTTTTTCATGTTTTGTTTGGAGTAAATTTTTTCCTTACCCTTTATTCAGTGATGCAGGTGCATGGCGAGCTAACTATAAATCAGGGAAGTACTCGTGCTGATGCAACCTTGGGTAATGCTACCTACTTTGCGGTGTTTCTTCTTATAAATATATTTCTTTTAGCTTTTTGGTTTGTAAGAAATAAAGGAAAGGGGTCTTCAGATATTTACTACTCTGGTTTTGTTGGATTTATTTTATTCGTAATTTTTGGTTTAAGCATTGTCGCAGGAGATGCCGTGTTAGGTTTTTATGGAAAAATATTTCTCGTTCTATCTCTAGTTGGTTTACCGACAATTGGATATTTATATTTTACAAAAAACGACAATGTCTTAATACGTCGTGGATTTTACGGGGCGATATTTGTTCTTGATCTAATTGCTCTTTATCACACGGCAACTCGTGGGGCTATCTTAGGCCTTATTGCTGGAGCGTCGTTGTCGGCAATATTAATTGCTTGGTTTAATCGTGGAAACCGCCTTATTAGGAATAGCGCCATTGGGATAATAACAGCCGTAGTTCTCTTTGTTGGACTTTTTGTGGCGCTTAAAGATTCTCAATTTGTCGCTAATAGTCCAGTATTAAGCAGATTTTCAACTATTTCGTTTACTGAACAAACGGTTAAGTCACGCGCTATGATTTGGAATATGAGTTGGCAGGGGGTTAAAGAAAATCCTTTGTTGGGTTGGGGGCAAGATAACTTTATAGTCGTTTTTGCTAAGCACTACAACCCTAAAATGTGGAGCCAAGAGCCATGGTTTGATCGTTCGCATAACGTCTTTTTTGATTGGTTAATTGCTGCTGGTTTCTTGGGTCTTTTGGCTTATCTCTCAATTTTCGCAACAACGCTTTATTCTTTATGGAAATTTGCGTCATCTATCACTGTTGTCGAAAAAAGTATTTTGACGGGGCTTTTTGGTGCGTACTTCTTCCATAATCTTTTCGTCTTCGATAATCTTGTAAGCTATATCTTGTTTTTCTCACTAGTTGGTTTTATTAGCGTGATGATATTTAGGGAGAACGAACCTGATTCTCAGAACAAGCAAGTTGCACCAAAAAATAATGAAGAGGAAAGTTTACTCAATTATGTTTTTGTCCCGTCTGTAATTATTGGTTTTGTTCTCGTCATGTATTTCGTGAACATTAAACCAATTTCTGCGTCGATATCTTTAATACAGGCGATTTCTCCGCACTCTGAAGTAGATGGTGGTCTTAATAAAAATATTGAATATTTTGAAAAAACTTTTTCCTATAATACTTTTGGAAGTGGGGAAGCGCGAGAGCAATTGATACAGATAGCACTTAAGGTCAATCAAGCAAATGTGCCGATAGAAATAAGACAAAAAATTGTAAATTTCGCTAGAAATGAAATGATTAAGCAGTCTGAAGAAAGCCCTCTTGATGTGCGCTATCCATTGTTTTTGGGTGGTTTGTTAAATAATTATTCTCAGTTTGGTGAAGCGGTGACTTATCTAGAAAAAGCACAAACTCTTTCTCCGCAGAAACAACAAGTTTTATTTGAGCTTGGGACAGCTTATATAAATAGAAAAGAGTTTGGTAAAGCAACCGAAGTTCTAAAAAAAGCTTATGACGGCGACCAGACATACAATGAAGCTAAGGTTATATATGCAGTATCTTTAATTTATGGCGGAAAAGTAAACGAAGCAGAGGCGCTTTTGGGTGATAATAATTTAGACAATCGACTTATCAATGCTTACGCAACAACAGGTAATTACGGTAAGTTAGCTTCTCTTTTAGAGAGAAAATTGAATAGTAATCCAAATGATCCACAGACCCTTCTAACTCTTGCTGCGGCTTATCTTCAAATAGGGGATAGACTCAAGGCTGTTGACCTACTAGAGAGAATAATTGAGATAAACCCACAGTTTAAAGAACAGGGAGAATACTATATTAGAGAGATTAAGGCTGGAAGAAACCCCTAAAAGCTTGACTTTTTAAGATATTTCTGATAGTATCTCTGCATGAGTGCTTTTGTGTTAGTTCTTAAAAGCACGAATGTCTGCGTAAGCCCCCGCCTCGGCGGGGTTTTGCGTTTCTGCTCGTTTACCAATGCGGAGCATTGGTTACGAAAGAGCAGAATCGCAAAACAACCGGAGCCGGGCCCCAGTAAGGTTTTTCTTGCTGGGAGGCGAGGTGGGCTCGCGAGCAGTCCGTATTCGGATTGACTTGTGAGTTTGCGTTTCTGCTCGTTTACCAATGCGTATTGATTGGTAATTACACACACCTTTGCCGTGCGGAATGGGTATGTGGTTGCTATACTTATTTTATGTTGCCCGTAACCTTGGCTGGTGAACGCACTCATATAAGACATTTGTTTTTGGAGCCAACACTTACCAGCCAAGGTTGCGGGTAATTTTTTTATTGCCGACGTAGAGCGAGTGAAATGAGAAAGCAATCTTTCTCATTTCCGAGCCGAGGAGAGCAATATAAGGGATAAAATAACGCGCGGCTTGTCGCGCCAAAGCGTGAGCGAAGCGAACACGCTTTGGGTGCAGGGCTTGCCCTGCGGTATGATATCTTTTATGAAAATAGAAGAAAATATTTTACTTAAAGATCTAACAACTTTTCGTATTGGAGGTACGGCTCGTTATTTTTGTGAAGTAGAATCAATAGATGATATTAAAGAGGCTATTTCTTTTTCTGAAAAAAATAACTTACCAATTTATATTTTAGGAGGTGGATCTAATGTTTTAATTTCTGATGATGGATTCTCTGGTTTGGTTATAAAAATTTCACTATGTGGAATTTCTGTTGAAGAAAAAGACGGAAGAATAATAGCGAAGGCTTCGGCTGGAGAATCATGGGATGGCTTTGTGAATTATTTAATCAGAAATAATTTTTCTGGCTTGGAGTTGCTCTCGGGTATTCCAGGGACAGTTGGAGCATCTCCTGTTCAAAATATTGGAGCTTACGGAAAAGAAGTATCGCAGTTTATAGAATGGGTAAATGTTTTTGATATTAAGACCAAAGAAAATAAAAAGTTTTTTAACAACGAATGCGCTTTTGGTTATAGAGACAGTATTTTTAAAAAAGATTTTGGAAAAAATTTAATAATTACAGAGGTTGCTTTTAATCTTTCAGATAATCATCAAGCACAAGTAAATCACAAAGAAATTTCAGCAGAGCTTTTAAAGAGGGGAATCACTATTGAGGAAGCAAAAGCGGAAGACGTACGCGACGCTGTTTTACTTGTTCGTGCTCTAAAATTACCAGATTTAAATATTTACGGGACAGCTGGTTCGTTTTTTAAAAACCCTGCGGTAGACAAAAAACAAGTAGACGATTTAATTGAAAAATATCCTGATATGCCAGTTTTCTCAACCGATAATAATGATTTAAAAAAACTTTCTGCGGGTTGGTTGATTGAGCATGCGGGAAATAAGAAAGGACTACGTCATGGTGGTGTCGGCATATACGAAAAACATGCTCTTGTTTTAGTTAATTATGGTGGCGGTAGTTCAGATGAAATATTTTCTTTAGCTTCGTTAATACAAGAAAAAGTTTTTGAAATTTTTGGTGTAGTGCTTCAATTTGAGGTTTGTTTTGTTGGAAATTTTTTTAAAAAATAATTTATTTTATTTCTTTAAAAAGAAAATATTTTTTCAAAGAAAAGTTATCCACACTTTTCTCTAAAAAAATATTGCATGCGTTTTGTTTGCATATGATAATGATATCAGTACTGCAGTAGTCGTTTTGTTTCAAAAAAGTTTTTTAATTTTTTTGAATGGTCGATGACTCTGCAACTTTAAAAAATAATCGTACCTTAATAAAATGGCAGCAAAAAAAAAGAAGGCAGCAGCAAAGAAGAAGCCAGCAAAGAAAGCAAAGAAAGCAAAGCGCTCATAATTGCTCGTGCTGTAAAATAACAAAACCTCTCTCACGAGAGGTTTTGTTATTTTGATATGACCTATATATTTGGCAAGCTTCTTTGTTGAAACATCAGGTTTTTTCATCAATGCACAACTAGTGCATCTCTTAAAAAACCTTTGTTTCGCCTCGAATCTCACTAAAATATATAAGTCATATTTATGCCATCGGTTTATTAGCCCTCAAAGGGCCTAAATGCTAGAATACTCACCATGCTTTTCTTGGAAAAAATACTAGGAACGACGAGTGAAAAGGCTGTAAAAGCCCTTAATTCTTCTGTTTTAAAAATTGCGGAATTCGAAAAAGAAGTAGAGAAACTTTCTTTTGATGAGATGCGTCAAAAAACAGAACAGTTTAAAAAACGCTTATCAGAAGGAGAGACACTAGACGATATTATGCCGGAGGCTTTTGCTTTGGTTCGTGAAGCGTCAAAGAGAACTTTAGGTGAACGTCATTACGATGTACAAATAATCGGTGGCCTCGTTTTACACAATGGCAACATTGCTGAGATGAGAACAGGAGAAGGAAAGACTTTAGTTGCAACATTACCGGCATATTTAAATGCCTTAACCGGTGAAGGTGTTCATATTGTCACTGTGAATGATTATCTCGCGCGACGCGACGGCGTCTGGATGGGGCAAATTTATTCAGCGCTCGGCTTAACTGTTGGTATCATTAATCACGAATCATCTTTTATTTATGACCCTAATCATAAAGAAGAAGATAAAGAGCGAGATTTGATTGGGTCATTTCATGTTGTTCATGAATTTTTGCGTCCATGCACAAGACGCGAGGCGTATCACGCAGATATAACTTACGGAACAAATAATGAATTTGGTTTTGATTATTTGCGTGACCATCTTGCTTACGAAAAAGAAACCTTGGTTCAAAGGGGGCACGCCTATGCTATTGTCGACGAAATCGACTCTATTTTAATTGATGAAGCCCGCACCCCGCTTATCATTTCTGGACAAGCAGCAGAATCAGAAGATTTATATCGTACTTTTGCTCGCATTGCTTCTCAGATGAAAAAAGATGAAGACTATACTGTTGATGAGAAGAGCAAGTCTATTGCAATGACCGACACGGGAATAACTAAGGCGGAAAAATCATTAAAAATAGACAATTTATATACAGAAAAGGGTATTAAGTATGTTCATCATTTAGAGACAGCCGTTCGTGCTAAGGCACTTTTTGAGAAGGATAAGGAGTATGTTGTTAAAGATAACGCGATTATTATCGTTGATGAATTTACTGGGCGTCTCCAGCCAGGTCGTCGTTGGTCGGAAGGTCTCCATCAGGCTATTGAAGCGAAAGAAGGAGTGCATATTGAACGAGAATCAAGAACGCTTGCTTCTGTTTCATTTCAAAATTATTTCAGGCTCTACGGCAAGCTTTCAGGGATGACGGGGACTGCGATGACAAGTACAGAAGAATTTTTTAAAGTTTATGGGCTTGAGGTTATTGCAATCCCTACTCATCGCGAAATTAAAAGAATAGATAGAAATGATTTAATTTTTCAAACGGAAGCAGGGAAGTGGAAAGCACTTACTGCACGTGTTAAGGAATTAAACCAAAGAGGGCAACCAGTGCTTATTGGTACGGCTTCTATTGATAAAAATGAGATTCTTTCGGAGTATTTTAAACACGAAGGTATTCCACATGAAGTATTGAACGCAAAAAACCACGAACGTGAAGGAGAAATTATTGCGCAGGCTGGAAAGAAGGGAAATGTTGTCATTGCGACAAATATGGCTGGTCGCGGTGTTGATATTAAGCTCGGAGGGAATCCTCACACTAAAGAGACATATGAAACGGTGCGTGATTTAGGTGGGCTTGCTGTCATTCTCTATAACACCAGTGCTAAAACCAGACATCGT
>CAZOFV010000003.1:74482-84993 GCA_964579635.1 uncultured Candidatus Saccharibacteria bacterium
GTCGAATTGATAATCAGCTTCGTGGTCGCGCTGGGCGACAGGGGGATCCTGGAGAAACACAGTTTTATGTGTCGCTCGAAGACTCGCTCATGCGCGTGTTTGCCTCGGACATGATAAAAAATATGATGGGGCGATTTGGTATTCCCGAAGATCAGCCAATAGAAAACAAAATGGTTAGTCGTGCGCTTGAAGGAGCACAAGAGAAAATTGAAGGCTTCCACTTTGATTCACGAAAGCATTTGCTTGAATATGACAATGTTATGAACCATCAGCGTGGGGTTGTTTATGAAAGACGTGAGAAAATGCTTTTTGGGGAAAAAGAATACATTAATGATTTGATTGAGGAAACAAAGTTTGAAAATGAAGAGGCTAAGAAAGAAATTGAAGATAAATTAAAAGAACTTGGAGAAGAAAAGTTTTATGAAGAATTTAGGAAGTTGGCACTTTATACCAACGACATGCTTTGGCTTGAACATTTAGAGGTGATGGATTATTTACGTTCGTCCGTTGGGCTTCGTGGTTATGGGCAACGCGATCCACTTGTTGAGTATAAAAAAGAAGGGCTAAAATTGTTTAAGGAAATGGAAATAGCCTTTAGGCAAAACCTTGGCAATACAGTTAAATTTATAAAAGGGGATAGTAGTCTTACTCATAGCGAGCCGACAGAAACAGTAGAAATACACGAGAGCGATAATGTTCTTGGTGTTGGTAGTAATGGAAATGGAGAATCTTCTGGGACGCATATTAAGGCGCCAGCTGGGCGCAATGACCAATGTCCTTGTGGTTCTGGGAAGAAGTATAAGAAGTGCCACGGGGCGTGAAGCCCGATAAATAACCCATGAGGATATTCATAACTGCTTCATTTGGCGACAGTAAAGAAAATATTGAGAGATTATGTTCCGTAGTGAAAGCCACAGGGCTTGAGGATTTTTGTTTTATTCGTGACGTGGAAAATTACCAGAAGGTGTTCGACGATCCAAAAGAGCTTATGCAAAGAGCAAGAGAAGAGATTAAAAAATCAGACGCCTTGTTGATAGATATGACCGATAAACCAACAGGTAGGGCGATTGAAGCAGGCATTGCATATGCGCTTAGTAAAAGAGTCATTATTATTATGAGAAGTGGCACAAAAATAAAGGATACCGTTTTAGGAATTGCTGATGAAATTATTGAATATCAAAATATTGAAGATATTTCATTAGTGTTAAAGAAATTGCACGGGATAGACAATAAAACGTAAAAGTGTCACGGAAAATAGAAAACCGCCGGAGCAACATGATATGGGTATCTAATCCAAATCAATCCGGCGGGAGCACTTTGGCTCAAGGAAACAATAACAGGCTATTATTAAAGAGGCAATAAAATCAAGCAGTAGTAAGAAAATATAAAAATATGAAAAAATTACTTACACTTTGTATCGTTCATCAGCATCCAAATGTTTTACTTGGAATGAAGAAGCGCGGGTTTGGCGCCGGAAGATGGAATGGTTTTGGTGGAAAGGTTTCAGAAGGGGAAACAATAGAAGAAGCTACGAAAAGAGAAATGATGGAAGAGGCGGGGGTAGAGCTTCAAGAAATAGATAAGGTTGGAATTATTGAATTTGAATTTAGTGGTAATCCTGAAATATTAGAGGTTCATATTTTTAAAGCAGATAATTTTTTAGGAGAGCCATCCGAAAGTGAGGAGATGAAGCCACAATGGTTTCATGTTGAAGAAATTCCATTTAATGAAATGTGGCCGGACGATATTCACTGGATTCCAATGTTTTTAGAGGGAAAAAAGTTTAAAGGAAAATTTCTTTTTGGGGAGGGTGATTCTATTCTTCAACAGGATCTGTTGGAAGTTGAGGAGGTATAATTATCTTTTAAATAAAAATTATGAAATACAACAAATTAGTAAGAGATAAAATAGTGGAAAGGATAAAAGAAAAAGGAGAGGACGTTACTTTTCATATTGCAGGAGACGACGAATATTGGGAAAAACTAAAGGATAAATTAGTCGAAGAGGTTAAGGAGTTTATTGAAGCTGAATCTGTTGACGAAATGGCTGATGTTCTCGAGGTAATTGAGGCTATAAATAAGTATAAGAATTTTAGTAAAACTGAAATAGAGAGCGCAAAAACAGAAAAAGCGGAAAAGAGGGGTAAATTTGAGAAACGAATAATCTTAGACGAATCTTAATTGTTTAGCGGAAAAGACAAGATAGCCCTTAACTAGGTGCGTTTTTTTGGTTTTCAGTATATTATGACCCTTATATGTTGAAGGAGATAATTCATTTTTTTGACAGAATAGAAGATAGAGTACGTGGTCGTTTAAGCCACTATCCGATAATTTATGCCATTGTTGGTGGTATCGGCATAGTTCTTTTTTGGCGTGGGGTTTGGCATATTGCAGATACTTTTGAGCTTTCTGGACTAACTTCGCTTATTTTAGGGGTGGGAATGCTCCTTATTACCGGCCTTTTCGTTTCTTTCTTTATTGGAGAAAGCATCATCATTACTGGTATAAAACGTGAAAAAAAGGTTGTTGAAAAAACAGAAAATGAAATTGAAGAAGAAACAGCAAGTCTTCTTGAGATGAAAAAAGATATTAGAAAGATCGAACACGAGATGGGGGAGTTGATTGAGGCTATTGAAAAAAAGAATTAAAAAATAATATAAATTTATATGAGACTTATAGCAAAATGGATTATCGTCGCTCTCGCTGTTTTTGCAACGCCATATTTTATTTCAGGAATTGTTGTTGATGGTTTTTATGTTGCTTTCGTGACAGCGCTTTTACTTGGAATTGTTTCTGTGACAATAAAACCACTTGCGATAATAATTACTCTACCAATCAACATAATAACTCTCGGACTTTTCACTTTAGTTATCAACGGGGCTCTTTTGTGGATGCTTTCGTCTTTTGTTAAAGGTTTTGAAGTAGCTAATTTTTGGTCAGCATTTTTAGCTGCTTTATTTATTTCTGTTGTAACATTTATCGCCGAAAAAATATTTTTGAGCGATAACGATTAATTATGGCTTTTGTTGATGAGATAAAATTACACCTTAAGGCTGGTAAAGGTGGCGACGGTGTCGTTCGTTGGCTACACGAGAAAGGTAAGCCATTAATGGGCCCTGCTGGAGGAGACGGTGGTAACGGTGGAGATGTTTATGTTAGGGCTTTGCGTGAAATGCACGGGTTGGCTCGATATACGCGTAAAAAACTATATGAAGCAGAAAACGGCGGTAATGGCGCAAAAAATAGCCTGCACGGTAAAGGTGGAGATGATTTAATCCTTGATTTCCCGATTGGCACTATAATCATTAACCAATCTACTGGTGAAAAATTTTCTTTAACAAAAGAGGGCGAGAAAATAATGCTATTGAAAGGTGGGCGTGGCGGTTTGGGAAACGAACGTTTTAAGAGTTCGACTAACAGAAGTCCGAAAGAATTTACTCTTGGTAAAGAAGGAGAGGAGGCAGATTTTTTAATTGAACTTCAGCTTTTTGCTGATTTGGGTTTTGCTGGCTTACCAAATGCCGGTAAGACTAGTCTTTTGAATGTTTTAACTCGCGCAGAAGGGAAGGTAGCTGATTACGCTTTTACGACACTTGAACCAAATTTGGGAGATATGCACGGTTTTATAATCGCAGATATACCTGGCCTTATTGAGGGCGCATCAGAAGGTAAAGGGCTTGGTCATAAATTTTTGCGTCACATAAAAAGAACAAGCGTGATTGCCCATGTTATTTCTCTTGAAAATAAAAACCTAAACGATGCTTATAAAACAATTCGAGCCGAGCTTGAAGCTTTCGACAAGGATCTTGCTAAAAAGAAAGAACTCATCATTTTAACAAAAACAGACATGATACCAGACGGAGCACTTTCTAAAATAATTACTTCTGTGAAAAAACTCAATAAAGATGTTTATGCCGTTTCTCTTTATGACGACAAGTCTATTAAAGACTTGGAGGATAGCTTAGTTAAGCTTTTAAGAAAGGCAACAACTGAAAATTCCTAAGATTAGTCAAATTTACAATGTAAAACCTTGTAAAAGTGTGAGTATGTTATAATTTTCTTTTATGGAGTATAAAGCAACAATAGGTCTGGAAATACATGCGGAGCTTAAAACCAGAACAAAAATGTTCTGTAATTCAAAGAACGATCCAGACGAAAAAAGACCAAATGTTAATGTTTGCCCAGTTTGCATGGCTCATCCTGGAACTCTTCCTGTCATAAACAAAGAGGCTGTTAAGCATGTTATTAAAGTTGGGCTTGCTTTGGGCGGAGATATCGCAGATTTTACGGAATTTGATCGCAAGAACTATTTTTACCCAGATATCCCTAAGGGGTATCAGTTGAGCCAGTATCAATACCCAATCGTCTCTGGCGGTAGTTTAAATGGCATTAAGATAACACGCGTGCATCTTGAGGAAGATACTGCAAAATCTAATCACGAGAAAGGGGATTATACGTTAGTAGACTTTAATCGCGCCGGTGTGCCACTTATGGAGCTTGTTACTGATCCTGTCGTAAAAAACGCCACTGAGGCTGGTGCTTTTGCTCGTGAACTACAGTTATTATTGCGTTCTTTGGGTGCAGGGGAGGCAAATATGGATAAAGGAGAGATGCGCGTTGAAGCCAACATTTCTGTATCGAAAACAGATAAATTTGGCACTAAAGTTGAGGTTAAAAACATAAATTCTTTCCGTGCTGTTGAGAAGGCTATTGATTACGAGATAAAAAGACAAATTGAGGTTCTAGAAGGGGGTGGCGAGGTAAAGCAAGAGACTCGTGGTTGGGATGAAAATAAAGGCTCAACGTTTTCTCAAAGAGAGAAGGAGAGTTCGCACGATTATCGCTATTTCCCTGATCCAGATCTACCAAAGCTTAAATTAAGAGAAATAGCAGAATTTGATCTTGATAAACTACGTAAGGAAATGCCAGAACTTCCTTGGCAGAAGCGTGAGAAATATATATCGGAGTTTGGAATGAGGCCCGAACAGGCAGAAATGTTTGTGCAGAGTGATATCTTTGCGACGTTCTTTAATAGTCTTGTTTTAGGGAAAGAAAATCTTTCCAGTGAAGTTATATCCGGATATGTTAACTTTATTACTTCCGACTTAGCTGGTCTTTTGAAAGACGGAGAAAACAATGTTCCGTCGGTTGGGCACTTTGATGAATTGATGAATCTTTGGGGGAAGAAAGAAATAACTACTCGTATGGCAAAAGATTTGCTTGTGATAATGGTACGTGATGATAGAGCACCAGAGGTTTTGATGAAAGATAATAATCTCACAGCAAACACAAATGATATCGATTTAAATTCTATTGTTTCAAAGATAATTAATTCAAATGAAAAAGTTGTCGCCGACTATCGCGCCGGTAAAGAAGTAGCACTTCAGTTTTTAGTAGGGCAGGGTATGAAAGAAACCAGAGGTTCTATTGAGCCAACAATTCTTCGTGAGGCAATAATTAGAATTATTAATTCATAAAATTTTCTTACTAAACAAAAAAACACCGAGAAATTAAACTCGGTGTTTTTTTGTTTTAATATTTTCTATGTGCTCAATTTAAATTTAATTGAGCAAAATCCCCCCTACTATTATCATGCTATAGCATAATAATAGTAGGGGGATTAATAAGCACAGCAAGAAGTTACCTCCAATAAATATGCTATAGCATATTTATTGGAGGTAATGAGAATATAAAAATGGTAGAGAAAAAAGGAAGTAACTCACTAAATAAATTATGGATTTACTTTTTAATCTTTAAGATGTTTTACTTTTAAAACATGAACACGAGTATTTAGTTGTTTACGAGTTGTTTTCTTTTCAGCACCAATTTCAATTTTTCTCATGACGGCATCGAGTTCAAGTTTGTTATACAACCGATAATTATTTATTGGATGACGAGACGCATGAAGCTTCCCACTGTTGTCCCAGTTTCGTAGGGTTAGGGGAGTAACCCCTAGATACTTGGAAGCTTCTTTAATTGTGAGGAATCGTTTTTCCATAGGGATGATATAATGTACTCCATAGTATATTCGAAAACAAGTAAGTTATGAAATGGCATCCAATATTAAAAGGTTTAATGTACGCTTTTATAATAGCCGTTTTGGTAAGAGTTTTTGTTATAGACGCTTTCTCTGTTAACGGAGATTCAATGGCTCCGACTATAAAAGATAAAGAATACGTGATTATTAATCGTATGGCGTATCTATTTGGGCAACCAGAGCGTGGAGACATAGTCGTCACACAGCCACGCAATTCTTATATGAAAATTATTAAAAGAATCGCTGGGGTTCCTGGTGATAGATTAGAGATTTCTGATGGAGTTGTGGTTATTAAGAAAAACAGAGACGATTCAGGTCAAATAGTGAAATCAATAGACTTTAGTGAGATGGATAGTTACATGAAACAAAATACTGATTTAGTCGACCCAAAAGTTTACACAGTTGATCCATATGAGTACTTTGTCATGGGTGATAATAGGTCAGTTAGTATAGATTCTAGGAGATTAGGCAGTACGGATGCGTGGAGTATCAAAGGAAAGGTTTTTGCGAAGTTTACCTATAAACCCTTTAAATATAGCAATCTTTAGTAATATATCTATTAAGGTTTATCAATGTTTATTAAAATATAAAATATTAGCTATCGGATAAATCCTGTATTGCCACTAGTCGAAGTTTTTAAGTTTTAGTTCAATATCAACTTTCGATCTCTACTTGTCATTTTGTAGAGATTTTTTGTTGTTATTTTTTAAAATTATTTTAATTTTTGTTCAAAAAATTTTTAAAAATTTATTTTATTTTTTCTTAATTTTTTTGTCACTTATCCCCAAGATTTTTCTCTCGATTATTTTCATTAGATGCTAAAATAACTATAAATCACACGCCGATATGATGTATCGGATACCACATGAACTTTAACTTAGGAGGAAAAAATTTTTTTGGAAATAACCACTCAAACAGCGAGTGGATTCCTCTTAGCTTGGCATCAAAATTAACCCCATATAGCTCTGAGTACTTAAGCCTCCTTGCTCG
Organism: uncultured Candidatus Saccharibacteria bacterium; assembly: GCA_964579635.1. Lineage (GTDB taxonomy): Bacteria > Patescibacteriota > Minisyncoccia > Phycocordibacterales > VMEP01 > VMEP01. The sequence goes on from CAZOFV010000003.1 coordinate 81,509, forward strand.
TAAAAAGAAGCTTTCTGCAAAGAAGATAGATAATACCTGGTATACAACGAAAGCCATTGTCGATGAATACATGCACCGACAGATGATTAGGGCTCAAATTCAGAACGGCGCCTTGGATAGTGGAAATATAAAGCCTCTTTTTGAAAAGACCGCGACTGTTGGGCAAGCTAGAGTTAAAACAACAGCACCTGTTTTTGCGGAAGAAGTTTTTGTTAAAGATAGAAAGAAAGAAACCTTTGAAGATTTTCCACATCCAAATTTTGCATCGGTCATAAAGCCAGAAGTATCAGTTTCGGATGAAGCACATATAGTAGAACAAGGAGAACAAGGAGAAGTGAAATCTTTTTTCATGAATGAGTTTAAGAAGATTAGCGAAACACTTGGCTCTTTAAATTCTAAAATTGAAAAATCTCAAGAAGAAAAAATAATTAAAAACGAGAAGTCTAATTTAAAATCTGTTGAAAATAATTTTGATCTCATTCCTTCACTAAAACCAAAAGTTACTATTGTTCCAGAAATTAAAGAAAAGATTATTGAGACACCAAAGGCATTTGATCTTACTCCGGAAATTAAAAAAGAAATTAATTCACAAATAGAAGGATTAGTACTTTCTCCTCTATCTACTACTAATAGAGTCGCAAAGAAAACGACTGCTTCAAAAATAATATTTTCTTCTGTATTACTTGGAGCGTTAACTCTATTTATCATTCTTCCTGTGCCAGTTGTTTTCGGAATGTTTGATACATCTTTACATGCTGTAAAAAATTGGATGAAAGATTCACAAACCGTTTTAGGTTTTCGACCGGGCACTCATGCAAACGAATTACTTCTTTTGAATGATAAGGGAGAGATTTCAATTCTTGGTTCAATTGAAACAGAAGGTCAATTAAAATCTTTTGCAAAACAAGGTGTTCCTCCATTAGTTGTTACTTCTTCTACTACTGTTAAAAACTTAAGCGCTGAATATATAAATGGATTATCTTCAGACGATCTCGTTTCTTTAGTTACGGACACGGTTATCAGGAAAATAAGTTCATCTGGCTTGTTGGTATCTGGTTCTTACCAAACAAACGAGTTTAATATCGGAATACCAGAAAGTGATTTAGATAGAAAACTAAATGAGTTGGCTAATTCATTAAAGAGTGAAATATATAGAGTGGCTTCGAATGCTACCACTAACTACAATAATAACTTTTCTGCGATTGCTCTTACTCAAAGAATTGATAATCTTTCGAACGTTAGAATCAATAACGCAACAATAACAAACTCAACTTTCTCTGGAACCACCGGTTCTTTTGAAACACTCACAGTATCTGGCTCTGGTTCTTTTACTACACTTTCTTCTTCTAATTTTACAACTCAAAATTTGACTGCATCTGGTTCGACAAACCTTTCGTCAACAACCATCGCAACTCTTAATGTTAGTGGAGTGTCTACTATTCAAGATGTAACGTTTACAAATGCAACAGGGACTTCCGCAACAACAACAAATTTGTTTGCATCAATCTTCCACGCTGTTAATGGAGTCATAGATACATTCTCTTCTTCTGTTGCTGCTTTTACTGAATACACTGCAACCAATGGCACAACAACAAACGCAACAACAACAAATCTTTTTGCGCAAAACATTACTGCAGGTAATATCACTGCGACAGGTACCGCTTCGTTCGCAACAACATCGGCAACAAGTTTGGTAGTCACAGGCTCGTCTTCGTTTGCGACGACATCAGCAACAAATCTACTGGTCACAGGTTCATCAACACTTCAAGACTTCACTTTCAACAACGCAACAGGCACATCCGCAACAACAACGAACTTTTTTGCAACTACTGCATCATCAACAAATCTATTTTCTTCAGTATTAAATGTTGGAAATAATGCACTTGTTGTCGCTTCAAACGGAAATGTTGGGATCGGGACATCGTCACCAGCGGATACTTTCTCTGTAGAAGGGCCTATTTATCTTTCCTCTATAGTTTCGCCAGTTGTCCAAGATAACCGCTTGTATAACAACCTTGGCGTTCTTTACTTTAACGGGGCTGCTGTTGGAACTGGTATGGGTGGTATTGATTGGACGTATTTTAACGGCTCAGGAACGCGACTTTCAACAACAACAAACCAGGTTTTAATTGGAGCTAACTCAACAACAACCTCCGCAAAGCTTGAAGTGGTCGGCGATTCTTATATTTCTGGGTTATCAACTCTTTTCGGTGGAGTTTTCTCAAATGCTTCGACTTCTACAATCTCGAATCTTTCTATACAAAACAGCACAACAACAAACGCAACAACAACAAATCTTTTTGCACAAAATATTAATTCTTCCAATCTTTTCGTAACGGGGTCATCAACGATACAAGATTTCACGTTTAGAAACGCAACAGGTACATCAGCAACAACAACAAATTTGTTTGCATCATTTTTCCGTACTACAACTGGTGTCATTGAAAACTTCTCATCTTCTTTTGCTTCAATTACCGAATATGTAGCAACTAATGGTACAACCACAAACGCAACATCAACAAATTTGTTCGCCACAAATTTTGTTTCTACTAATGCAACCTCTACAAATCTTTTCTCAACAACTGCATCATCAACAAATCTCTTCTCTTCATCTCTTGCGGTTGCAGGCAATACACTCGTTACTTCAAATGGAAATGTTGGGATCGGGACAAGTAACCCCCAGACAAATCTTCATGTCCTTGGTAGTGGTTCTGTGTTAGCAAGAGTTGAGAGTACTTCAGGACAAGGGGGTGTTCAAATTATTTCTTCTGGTTCATCAAATCCGTTTATTAACTTTGGTGATAGTGGAGTTGCTGGAAACATTGGTTCAATTTATGGGGTTGGGGCAACCAATGATTTACGTCTCTACGTTAATGGACAAGACAGAATGACCATCACCTCAACCGGCAACGTCGGCATCGGCACCACGTCACCATTCGCAAAACTCTCAGTTGCGGGTGATGCATACATCGGAGGAAATCTAACAGCAACAGGAACAGTATCACTACAAAACTTCACCTTCGTAAATGCAACAGGTACATCAGCAACAACAACAAACCTCTACTCGGGAACTGCATCATCAACAAATCTATTTTCTTCTGTATTGAATGTTGGTTCTAACGCACTTGTTGTTACCTCAAATGGAAATGTTGGTGTTGGGACTACGAGCCCAGTTGGAAGATTTGATATAACTAATCCATTTGCTAGTTCGCCAAGTTTAGTAATTGGCGATCCTCTTACATCTGGTATATATAGATTTTCAATTGGTACAAGATTAGGAAGTGGTAGCGCTTCGGGTTTAGCACTTTCACCAGCAGGAGGATTAACAGAGTTATTTACAAGTGCTGTAGATTCTCAATTACATGCATATAACGCAGCTGGTGTTAAAACTGTACAAATAAAAACCACCGGAGACTCATACTTTAATGGTGGCCTCGTCGGCATCGGCACAACCTCACCATTCGCAAAACTATCAGTTGCAGGTG
>CAZOFV010000004.1:0-68370 GCA_964579635.1 uncultured Candidatus Saccharibacteria bacterium
TCATTTAAAGCATTATTAATTTCTTCAAAGTCTGGCAATTTTTGTATCTCCGCTACACCAAGGTGTTGCATTAAATCAAACGTTGGTTTGTAAACAAAACCTCGCCCTGTTTTATTTTGTTCCTTTTCAACCAAACCACGAACTAGCAGATTACGTAAAATAAATCCCGAATTAACACCACGAATATAGTCTATTTCACTCTTTAGTATTGGCCCGCGATACAAAACAATTGCCAACGTTTCTAGCCCAGCCTTTCCTAAATCACGATTCAATTCTTCTTTTATTAAATCTTCAACTACTGCACTCATTTCTGGCGCAGTGCCCAACATGACAGAATCATCTTTTTTAAGAAGACAGATTCCACGACCGCTTAACTTTTCTTCAAGCAAATTTATACCACTTAAAATTTCATCTTCTGAAACATTAAGCATTTTTGCTAGATCTTTAACTGAAACAGGTTCAGTTTTAAAGAAAAGTAGTGATTCAATTTTTGCGTCTATTGTCATGGTGTTTAATTAATTTACATCAATACCCTCATCAATGCTATTTTTTTCAATAATAATGTCGTCAAAATGCGTGGCTTGTTTAACCTCAAAAATACCCTGTTTAACAAGTTCAAGTAGGGCAAGGAAACTAACAATCATATGAACACGCGCTTCTTTACTAGCACCACCACTTGATATTTTCCTAAAACTCATAGATACACCGGATGTAATTCTCTCTGTTAGGTTATCTATCATCTCTTCTATTGTTACAACCTTCCTAACGGCAACCTCTGGAACAATACTTTTTTTAGGCAATCTTTCAATTATACCGATAATTGCCCCCCTTATATTATCTTGAGTCATCGCCTCATCTGGCAAAAAAACCACCGCTTTGTTTCTAGAAAACGGTCTAGGGAAAATCATATTTCCCAGAAATAATGTTCGCAACCCTGGAGTAATGTCGCGAATTATTTTATAAAGCTTAAGTCTATTCTCAAGGTCGCCAATAGATTCTTCTTCTTCGTTTGTTAATGTAAAATCCGGCAATAAAGATTTTGACTTAACTAAAAGAAGGGTTGAGGCAATAACTATAAAATTGGCAATACTTCCAATTGAAGCGGTTGTCGTGCTTTTTAAGAAATTTAAGTACTCATCAGTAACGCTTGCAAGCGATACTTCGTTTATAAAAAGTTTTCGTTTTTCAATGAGAGACAAGAGGAGCTCAACCGGCCCTTCGAACGCATCAGTTTTAACACGATAGGTCTCCATTTTTATTTAGTCTTCAATTTTTTTAGATAAAAGACTGTCGATACGATTCATGTCACGTGGGAAAAGAGTTGCTTCTTTAACATTATCAAGCATTAAGAATTTTGCGGTCAAACGCTCAAGCCCCATTCCAAAACCACCATGTGGAGGCATTCCATACTTAAACGCTTGTAAGTAGTAAGAAAACTTCTCAACATCAAAACCACGATCTTTCATTCTCTCAACCAAAATATCATGATTATGTATACGCTGCCCCCCCGTTGTAATTTCTACCCCTCTAAAAAGAAGGTCGAAGCTTTTTGTATAACCTGGGTCAGCTTCATCTTCATATGTATAAACTGGTCTTTTTTTAACTGGGTAGTGTGTAATAAAGATAAAATCTGAATTAAGATTTTTATTAGCATACTCACAAAGCCATCTCTCATGCTGTGGCTCAAGGTCTGGCTCATTTGTACAATCTACCCCAGTACTTTCCGAAATAAGTTTCTGAGCTTCTCGAAGCTTCATTTTGGGAATATTTTCTGGAATAAGGGGTAATTCAGAATTCAGTAACTTAAATTCATTTACACATTCTTTCTTTAGAGTGTCGCATATGTGGTGAAGTAAGGATGTTTCCATCTCCATTATCGTTGTGTGGTCTTTGATAAAACCCATTTCGGCGTCTAAACTTGTATATTCATTTAAGTGCCGAGTAGTACTATGTTTTTCAGCGCGAAAAACTGTTCCGGCTGAAAAAACTTTCTCAAAAACACCAACCATTATTTGTTTATAGAATTGTGGGCTAGTTGCAAGATATGCAGAGCGATCATTAAAATAATCAACATGAAAAACCCCAGCGCCACCCTCAGCGTCTTCCCCAACTAATTTTGGTGCCTGAAATTCAATAAAACCATCCTTTGTAAGAAAATCTCTGTATGCTTTTACGATAGTTGCTTGAACCTTAAAAATAGCTCGCCTGCGAACATTGCGAAGTGTTAGTGGTAGATAATCAAGGTAGGTGTCTATGTTTAATTCTGCGTTAAGGTCAAATGGCATTTCTTCTGCTTTAGACAAAACCTCTACACCTGTTATTTCAATTTCAATATCACCGCTTTGTTCATCGTTATTTACCATTTTCTCCGGCCTTTTATTAACGATACCCTTAACTTCTAAAACCCACTCTAAGCGGACAGTGCTTGAGATACCATGTGCTTCTTCATGATTTGGCAAAGCAACCATCTGAACCTTTCCGCCAGCATCTCTTAAATCTATAAAAATAAGTTTTCCATGATCACGGCGCACATCTACCCAGCCAGAAATTAAAACTTCCTCACCAATATGTTCACGAAGCTTGTCTATGTATGTCCTTTTCATAATTATGTAGTTATTAGTCCAACTTTTTCTCTAATCTCAACCATTTTTTCACGGGCGATTTTTTGTGCAACTTCCCTACCATCTTTAAGAGTTTGCATGATAAAAGCGTCATCCGCAATAATTTCTTTACGTTTTTCTCTAAGTGGAGCAATAAACTTTTCAATATTCTCAACTAATATTTCCTTAGATTCTTTGTAACCAATACCGCCCTTACGATATCGCTCTTCAAGTAGAGATAAACCGTCTTCGCTAAATAGTTTGTGTAAGGCAAAAACATTACAAACTTCTGGATCTTTCTCCTCATCAACACCCTTTGAGTCTGTTGGAATAGACATCACTGCCTTTTTTATTTCTTCATATTCGGCAAAAAGCGGGATTGTGTTGTTATAGCTCTTGCTCATCTTTCTTCCATCTGTACCAACAACCGTTTTAACATCATCTAAAATGTAAGGTTCTGGCAGTTTGAATGTTTCCCCGTAGGCATAGTTGAATTTCTCTGCAATATCTCTTGCGTATTCAACGTGTTGTTTTTGGTCTTGCCCAACAGGAACAACATCGGCTCCATAAAGCAAAATGTCGGCAGCCATTAAAACTGGGTATTCGAAAGTTCCAACATTTAACTCTTTATTTTTTGCTGCTGCATCTTTATATGCGTGCGCCCTCATGAGATATGGCATGGTAATTAAATTATTAAAAATTGCCATAAGCTCTGTAACCTCTGGAATATCAGATTGTAAGAATAATGTCGTTTGTTTTGGGTCAAGACCAATCGCAAGATATGTCGCAATAACATTTTTTGAGTTACTTAAAAGCTCTTCTTTTGTTGGATTATTAGTTAGTGCATGATAATTGGCCACAAAAACGAATCCTTTGTATTTATCCTGCAATAGAACAAACTGACGCATAGCGCCGAAATAGTTGCCAATATGTGGCTCCCCTGTTGGTTTTACCCCGGAAAGCATTATTTTCTTATCGGACATGCTTGAAATAATAGCAAAATATGGCTTATTTTAAAAGCTTTTACCTTTTATTCTTACTTAATTCAACGCAGGAAGTTCTATATAGAATGTTGAGCCCTTACCTTCTCCTTCGGAATTAACACCAATTGAACCTTTATGTGCTTCTATCATTTGTTTTGCAATATATAAACCTAACCCTGTACCATTTGCGTGCAATTTACTGACGTCATCTCCTCGGCTAAATTTTTCAAAAAGTCGTGTACGTAATTCCGGGGTAATACCAACACCAGAGTCTGTAACCATAACCTTAATTATTTTTTTCACAGAGTCTCTAGAAACATTCACCTTAACCGCTCCTTCCTTTGTATATTTTATTGCGTTATCAACTAAATTGAGTACAACTTGGCGAATTTTCAACAAATCTGCGTTTACAAAATAATCTTGAGCGTTATCATTTTCAAAAGTTAGTCCGAGTTTTTTATTAAGCGCATTTGGGTAAAGCGAATCAACAATTTCTTTAGTTAACGCCGACAAATCAACTTTCTCAAAAGAGTATTCCATTCTACCTTGCTCTAGGCGTGTAATGTTTAGCAAATCATCAACAATCCCAACAAGATTTTGAGCCGATTGAAAAATGCGCTCAACAGCCTCTCTTGTTTTTGGTTCAATAAAACCAAACGACCCCTCAAGAACCATAGATGTATATCCCTTAATGGCTGTAAGCGGACTTCTTAGTTGATGTGATGCAATAGAAACGAATTCAGACTTTTGTTTATCAAGGAATTGCAATCTATCATTAGCCTTTTTTAGATCACCTGCAAGTAATTCAATCTGTTCGCGAGCCCTAACCTCTTTTGAAACACCACGAACAATGAGAATGCTAAAAAATGAAACCAGAGCTAAAAGCAAAGCCCTAATAAGCCAATCTTGTAACGTAACCGAGGTAAGCAAATTAAAGAAAAATAAAATAACAACACCACCGGCAAAAAGTTCTGTCGCGGCGGTCTTAAGGTCAAAAAACTTATATTTAATAATTGAATAACTAATAAAAAATATGTAAAGCAAAACAAAATAATTACCAAACGGGAAAATATTAAAAAATTGCGGTAGAAAATTCGTGATACCACCACTAAAACCGATAGCACCGGCGATTATTTGTAAGCGTATTTGTGCGCGTAGGCGTTTATCAGTTTTGTGTTTCCAGTATGAGTTAAAAAGAAAAGCCAAAGATAACAAAACACACACAATAAAAAAAGCTGGAAACAATAGATAATAAGGCCCAGGATTTATCCAGAAAAAACCAAACTTATTTACAATGCCAATTTTAAAAAGTGGTGTTGTGCTTAAAAAGGCTAAAAATAATCCAACAATAAAAGTAATGAAAATTAACCATTTTTTTCTAATTGAAAGAAAACTTAAAATAAAATTAAGGTAAAGAACTGGAATAAAAATTGCTATCACATCAAGTGCGTATTGCCACAACATCGCAGTTTCAACATCTTTAGCTGAAGTTACTCCGTAAAGCGAGAATCCCCAAAACGCAATAAGGGATGAGAATAAAAACCAAGAACTGTTTAATTTTGCTTTTGTGTTGTTAACGTAAACAAATAAACCAAAGGTTAAACTTGCAAAAAATATGAGGATGCTTGAAATATAAAAAAGATTCATATTTGTTTACTTAAAAATCAAAATTGGCCAGTTTCTTTTTACCGCAATATTTCTTAAATTATTTGACGGGTTAACAACAAACGGGTGTTTAGCTAATTCTAACATGAAGATATCTGAAATGTGATCCCCGTATGCGTATACATTATCCAGTTCTATATTATTGTCTGATATATATTTTTTAATAATATTGCTTTTCTCAACACCATAAACAATTTGACCTTCAATTCTACCTGTAAGATTGCCGTCTTTTACCTCAAGGGTAGTCCCCTTAAAATCATCCACTGAAAGATATTCAGCAATTTTTTCCACCAAAATATCGACGGCGTTTGATATTAAAATTACGTGGAATTTCTTATCTTTTAGTTCATTAACTAATTTTATTCCATCACTATAAAACCTATCTTTTAAGTCTTCGTTGAAAAACTCATTGATAATTTCTTTTACTTCTTGTTCTGACTTGCCACCAAAAAAGGAAAAAGCATATTCCATTATTTTTTTTGGGTTTTTTATAATATGTAATTTATACAAAACAAACCAAAAAATAATTTTAATGTAATAACAATTTTTAACGTACCCCTTTTTATAAATAAATTTAAGCAAAGCTTCTTGGCTTTGACCTTTAATTAAAGTTCCATCAATATCAAAAACTGCTAAATTTTTTGTGGCCATGGTGGGTAAATTTTATACGGGTAAGATTTTCCAGATAACTCAGAGATTCTTAACATTATCTTGTTTGTTATAATCTTAAAGGCTTTGCGGTTTAATTTACTTTTGTGATACACAGAAAGGTCTATAGGGCTCCCAATAATAATTTGGATGCTTTTTTTAATTTTTGGCTTTTCGTCAAAACGAGACATTACTTCATATGCACCTTTTATGCCAATTGGTATAACTGGGACGTTCCCGTGATAGGCGTATCTAGCTACCCCGATAAATGCCTCGAGCATTTTTTCTTTATGTGGAGAACGTGTCCCTTCTGGAAATATTCCCACTAATTTACCGCGTTTTAAATGTGATTGTATTGAGGAATGTAAAAGATTTTTATTTTTACTAGTTCTTTCTACCTTTATTTGCCCCATTATTTTCATAACAGGACGCCAAAAATAGCTGGAGAAAAATTTTTCTGCGGAAAGATAGTGTATATGTCGTGGGCACACTGCAATAAAACAAATAAAGTCAAAATAACTTTGATGATTAAACGCTAATATAGCAGCTCCTTCTTTCGGTATATTTTCAAGTCCAGATACTCTTTTAATCCAAAATAACTTAACGAACGGGGAAAGAAATATTCTTATTGTGTGGTAAGCAATTTCAAAAAACAAATTATCACGATGTGGTATTTTCATCCTATTTTATGTAATGGTTTTTCGTGTCCTAAAAAAACATCACCGGTCGGTACGAATTCATATCAAAATTATACCGTAAAAATACTAGAGATTCTAGGGATTTCGTTATAAATTCAACAATAAATTAAAATCGTCATCTTTTGTGGTTTTATTTTTTCGAATAAAACCACATTTAATACATTGGTGTGTAATTACATACTCCCCCGCCTTAACCTCAACCCCAATTGGTTCCATAGATCCTAAACAATCGGATTTTCTATCTCCTGGATTTATATCAACGTGTTTACTCCATAAACATTTTGGACAGTGGTTTGTATAACCATTTCCCTCAACAAAAAAGCCACATTCACTACAAGTAAAGTCTTCGATATTCCGCTTAAATTTTTTTGTTTTTATATTGAGAGTCAAGGTTAAAGCTAGTGATGAAAAATAATTATTAAAGATTTTTCGAAATAATATCCATAATCTTTTGCACCTCTGTTTTATAATCATCGGTTAACGGAAAAACCGGGGTACCAAAGATTATCTTTATTCTCGCGCGACGAAAAATAAAATCACTTAATTTGATATTGAAAACACCCTTAATTGAAATCGGCACTATCGGCGCCTGTGAAGCCCTTGCTAGATATATCGCTCCACCGTGTGCGGGCAACAAATTTCCATCCTTAGTTTTTTCACCTTCCGGGAAAACTAACAAGGAGTGTCCTTTGTTTAAAATTTCTAGATGCTTCTTTAATGATTTTTCGTAATCATGTTTTCCAACCAAAACACGATACGCGCCCCATATTTCGAAAAACCATTCACGATAGAAAAGCCACTTTAAAAAAGAGTGTCTGTCGTAAAACTCCTTCTCTCTTGATGTGTAGAAAGCTGGTGAGAATCGTGACAAAAATGGAAACGAGGCCGGTAACAATATTGGATCAAGTTCGCTACTATGATTACTAACAAAAATAACTTTTCCTTTTAGGTTTTTCAAATTCTCAAATCCAATAATTTCAAAATGTCCAAAAAATTTTAGAAATATTCGAGTAGGCACCCAAACTAGATTCTGTAGAAAAAAAGGTGGTAAAAATTCTTTCATTTATTTAATTATTCATTTGAACAGAAATGTTCTCGCCTGTCGTCTGTTTTTTGTTTAAAACAACACGCTCAACAATGATTCCTAATAGCATACCAGTAATACTAGCCAAAAAGCCAACAATTATTGAAGGAACAATAAAATTCTCATCTGTGAAATGTTCAACGTATTGCCAAGAAAGCGCCCCGAGAAGCATTGCGAACATCGCCCCTAAGCTATTAGCCTTCTTTAAATACAAACCGGCGGCAAGTGGCACAAAAGCAGAAACAAGTGTTATTGAATACGCACCACCAACCAATTCGTAAATATTTCCTTGTTTAACTGCGAGCAATATTGCACCAGCAGAAATAACCAAAATCGATATTTTAATAAAACGCAACAAACGAATGTCAGATACACGTGGGAAAAATGGCTTAATAATATTTTCTGCAAGTAGTGTTGCAGGAGCAAGAAGCGCCCCCGAAGCAGTACTCATGATTGCTGAGAGTAATGCCCCATAAAATATTACCTGAGTAAATATGTTTGTATTATTAGCAATAAGAGTTGGTATTAAAAGCTGAGAATCTGCCCCTGGGGCAACTAATTCCGGATAAAGTGTGCGAGCAGCAAGCCCTAAGAAAATCGGGATTAAAACAATTGTAAAATACAACACTCCGCCCACAATCGCAGCCCACTTTGACACATCTGCTGATTTTGCAGACATCGCCCTTTGATAAACATCTTGCTGTGGAATTGAGCCGAGACCAATTGTCATTAATGCTGCGATAAACGCAAGCCAATCTTTAGTTGTGTGTTCTGGAATAATATTAAAAAATTCTGAAGGGGTTGCCACAATCACGTCATGAATACTTATTTTATAAGTTATTTCAATTAATATTGCGAAAAGCCCTAAAATAATTATTGTGGTTTGTATAAGGTCGTGCATGACAACTGACCACATTCCACCAATATACGTGTAAAGAACGACAACCCCCGCTGCTATTAATAAACCACTTATGAAGGACATTCCAAAAACAAACTGCATGATAATACCGAGTGCAACAAACTGCGCTGCGACCCAGCCAAAATAAGTGACAGTTATGGCGATACTTAAAAGCATCGCGACTGTCTTGTTATAACGTTCAGCAAAGTAGTCTCCTATTGTTAGATGATTTAATGAATATAATTTTTTTGCAAAAAATAAACCAATTAAAATAAGACATAATCCAGCGCCAAACGGATCTTCAATCACGTTTAGAAAACCACCCTCTGCCATTTTTGAACTGGCCCCTAAAATAGATTCTGAGCCAAACCAAGTAGCAAAAACAGTGGCAAGTGCCATATAAAAAGGCAAGTTTCGCCCAGCTAAAACATAATCTTTTGAGTTCTTAACAAATCGTGAAGCATAAAAGCTCACTGGTATCATCGCAACAAGATATATAAATACTGATGCGCCGAGAATTGTCATTTTATTTACATCCCTTCTCCCTTTAGGTCCTCTACTATGCCACGGGCTTTTTTGGATAGTTTATGAGGCAAAACAACTTTTATTTTCACAAGTAAATCTCCTCTTTGGTTGTTGTTACCCTGTGGGACACCCTTGCCCTTTAATCGAAGAACTTCTCCTGTATTAACGCCTTCTGGAATTTTCAAATCAATTTTCCCATCAAGAGTATCAATCGAACGCTCTCCACCAAGCAATGCTTCTGTTAATTTAATATCTAGATTCATTGTTAGATTGTTTCCTTCGCGCTTCAAAATCTGATGTGGTAAGACGCTTATCTTGACGTACAAATCACCAGAAACACCTCGCTGAATAGCTTCGCCCATGCCAGAAAGACGGATCATTTCACCATTTTCAATTCCTGCTGGAACGTGAATAGAAATTTCTTCCTGCTTTCTAAGAATACCTTGACCTTTACAGGTTGAGCACTTTTCTTCTGGAATTGTGCCAGAACCCATACAAGAATTACATTCTCTCACGCTCGTGAAAACGCCAATAAACGATTTCTTTGTCTCGCGAACTTTCCCTTGACCATTACATGTGTCGCATTTCTTGCGCTTTGTTCCCGGCTTTTCACCGTCTCCTTTACATGTCTCGCATAGTGCTCTTTTTGTTATCAAAACTTTACGAGTTGTTCCAAAAATTGATTCTGAAAAACTTACTGTTATTTCAATAGAAATATCGGAGCCACGTCTTCCTTGTGCGCCACCACGGCCACCGTTAAATATTTCACTAAAAATATCTCCGAAACCACCGGCATTACTAAAATCAAAATCACCAAACTGCGATGGATCAAAACCGTGAAATCCTGATGCCCCTTGTTGCTGACCACTTCCATCGCTAAACACCTGGCCGTAAGTGTCGTATTCAGACCTTTTCTTTTCATTAGAAAGAACCTGGTAAGCCTCATTCACTTCTTTAAAGCGTTCTTCATCCCCTCCTTTTTTATCAGGATGATATTTGTGAGCTAGTTTATGAAAAGCTTTTTTTATTTCTTCTTTAGAAGCCTTTCGCTCAACTCCTAAAATTTGGTAGTAGTCTTTTTGCATAACGATTTAATTATACGGAATTATACATAAAAACAAATAAAGGTGAAGTTTAAGAAAAACAAAAAAACCACTTATCAAAAAAGTGGTTTTTTTGTTGATTTTATGATGTTTTATCTTCTGTTCCAGCGCCGCCTTCTTTAAAGTCGGCGTCGTGAATCTTATCTTCAGGAGTTCCTGTGCCACCATCTTTTGGCGCCTCCTCTTTAGTTCCGCTTTCTTGCTGTGCTTTCATCATTGCCTCTCCTATTTTTTGCATTTCAAGAGAAAGCTCCGTTGAAGCCTTTTTAATAGCCTCAATATCTGTTCCATCTTTAACAGCCTTTAGTGCATTAACTTTTTCTTCAACTGAAGTTTTTATTTCTGCTGGGACCTTGTCGCCTGCGTCACGAAGAGATTTTTCTGCAGTATAAACCATTATTTCTGAATCATTTTTAAGATCAGCAACTTCTTTTTTCTTGCGATCTTCGTCGGCGTGTAATTCAGCTTCTTTGGTCATTCTTTCAATATCAGCATCTGTTAAACCAGAACTTGCTTCAATGCGAATACTTTGTGTTTTGCCAGAAGTTTTTTCCTTAGCGGTAACGTTTAGAATTCCGTTGGCATCAACATCAAGAGAAACTTCAACCTGAGGCATTCCGCGTGGTGCTGGTGGCACTCCATCCAAAATAAATCTACCTAAAGATTTGTTGTCGGCAGCCATTGGTCGTTCACCTTGAACAATGTGTATTTCAACAGATGTTTGATTATCGGCCGCCGTTGAAAAAACTTGTGACTTTGATGTTGGTATTGTCATGTTTTTCTCAATAAGTTTTGTCGCAACACCACCGAATGTTTCGATACCCAAAGAAAGCGGGATAACGTCGAGCAATAAAATATCGCGCACATCACCCTGTAATACACCAGCCTGAACTGCAGCTCCTGCTGCCACAACTTCATCTGGGTTGATTGAACGGTTAGGCTCTTTTCCAAACAATTCTTTAACGGCAGCGATAATTGCTGGCATACGTGTTTGCCCGCCAACCATCACGATTTCGTTAATTTCACCCATCTTAACTGGTGACTTTTCAAAAGCTCTTTTTGTAATTTCAATAGAGCGATCAATAAATTCACGAGCAAGCTCTTCTAGAGTCGAACGAGACATCTTAAGGAGAAGATGTTTTGGTCCTGATGCGTCTGAACTTATAAACGGAATGTTAATTTCCGATTCCATTGTTGTCGAAAGTTCGTGTTTTGCTTTTTCAGCAGATTCTTTTAATCTCTGAAGTGCTAAAACATCTTTAGTAATATCAATACCACTTTCTTTTTTAAATTGTTCTGCAATCCAAGCAACAATCTTTTGATCAATATCTTCACCACCCATATGAGAATCCCCATCAGTTGCCTTAACCTCAATAACATCATCTCCAACTTCCAAAATAGAAACATCAAAAGTTCCTCCACCAAAATCGTAGACAACTATCTTCTCATTTTTCTTTTTATTAAATCCATATGCTAAGGCGGCGGCAGTCGGCTCATTAATAATGCGCTTTACATCAAGGCCAGCAATTTTACCCGCATCTTTAGTTGCCTTGCGCTGTGAATCATCAAAATATGCTGGCACAGTAATAACCGCCTCTGTTACAGGCTCACCAATTTTAGCTTCCACGTCGTGCTTTATCTTCTGAAGAATCATCGCTGAAATTTCTTCAGGACGATAAAAATCTGCACCCATCTTAACCTTAACTCCTCCGCCTTCGTTTTCTTCAATAGCATATGGTGAAAAACTCTTATCTCGTTTTACTTCTGCATCATCAAAGCGGTGGCCCATAAGACGCTTGATTCCATAAACTGTATTTTCTGGATTTGTAACCGCTTGACGTTTTGCAAGTAAACCAACAAGTCTTTCTCCATTTTTAGCAAGCGCAACAACCGAAGGAGTTGTGCGATTACCTTCAATATTTTCAATTATTTTTGGAACGCCACCTTCTATTAAGGCGACGGCCGAATTTGTTGTTCCTAAGTCAATACCGATTATTTTTCCCATATTTTTATTACAAAGTTATAAATTAAATACTTTTAATTAAAATTATTATACCGAATAATTTCTAATTGTCAACTAATTATCTCCCTTATTTTACTCGCTAAAAACAAAAACTTTCACTTTTGCTGGTCTTATTACTTTCCCTTGTAGAACATATCCATTCTGAATTATTTCCGCAATCACGTGATCGTTTTCCTTGTCTTTCGTTTGGATGTTTTCTACCGCATTGTGGTAATTTGGATCAAAAACTTCACCTATCTTACCAATCTCCTCTACTCCCATATTGCTTATTGATGTTTTCAGCTGTGACGCAATATATTCAACCCCCTTACGCCAATTTTCATCAACCTTTTCCCATGATTCTTTGTTGGCAAAAGCTAAAGCAAAACTATCAAGTACCGGCAATATTTCTAAAACCATTCTCTCACTAGCAATGCGTGTCGCATTTGTCCCTGATGTAAGCTCGTCTTTTCTTGCGTTTATATAATCTGCCTTAGCCCTCTGCCAACCAGCTAAATATTCATCTCTTTCCTTTAGCGCTGTGGCCAACTTATCACGGAGTTCTTTAATTTTTTGTTTAGAAACAGAAATTTCACCTTCGCTTTCGTCTGGTTCAAAAGCAAAGTCGTCTTTGATATTTTCCTCCTCGTTTAATTCATCTGTCATAAATTTAAATAATTATGAGCTACTTTTTACATAGATCAAATTATAGATAAATAGTTGAGTGTTATTAGAAAACTAACGTTTCGACCACTGTGGAGCCTTTCGTGCCTTCTTCAAACCGAACTTCCTTCTTTCCTTCATTCTTGGGTCACGCTTTAGATAACCAAGTCTTTTTAATCGAGTTTTCAATTCCTCATCTGTTGTAGATAGCGCGCGAGCTATTCCGTGTCGCACAGCCTCTGCTTGAGAGTGAATACCACCACCCTTAACAAGTGCTGTAACAGAGTATTTCTCTAGTGGCTTTGCTTTATTGAAAGCATCCGTGATAATTCCCTGCATTTCTTCTGTTGGGAAATATTCTTTGTAATCTTTCTCATTAACAATAACATTCAATTTTGCTCCAGGAGTTACACGAACACGAGCAGATGATGTCTTGCGACGACCAACTGTCTCAATATAGCGTCCTTCTTTTTTTGTTTTTGTTGTAGTTTCCATATTATTATTCGGTGACAATCAAATTCTTTAACATAACAGCCTGCAATCTATTTTTAGGAAGCATTCCTGTGATTGCAATCAACATAACTTCTTTCATTCCTTTTTTCTCAGCAACTTCTTCTAAACGCCTTTCTTTTAAACCACCTGGGTATCCAGAGTATGTATGAAATAAAGTTTGTTTCTTTTTCTTTTCTGTAACCTTTGCTTTTGCGCAGTTCGTGACAGTAACTACAACCTCAGGTGCTTTGTTTCGCACAAAAGATGTTGTGTTTTTACCCATAAGTAAAGACGCTGCTTCTGTTGCAACTCTACCTATTGTTTTTCCTGTGGCATCTATTGTGTATTTCATAATCTTTTTTATATAAATTCAATAACAGCAAGCTTACTTGCATCACCCTTTCTTGGTGTTGAAAGCTTAGTTATACGAGTATAACCACCTGGTCTTTCAGCGTACTTAGGGGCAATAACTTCAAAAAGTTTCTTTACCTCCTTAGTGCTGTTGAAAAACTCAGCACCAACAAGTCGTCTTGAAGCAAGAGAATCTTTTTTTGCTCTCGTAACAAATTTTTCAATATATGGTCGAAGTTCTTTTGCTTTTGCTTCTGTGGTTTTTATTTTTCCACGAATAATAAGAGCAAGTGCGAGAGAACGCATAAGTGCCTTTCTCACTTTTCTTACACGACCGAATTTTCTGTTTGCATTATGGTGACGCATGTTATTTTAGTGTGATTCCGAAATTGCCAAGTACGCGCTTAATTTCCTGAATTCCTTTTTCTCCTAAACCGCCGACTTCAAGTAAATCATCTTTCTTTTTTCGTGCCAAGCCTCCAATTGTGCGAATATTTGCGTTAGTCAAAGCATTTAATGTTCTTGTTGAAAAATCGAGAGTTTCGATTCTTGTCTTCATAACATCATCATCCTCAACTTTCTCACCTTCGCCTTCATTTTTATTGGAAGACTGAGCAACGTGACCATCAATCTCAACTTCAGGCTCTTTAAAACCAACAATAGCCTTAAGCTGATGAATCATAACCTCAATAGAGCTTTCAAGAGCCTCTCGTGGTGTTAACGTTCCATCGGTCTCTACGAAAATACGAAGACGATTATAATCTGTACGATCACCAACGCGCATGTTTTCAACCTCGTAGTTAACACGGCGAATTGGGGTAAAAATAGCGTCTACCGCGATATTCCCTATATCAACCTTATCTTTGTGCATAGCCTCTTTTGGAACATAACCAAGGCCTTTTTCAATACTTATTTCAATATTTAAAGATGCGCTTTTACCAACAAGTTCTGCAATATACGCATCACCATTTAGAACCTCAACTTGTCCTGGAGTTGTAATATCTTTTGCTGTTACAACCTTAGGTCCTTTTACAGACAAAGTAACTTTCTGTGGTTCATCTGTGAGCAACTTAAAACGAACTTTTTTCAAATTCAACAAAAGCCCAACAACGTCTTCTTTTACTCCATCTATAACAGAAAACTCATGACTAACTCCATCTATTTTAAGCGCAGTTATAGCTGCCCCAGGAAGTGAGGATAGAATTATACGACGAAGAGAGTTACCTAGCGTGTGTCCATAACCAGGATAAAGTCCCTCTATTTCAAAAACAGCACTTGTCTCCTCTTCCGAAATAACTTTCGGCTTTGAAGGTAAAATAATGTTGTTGTCAGACATAATATTTTTTTAAAATTAATAAATTAACGACTATAAAATTCAATCACCGAATGTAAATTAACCGTCATATCCTTATCTTTCTCTAAAGGAAGGCCTTTAATTTCTGCTTTGCCGTTCTTTGCGTCAAAAGAAATCCATCCTGGTACCTTGTGGTCTATCATTCTTTTTCCCGCTTCGATTATTGGGGAAGTTTCCTTACTTCCTTCTCTAACCGCGATAACATCTCCAACCTTAATTGCTCTTGATGGAACCATTGAGCGAACTCCGTTGACTGTAATGTGTCCATGAGAAACCATTTGCCTTGCCATTGTTCTTGATTTTGCTAAACCAAGGCGGAAAGTAATGTTGTCGAGACGATTTTCAAGGCTTTGATAAAGACGCTCTGCTGGATCACCTGATTTCTTTGCAGATGCCTTAATGACATAATTGGAAAACTGTTTTTCACTTACGCCATAAATATTACGAACTTTCTGTTTCTCACGGAGCTGTCGGCCGTATTCAGTAATAGTTGATTTGTGTTTTCTTTCTGAATCTAGTTTACCTGGTGGATAAGGCTTTTTATTAAAAACACACTTTGGAGTAAAACACTTCTCCCCTTTAAGGAAAAGTTTTTCTCCAGCACGACGACAGACTTTACATTTTTTATCGATTATCATGATATTTATATTCTTCGTGGTTTCTTAGGTTTTGGTCCATTGTGTGGAACAGGTGTCTTGTCTTTGACGCTCTCCAAATCAATCCCTTTGGCGATAAAAGCTCTAACTAAAGACTCTCTTCCAGAACCAACTCCTTTTATAACGACATTTACCTCTTTCATACCAACAAGCATTCCTTTTTCTCCCATAAGTTCGCCAACTTTAGCAGCAGCAAAAGGAGTACCTTTCTTCGCACCCTTAAAACCGAGAGCGCCGGAAGATGACCAAAACAAAGCGTTACCACTTTTATCTGCCAAAAGTGCTTTAGTGTTGTTGTACGTTGCCTGCACAAAAAGAGTTCCTGATGCAACTTTTTTCTTTGGAACCTTAGATAAAGAGCGAGATTTTAATCCCTCGTCAGCTCCACTTCCACCCTTTTTTATAATTCTTTTTTTACCCATGTTATTTTATGTTTTTTCAGCCTTACGTCTTCCCGAACCCATAGTCTTACGAACATTACCACGAACCGTACGAGAATTTGTTTTTGTGCGTTGACCGCGAGCTGGAAGTTTTTTTGCATGTCTTGTTCCGCGATAAGATTTAATATCTTTTAATCGCTTAACATTCCCACTTATTTCGCGCCTCAAATCACCTTCTAGTTTTAAAGATTCAATTTCTTTACGAATTTTTGCTTCTTCTTCGGTGCTTAGCTCTGTTGCTTTTTTACCATGAGGAACTCCTGCGCGATCAAGTATAGCCTGAGCTCTAGCACGACCAATACCATAAAAAACAGTTAGAGCTATCTCTAATCTTTTTTGTTCTGGAACTGTTATACCAAAAATTCTCATGTTTATATTTAAGCTTAAGACTATCCTTGTCTTTGTTTATGTCGTGGATTATCGCAAATGACAACAACTAAACCCTTACGGCGTACCATTTTACATTTTGCACATCTTTTTTTTACCGACGACTTTACTTTCATTTTTTTATTTAAAATTTTGCACTAAAAAAAACAGAACCCAACCCTTTTTAAGGGAGTGTTGTGTAAACCACATACTACAATATCTATAATCTTTTTACAACCCTGCCTTTTCCACCATATGGATCAAGCTGTACGGAAACCCTATCTCCAACCAAAACCTTTATTCGATTAAAGCGCATTTTCCCTCCTAAGTAGGCAAGAATCTCTGATCCATCCTTAAGCGTAACCTTAAAAAGGGTGCTAGGTAACGCTTCGGTTACAACCCCTTCCTTTACTAATTCTGGATCAACTTCATTACTCATTTAGTGCTTAAAATATAACAAAATAATGATTTTTAGTCAAATTCTTTTTACATACACCCTTAAAATACACGCATAAAATTCTGCTGAATTTTCGCTCTGCTCGCCCCGTCGGTCTGCGCAAGGTATTTTAGGGGTGTATGTGAGGAATAAAATACTATAAAAGACGCACGTAATTTTCTGCTGAATTTTTCTACACTCGCACTCGTCGTGCTCCGTAATGTTTTTAAAACGGAAAAATTGGGAATTTTTAAGAAAACTCACAAGCAAGTCTGTGTAAAGTATTTTCTACTTTATATTTTTATTACATAAAAATATAAACCCTTGTTTTTTCTAAAAACTGTGGTTAAATCACTTAAGGTTTGTATGTGTCCCAACAACACACACAAAATTCCATGTGTTCTTTTACCACACAACTTGTAATGAAAGGATTAAAAATGAGATTTCCTTATTGTCACACGCCAGTTGATCCCGAAATAAGCAGGATGGCCGAGGCAAGAATCAACGCACTGACTGATAAACGCAAAAGAGAAGTCCGGCGCGAACTGTATGAAAACAAGATTCCGTTTCGACCAAAAGGATGCTCCTGTGGCAAATGCGACATCATGGAATACGACCAATGGATTATCGGGGATGAAACCTGTAATACCGAACTAAATTTTTTTTGGAATCCGGAAGTTTTCAGCGATTTTGAAAAATTCATTGTTCAGTGGAAAGAGTACAAAACGGGGCAAACCGCTACGGAGTAATATCTAGGCGCTTCACTTCCATTGTTAAAAAACCAAAATCCCTGAGGGCTACCTCGGGGATTTTTCGTATATATAAAGCGATAAAAACTAATTATCGCTAACCTGAACAATTGAAATTTTTTCTTCGTTTGTTGGGATGTAGCGAGCCCAAAAAGGATTAACCGAAAGGGTTGCGGTTTTAATCCCTTTATGGCTCGTTAGTAAAGCGTTAAATTCATTCCTTGGTTTACCAGCAACATCTTTCTTCAGTTTATCAAAATCTACAACAGCCTCAGCTGTTGCCACGCCGTTTAAGGTAAATTCTAGATTTGTTACTTCAAGTATAGGTGTGTTATTGTTACCAAAAGCAAAAGTAAGGTTTTCTGTATCTTTTAGAGTAATACTATCAACATCTTTCATTAAATAATTTGTTTTCTTTAAAACCTCTTTTGCTAACAAATCTTTCGGAAGTAATATTCCAACGTAAGTTCCTTTTTCTTTAACAATAACTCCACTTTCGTTCTTAACATCATCTTTTGTTTCAAAAGAAACTTCTGATGCTTCTTTAAACAAAACAAATCCTTCTGGTATTTGAGATGAAACTTGCCTTGTTAAAGAATCTTTAATGGAAGTCCTTAGTTCATTTCTCGCTGTGTTAATGGCTGCCGGAGAAGCTGTTTGAACACTACCAACATAACCACCCTTTATTTCACCTTTAGATCTAGCGTAAAACTTGCTGTATCTCGGATCACCTTTAAAGCCTGTAACAGTGAAATCGGCTAATCCGATGTTGTATTGTTCTCCCGGCTTGTCAGCATAAATAGAAACCTCAACCGATCCAGGAACCATTTCGCCGTTTACAGTCTTAAGACCTGGAACAACTACACTATCTACAATTCGGTATATCTTACCGTCTGTAGTTTCAAGTCGAGTATCTTTAAGTAATTTCTGAGTCGCGGTGCTATAAGCATTGTAAATTACCACCCGACCAGTGGCTTTTTCTGAAACATCCCTGGTTCCAGTAGAAGCAACAAGCTTACTTCCTTCTTCAGAAAAATTAACAGTTTCAAAATAAAGATTTGCTTTTGAGTCACTTTTCTTAGCCGCAAAACTACCTGAAACTTGAATTTGTTCTGATTTTGGGACAATTTTTAAATCTGCTCCAGAAAATATTACAGAAATTATTATATAAAAAGTAAAAATTACAACAGTTGGAACTGAAAACCATGCTGTTTTCTTTATAAGATTCTTTGTTTTACCGACATTTTCGTTAGTAATTTTGTCGCCACGATGAATAGCTTGTTCTTTTAAAATATGCTCAACTTCTTTTTTCTTCGGTAAGATTTTTATTTCTCTATTTTTTATTGGAGTATGCTTGGCCTCCCCTTTCTGTAAAACATCAGAAAGCGGCCTTCTCTTATCACTATGATGAAACATAACATCGTTTAAAATTCTCTTTTCCTTCATATTTAGATTATATCATCTAGTCTTGTTCAAGACGAAAGTTTCCGTTATTGCTATGAATAATATAGAAAACCCCTATTCCTAAAAATGTATCTATTTCCTCCTTTTCAAAAATGTGTTTTCCTCTTGTATTAAAAAGATTATTTGTATCAACAACAGAAAATGGTGTGTGGGTCATAACATACTGACTAAAACTTTCTTTTTTTATACCGTCGACCAGCCATTTTTTAATATCATCGTCAGATGTAAGAAAAACCTGATCTGGTAGGTAGAAGGTATCTGCCAATTTAGCTAAAGATTTTTCAAAAGAAACAACCCATGAATCAAATACCTCAGAAAAAGCCTTCTCCATTTTTAAACTTACCTCTTGGCTTGTCTTACCCTTAAAAAAAGCTCCCAACAAAGAAATAATTTCTTCTGCTGGCCTATGTAGAGACGAAGATAATCTACGAAAAATCGTGTTTCTTCCCAAGGGAAAAGATGTTATCTCAAGCAAAGCGCCATTCAAAACAAATGCGATGTCTGTCACCTCCCCACTAACGTCAACCAAAAGGGCATCGTCAAATTTCGGGTAAAGCTCACGGGCTGCAAAAAAATACGCCAAAGGAAAAGTTCCAAAAACAATTTCAATTTTAGGAAAAACATTTTTAACGGAAGTACTAAATGCCTCTAAAACAATCTCTGGGGCAACGCTTAAATATAGGGGCATTTCGATAGTCTTTACCTTTTTACCAAAAGGATTCTCTGTCTCATAGCCATTACATTTTAATTGAACTATATGCTGTTCAATTAAAACCAAATTATCTTCTTCTGCTGCTTTTTTAAATCTCCCCTTTATGTGTTCATTCTTGAATGCATTACTTTCTTTTTTAACCAACTCTAAAAATAATTCCTCCGTAAAGATAAACGGATCGCGCTTACGCAAATTAACAACTCGTGTTTGAGATGCATACCAAGGAGAAGCTAAAATTAAATAAGCTTTTTTAATAGGATAATTTAAATCCTCTTTTATTTTTTTTGTCGCATTTTCAATACTTTTGGCGACAGTTTTCGTGAAGCGGTCAAAACGTAAATGTTCTTGAAATGGAATATTTTCTCTATGTATTTCTTTAAGTGTCCCCTTATCTATGACGTTGTTTTTGTTATTAGAAATTTCTGCGACCGCAACACCAATACTCCCATTTCCAACATCAAATAAAAGAACAAACTCCTTATTATTTTTTGAAAAAAATCCCATAAATCTATTTCTAAAATTGTATCACACCATTAAGTCAAAATCGCTTTAATTCTACGCACCCCAGAGGAAACCGCCTCTTCTTTTGTTATTTTAAAATTACCAAGCTCACTCGTATTTTTAACATGTGGTCCTCCGCAGAACTCAAGACTGAAATCGCCAACTTTATAAACACGGACAATGTCGCCATATTTCTCTTCAAATAATCTTATTGCTCCCCTTTTTTCCGCCTCAGCAAGTGGAATATCCTCATATGACACAGGAAGTGATTCTTTTATTTTTTGATTAACCAAATCTTCAACTTTCTTTTTTTCCTCATCGGTCATTTTTTGGTTATGCGAAAAATCAAAACGAAGTCGTTCCCCTGTTATATTGCTACCCTTTTGAGCAACATGAGTACCCAGTATTTCTATAAGCGCTTTCTGAAGCAAGTGTGTCGCGGTGTGATATCTAACCGCCATCTCACCATGGTCGGCTAATCCACCTTTAAATTTCTGATCCGATTGTGATTTTGACAAAAGCTTATGTTTTTCCATCTCTATCTTAAATCCATCTAAATCAACAGTTAGTTCTTTTTCTTTTGCAAGTTCCAAAGTAAGCTCAATAGGAAAACCGTAGGTAGTAAACAAAAGAAAAGCTTCATGCCCGCTAATACCTTCACTTTTTATTTTTTCAAACTGACGCATTCCAACTTCCAGTGTTTTTCTAAACTTCACTTCCTCATTTTTTATTCCCTCGCGAATATATTCAATTTTTTCTTGAATCTCGGGATAAACATCTTTATAAATCAAAGAAATTGAATCAATTGTTTTTTGAAGTTCATTTTCTTTTAGTCCTAGCAAATCTGCATAACGAACAGCGCGTCTAATTAATCTTCTTAACACATAGCCTTGCTCAGTGTTTGATGGCAAAATTCCTCCACTCATCATAAAAACAGCCCCTTTCATATGATCTGCTATGATCCTAAAAGCAGAATCATCTTTTACTAAACCACCTTGATATTTTTTCTGAGAAAGTTTTTCTATCGATTCAATAATAGGCTTAAAAAGATCTGTCCCGAAAATATCAGCTCCACCTAAGCTAGCTGCCGCAATTCTTTCTAACCCACCACCAAAATCAACATTTTTTTGAGGCAACGCAGAAAAACTTCCATCTACTTCTTTTACGTATTCCATAAATACGGAATTACCTATCTCCATAAAACGCCCACAATCACAATTTGGATGACAATTTTCTCCAAACTTTTTATCGTGTGGTGTTCCAAAATCATAAAAAACCTCAGAATCTGGGCCACCTGGTTCACCGGCGGGCATATTTTCTGGAACACCAGAACGACTCCACCAATTCTTTTTAGAATTGTAATAAAAAATCTTCCCACCCTGCATTCCAGTCTTTCCGCCATCTTCTTCACTACCAATAAATATATCTTTAGCATCAATTCCAACTTTTTTAAAAAGTTCTTTCCAGATTAAAACCGCTTCGTTATCTTTTGGAATTCCATATTTTTCTTCTCCCGCAAAAACTGTCACATATAATTTTTCAGGAGAAAGCCCGACTTCTTTTGTAAAAAAATCAAAAACCCAATTTAGTTGTTCATTTTTAAAATAATCTCCTAAAGACCAATTACCAAGCATCTCAAAACAGGTCGTATGGCGATTATCTCCAATCTCTTCAATATCTTCAGCACGAAAACATTTTTGAGAATTAACAAGGCGAACTCCTTTTGGGTGTGGAGAACCCAAGAGATATGGAAGAAGTGGTTGCATCCCAGAACTTGTAAAAAGAGTCGTGGGGTCATTTTCTGGGATAATTGGGGCAGATGGAATAACCGCATGTCCACGCGAATTAAAATACTCCAGATATTTTTTTCTTATCTCAGTCCCGTTCATTTTTCCTATTGTAATACAATTAAAACTATCTGAGCAAACACAGTGAGAATACTAAGATCAGATTACTCGTTACTGTCACTTGGAGGCTTCGCCTCCAAGTTGGGAGATAATCTTTTTACATGAGGCGGACTTTTCTAAAACTCCTCAACTCGAACCCTACAATCCACCCTACATCTCGCAGGATTCTCACCTTTAGAAGGTTGACAGATTCCATTACCACAAGAGGTGTTTGAACTACAGGAAGCATTGATTCCTCCGTATTCGCCAGCACAAGTCCATGTCCATGAAGAAGGAGTTCCTCCTTCTGGTAAAAAGTTGGTATTTGATGGTAATACAGTAGGTCCTGGTAATCCAACTGTATTACAGAGATTTGATGTTGGTTTCTTTTGAGATGGTATCCCGTTGGCAGAACCGCAGACTCCATCTACTGGGTTATTAACATTTACTGTTATCGTGCGAGAAGGACAGTTGGTTGACCATAAGCCCATGTTGTCTTGAGCTCTAAAGTAGACAGTGTAGGTTCCAGCAGAAAAAGATCTAACGAAACTTACCAAAGAACTAAGTAATGTTCCGGTAGAGCAGTTTCCACTTCTCCATTCATAACCAACAACTGTGCCATCTGCGTCTGTTGCTGATCCTGTAAACTGCTGGGTTTGATTTTCAAATATGGTGATATCGATTGCTGGGCTGACAATTGATGCGGTTGGTGGTGTAGCTGGGATACAAGAGCTGGTACTACTTTGCCAGATGAATAGTGGTGCACAGGTATTACAGCTTACTGGGTTGTTTGCTCCGTTATTACATATTCCATTGGTACAGCCGCCATTACTACATGTAGCACAAGTGCTTCCATTCCAACCAAGTGGGGTAGAACAAGTGTTGCATGTTGGGTAGTTGTTTGCGCCATTTGAACAAGTTGGAGTAATTGTGAAAGAACTGAATGGAGACCAACCGCTGTATAGTCCATTGGAGCTATTGTAAGCATATCCAGAAAGAGTGTTGCTGTTTATCGGTGAAGTGAAGTTTGTGTTGAAAGTTACGACGTAAGAGACAGTTCTAGTGTTTCCTGATACTGAAGTACTGCAAGACACGAGGTTGATATATTCTGGACCATAACCATTGTAGATTGTTGCAGAGCCACCACCAGAACAAGCTATTGGTGGTATTTTGTATAATCCTCCGAAGAAGGTAAATCCAATTGATGACCATCCTAGATATCCACGATAGTAACCAGCGTTCACTCCTTGGTAATTTACTAAAGCGAGTTCGTCGGTAATGAAGGAACCGCCGCCGTAGTTAGAAGCTGTTGAGGTAATGGTGTATTGATTGGTTGCGTTAGTTAGCACTGTACCACTACTGATAGTGACGTTTGTCATAGTTGGAAGAGGCGGAGATACTGTGAAGTTGGTTGTTGACCAACCAGAACCAGCCCAGACAGTGTTGTAGCAATATGCAGAAATAGTATGAGCTCCTGGACTAGTCATGGCTCCCGCATAATATGTTCCGGAGGTTGTGTATCCGGCGACTAAATATGTAGACCAATCAAGTAGTAAATAACAGTAGTAGCCGTTTGTGGAGGAAAGAGTAAATCCTGGGTTGGCACCATAAGGTACTGGATTTTGCGAAACGGAAGCAGATGCGGTGGGAGGATCATAGGTCCAGTAAACAACAACAACGCCCTGCGCGCCATCACCAGCGTAAGTGGGGGTCCCCCAGTCGCAGGTGGCGTTGGAGCCAAACACTTGGCTGGCAAACACTCCTCCTCCACCACCACCACCTCCTCCACCAGATTGTGGATAGACTAAAGGTGACCCACCACTCCATGCGCCACACGTGCACGACGTCTCATTGCAATCATAAAGAAGGGTACAGGTTCCGGCGGTGGCCGCTGAGCCCCCAGCACCTCCAGCACCTCCAGAGCCACTAGCGCCACCGGCGCCACCAGTAGTTGCCCATCTACTTGGTGGCCAAGAACCATACGAACCGTAACTAGCTGTCCCGTAACCTCCATACCCCGGGGAACCGCCCGTCTGACCACCGCCACCGCCATACGCAACCACTGGCCCAATAAGAGAATATCCACCATCACCACCAGGACTTGATGCACCAGACTCACAGTGGGGAGCACCGCCATGAACACCGCCCGGGCCAACAGTAACCCAATAAGACTGACCACCTGTTACCGAAAAAGACCCGACACTATAACCTCCTCCTCCGCCACCAGCACCAGCACCTTCATTGGTACCACCAGCACCAGCTCCACCACCACCAACTACTACTGCGGTTAGAGAAGACACTCCTGTTGGCACGGTAAAGGTCCCACTGCTAGTAAAAGTATATGATTCGGCAAGTGAAATGCTCGGCATCACTGTGAGCAAAACTACTGCAACAATAACCGTAGAGATTATTTTTTTCATTTCATCTTTATATCACTCAACATATTTTGACTATTCACAGATGCTTATCTTGATTGTTGTTTTTTATCTTACTTGCACTTCCCCACCAACAAGGGATTGAATATTTATTCTCGTAGCCACGAACGTTTTTAAGCTTGATATATCAACAGAAGAAAAAGCAACAAGAATATCTCCAACTTTAATATCTTCAAGTGCAACCCCAACTCGAGTAAAAGGCTCTGGTGGTATTGTAAGCGTAGTTGTATTTTGTTTTTGCTTTTCGGCAAAGTCCGCTAAATCCTTTTTTATTGACTCAGAATCTTTTTGAATAAGATTTTCAATAACAGTGGCCTTATCAACAGTCACGACGATGGATTCTGTTGGATCTCCCGAGATAACCTTGCTTGGCATTTTCCTTGCGTCTTTAAGAAAGATCTCTTTATCAGATATTTTTTCAACAGTACCAACAGCCATGTGTTGTTCTAATTGTTCCAATCCTGTGTTTTGTGTCTTGGGAGCAGTCTTTATATTTGAGCCACCCGTATAGACATAAAAAACCGTAGCGAGAATAGCAATTACACCAATAACAGCAGTGGCACTAATTATTTTTTTATATTCAGCCATATTATTGTTTTTATTTATTGATCTTTATTTTAACACACAACTATTATGTTTATATTGGCAATTGTGCATAAATATAAATTATTAATTCTTACTGTAATACAGGCAAAAATATCTGAGTAAATATAACAAGGATAGTAGTATTAAATTACTAATTTCTATCACACTTAAAAACAAAAACTTTAAATGACTTCTAAAACTCAAAAAACTTAACCTTGCAATCTGCCCTACAAGTAGATGGGTTTTCACCTTTAGAAGCCTGACACTTATCGTCACCGCACGATGTTCCTAACTGACGGCATACACCCTCTGAATCACATACTGTACCAACTGAACTACACGAAGCATTTGAGCCATTATATTCACCAGCACAGGTCCATGTCCAAGATAGCGCAGGGTTGTTTTCAGGAAGAATATTGATATCTGTGGGTAGAACAGTTGGACTTGGTAAGCCTACTGTGTTACAGAGATTAGAGGTTGGTTTCTTTTGAGTTGGAACGCCGTTAGCAGAGCCACAAACTCCTGGTATTGGATCTGGTGTAGTAACGGTCAATCGACGATATCGGCATGGTGATGACCATGCCCCGGAATCATCTTGGCCCCTGAAAAAAATCCAGTATGTTCCGGGAACAAATGAACGAACAAAACTTGTTAAAGAACTAATGAGTGTGCCGGAGGTGCAGTTATCGAGTCTCCATTCATAAGCCACTATAGTACCGTCAATATCGGCGTCTGTGGCCGCACCAGAAAATTGCTGTGACTGGGAGCTGTTTATTGTGATGTCTGTAGCGGGGCTAATGATTGTCGCTGTTGGTAATTTGTTTTTATACGCATAACAGGTAGGATTTGCTCCATTTACCCCACGACACTCCCACTGATAACGATCAAGAAGGTTCCAAACATAACCCGGAGTACCTGTATTGCAAAGCCCAGAAGTTGGAGCAGTTGTTAACCTTGTAGTCCCATTAGCTGGGCCACAAGAACCGTTAACTATGGATGTTACTATGTTTATAGTCTTAAAAACGTTTGCAGATTGATTATTATTAGAATCTTGTGTTCTTACATAAAAAACTTTCGTTCCAGTTGTGCCCCATGTACGACTAATTGTTTGAGGGGTCCCAGACGGAACATATCCAACCGCAGGAGCCCATTCGTCAATAATAGTGTCGAAGTTCCAGTCAAAGCCATACCTAACATTATCACCATCAATATCTGTTGCGGTAGCTGTAAAACTTACGGGAGTATTCACAAGACTAGGATCCTGATAAACAAGAGTTGGTGTTGATGGTGGATTACTTGGAGGAGCTGCAGTAAATGAGAAAGAAAGACTCATGGCTTGAACATCGAAATTAAGACCACCGGAACGCCCATATTGACCTGTTTGTCTACTGTCATAACTAATAAATTGTCCCGCTCGAAGAAAACCACTTGTAGCTGGGTATGAAACATACATATTAATTGGTTGTCCAGAAGAAGCTGTAACTAAACAATCAGAATAAAAAGGACTATAGCTCACAGTTGGAGCACACCACGTAGGATCACCAGGGTACAGCGAACAGAAAAAGCTGTTATATGGAGCAACTGTCCTCACACCACCTAAAGTAGCTCCACAGCTAAGACCGCTTCCAGAGACAGAAAATGTTGGAGGTATGGTGGCCATATCCCCTTGATAAATAATGTAATACCAACCACCAGAAACATAATTAATGTTGGCACACTCATTATATGTTGTACAAGATTTTGCAGAGGTGTCCCATCGTCCATACGGAGAGTCATATTCACCACCTGTGCCAACCCAAGAACTTGCGCCACTATTTGGATTCCAGGTCACCCTAACAGTAGCGCCGGTTGGAATTGAGGATCCATCAAGTATCTCTGCCCCAAAAAGAGTTACAGTGGCATTGTATATCACCGTCGCTGTTATTCCCGCGACCCCGTAACCAGTCGGATTAGAAGACCCCTCACTAAAACCAAGTATCGGCAAGCTTTGTGTTGTCCCAACGCTCTTTGCTTCTGCTAATAGTGGCACCGTAAAAGAAGACCCGAGAAAAATAAGTATTAACACAAGAGAAATTGGCAATTTTTTCCTACCACGAAAAACTCTCCACAAAATATAAGCGATAGACAAAAGAACCAAACCACCTAAAACAATAGCGCCCGTATTCGTTTTTTTAGGACAGATGTCAGGGTTAATATTCCGACAATCATAAACCTCTTTTACTTCCTCAACTACTTCTCCTTTGTGTTTAAGTGTGGCAGTTAAGGAAAATGTTGTGTAATTTTTTTTCGGAGTAAACAGATCTTTTACCCCCATCATTGTACTTGTAATATCTCCAGCATACTCATAGGAATGGATAAATCTCCCATTTTCATCCCTTAGTGTTAAAGTCAAGGTGTTATCTTTAACAAAGCCGTCACTAACCGCGTGAACGCAAGAAAAAAGCGTATTTTCCTTATTTTTTTCAAGTGGATAGCTCATAATACTTGGAAAATTTATTCTTGTTTCCTCAATGCCATCACGAACAAAACGAATGTTAAGAATTGATTTACTAGAAAGATCTCTGGTCTCTACTACAAGATAAGAAACAATCGCCCCGGTTGGTAAGGCGGTATATGAAATTTCTTTGGTCTCTCTTGGCTTTAATTGCACAGATTCTGTTTTTATATCCTTAAGATTTTCTTCACGAAGACCATCCCAGTTATATAATTTCCAAACGACAGGGACTGTCACTGATTCGTTTTTCGGGTTTACAATCTTAACAACAACGCTCACTGGATCATCTTTTGAAAAATGAAGGGGGAAGGCGGCAAAACGATGTGGTTGCTTGTTCAAAGTAACCGTACTCTTGTCAAAAGCGACAACGCCAATCTTGCTATCATTAACAACAGAAAAATAAACCTGATTACCAACTACGTCATCAGTAAAAGAAAGTCCTAAAAGGTTATAGCGCTTAGCGGTCTGAAAAAAGAAGGTTGCAATATAATCTCCAGCCGGAGCGTTATCTGGAACTTTCCATAAAAATGACGTCTTCTTACTTCCTTTTGCTGGGAGTGTAAAGGTTTCGTTGAGTGGAAACTGGTCAACTAGCTCAAACCCATTTTCTTGGTCAAAATTTTCTCCCGCTTGTTGTCTAAATATTTTTACGTAAACTTGACCATCAACTATAGGATAAGGGTTGGCATTTTTTATTTCACCAGGAAACCCGACTGTCGCACCGGGAACAGTTT
The DNA here is from genome assembly GCA_964579635.1 of uncultured Candidatus Saccharibacteria bacterium. GTDB lineage: Bacteria > Patescibacteriota > Minisyncoccia > Phycocordibacterales > VMEP01 > VMEP01. The sequence goes on from CAZOFV010000004.1 coordinate 28,525, forward strand.
GGGAAAGCGTAGTCGGAAGATCAACTTGAACAGAACCAAAATGATAATAATCAAAACAATCAACTGTTCCTAGAGGAGAAGCTCCAGATGTATCGACACCAGAGGGATTGCCTAAAAGAATAAAAGAAGTCATTTTCTCTTTTTCTTCATTCGTCCAAGTCTTTTGGTCTTTCTTAAAGATAGCCTGTATTTCGACGGGGGCTTCTTTAAGATTAACTGTTGGCGCACCAGGCGACGAAGGAGTTGTCACTTGGGCTTGCGACGATGGTGCTACAATAAAAAACAAAAAAAAGAAAATAAAAAACAGAGATAAATTAAAAAATTTAAAGTTCATAATTTAATCATAATACAACAAGTATCGCCCCTGCAACTATTAAGAATGCCCCAGCCAAAGATTTAACCCCAAGTCCTTCTCCGAGAAAAAGAGCGGCAAAAATAATAACAAAAACAATACTCAATTTATCTACTGTTGCGACACTGGACGCCTTCCCCTCCTTCAATGCAGAGAAATAAAATAACCAAGAAAGAGCACCTGCGACTGCAGATAAAATAATAAAAATCCAATCACGCCCAGCAAAACTGGAAAAAGAAAAATCGTTAAATTTTTTAAGAGAGAGGCTCGTTATAAGAAGAAACCCCGCCATGATAACGGCGCGAACGGTAGTTGCGAGGGTTGTATCAATCCCCTTAAGGCCAACTTTTCCTAAAATAGCTACGAATGAGGCGAATATTGCAGAAAAAATTGCGTACCAAAACCACATATATTATCTTTCTTCAGGAACATCAATACCTTCATATGCCGTGAAAAGTTTTTCCTCTACATACCAAAGAAGCGTAAAGATTGCCAGTGTAAAAATTGTTGTAAAAAAAGCGGCAATATAGTAACCAAAACCAACAGCCATTCCAATCGCAGAAACAACCCATAAACCAGCAGCTGTGGTTAACCCGGTAAGCTTAGAATCTTTAAAGATAATTATTCCAGCACCCAAAAAACCAACACCAACAACTATGTTTGAAGCAACATGAAGTGGGTTTACTTGAATATTTGTGTATAAATACTGCTTAACAACATATTCAGAAGATAGAATAAACAAAGCTGAACCCATCGAGACTAAAGCGTATGTTCTTATGCCGGCGCTTTTTTTTGCAAAAACACGCTCAAGCCCAAGTATTGCGCCAAGTGACATCGCGAGGAAAAGCCTAATAAAAACTTCTGTGTTTTCCGGCGTAACCAAAATCAACAAGTCTGGAATCATATATTTAAATTTAAAATTAACTTAAATATAGTATAACAAAAGATAGACCATTAAACATTTTAGATATACACACCGCGCTAAATAACAACAAATTTTGATTAGAAAGAAATTATCCCACCACCCACACAAACATCTTTTTTATACAAAACAAGAGACTGTCCGGCAGATACAAGCTTTTCTTCGTTAAACTTTATTTCTACTATTTTTTTTGATAAATCTATACCAACTAAAGAACAAGGGGATAATTTTTCCCGATACCTTGTCCGAGCATTAAGTTTTTCGCCAACCTTGATATTCGACTCAATAAAATTAAAATCTCTCAAACTAACAGTCTTAGACAAACCGCGACTTTTTTTGGGAAAAGGAGAAACGGTTACCGTATTATTTTTTAAGTTTTTAGAAACAACGTATTGTGGTGGTGTTTCTTTTGAATTTGTCTTTTTTGTTACAACAAAATTATGTCTCTCCCCTTCTGTAAGAAAAATTGCTCCACTGTGGTAACCAATTACCTCGCCATTTTCATTTAACAAATTACCTTTTTTTTCTTTTATATAATGCTTTAAGAAATCCTTAATATCTAATTTGCCAACAAAACAAAGACCTTGGCTGTCTTTCTTCTCCCAAGTTATCAAATTATATTTCTTTGCGAGCGCACGAACTTCTGTTTTTTTATAAACCCCCACTGGAAATAAAATTTTAGGAAGTAATTCTTTTTTTATTGTCCAAAGAAAGTATGATTGATCTTTTTCTTTATCAACCCCTGTAAGCATTTTATACACACCATCGATTTTTTTAACCTGAGCATAATGACCTGTTGCAATAAAGTCTGCTCCATTTTTTAACGCAAAATCTAAAAACGCACCAAACTTAACATGTTTATTACACATGACATCTGGATTTGGAGTACGACCATTTTTATATTCAGAAATCATATAATCAATAACTTCTTTTTTATATTCTTTTTCTAGATCTAAAGTTAAAAATGGAATGTTGAGTTTGGCGGCAACACGCATCGCGTCTAATCTATCTTCTTTCCATGTACAAGCAAAAAAATCCGGTTGCCAAACCTTTATAAAAACACCAACCACTTCATATCCTTCTTTTTTAAGTAGAGCTGCCGACACCGAAGAATCAACTCCTCCAGACATGCCTAAAAACACTCTCTTGTGTTGTCCGCCGGTTCGCCTTACTGGAAGCACCTTAGAAACCCTTTCTTTTTTCATAACGCTATCCTATCAGAGAAAACAAACGGGTAAAGTTACATATTTACAAGCTTCTGAAAAATCTCGTATGTAGCACGGGCATCAGATAAAGCTGAATGAGCACGCTTATTTTCTATCCCTAAATAATCACAAAGCGCCCTTAGAGAAAATTTTTCAACTTCTTTATGGTTATGTAATTTTGCGTAAGCGATAGAAATCGTATCAAGTTTATGATAATGCATAGGATTTTGAATACCCGTTTCTTCAAAGGCCTTTTCTAAAAAAGCGAAATCAAAAGCAACATTATGCCCAACCATAATCGTATTTTTAACCTTTGTCGCTGTAGCTTCAATCGCTTCTTTTAAACCAATTGCAAAAATCCAGTCTTTCTCATCATATCCATTAATACTAAGTCCAACAGGATCAGCTGTTTCAATGTGTGTTGGTTTTATTTTATATTCAAACTCATCAATATATTCCAAGGTTAAAACTCCGCTCTCTGAGAATTTCTGTCGGGCCAAAACACAACCAATCTCTATGATTTCGTGTTTATTGGGCAAAAGCCCTGTTGTCTCTAAGTCAATAAATGCCAATATTTGATTTTTCATTCTTTAAATTATTTAACTTTCTGGTTTTTATAGATATAATTCCCGATTTCTTTTATGCTCTTCAAAATCCTTCCCGTAATAGACAGTACCATTTTTATCCGAAAGGTAGAAAAGATAGGGCGATTCTGTAGGATAAAGAGCTGCTGTTATTGAAGAAATTCCTGGATTTGAAATTGGTCCAACCGGTAAACCTCTATTCTGATAAGTGTTGTAAGGCGAATTACCCCTCAAATCGCTTCTTGTTAATTCATAGGTATTTCTACCAATTGAATATATAAAAGGTGCGTCAACTTGTAGTGCCATACCGATTTTAATTCTTTTCCACAAAATCCCAGAGATCATTTTTCTATCTTCCTCTTTCCTTGCCTCCTCTTCAATGATTGAAGCCATAATTATAATATCCCTAAAATCTTTGCCTAATTTTTCGGCTGAGCGTTTTAGTGTATCTGTTTTTACTTTAAAATTTTCTTCTAGCACCTTTGCCACATTTTCTGTTTTTGTGTTTGTGTAAAAAACATAAGTGTCTGGAAAAAGATAACCCTCCTTACCTTCCGTCAATTTCATAAACTCCTCGGCGTTAAATCTTGGAAGTTTTTTTTCTGCAATTTTTGCCATTTCCGCTATTGTTGAGCCTTCGGGAAAAGTTATTTTCACTGGTTCAAAACCAAAATCACCTTTTATAATCCTAAAAGACAAACTAACAACACTCGCTGGTTTCGGTAAAAAATATTCCCCAACTTGCACACCACGTTCTCCACCAAGAATGTAGACAAATGCCTTAAATACAAATGGTGAACGAATCACATTTTCATTTTTCAAAAGATCAGCTGTTTCTGAAAGAGTAAGCCCTTCTTTTATCTCAATAGAGTGTTGTGCGGGAAAATTATATGGTGGGATTATATACACCCCCAAAAACACAAAAACAGAAAGTATGGCAACGGCTATCCATCTCCACCATTTACTAGATATCAATGAATAAAAAGCGTAATTTTTAAAAGGAATCATAGAAAATTAAAACGGTAAATTTGCTGGTGGCTCTGAACGCTTAGAATCAACTCTTGCCAAAGTTGGTGTCTCGGCAACTCCGCTTGGAAAATGAAATATAGTGGCCAACTCTTCAACGTTTAATACAAATGGTTTACGCTTATATGGCTCGTAAAAATAAGCTCTAAGTCGATATGAATCAAACAGACTTTTCAAGATTGTCTTTTTGCGAATATCTCTAAAGTCATCCCATGGATAATCAAGCACAGTAAGCCCGTATCCTGGCTTAAACCCATTCATGTTATGTGATGAGTATTGTTTAAAGGTGCTCAAAAGCGCAGTAATATTTGCGGGGTTAAACTTCCCTTTTTCTGCAAAATATAAACCACGGATACCAACCTCAAAGGCCGGTTTTGAGATACTCCTTTCAATAGCATTAATAACATCGGTCTCTCCTTTTGTTAATCTCGTTGTTACAGCCTTATCATCATCCTTATCGTCTCTGTGCATTAACTTTTTTATCAACTCTTTACCTTCAGCTTTCCAACCATCTCCTTTCGTTGCGCGCACAAGAATCTGAATCCATGTTTGCTCTCCCTTTCCCATAGAACCTAGAAACTCAAGCGTTGGAGCCATTGTCTCAATACGCTGTTTTTCGTCTACGTAGCCTTTATCCATTCCGTAATCAACATAAGTTTTTATTGGATATGGATCTGGTTGGGTAAGTGCAAATTCAGAACCCCAAAGAGATATCTCACTTTTATTATCCCAAGGCATATTTTCTGTGTAATCAGAAGCTTCACTAATTATCGCCTCTGGATATTGCGAGTACACATGTGCTTCAATAATATTTTTGTATTTTGAAAGACATCTAATGTATACGCGAATAGACCCCTCAACAGAAACGATCTCGAATGAAAACCAATCTGGAACACGGCCCTTCCAATACTGATCTAGTTTATTTCCAGAACTAGGTTGCTGAAGCCCATTTAAAACAAGCTCCATTGCCATTGGGGTTTTGAAAACCTCTTTCGGTAATCTAACCTCAAGAAGTATCCATTTTAGTTTAGAAATCCAATCAGCTTGGATATACGCAATCCAAACTTTCCAAAAAACATAAACAAGAACTACCGGCAACCAAAAATTGGCGGTGTTGTTTATAAATTCAAATATAATTACCAGTATATAAAAAAGAAAATCTACCATCTCCTATATCTTATCGCGAAATTAAATTAAGTGGTAGTAAAAAAGCGGGTCACTATATGACCCGCTTTTTTACTATAGTTTTTTAGATTAAACAGCTGTGTACAAACCGTTCTTGTTCTTCTTAAAGTTATTAGTATTTTGAAGGTTAACCAAGACTGTATTTTCCTTAACATACCTTTCTTTCATAACTCTTTTCAATATGTCTTCTTTACTCATTGGACCCTCTTTCTTCAAAAGTTCTTTTATAACGTCGCGGACAACCCCTTTGTTGTAGCCCCACTCAGATAGTGCATATAAACCACGGCCAACTAAAACAAAGCGTTTGTCTTTTATAAGCTCATTGTGACAAGTAGCAACATGCGCTGGTTTTTTAAAAGAAGCAGTAATTGCTTTTGCAACTTCAGAGAAGTGCATTGGAGAGCCGTGTCTACGCAAAACTAAATATGCATAATCTCTCATTCCGCGCGCTCTAATGTTTGAAGAAGATGAACGACCCCATTCTCCGAAAGGATTACGGTCTATTAATTTAGAAAGTTTTAACCATCGCTTTAAAATCTCTTCATCGCGATATTTTTCTGAAACATCTTTAAGGTGAGAAAGAAAACGTGTAACCAATTCACCCTCCGGAACTATTTCCTCATCACTTAATCCTTCATAAAGTTTTTTTAATGAAGCGTGAACTTTCTCAGACATATCGGAATCAATACTCCATCGGTGTTTAAAATGATTATCTTCTTTTGAGCGAACAAAGGCATCACCTAAAACTAGAAAAAAGTTAATATGATTTTGTGTTGCTTTGTCTTCCGAGAAATGGCTAAGCAATTCATCCTCTGAAACAACGGCACCTAGTGCCTCTATAGCGGAAAAGAGGTTCTCAAAAGCTTCCTTTTCTTTCGCAAAAACCTCTGACTTCTTAATAGCTTGAATAGAAAAATTTTCAATTTGTCTGACGCGTTCACGGGTAATACCATACTTCTTCCCAATAGCATCAAGGGTCTTAGCCTCGCTTGATTCTCCCAAGCCAAAACGATTAACGATAACGTCAAAATTACGCTCTGGAAGAACGGTCAAAAGCTTTTTAGCTACCTGTTTTGGCTTAAAATTGATTTGTGACATTTTGTTTTTTTCTTAGAAATTACCGACGAACTACTTATGTGTTCTAATTTCTATCATTTATTACAGTAAAGGTCAAGGGGGCGGAATTTATTCCAAAACAATACTAAACATTCTTCCTTTTATATATATTGTTTTCTTAATTTTCTTATCCAAAATCCACGATTTAACACGGGGAGAATTCATAACCGCTTCCTTAATTTGATCCTCTGAAACATTGCTTAAAAACTCGAGTGTCTCTCTCAATTTTCCGTTAATTTGCACCGCAATTACAATCTTCCCTCCAGTTAATTTAGACTCGTCGTAGGTTGGCCAAACAGCCTTATTCATTGATTTTTCGTTACCAATTATTTCCCACAACTCTTCGGTAAAATGTGGGGCAAATGGTGACAAAAGAAGCAATAATTCATTAAACGATTTACGAGAAATATTTTTTTCAGACTCAAGAGTGCTCACCAAAATCATCATTTGGCTTATCGCGGTGTTGAACTTAAATTCCTCAACATCTTCTCCAACCTTTTTTATAGTCTGATTTAAAACCATTATCGCATTATCACTTTCGGTATAATTTTCATCACTTGAAATTTTTTCTTGTAACTTCCAAATTCTTTCCAAAAATCTGCGTGGGCCAATTATCGATTTTGTATCCCATGCGCTAGCTTGACTGAAAGGCCCCATAAACATTTCGTAAATTCGAAGTGTGTCGGCTCCATATAATTCAACTATCTCATCAGGATTAACTATATTCCCTAAACGTTTAGACATCTTTACTCCACCACCAGCCAAAATAAGACCCACACTTTCAAGGCGCATGAATGGCTCCTTTGTTGAAACTATTCCCAAGTCATACAAAAACTTATGCCAGAAGCGGGCATAAATAAGATGCCGTGTCGCATGTTCTGCTCCACCAACATAAACATCAACAGGAGACCAATTTTTTTCTTTCTTCTCGTCTATTAAAGCTTTGTCGTTTTTAGGATCGATAAATCTTAAATAATACCAAGATGAACCCGCCCACTGGGGCATCGTGTTTGTCTCACGCTTAGCGGTTCCTCCACATTTTGGACACTTTGTATTTACCCATTCAGGAATATCGGCAAGTGGTGATTCCCCTGTTCCTGTTGGTTCATATGCCTTAACATTTGGCAAAACAACCGGCAGATCCTTTTCTGGCACGGGTACAACTCCACAACTTTCACAGTGAATAATTGGAATTGGTTCACCCCAATATCTCTGGCGAGAAAAAACCCAATCACGAAGCTTGTATGTGGTTTTAATTTTTCCACTAACAAATTTAGTTATTTTTATTTTTGCCTCTTCGGAAGACAGGCCACTAAAATCAGATGATTCAGCGAGAATTCCATTTCCTGTATATATTTTATTTTTTACAAACTTTTGAAACACGTATTGATGTAGCGGATCACTCACTTTTTTCTCAGCCTCCTCTTCTGTTATCCACTCCACCTTAAACTTACCCTTTTCAGATTCGTCTTGTGATGTTGATTCTTGTTTATTCCCAGTTAATTCGAAGTACAAACCAATAGCATCAATATTCCTTGCCACCCCTTTTGAGTGTGCAAAGTAGTGATGATGAATTGTCTCTGAGGTTCCAACTAAACGGATTTCACTATAACCTGTCTCTTCTTTTATTTCCCTAATTGCCGTGCTCTCCGCATCTTCCCCTTCTTCAATTCCACCGCCAATAAATAATTGCCCGCCAAGTTTTTCGCCCCAATTAAGAGATAGGATTTTCCCATTTTTTGGGTCTCTAACTATCGCAACAATACTTTTTCTTTTTTCTTCGTTTTCCTTAATTTCCCCGGTCACTGGTTCAATGACCACCTTAATCGGTAAATTAAATTTTTTAGCAAATTCATAATCTCTGTCATCGTGTGCTGGCACTGCCATAATTGCCCCGGTGCCGTAATGAGCTAAAACATAATCTGCAATAAAAACTGGAAGCTTGTCTCCATTTGCTGGATTAATTGCAAAAATTCCCTCTAACTTAACACCCGTCTTTTCTTTTCCTTCAGAAGTTCGTTCAATCTCTGTTTTTGCTCCTGATTCTTCAATATATTTTTCAACCTCGTCCCAATTTTCAATCTTTGATTTTAAATCTTTAATTAATTCGTGTTCTGGAGAAAGCACGGTGTATGTTGCGCCAAAAAGAGTATCTGCGCGCGTCGTAAACACTGTAAATTTTTTATCTATTCCATCTATCTGAAAATTTATTTCTGAACCTTCGCTTTTACCTATCCAATTTCTTTCCGCTTCTTTAAATGATTCCGGCCAATCTTTCAAGATCTCCAAATCCTCAACCAACCTATCTGCGTATTCGGTAATTTTAATAACCCACTGTCTCATTGGTTTTTTTTCTGCTACGGTTCCACATATTTCGCAAGCGTTACCCTCCAAATCCTCGTTAGACAATCCAGTCTGACAAGTTGGGCACCAAACTATCGGTTGATAGGACTCGTAAGCTAAACCTTTTTCATACATTTTAAGAAACATCCATTGTGTCCATTTATAAAACTTCGGATCAGTAGTATCAATTTCTCTTTCCCAATCATAAGAAAAACCAACCGATTTCATTTGCCGTTTAAAATTAGCGACGTTATTATCAACCGCCACACGAGGATGAATTTTATGTTTTATTGCAAAACGCTCCGCTGGTAAACCGAAAGCGTCCCATCCTGTTGGATGAAGAACGCGAAAACCGTTCATTCTTTTATAACGTGCGTAAATATCACTCGCCGTATAAACCTTAACGTGTCCAGTATGAAGACCCTCTCCTGATGGATATGGGAACATATCCAAAATATAAGATTTTGGTTTATTTAAATTTTCGTCTGTGGCAAAGGTATTTTCTTCCTCCCATTTTTTTTGCCACTTTTTTTCTATTTTTCGATGGTCGTATTGCTCCATAATTTTAATTACGTATTCTCATCATAATGTTCGAAAACACCCTTGTAAAGCATCATTTTTTGTACTTTTTGTTTTCGTGAGTATAATGCGCAGAAATGAACAAGTTTAAAGAATTACTAGAAAAATATTCAATGAAGATTACCGAGGGAATCGGCTCAGTTCCTTCGCTTCTTATTCATACCTTATTTTTTATTAGTATTTTTACTCTTGCCTTGCTTGGAGTATCTTTTGACAAAATAATGCTCGTTCTAACAACTATCGTTTCTCTTGAAGCAATTTATCTTTCAATCTTCATTCAGCTGACGATAAACCGCACAACCGCACAGTTGCATGCCGTCGAGAAAGACATTGAGGAAATCTCTGAAGACATCGAGGAAATTCAAGAGGATGTCGAGGAAATCCAGGAAGACGTTGAAGACATCCAAGAAGATGTTGAGGATATTCAAGAAGATGAAACCGAAGAAGAAAAGAAGGACCGCGAAGATAAGAAGCTGTTGTCTAATATTGAAAACCAACTGATGACTATTGTCCGAGAAATTGAAGAACTAAAAAAGAAATAAATTTTCCTAAATTCTAAACTCAATCACATCCCCGTCTTTGACGATATATTCTTTTCCTTCAATACGAACGAGTCCTTTTGATCGCGCTTCGGCGTACGAACCAGATGACAGTAGATCATCACAATAAACAACTTCAGCGCGAATAAACTTATCCTTAAAATCATTATGAATCGCAGTACCCGCTTCTGGCGCAGTTGAGTTTTTGGGAATTGTCCAAGCCCTCGTCTCGTCTTCTCCTGTTGTAAAATATGTAATTAATCCAAGCATCTCATACCCAGCGCGAATTAAATCTTTAATACCATCATCTTTTGCGCCAAGTTCTTCTCTTAAATTATTTTTTTCTTCACCGTCAAATGATTTAAGCTCGTCTTCAATTTTTGCATCAACAATAACAAAGCTTCTATTTCCATCTTTTAAAAACTTCATTAGGGCAACAAAGCGCTCATCCTCTGGTGACTCATCAAGATTTTTACCTCCAGCTTTTTTGTTTAAAACATAAAGAAACTGTTTCGAAGTAATCAAATGGATACTTCTTACAACCGCAATCTCTTCTGTTGAAAGGATAATTTCTGAGGCAATCTTTCCCTCCAAAAGAGCAACTTTTACTTTCTCAAGAACACCTTTTTCGAATATTGCGATTTTATCACCCTTTTTAACATCGCGTTCAATATTTATTAACCTCTTTGAAACCGTGTCTAAATCAGCAAGAGCAAGTTCTGTGTTTATCGTTTCAATATCACGAAGGGGATTTATTCCCCCATCAACATGAATAACATTATCATCCTCAAAAATCCGCACGACTTCCGCAATCGCATTTGTTTCTCTGATATGAGAAAGAAATTTATTTCCAAGACCTTCGCCGTCTGCCGCACCCTTAACGAGACCGGCAATATCAACAAACTGAACGACTGCCGGAATTGTCTTTGCTGAATGAGATAAATTACTCAATTTTTCCAATCTTTCATCAGGCACAGAAACAACCCCGACAGACGGATCAATCGTACAAAATGGATAATTCTCAGCCGGTACTGAATTTTTAGTGAGTGCATTAAAAAGCGTCGATTTGCCGACGTTTGGAAGACCCACGATTCCTATAGATAAATTCATTCTGTAAAGATATATTAAAAAATAGCTGGTGTAAAATCTGCAAATAATTTAAAACGTGCGTTATTTAATTATGAAAGATATAATTATAATTATATGTTGAACTTAAAATCATCGCAGAAAAGTGTACTTATCTCTATAGTATTAATTCTTATCATAACAACACTTGAGTTTCCGGCCCCAATTGGCTTTGAAACAAGACCACAAGACAACGTCTCGCTATATTGGTTGGCATATTTCTTAATTATCTTAATTTCCGAAATAGCAACAATTCCATTAATTTATAAACGCCCAAAAATTGGTGCAGTTATTGGAATATTCGCCGGAATTTTAAATGTACTTTTTGTCATCGCCGACCTTGCTCATTTACTTCAACCCGAAGTTGCAACCCTCGGTTATTCCTTACTTGAAATAGCGGGGGCTATTGCTTCTATTTCCCTAGTGTATTTCTCGCAAAAAGTATATGTAAATTCGTAATTAAAATTTAAGCGAATTTCTTTCCGTGCTTCTCTACCTTTTCAAGCCAGTGGACGCGCTCGTCATCTGACATCATTTTTATGGCCCCAATCTTCGTTACCGAAACAGGACTAAAGCCAATAAACCCTAAAATATCTCTCTTTATTTCATTAGCATTATCTCCAAACATCATACGGGCAATAAGTGGAGGTGAATCCATTGTTATATAAACATGAGCACTGCGATCAGATAAAAGTTTATCCCACATATACCCATTCTTATGAAAACGGAAGGCAAAACCAGGCAAAATCATTCTATCGAACATTCCCTTAAGTAGCGCTGGCATTGTCCCCCACCAATTCGGATAAACAATAACTAAATGTTCCGCCCACTTAATATCTTCTTGCACCTTTATTAAATCCGGCTCAAGTGGCTGAATTACTTTATATCCATAGTGTAAAATTGGATCAAATTTTAAATCACCAATAGCGACAACTCGCACTTCATGTCCTGCTTCTTTAGCTCCTTTTTCATAACGTCGCGCAAGCTCACCACAATAAGTATTTTTATCTGGGTGTCCGATTATTACTGTTATTTTTTTCTTATTGTCCATTTATTAAGAAATTAGCGAAGATAATTGATCTTTATATTTTACCGCAACATCTTTCGCAGCCGACATATAATCTTTTCCATTTTTCACTTCAACCTCTACTTCCTCCATTATTTTAGAAATAAGTTCTGGGTTTTCGCTTGCAACCTTAACGATCTTATCTTGCATTTCTTTAGGAATATCTTTTAGTTGCCTTTCAAGCATTTTTTTCATCAAAAATTCTTTCATATTTTTTGTTTTTTCTCTCGAAATTTAATTATTGCATAAAAGAGAAGTAAAACCGAATAATTTAAAACCATAAACCATAAAACACCCCACGAAATACCATCTACTTTAAAATCAGAAAGTGGCCAAAGAAACGGCGTTGGAAAAAATTGATAACTATGTGTTGGAATATCAAAAAGAATATGTAAAAACCACCCAATCATTTCAATTGGTAATTTTTTTGTAAATAAATAAAGAAGCCCAAATATTCCACCAAAAACAAAAAAGCTATGGCTTATGCTGTATAAGTTATTTACGAGCGCTGAAAAAGGTAGTAGGCCCTGAGATGGCTCAACGTGTGGTGACGGTGGAGGCCAAGAGGAAAATGTCATGTCTCCAAAAAATATATTCCACAGAAGGAAAAATATCGGAATAGTAAAAGCAAACAAATCTGGAAATACACCCCAAAGAAACGCCTTAATAGCGCTCACTCGGCGAGTTTTATTAGAAAGAGCTCTCCCGGAAAGGCCTCCCCAGAGTCCATGTGCTAACGTATCCATGCTTTATTTACTGAATCGTTCCAATTGCTTTACCAATTTTTTGCAAAACATCTTCAATGTCTTCTCTTAACGCTATGTTGTGTCCCTCTTTTACAACAGTGGCTAAATAACCACCTAGTTCATTTTTTACCCCAATGATTTGTTTTTCCAACATGTCAACGTTTTCAGACGATGGGCCATCAACCTCACGCAACACTATAAGATTACCGATAAGTTCGTTTATAGCGTCAACTCGCTCATAGAAATCTTCTTCTATATCCATAACATCCAAACTACGTCCCTCTTTTTTAGCTAGCGGTGTTGTAATATCTTCATCAGCAATAAAAACTTCTCTTCGTTGTGCAGGATCGTGTTCTCCGAATTTCATAATTTTTTTATATCGTTACTTATAAAGACTTATAAAAGGTATTATACCGCAGGGCAAGCCCTGCACCCAAAGCGTGTTCGCTTCGCTCACGCTTTAGCGCGGTAAGCCGCGCGGTATTTTAATCCCTTATATTGCTCTCCTCGGCTCGGAAATGAGAAAGATTACTTTCTCATTTCACTCTCTCTACGTCGGCAATAAACATTCATAAATAATTATTTGGCGACACCGTCTGTGTTTTTAAACAGACGGTGTTTTTGCCAAATCGTTAATCTGCGTATCGTTTGCCCTCCCTGACTAACTCTAGGTGGCATGTCCGAACTTCTCCCTTTACGCTTTCCGTTTTTGTTTGCGAAAAATCGAAGGCGTTTGCATAAAGCACCGCCGGCACGTGCACAAAGTGCGCAAACCACCAGGCAAGAATACTGCCGGAAACGTCGCCCCAATACTCTAAATTAACGTTCATGCTTTTCTCCTTATTTAAGGTACCCTATCTCAGCATACCTCATGACCAAAATTGGTCAATGTATAAAAACCATACCTAAACAGATAAGCTTCTAAACAATTAAGAATTAATCTATACTATACAAATGAAACAAAAGCTCGGAGCAAAAAGAACTCAACAAAACAAATCTAAGAAAAAAATAAAGTTATTCAGTAGTGGAGTTTTATTTTTAGGCCTCGTCACTGCCACTTTTTTTATAGCTATTGTTGGTCTATATCTAATTGGTAAAAAAGGATCTCTCGCGCCAGACCAACACTTCATTGTCACAGTTGATCCTGTTAAAAAACGAGTACTCGGAGAAAAAGAGAGTCCAGAAAAAGAAGAAGTAAAAATTACACAAGAAGTTGCAAATAAAGTTTACGAAATTTTAACCGATAACATTTCAGCAATTTCATCTCTTGCAAATCCATCTATTAAACATGTACGTGTGCAACCGGGAATGCGAAAAGAAGAAATTGCTGACATTCTCGCAAAAAAATTAAACTGGGACGCAAAGGCTGAAAATATTTTTCTAACAACAAGAAGCGAGGTTGTTCTTGATGATATAAAATTTACCGAAGGGTATTATTTCCCAACTGGTTATTCTTTTGAAAAGAATACCCCACCAGAAAAGGTCGCTGAGGTAATGATAAGTGAGTTTAAAGAAGAAATTGCGGATAAATTTGCCAGTTCAACCAAATCCATAATCTCAATAGAAACTGCATTAAAAATAGCTTCTATAATTGAACGAGAATCAAATGGGACCCGTGACATGCGTCTTATTTCAGGGATTATCTGGAATCGTATTTTCAACGGCATGAGTTTAGATATTGACGCAACACTACAGTACGCAAAAGGATCTGAGAAAAATGGTTGGTGGCCAAAAGTATTATCTGAAGACAAATACATAGAATCGCCATATAATACGTACCAGAACAAAGGGCTTCCACCATCACCAATCTCAAGTCCGAGCATGGCAGCAATCCAAGCTGCATTAAATCCCAAAAAAACAGAGTGCCTCTTTTATCTACACGATAAAAGAAGAAATATCCACTGCTCTGTAACATACCAAGAACACGTTAAAAATATTAATCGTTATTATTAAAAACAAATACAATGAACCAAATTTTTTCACAAAGTTTTTTAGATCAATACATAGCAAGCAACCCTCAATTAATTCCATACCTGAGTTTTTTGTTCGCAGTGCTTTTAGTTTGGAGTTTAGTGTGGAAGGGGCTAGCCCTCTGGAAATCAGCACAGCAAGGAGAAAAGTGGTGGTTTATCGCCATGCTCCTAATAAACACTATTGGAATTCTTGAAATACTCTATATCTTTGTATTTAGTAAGACGAAAAACAAAACTGAAGAGAGTAAGTAAAAAATTAATGGAGTGTTTTGGCGCAATACGCTTCGTACTTCTTCATAACGTCTTCCATATCTTCGAATTTTCCAACCTCTTCTAAGGAATGGTTTTTGGTGTAGTCTTCAACTACGAACTTACCTTCTTCTGTATCAATCCAATCATGAAACTCACTGCCGAAATTTCTTGTTTCTTCTGCTAAAATTTCATTTTCTTCTTTATTTGGGGAATATAACTCAGCGTTTACACCTGTCTTTCTTTGAGCATGATAAAGCTGTAAAAAATTACGCACTAAAAAAACTTTTTCACTATCAACCGCCGACAACTCTGGTTTTTTTGAAGAGGGCTGTTCTAATTGATTCATATATAAAAAATTAAAATGATTTCAAATAATAAACATAAACAACAGAACCATCAACCAATAACCCTATAACTCCTATTAAAAACAAAATAATAATCATCCACTTTTTTACATAAATTCTGCGCAACAATAACCAAGAAAATAAAGTAATGTAGGCAAATACAACGAGACCAAAAATATCGAAAAATTGTGGTTCTAAAGAAAACATATTTATGGTGCTATTTTAACATTTTTATAAAAATTATTGTTCATATTTTCCAATAACCCACTCAAATTCGCCCTGCCAGTTTCTTCCTGGACAGCTCCATCCACGGCTTGTTGGGTGAGGGTTGCCACTTGATTCCATATTTCTAACCCCTAAAACATAGAATGAATTAACACATCCTGTATATCCAGCTGGATAACGATAATAGGCGTAATTTCCACAGCTATCATTAGTTGATGGATCTAATAAATGTTGTGGTAAAAACTTATTAAACACCAACGCTGTAATAAACGTACCATTCCCCGAAGAATCCCAACCACCGCAACCGGCAAAATCAGAATCAGGATATACACCAAAAGTATCGTAATACAATTCAAGGGCAACCTCCATTTGGTGCATATCTGATAATCTTTTTGCATCCCTTGCCTTAGAGCGTGAGGTATTTAAACTTGCTAAAACAATACTCGATAAAATACCTATAATCGCAATAACAACCAATAGTTCAATAAGGGTAAAACCACTGTTACTTAATTTTCTCTCTGTAAAAAACATTAACTTTGTTTGTGTTGTTATTTTAGCATTTTTGCAAAAACAACTTAAGAAGAGCTCGGCCACATATAAAAATAAAAGTCGCCAAATACTTTCATATTTGGCTTCTTTGTTTGTGGACCGTACAGGACTCGGTCACGGATAAATTTTTACTAAAATTTTCCTCGACCCCGCCTCGCGCCGTCGCGCTCCGGCTTTCGAGTCCTGTACGGTCGCTACAAAATAAAAATTCCCGAAGCTAACGCTTTGGGAATTAAGATTTTGTGGACCGTACAGGACTCGAACCTGCCACCCCCGCATTGCAAATGCGGTGCTCTACCAGATGAGCTAACGGCCCATTTATAACTTAACTTTTAAGCTACCTGAATATACTACCTTATTATTTTAAGAGAGCAAGTCTAATCACATGATCAACAAAATCAGGCATATTCAAACCAATAACTTCAAGGGATTTTGGCAAAAGAGATTCTTCTGTAAGACCCGGGAGTGTATTAACTTCAATAAAATAAACTTTATTTCTGCCGATAATAAAATCTGAACGAGAATAATGCCTTAACCCTAATTGTTCATGAATTAATACCGCCACCTCTTCAATATTTTTTTTCAATTCGGCTGGTAAGTAAGAAGGACAAATCTCTCTACTTTTTCCACTATATTTTGCATCATAATCAAAAAAACTATTTTCTTGTGGTGGTTGAATTTCAACAACAGGAAGAGCGTAACTTTTTTGTCCCCTAAAATTATCAATGACTCCGCAAGTAACCTCTTTTCCTAAAATGTGTTCTTCGAGCATTATCACGTCTTCGTGTTTAAACCCTTCCTCAATTCCCTCTTTTAATTTTTCCAAATTTGATGCAAACGTCATTCCAACAGAGGAGCCGCCAAAAACCGGCTTAATCATTCTTGGCTGAGAAATACTTTTAAATAAATCCAAAGAAAGTTTTGATATATCTGTCACCTCGTCGCGTTTCAATAAAATATGTTTTGGAACAGCCACTCCGGCCCTCTCGGCAAATTCTTTTGAAATAATTTTATTCATTCCAAGGGATGATGGCATTGCAGATGACCCCGTATATGGAATCCCCGTACTTTCTAGGAGTTGTTGAACTCTTCCATCCTCACCAAATTCTCCATGAAGTGCGTTAAAGATAACATCAACATATTTTAGTAAATCGCTAAATTTTGACGTAATTCCGTTTACAACAATAGTTCCGTCCTTTTCCATAAGAACATCTACTCCTTTGTACTTATCTTTTGGCAAAACATTAAGCACATTTCCCCCCGTTTTTAGGGAAACTTCATACTCATTTGAAACTCCTCCTCGGAGCACTCCGACTCGAATTGCTGTCATAGAAACATTATAGCAAAGTTATTTACGAATTTTATCCCTTAATTCACGGTGATACTTAATTGCAAATCTATGTGCCTCACTATTTGCAAGAAAAATCTGTCTTTCCTTACCTTTCCACATATCTATATCGCCAAAAATCTCTCGGGCACGATGTTTTTCGTCTTTAACAACTGAAACAATTCTGGTCTTAATATCCATCTCCTTTGCAATGCTATGCGCGATATTTAGCTGTGCACGCCCGCCATCTACAACAATAAGGTCAGGAAATTTC
Organism: uncultured Candidatus Saccharibacteria bacterium; assembly: GCA_964579635.1. Taxonomy (GTDB): domain Bacteria; phylum Patescibacteriota; class Minisyncoccia; order Phycocordibacterales; family VMEP01; genus VMEP01. The sequence continues at coordinate 46,257 of CAZOFV010000004.1, forward strand.
CATTCTCCGTGATTAAATCTACGCCTTAAAATTTCAGCCAAAGCACCAGTGTCATTCGCCTTCGAAAAACCACTTACTTTAAATTTACGATAGTCTGATTTTTTAACTTCCCCATTTTCAACCACCGTCATAACCCCAACCATTTGCTTCCCAGAAATATGAGCAATGTCATATGCCTCAATCCTAAAAACATTTTCACTAAAAGCTTCCGGCTCGCGCTTAATTAAAGCGATGTCTTGAATATGTTCAAGAGAAAAAAGAATTTTCTTTAAGCGCTGAGCTTCTTCGAATTTCTGCTCTTTTGCCGACTGCTTCATATTCTTTTTAATCTCCGATAAAAGTGTTTTCTTCTTTCCCTCAAAAAATAATGAAAGAAGTTTAATGTGTTTTTTATAATCGACACTAGAAATTTCTCCAGTACACACGCCGGGACATAATCCAATTTGTCTCTCAAAGCAGGGTTTTAAATTTTTAGCCGATGGATTACATTTATCGCGAAATGGAAAAATCTTTCGTATTAATTTCATCGCGTCACGCAATGCTCCACCATTTGGAAATGGACCAAAAACAGCACTCAGCTTAAAACTTTTAGCTTTTAATTCCTCAAAATCAATTTCCCTCTTTCTAATAACAAGAACTTTCGGGAAAAGCTCCTTGGTAATAACAACGCAATTAAAGCTCTTATCATCTTTTTCTTTAGTGTTGTATTTTGGCTTCCATTTTTTAATTAAACTTGCTTCAAGTAAAAGTGCCTCAAGAACTGAATCGGTAGTCTGCCAATCAATTTTACGCGCTTGCAAAACCATAGCGCCAATTTGTGCCCCACGCATTTTATTTAAATCTTTTGAAAAATAACTTCGCACACGTTCTTTAAGTGATGTTGCTTTGCCAATATATAAAACTTCGTTACGCACCCCTAAAAAGCGGTATATGCCTGGTTTTGTGGGTAGTTTAAATTTTGAAAAATCTTTAATGGTCATAAGTATTTTAGCGAACTCTATCCCGTACCAAGATAACTCGATACAGGGTTGCAATTTTGTAATTTGTATAGTATAGTATTAAACGGAAACGCTCAACTGAGCGTCGTTTTTGTTTCTAGTGAAAGGGCTCCTAATGAAAAAAATAGATTTCCGCGGTAGGGAGATAATCGCGTCATTCATGGCTGAAATGGCTGAGAACAGTTGCCACGAGCTACACAAGCTCGCTTCCCTCTTTATTGAGGCGGAGATCAGTGCAATAAAAATCACCAGGGAAAGTGTTGAAATTTATTTCTCTGGGGAGGGTGACTCGATCTTCGTCTCGGCAGAAAATAACGATCAAATCAGAAAGTTATTCGGGGACGAATGCATCATCAGAAGCGAACACTTCTGGGCAACCATGGGGGAAATATGGGGGCAATATGAGTCAACTCACGTGAAAGCCACGAGAGAGCTCTGGGAAGAGTGGTGTCGGGTCATAAACCCGTTCATACACAATGCAATTCCCGACGAGAAGAAACAAGCAGCTTAAGGTTAAACACCTTCGGCAAAATACTGGGGCGGCGCTTATTGCGTCGCCCTTTTGCATTTATCTTTTCTAACCACGCAAAACTTTTTTCAAATATTTCCCTGTGTGGGATTTCGTACTATTTGCGATATCTTCCGGTGTCCCTTTAGCAACAAGATTACCACCACCATCTCCTCCTTCGGGTCCAAAATCTAAAACATAATCAGCGCTTTTTATAACATCCATATTATGCTCAATCACGACAACTGTATTACCCTTATCAACAAGTTTTTGCAAAATTTCTATAAGCTTACGAACGTCTTCATAATGCAAACCAACGGTCGGTTCATCTAAAAGATAAATCGTTTTTTCAACATGTGGACGGTAAAGTTCTGATGATATTTTTACACGTTGCGCTTCACCACCAGAAAGAGTCGTTGCGGATTGTCCGAGCTCCAAATAACCCAACCCAACATCAGAGAGTGTTTTTATTCTGTCGTAAATTGCTGGAATATCTTCAAAAAATGTAAGTGCTTCCTCAACCGTCATTTTTAAAATATCGTGGATATTTTTCTTTTTGTATTTAACGTGAAGGGTTTCTTTGTCGAATCTTTTACCATTACAAATATCACAAGTTACATAAACTGTAGGTAAAAAGTGCATTTCTACGGCGATTTCTCCGTTTCCTTGGCACGCCTCACAACGTCCACCTTTCACGTTAAAAGAGAATCTGTTAGCTTTCCACCCTCGCGTGCGTGCCTCTTCTGTTGAAGCGAATAATTCGCGAATAAACGTAAATGAACCAGTATAAGTGGCTGGGTTTGACCTTGGTGTTCTCCCGATTGGAGATTGATTAATCATTATCACACGCGAAAGGTATTCTGTTCCAGTAAAACCAGAGCAGTTATAGATTTTATTACTTCGATAACGACGTTCAAGTCGCGCTTGTAGATTGCGATATAAAATTTCATAAAGGAAAGACGATTTTCCAGAGCCAGATACCCCTGTCACGATAGAAAGTCTGCCGAGCGGAACGTCAACATTAAGATTTTTTATATTAAAAACTTTTCCTCCAGCAATTCGAAGAGTTCCCTTGTCTTTATCTCGCCTCCCTTCTGGCACCTCAATTTTTATCTCACCACGAAGATATGCGAGTGTTAAAGATTTAGAATCATTTTTCTTGGCAGTTAATAATTCCTCTAGATCGCCGGCAACAACAATATTCCCTCCATGGATTCCAGCACCTGGACCAATATCAACAAGGTAATCTGCAGAAAAAATAGTGTCTTCATCGTGCTCAACAACAATTATCGTGTTGCCCATATTACGCAAATCTTGAAGTGTTTTTATCAAACGATCATTGTCGCGTTGATGAAGCCCAATTGTTGGTTCATCAAGAACATATAGCGCCCCCACCAAACGAGAACCAAGCTGTGAGGCAAGTCTAATACGTTGTGCTTCGCCACCAGAAAGTGTATTAGCGCGACGATTAAGCGTTAGGTAATCAAGACCAACGTCGAGCATGAAAGTAAGTCTTGCTTCAATTTCTTTAAAAACAACGCTGGCAATATTTTTTTCTTTGGCTGTAAGCTTTAATCCTTTAACGAAATCATTCGCTTTCAAAATTGATAGATCGGTAAAATCAACTATATTCTTGCCGACCCCTTTTGGTCCACCGATGTATACATTCAAAGCCTCCGGCCTCAAGCGCGCACCAGCACACGTATCACACGGCTCATCTCCAAACAAATGTTTAGTGCCTAAACCATTACACTTTGGGCAAGCCCCGTATGGCGAATTAAATGAAAATAATCTCGGTTCAATTTCTGGATAAGAAAATCCATCTTTAGGGCAAGAAAATCTAGCCGACATAATAAACTCTTCACCTGAAACCACCCCCGAAACTAGTCCCTCTGATTCTAGAACAGCGCGCTCTATTGCTTCAGCAAGCCTTGTTTCTGCTTGTTTTTGATTATCCTTAAATTCAACTACACCAATTTCATCTACAAGAACCTCGATTGTGTGTTTTTTTGTTTTTGAAAGCGCGATTCTCTCGCGAAGATTTTTTAATTCTCCGTCCACGCGCACTTTTGTATAACCACGAGAAAGAAGGTCGTAAAGCATTTGGTAATATTCCCCTTTTCTTCCACGCACGAGTGGTGAAAAAATCTGTACAGTTGCATCACTATATTTAACACCTAAAACTTTTTTCTCTTTAAAATGAGTAGCTGTTTCTATTTTTTCAACAACAAAACTTACAATCTCCTCGGTTGTGAGTTTTTCAATTTTTTCTCCACAAACTAAGCAGTATGGTTTACCAATACGCGCATAAAGAACACGGAGATAGTCATATATTTCAGTAATAGTCGCGACTGTCGAACGAGGATTATTTGAGCGAGATTTTTGGTCAATTGAAATTGCAGGTGAAAGTCCAATTATCTCATCAACATCCGGCTTTTGCATTTGATGTAAAAATTGTCGAGCATAAGCAGAAAGAGACTCAACATAACGACGTTGCCCTTCGGCAAAAATGGTATCAAAAGCAAGAGATGATTTACCTGAACCAGATAGCCCAGTAAAAACAACCATCTTATTACGTGGCATTTCAACAGTAACGTTTTTAAGATTATGAGTCCTCGCCCCTTTGACGATTATTTTACTTATCCCGTTTGAATTTTCACTTTGTTTTGACATAAAATTTATATGATGGTTTTGTCGAAAAATACCGCTTAAATACTTAAATCTGTGTCCCGAAAATTTCTAATGGGATCAATATTTTTGTTTTCGTCTTTTTTCATATAGCAGGTTTTCTTGCCCCGTAGTCAGCTATGCCCCGTACTGAACTTGTTCTAGTACCGGGGTCGCTGTACTACTGGGGTTCATAATGACGCTAAAAACTACCCCGCGACCATTCATAGGGGTATATATGAGTGAACTATATATGAATAAGATGTAAAAAACAAAGCCCCGAGAAGGGGCTTTGGCATTGCAACAACGAGAGAGAGCTACGGTCGAAGCCGGAGAAAAACGAGGCTACCAGCACGCCACCTGCCCGCCAGGGACACCTCTTCGGGGAGATATTCGTTTGTTTCCCACTCGTCAAAACCAGCTGTCTTCCAGTGGGCGCCAAAGATGAAAACTTCATCACTACCACCTCGAACGTGGAAGATGTTTGCTCTCCCGTTTATGGTAAGCGGTCCATCGTTCCCGTCAACCTGATTCTCAACAAGGACCGCAAAGTGGTACCACTCGGCAAGATCGTAGTCCTTGAGTTTTTCAACAATGTCTGACTCGTGAACATTGCGCATGAGACGAAAAACCTCAAAACTGGCCTCCGGCGCCGAATCAATTGCGCTAACAGACGGCAATATCCGGAAATCACAGCCGGCAGAATTTTTGAAAAACTCCTTCGGGTCCATGCGTTTCGTTATCGCCGGAACCGTTACTTCCGTAACGTAAATGAAATCCGCATCCACCGGAATCGTTTTAGCGCTTCCGTTGTATAACATGTTGATTGCTTCGGCGACAGCGAGAGAGAGACGCTCCCCCTGGCTTGTGTGGTTAAGGATAACTTTCGGATCAAGACCTGTCAGTTTTATCGCCTTCGGCAAAGCGGGGCCAATTCCGCTCCCCAAAGTAGCAAATTGCCCGTTGGTACAAGAGGGTGTTCCATGAGAATCCATGGCTGTTCCTTTCGTGTAATTAATGCTGGAGGGTTCTTTCGTTGTGAAAGTTTACCACAGCTGGAAATGACTAGAACTATTTAGTAGATAGAGGCGCTTCCAGCTGTGGTAAACAAGTAAGTAAAAGAACTAATTTCCTACTTATACATCAGCATAAATTTCTTTGCAATTCTTCCTTATTATTCCCCTTTCTCTTCAAATTTTTTCTTAAGTAGTAATATCTCATCACGTAGAATTGCAGCGGCCTCGAAATCTAATTCTTTCACCGCAATACTCATTTCTTTTTCTTTTAATTTAATAAGTTTCTTAGGATTTTTCTGAAAGATTTGTTCGTCTATACTTAAATTAAATCTAACAGACTTATCATGGTTGCTTTCCAAGTGTTCGGCAATGTCGTGAATTTTCTTTTTTATTGTTGTTGGAGTAATGCCATGTTCTTTGTTGTAGGTAACTTGAATAACTCTACGGCGATTAGTTTCTCCAATAGCTTTCTTCATTGAGTCGGTTTCTACGTCGGCATAAAGAGTTACTCGTCCGGCAGAATTTCTAGCAGCACGTCCGATAGTTTGAATCAAAGAAACAGCTGAACGCAAAAATCCTTCTTTGTCGGCGTCTAAGATGCCGATAAAAGAAACTTCCGGTAAGTCCAAACCTTCACGTAGTAAGTTGACCCCAACCAAACAATCAAAAGTTCCACGACGAAATTCTGATAATATTTTAATTCGGTCGATTGTTTTAATGTCGCTATGTAAATATTCCGCCTTAATCCCTTGATCTTTTAGATACGTACTTAATTCTTCTGCCATTTTTTTAGTCAAAGTTGTTGCAATAGAACGCTCTCCTTTTGCAGTCACCTTCTTTGTTTCGGTCATAAAATCTTCAATCTGACCACCATATACACCTTTTGCAGAAATTGGCCTTATTGTAATTTCAGGGTCAACCAACCCAGTTGGACGAATAATCTGCTCAACAATTTGTTCGCTTGTCGTCATCTCAAGCTCACTCGGTGTTGCTGACGTATAAATCACTTCTCCTATACGTTCTTCAAATTCCTTAAAATTCAAAGGACGATTATCAACGGCAGACGGTAAGCGAAATCCGTGCTCAACAAGTGTTTTCTTTCGAGAAAAGTCCCCCGCCTGCATTCCGCGCAATTGTGGCAATGTCACATGAGATTCATCTATGATGGTCAAAAAATCTGGTTTCCCTTCTTTTGTTTTTGGAAAATAAGAAAGTAGTGTATCCGGCGCTGCCCCAGCTGGTCTTCCTGAAAGTGGCCTTGAATAGTTCTCAATTCCAGAACAATATCCAACCTCGCGAATCATCGCCATATCATAATTCGTTCGGCGCTTTAACCTATCTGCTTCAAGCAACTTTCCCTCTTTTTCAAATTTTTTTAAAGTATCGGCTAATTCTTTTTTTATAATTTTTATTGCCCGTTCGCGCTGTGATTTTTCTGTAAGAAAATGTTTTGCCGGAAAAAGAAAAACACTTTTTTCTTCACCAAGAATTTTTTGTGACACTGGATCAACAACAATAATATTTGATATTTTCCCATCATTAATATCAACATTCAAAACATATCTCTCAGAAACTGGCATTATTTCAACGCGCGAACCAATACTCCTAAATTCTCCAGGATTTATATCTGCATTTGTTCTTTCAAAGTGAATACTTATAAGACGCTTAATTAATTCTTGACGATTAGTGGAATCACCAACTTTAATTTCAAAATTCTCCTTACGATATTCTTCTGGGCTACCCAAACCATAAATACACGAGACAGAAGCAACAATTATCACGTCGCGACGCGACATTAACGCCTGAGTGGAAGCATGCCTTAATCGATCTATCTCTTCGTTAATCTGAGCATCCTTTTCAATATATGTGTCTGTCACGGGCATATAAGCCTCTGGTTGATAGTAGTCGTAATAAGAAACAAAATAATGTACCGCATTCTCTGGGAAAAATTCTTTATACTCTTGCGCCAACTGAGCAACCAGAGTTTTGTTGTGAGCAATCACAAGAGTTGGCTTACCCTCATTTGCAATTATGTTTGCCATCGTGAAGGTTTTTCCGGAGCCAGTCACACCAAGCAAGGTCTGCTTCTTAAAGCCTTTTTTGAGACCCTTTGTAAGCGCAGAAATAGCCTTCGGCTGATCTCCGGCTGGAGTAAAATGTTTTGATAGTTTAAAAACTGACATGTGTAAAATGAATAATACTGTAGTGAGATAAAAAGGAAAGCCGTCGATATTTTCGACGGCAGACCGACAACGGGTTAAAGTAGGCCAAATAGCTTAATCCCGAACGAGCGTAGTAATTAATTTTTGGAAGGGCCTATCCTTTGCTGATAGCGCAACATAGCCGACCAAAACATACGCAATGTGGGTAAACAGAAATGATAAAAAACTCTGCGTCGTCATCATAATAATTAGACCTAAAGAAAAAGAAACAACAACGCTTAGTTTGGAAAAAGATTTTATCGGCAGCTTCCTTATCGGATTAAACCAAAGAACCGAAAGGAGAGAGTACGTGTAAAGAAACCTTACCCCATCTCCATCCGCCCAAAAAGTCGAAATGACGACAATCACGAGATGGGCTATCGTTTGAAAAACAACGGCAGACCACCACGTAAAACATAAGCGTGACATAACTTCCCCCTATCTATTAGAAAACCTTTTGAAAGAATACAATAAAAACATGTTTACGTCAATTGACGATATCGCCCTAAAAACTCTTCTTTAAATTGCGGAAAGTTACCATCTAAAATTGATTGTCTAATTTTCTTTACCAAATTAACTATGAAGTAAAGATTATGGATTGAACCCAATGTTGGCCCCAACATTTCTTTTGCCCTAAAAAGGTGTGCTATGTAGGCCTTACTAAAATTTTTACAAGCATAGCAACCGCAATCTTTTTCAACAGGACTCAAATCTTCTCTAAACTTAGAGTTTTGTATTATTATCCTTCCTTCGTTTGTATAAAAATTACCATTTCTCCCCTGGCGTGTCGGGGCGACACAATCAAATGTATCGCATCCATTTTCTACCCCTAAAAATAAATCTTCTGGTTCTCCCACCCCAAGTAAATGTCTTGGCTTATCTTCTGGCAAGATTTCATTAACCCACCTTACGGCTGTTGCCATGTCCTCTTTAACAAATGACCCGCCAATACCAAAGCCATCAAAAGTTTTACCGTTTACATCAAGGCCAGCGAGAACTCTAGCGCTTTCTTTTCTTAAATCTTCAAAACGCCCACCTTGAACCACCCCAAATAATGCTTGATCATTTTTACTGTGCGACTCTAAACACCTTTTTGCCCAGCGGTGCGTTCTTTCCATAGCTTGCATTTGATATTCTTTAGGTGCCATTGGCGAAGTACACTCGTCAAAAGCAAAAATAATATCAGCTCCCAAGTTTTGTTGTATCTCCATAGAACGCTCTGGTGTAAAGCGGTGCTCACTGCCATTCATAAAAGACCTGAATGTTACACCTTCTTCGTCTATTTGTGCGAGCTTACCACCAAAGTTCCCCTCATCGGTATATTCTGCAATTTCTTCCCCTGTGGCAATTTTACCAACACTTTTCCCCATGGCAGCACCTAAAGAAAAAACCTGAAAACCACCAGAATCGGTAAAGGTGGGTCCTTCCCAATTCATAAATTTACCCAAACCACCAGAATTTTTTACAAGCTCATCACCAGGCTCAAGATAAAGATGATATGTATTTGCTAAAACAGCCTGCCCGCCCAAACCCAAAACTTGTTCAGTCGTGAGAGACTTCACACTCCCCTTGGTACCAACCACAATAAAAGCCGGAGTTTCAAGCACTCCATGGGGGGTAATTATTGTTCCAGCTCTACCTAGTGTTTCTGGTACTTTTTTATCAATAGTAAATTTAATTGGCTTCATATGTTTAGCCTATGCACTCTGCCAAAAATTTTCAATTCGGTCAAAAAATAAACCTTCTTTTAATAAAGCGTAAAAATAAAAATATAACGACAAAAGAAATTGTATAAAAAATAATTGAGTTACCAAGAATTAATCCGATTATTGTTAAAATAAAAATATAAACATAATCTAGTGGTTTTTTGACCATAGACCAAACATCAGTTTTTCCTTCATTGTTTTTTATCTTCTCATCTAACTTTTCTATATCTTTGCGGACGTCAACCGAGGTGTTATCAGTCCATGTTTTTATACTAGTTCTTATTGGCTCAACCTTACCAAAAAATGACTGGGTAGTTTCAGTAACTGGCTCTGGTAAATTTTCTACAGCATACTCTTTTGCAAAATTAACTTTCTCGTTAATAATTTGCTGAGCTGTAGTAGTCGGACTAGTTGATTTTATTGGTGCGCCAATAAAATGTTCACTTTCTTCGGTTTTCGCATACTCAAGAGTTGCTCCGTTCGTTCCTATTTTAGAGGTCCCAACAACAGCGTAAACCTTATGATAACCATCTGATATTTTCCAGTCAGCAGAAGCAATTTTTGTCCCTAAAGACGAAAGGGAGAAAGCTACTCTTGCTATAACATCAGCATTATCATAAAAAACAACTTCCCCTGTTATGGTTTCTTTCCCGCCATTCCAAAGAATTGTATAAACCTTAACTGTGTCTCCTGGAGTAAAATCATTCTGTGAAAACCAAATGTTTCCAGGAGCAAATCCGGCATTTTTAATAACAGTATCCTCTGCAAAAGATAAGGATGGAATAAAAATAAAAACCAGTATCGTGATTATGGTAATAATATTTATTCTTTTTATCTCCATAAAAACTTAGTGTAGAAAAATTGTCGCAATAAACATCAATGCAACGCCTGTAATCGTCGCTAATACTGCACGACCAGACGGCCTTTGACTATGCGCTTCTGGTAAAACTTCCGATGCTCCGATGTAAAGAAAGAATCCAGCAAAAAACCCTAGATAAATAAGTAAAATTTCTTCCGGAACAGTAAAGAATAAGGTAGAAAGTCCACCCAAGACTGGAGCAAACGCCACTATCCCTAAAAACATAAAAACTTTTTTTGTTGTGTTTTTATGCTGAAGCATAAGTGTTACGGTATTTAATCCATCAGAAAATGCGTGAGAAATCACTCCTAAGGAAACGAGCATCCCCAAAGCGGGTGATACTTGGAACCCTAAGCCAATACCAACACCGTCTAAAAATGAGTGGGCGGCAAGCGCTAAAGCAGAAACAATTCCTACTGTTGGGTGTGTGTGGGGGCCATAATGATCTTCATTTGAGTGGTGAATCAAAACAGCTTTTTCAAGTATGTGAAAAATGAAAAATCCAGCAATAAGCGCAACCATTGGAACCAACGGGTCAACGGAAAGGTCTGCTGTCATCTCCATAATCTCTGGCATCAAATCAAAAGCTACAACAGAAAGAAGAATACCTGCTGTAAACCCCAAGACTATATGCAAATGGTCACGATATTTAAAAGCAATTAAACCACCAAGAAACGACGAAACGAGGGTCAACAAAATAAATATAATTACGGACATAGTTTATATATTATAACACGTATAAATTAAGCGTTAAATAAATCTTTTTCTTCGCTCTTTAGCAACTCAATTAATTCTTCAAAATATTTTTTTACCTCCGGAGAAACAGCAACCTTATCTTTTTTATGATCAAGAAGCATCTGAAGCCCGACCTTATTCATTTTCCAAGAACGGCCATTATCAGTATAGATATTTATCATTGGTTGTATTTTATCTAACGCATAGACAAACCTGCTCTCCTTATCTTCCCTTTTTTCGTATTTTTCAATTAGTGTATGCAAATCTTCAAATTCAGAAAAATCTTCTTTAATTTTTTCTGCCGCCTCTTTTTCTCTTTTTTCCTTACTTTCTAAGTGAGTTTTTTCAGAAGAATATATATAGGTATCACCTGCATGAACTTCGACAAAATCGTGCACCAACGCATACTTAATGACTAAATTAATATCTAAATCTAATTTATTAACGTTTACTATATACCAAGCAAGCATCGCCATGTAATAACTATGCTCTACATCATTTTCGTTTCTTTCTTTTTCATTAACTAAAACAACCCGCTCAACAGAGCGAAATTTGTTTAAAAGTTTTGTAAAATTAATTATTTTACTAAGCATATGAGTCGGGGTACAGGGAATCGAACCCTGTCTTCACGCACCCGAAACGTGCGTACTACCGGTATACTATACCCCGAAAAAACTAAGTCTAACATCTTTAAGAACTAGAGACTTCTTTGTCTATTTCCAACAACCGATCATACTTTACATGCCTAACAACTTGCGTTGGAACACCGAGTTTTAAACCAAAGGCTCCAACAGCATAAGCAAAATCAGCAATAAAAGTATCTTCTGTTTCTCCGCTTCTGTGCGATGCAATAACTTTCCAACCAAAATTATTTGCTGTCCGCACCGCTTCCATCGCATCCGAAACACTCCCAATTTGATTTGGTTTTATTATAACCCCATTAATACTTTTGGTTCTTTCTGCGGTGCGCATCAACTCTGAATTGGTTACTGTAAGGTCATCACCAGCAACTATTAAATTATCTCCGTGCAACGCCTTCATTTTTGCAAAAGACTGAAAATCATTTTCCTCGTAAGGATCTTCTATGTATATAAGGTTGTATTCTTTTATTGCTGTCTCAAAAAGAATATCTCTTTCTTCATTGGTAAGTTTTGCATTAGCACCAGCAACATCTGTTCCCATAGAAACGAACCCATCTTCAATAAGTTCTCCGGCCGCTTGTTTAATTAAACGAAATGGCTCAAGGTTATCACTAATCTCCGGAGCAAACCCTCCTTCATCCCCCAATGGCAGTGCGTCGCCATATTGATCATTAAACATTTTTTTTAAATTACTCCAGAGGGATGCTTGAATCTCTGTCATTTCTGCAAAATTAGCACCATCAATAATCGCTAAATACTCCTGAAAGGCAAGTTTATTTTTTGCGTGCTCACCACCGTTAATCAAATTAACAAAAAGACGTGGTCGTTTTGTGTCTAATATTGATACTCCGGCCATCTCACGAAGATGCGCCCAAAGGGGTATTCCACGAGCATTTGCAGCAGCACGTGCAACGGCAATAGAAACCGCAAGAATAGTATTTGCCCCAAGACGACTTTTGTTTGCCGTACCATCAAGGATTTTCAACCTTCCATCGATATCTTTTTGCATAACACTTAAAGAGTTTTTAAGTGCTGGTAAAATAAAATCTTTAATGTTAAGAATAGCCTGTTCTGGAGAAACACAAACAGCCTCACCGGCACCACGGCTTTTCCCTTGTGGAACAGACGCCGAGGCGATAGATCCATCAGAAAGACGAACTATCGCTTCTACTGTTTTTTCTCCCCTAGAATCGAGGATTACACGAGCCGTAATATCATCTATCTCGTACATATTTTATTTAACCAAATTTACAGGAGTACCAGCTAAATAATTTTTAATGTTATCAACCGTTGTATCAAGAATACGACGAAGCGCTTCTCCTGTGTTAAAAGCGTTGTGTGGCGTCATAACAACATTTGGCAAATCAATAAGCACGTGATTTGCAATAATTGTTTTTAAATCATGACCCTCGCCACTTCCCTTTTTCAAAAACTCCATCTCGTCTTTTATTACCGCCTCCTCTTCAAGAACATCAAGTCCGGCTCCCGCAATCTTTCCGTCTTTAAGCGCACTTACTAAGGCCTGGGTATCAATAATTGGCCCGCGACTAGTGTTAACAAGAATTGCTGTTTTCTTCATCAACGAAAATTTCTCTTCATTAAAAAGATGGTGTGTCGTCTTAAGATAAGGAACGTGAATTGTTACCACATCGCTTTCTTTAAGCAACTCATCGAAATCTTTGTATTCAAAACCAAGTTCTTTCGCTAAATTTTCGTTTGGATATGGGTCATAGGCAACAACCTTCATACCAAAACCTTTAGCAATTTTTATAGAAAATTGCCCAATATGTCCTGCTCCAACAACTCCAATTGTCTTTCCCATCAAATCAAAACCTTGTAACCCATCAAAACTAAAACTTCCTTTTTCTTTAATTCTGTCGTATCCTTCAAAAATTTTTCGAGAAAGTGACAAAATTAAAGCGAAAGCAAATTCAGCAACAGTATTTTCTCCGTAGGACGGTACAGAAGAAACAACAATTCCTCTTTCTTTACATGTAGCTAAATCAACGTGGTCATATCCAGTAGAACGGGTCGCAACAAATTTTAATTTAGGAAATTTCGATAAAACCTCGTTGTCGACAGTAGAATCAACAAACACTGAAACAATGTCAGCACTGGTGTCTGCTGGAACATGGCTCTTATCTAGAATTTCTTCAGAAAACAAAATCTCCGCATCTCCCGCAACTTGAGCTACTTTTTCTTGTAGATATTCTCTTTCCCACTGCTTAACTCCGTAAAATGAAATTTTTGTCATGTGTGTATTTTACTACATTAATTAATTTGAAGCGCCTTCTCTTTCTCCGCAACGACACCTCTTGTTTTTATGATTGTATCTGGGTTAAGTGACATACTTTCAATCCCCGCTTCAACTAAAAAGGCTGCAAAATCTGGGTAATCTGATGGCGCTTGCCCACAAATACCAACGTATTTACCTCGCGCACGACATTTCTTTATCGCCTCACTAATCATCTTCTTTACCGCTTCGTTATTTTCATTTGCGACATGACTAACAATTCCCGAATCTCTATCCAAACCAAGCGTTAATTGAGCAAGGTCGTTGGAGCCAATAGACATACCGTCAAAGATATCCAAAAATTCATCAGCCAACATAACGTTAGATGGAATCTCACACATCACATAAACAGATACACCCTTTTTACCATCTTTTACCATAGAATTTGCAACAAGTCCGGCCTCAGCCATAATTTGAAGAGTTTGTTTTCCTTCCTCAACAGTACGACAAAATGGAACCATTGGAGTAACGTTATCAAGACCCATTTCTTCGCGAACCTTTCTGATTGCTAAACATTCAAGCTTAAAAGCTTCTTTAAACTTAAGGTCGTAATAACGAGATGCTCCACGCCAACCTATCATTGGGTTTTCTTCTGCCGGCTCATAAGCATCTCCACCCAAAAGAGTTCTGTATTCATTCGTTTTAAAATCAGAAAAACGAACAATTGTTTCTCTTGGATAAAAAGCTGCCGCTATTTTACCGATTCCATAAGCAAGGCGGTCAACATAAAACTGAGTCTTGTCGGTATAACCAATAGTTTTCGCGTCAATTTTTTTACGAAGTGCCGGCGACAATTTTTTATAATTAAGTAAAGCAAGTGGATGAATACCGATTTCTGAAGCAATTATAAATTCCTCACGAGCAAGACCAACTCCATCCGCTGGTAAAAATGATTTTTCAAAAGCTGTGTCTGGGGTTGCAATATTAAGTGCAATTTTTGTTTTCGTTTTAGGAATTGTCTTTAAGTCATGTGTGACTATATCAAACTTAAGGTCACCAGCCATAACAACACCATCTGAGCCGGTTGTATCAACGGTCACCATCATTCCAGTTTTTATTTTTCGAGTTGCGTCTCCTGAACCAACAACCGCCGGAATCCCAAGTTCGCGAGCAACAATCGCAGCGTGTGATGTTCTTCCACCTTTATCGGTAATAATAGCCGAAGCAATTTTCATAATTGGCTCCCAGTCTGGATCGGTCATGTCAGTAACCAAAACTTCACCATGTTTAAATTCACCAATTTTTTTGGCATCCATAATAATACGGGCCTTACCGACAGCAATAGAACTACCGACCGACACGCCAGCTGTTAAAACTTTTCCTTCTTCTTTACGAACATATTCTTTAACTTTAGAAAAATCTCTTAAAGCCTGCACTGTCTCTGGTCTTGCTTGAACAATAAAAAGTTCGCCAGTATTGCCGTCTTTAGCCCACTCCATATCCATTGGTGTCCACTTTCCACCTTTATCTGAATAATGTTTCTCAATGATCATTCCCCAACGAGCAAGCTTTAAAATTTCCTCATCAGAAAGACAAAATTTACTTCGTTCAGCCGGTGTTGTTTTAATAATTTTTACAGGTCGAATTCCTTTTGCACCTGCAACATAAATCATTTTATCAGCCTTCTCTCCGAGCGTTTTTGAAATAATAGCTTTTGGCGCCGTCTCTATTGTATTTTTAAAAACAAAAAATTCATCTGGTGTCACTTGCCCTTGAACAACCATTTCTCCAAGACCGTAAGATCCATTTATCACAACTGTATCCCTAAAACCGGATTCCGTATCCACTGTAAACATCACACCAGACACACCCTTATCAGAACGAATCATTCTTTGAACCCCAACAGAGAGCGCAATTGTGAAATGGTCAAAGCCTTTATCAACGCGATATGAAATAGCACGATTAGTGAAGAGTGAAGCGAATGCCGCCTTTGTAGCTTGCGTCACATCTTTTGCTCCACGAATTCCTAAGTATGTTTCGTGCTCGCCCGCAAATGACGCTCCCGGCAAATCTTCAGCCGTAGCAGAAGAACGCACAGCAACATCAATATTCTTGCCATATCTCTTCTCCATCATTTCGTAACAAAGTGCAATTTGTCTATCTAGCTCAACTGGCACTTTTGTTGCAATAATACTTTCGCGAACCAACTTGCCGCGCTTTGATAAATCTTTCAAATTTTTTGTATCCAACCCCTTAAGCGCAGTTTTTACAAATTGCTCCATTCCCGTCTCTTGCATAAAATAACGGTATCCATCAGCTGTAATAATAAAACCAGATGGCACCGCAACACCTTTCTCACCCAAGTTTTTTATCATTTCGCCAAGCGAAGCATTCTTTCCTCCAACAGTTGCAACATCTTCAATGCCGACATCTTCCATCCAGACAACGTATTTATTTTCATTCATCTCACTCATATATTTATCTCATTAAAATTTTATTCCTATAATCAAATCTGAAACGTTTGAACCAGTATACCCCGACTTCAGTAAACCACCTGTTTTCTTAAAAAAAGAAGTGCTGTCATTCTTATCTAAAAATTCCTCTGGTTTTAACGACAACCTCTCGGCTTCTTTCTTTAAAACATTATCGGCAATCGCCCCCATATACTCACCATTATCGCGTCCATCGGACGCAAAAGACAGTACGACTTCACCAAATCTAATGTCGGGAAGCACGCTTAAGACAAGTTCCTGATTTCTACCGCCGGAACCAAGCCCGTGCACCTTAACGGTCGTTTCCCCGCCATAAAGGAATACAGATCGTTTATGCGCACCTCTGACAGTTTCCAATATTTTAGGACCAACCTCTCTCGCTTCCCCTGTCAATTTATCATCTATAATCCTAGCCTCAAACAAAAGCTCGTTGGCTCTTTTTTCCATAGCTTTTAATGCGACATCATTTGAAACAACTATTGTATTATAAACATTCTCAAAGTATTTAGCCTCCTTTGGTGTTTCAAGTAAAATTTCTCCTATTTCATCTGGCATTGTCATTTTGTAACGATTAAAAATCTCTATCGCATCCCCCACTGTGGTCTCATCTCTAATAGTAGGACCTGAAGAAATAAATCCGGGGTTATTTCCAGGCACATCAGAAAAAATAAGAGAAACAACACGAGCTGGATATGCGTGTTTTGCCAAAAAACCACCACGAACGCCAGAGATGTGCTTTCTTATTGTATTAATTTCCTGAATCGTTGCACCAACACTAAAAAGTTCTTCAACAATTAATTTCTCATCAATACAAGTACGATTATTATGAGGAAGACAAAGCAAGGTCGAACCACCACCAGAAATAGCCATAATCACAAAATCATCTTCTGAAAGGTCTTTAAGTAGATGAACAATTTCTTTTGAAACGGCAACATTTCCATCTGATGGAAAAGGATGAGTGCCAATAAAACTTCGAATATACTTTAATACATTAACTTCTGGAAGGTTCACATCAAAGACAATTCCGCCGGTCAGTTTATCTCCCAATATCTCCTCAACTGCGACAGCTGCGTCATAAGCACATTTACCAATCCCGATAAAGAAAATTCTTTTACCAGCATCAAGAGATCTTGCCACTAAACCATTACCAAAAATTATTTGTTTTTCGTTTGCGGTAATAAAATTTTGTACCGCCCTCTTTGTATCAATAGCAAAAAGGCCAGCCTCAGCGATTTCCAAGGCAACCTTTCGCGAATCATTTATCGCAAGTTCTTTAAAATTTTTAATTTTACCAACCTCAACCTTCTGCATTCAGCAAATTGTAACATATTTGCAATAATCAGTAGAAAATTTTTGTTACAAATCAATGTTTCTTAACACCTCAACTTTGCCAACAATAAGAGAATCCGCCTCTTCTATTTCTCCATAGAAACGAATCCTATCTCCAACCTCAAAACGTGATAATTTTGCGTTATTTTTAAGACTATTTAAAACAACTGTTTTTTCGTTTAATTTAACTAAATAATCAACCCCGCCTACTGTTGCTGTAAAATTTAAAGGAAGTGTTGTTCCAGAAATTTCTTTAATGGTCCCCTGAAAATTTCTTGGTTTAAAAGTATTCATATCAACATAAACGACAATGTTTTTAGCAATCATCTGATTTGTTGCATGATTTAACACACCATCAACCTTTGTCACCTTGTCGCCATTGCGCAATGATGAAATATTAATTATTCGACTTCCTTTTTTTATTTGAGTTGTCGTTCCATTATTTACTGAAATGGTAATCGGCCCTTTAGATTTCGTGGTAAGAGTGAACGTATCAGAGTCTAAACGAATATTGCTTACTGTTCCCGAAAATTCATTATTCTCTGTTTGATTTGAAATATTACGCACAGTCCTTGGAATAATTGTCATTGTCTGAGAAGCGGATTCAAGTTCGCCCTCAATCACCAAGATATCTCCCTCCTTAACTTCTTTTACAGAAATAGGTTCACCGAATTTATTTGCAAACTTAGTTTTACTATTTGTTTTTACCGTAAGCCTAATAAAACTTTCACCCCAAATTAGACGCGTAAAATAGGTGACGCCTGCAACCTGTGTCACCTTAACCCCGCCGATAATAGCGCGACCTTCACGATCAACGTATATCTGCGAATAGGTATCATTAACAAGACTCTCAACTGTAGGGATAGTTGCCGCGTTAGCGTTCAAACCAAAAGTTCCAATAATAAATGCAGAGAACACAAAAATAGATATCATTAAAGCGTTATTTTTCATTCTAAAGATTCTACCGCCATAAAACTGAAAAGCAAACTACTACTTAAAATTTATTAAAAAACTATACATACCCATAGAACACAAACCTTGCATAGTGCCTTGCGCTTTATCAGCTGAAATTTCTATTTCCTCAACCCCCGTTGGACTTAAAAACTTCTTATATGAAATTTCTGGGATAACCAAACTAGCTGAACAATCAAAAGTATTGGTTGTCTCCATTTTAACTATTGTTGGAATACCAGCTTTTGCATTAATAATACGCGGAGAATATCCACCCTTAGCTTTAATTTCAACTACTTGCTTTCCTTCAATAATAGTCGCTGAATAAATTTCACCAGAAGCATCACGCGAAGAACTATTTCTAGTAAACACGATAGCACCACCAACAAGAAGTGTCGTTATTATTAAAGATATGATTATTTGTTTGTTCATTTTTAAATATTAAAAAACGGTTCAATAATTCCAGCAACAGCAAGAGCGTTTGCGATACTAAGAATAGCGAGCGCTATCACCAAAATACCAGATGTTTTAAAGAATGTCCCCCTCCAAGAACTATTAGAAATATTTAAAGAACCGAAAGAAAGTAAGGCTAGCATTGGAAAAGTTCCTAACGCAAAAATAAACATAATCATAGCTCCATCTATAAAACTTCCAGTGGTCAAAACATACAACTGCATAGATTGAGTAAAACCACATGGTAAAAAGAAAGTGCCGACCCCAAATAACGCTGGTGCAAAATAATAATCGCGTTCACTTATGTTCATAACATAACGTGAAAATTTTTTTGGTAAACGTAATTGTATTTTCTTTATAGGACTAAAAACATCAAGCAAATTAATTCCTAAAATAAGCATCACAACTCCAACAAAAATTCCTAAAACAATGTTGGCGGTAAGACTAAACTGAAATGAGCTACCAATAAGCCCAATTACTCCACCTAAAATAAAAAATCCAACAAGTCTACCGATATGAAAAAGGGCTTGGGGGCGCCACGTTCCACCGCTTTTTGCCAAGTTAGCTGATAAAGACAAGACGACTCCACCAACAACAGCAAGACAAGTTGAAACAGACGCAATAAGACCAATAATAAAAGCTGAACCATAACCAATATTAGAAGAATCAATAAAGTTGGCTAAACCTGCCTTTTGTAAAAAAATAAAACCAAAAATAATAAAAGCGGCGACTGGAAGTGCGTAAATAAATTCATTCCATTTTATCGCCTTGTCTTCCTTAGACACTGAAATTATGTATCCCTTTTCGCGAACAAGCTTTGTCAATTCTTCAGCCAACAA
The DNA here is from genome assembly GCA_964579635.1 of uncultured Candidatus Saccharibacteria bacterium. GTDB lineage: Bacteria > Patescibacteriota > Minisyncoccia > Phycocordibacterales > VMEP01 > VMEP01. The sequence goes on from CAZOFV010000004.1 coordinate 65,885, forward strand.
TTCTTTTGTTCCTTTAAATTCACTATCGATGACAACCTGATTATTTTCAAGAGAAACATTGACGTCCTTCACCTCGGAAAATTTTTTTAAAGCATCCTCAATAAAAACAGGGCATGATTCGCAATACATGCCGTTAACGTTAAAAATTTCTTTTTTTGACATAAACTATTTTCTTTTCAATTTATAAACTTCAATAATTTCCCCAATCGCTTTTTTAGAATTACCGCTTTTTATTTGCTTTACAGCACAGTCTGACAAATGTTCTTCCATAAGTATATCTTCTACACTCGAAAGACCCTGCTTAACAGCAGAACTTTGGGTAATTATATCAATACAATACTTATCTTTCTCTATCATCTCTCTTAAACCACGTACTTGCCCTTCGATAATATTGAGACGTCGAATTAACTTTAATTTTTTAGGATTCATATTAGTTAATGTTCTCTATTATACCCCTAGGGGGTATATAATCAAGTAATATTCTCAAACAAAAACCCTCGTCTGTGCGAGGGTTTTTGTTTGATATTTTTATCGACGTGATTTTGTACGATCGTTTTCTGTTAAAAACTGTTTTCGTAGGCGTACGTTTCCTGGCGTAATTTCCAAATATTCATCTTCCGCCATAACCTCAAGCCCTCTTTCAATAGACAGTGTAAATGGTGGCACCAAATTAATAGCTTCATCTGTACCGGAAGAGCGCATATTTGAAAGTTGTTTTCCTTTTGTTGGGTTAACATTCATCTCTTCCCCCTTAGAAGTATTTCCAATAACCATTCCTTCGTAAACTTCAGTTGCAGGGCTAATATACAAAACACCGCGCTCTTGTAGTGTCCACAATGAAAACCCAAGTGTTTTGCCAGCTGCCATAGAAATCATAGAACCAACTGCGCGTTTCTTTATTTCTCCTGCGTATGGTTTAAACCCAATAAAATGTGCAGCCAAAATACCCTCTCCTTTTGTATCAATAACGAATTGTCCACGATAACCCAAAAGTCCTCGTGTTGGTCCTTCAAAAATCATACGCACTGTTTTCTCAGCGTGGTGCATATTCTTCATAAGAAAACCTCTCATGCTCAAACGCTCAATGATTGCTCCCTGAAATTCGCTAGGAGTATCGACAACAACCTCCTCAAATGGCTCTTGTTTCTCGCCGTTTATTTCTCGAATGATTGCCTGTGGCTGAGAAACCTGAACCTCGTATCCAGCGCGTCGCATATTTTCAAGCAAAATAGAAATGTGTAATTCACCACGACCAAAAACACGGAAACTATCGCCTCCTGCGGAATCAAAATCAACTTTTAACCCGACGTTAACCTCAAGTTCTCGTTCCAAGTATTCACGTATTTGTCGTGATGTAACATATTTACCCTCACGTCCAGCAAAAGGAGAATTGTTAACCAAAAAAGAAAGAGCGATTGTTGGCTCATCGATATTTATTGCTGGAAGTGGTTCAGAGTTTGCATCATCTGTAATTGTTTCTCCAATATAAATATCTGGCAAACCAGAAATTAAGACAATATCACCAGCCACCGCCTCTTTTTCTTCCACACGATCAGTGCCGTTAAATGTAAAAATTTTCAATACTTTTCCAGTTCGTGTTTCTCCTGTTGGTTTCTTTATAAACAAATTTGTATTTGCCTTAAGCACACCTTGGTAAACACGCCCAACTGCAAGACGACCGAGGAAGTTATCGTAGCCTAAGTTAAATGGCTGAAATTCTAGAGCCTTTTCTGTTAAATCGGCTGATGAGGCAGCAGGAACTTTTTCTAAAATTGTATCAAGTAGTGGTGTTAGATCTTTGGCTTCATCGTTTAGGTTTATTTTAGCAACACCTTGTCTACCTATTGCGTACACAATTGGAAAATCTGCTTGCTCATCGTTGGCCCCGAGTTCCAAGAAAAGCTCCAACACTAAATCTTCACAATGCTTTGGATCTGCAGCTGGTTTATCGATTTTATTAATAACAACAATTGGTTTTAAGCCAAGCTCAAGAGATTTTTTCAAAACGAAACGAGTCTGTGGCATTGGTCCTTCCTGAGCGTCTACAACCAAAAGCACTGAGTCTATAGAACGCAAAACTCGCTCAACCTCAGATCCGAAGTCGGCGTGACCGGGAGTATCAACAATATTTATTTTCGTTCCTTTATATGGAACTGATGTATTTTTTGCATAAATAGTGATTCCACGCTCAAGCTCAAGTGCATTTGAGTCCATTGTGACACCTTCTTTCATAACACCAGTTTGGCGCATCAAAGCGTCGGTCAAGGTGGTCTTGCCGTGGTCAACGTGAGCGATAATAGCTATATTTCTAATTTCCATATTATTTAAACAAAAAAATAGGCCGCCTCGGCCGAATATCAATAGACATTAACACACTTTACAACTTCTTGTAAAGAGGAAGGAAGACAAACTACTACCAAACAAATAGAAGCCTAAAACTCCCTAATGTTAATAGTACGAACAATCACACGAACAGACTTAGAGTC
>CAZOFV010000005.1:0-62163 GCA_964579635.1 uncultured Candidatus Saccharibacteria bacterium
TTTCAATAGGTATTTTTTCATCGTGGGGGGTAAAGGTAATAGATGTTAAAAAGCAACCAGCTTCTTTGCTTATGGCAAATTCCAATAATCAAAAGTCAAACTTTGAAAATATTTTCATAGAAGCTCAGGCGGTTTATGTTTGGGATATAAAAAACGATAAAGTTATTTTTGAAAAAAATTCTACCTTTCAGTTACCCTTAGCTTCTTTAAATAAGATTATGACTGCGATAGTGGCACTTGAGGGGGAAAAAGAACATATCACTATCTTATCTTCAGATATTCTTTCTTATGGAGATTCCGGATTAAAAACAAATGAGGTTTTTGAAAAAGAAGAAATTGTTAAGTTTATGCTGACATCTTCTTCTAATGATGCAGCTTCAGCTATTGCCTCAAATTATAATCAAACATTGCAGGATAAAAATTTTGTTTCTTTGATGAACAATAAGGCCTTTCAGCTTGAGCTTAATCAGACTTATTACTTAAATGAATCAGGCTTAGATTTAACAAAAGGAGTAAGTGGTGGATATGGTTCCGCTAAAGATATTGCTAAACTTCTTTATTACGGTGTTAAAAATTATCCTGAAGTTTTTTCAGCGACAACCCAGAAAACAAATAAAATATATTCAAACAAGAAAACACACCTAACACAAAATACAAATCAAATAGTTGAAAGTATTCCCGGAATTTTGGCTTCAAAAACAGGATTTACTGATATGGCTCAGGGTAACCTAGGAGTGATCTTTAATGCTGGGTTAAATAGACCTATTGCCGTCATAGTCTTAGGGTCAACCCAAAACGGCCGCTTTGATGATATTCAAAAATTAATTTCAGCCACAATAAAAACAACTAGCGAGGAGATTTAGTTCTTTTGTGGCGAAGAGATAATTTCTGTTATAATAAAGCCTATAAATATGGTCTTAGACGTACTCAAAGTTTTTTTGCCAGCATCAGCCGCTTTTCTAATCGGCATTGGAATTACACCAATTCTTACTCACTATCTTTATAAGCACGAACTTTGGAAGAAAAAAGCACGAACAGAAGGTCTTGGTGGGGGAGGAACACCGATATTTAATAAACTCCATAAAGAAAAAGAAGTTGGTACACCACGCATGGGGGGTATAGTCATTTGGGCTAGTGTTTTAATAACGACAGTTGGTTTTTCTTTGATTTATTTATTTTTTCCGGAAACGTTGACTGAAAAAATGAGTTTTTTGAGCCGTAACCAGACATGGCTTCCACTTTTCACACTAATTGCCGGTTCGCTGGTTGGTTTAATCGATGATATTTTAGTCATTAAAGGAACAGGTGGATACATAGCGGGAGGTCTGCCCTTAACAGTGCGTATACTTGTTGTTTTGTTGCTTGGATTTATTGGAGGTTGGTGGTTTTTCGATAAACTGGAAGCAACCAGTATCTTGATCCCCTTTATTGGTAATTTTGAATTGGGCTACTTTTTTATACCGTTTTTCATGATAGTAATGCTGGCCATTTTTTCCGGTGGAGTCATTGATGGTATAGATGGGTTATCTGGAGGGATCATGGCGGCAATTTTTTCTGCCTACTCGATATTAGCCTTTTTCCAAAATCAAATTGACCTTGCAGCATTTTGTGCGGCTGTTGTCGGAAGTTTACTAGCTTTTCTTTGGTTTAATATTCCACCGGCAAGATTCTATATGACAGAAACCGGAATGCTTGGGCTCACGACATCGCTTACTGTTGTTGCCTTTTTAACAAACGGCGTGGCTGTTTTGCCTATAATTGCACTACCTCTTTTTGTTGCGTCGCTATCTGTAATCATTCAAATTCTTTCAAAAAAATTCCGCAACGGTAAAAAGGTATTTCTTGTTGCTCCGATACATCACCATTTTGAAGCACTCGGTTGGCCTTCTTATAAGGTTACTATGCGTTTTTGGATAATATCAGTCGTTTGCGCCTTAATCGGGGTGGTCGTCGCCCTTCTTGGATGACATGCGTGGCGCCTCTTTTGATAAAATTTTTATTGGGATAGTTTTAACCCTATTAGTTACAGGGATTTTTTCATTCTGGTCTGCATCTTTAGGTATTCTTGCAAAAAGCGAAGCCATTTTTTTTAACATGATTTCTAGTCAATTTTTACTAGGAGTTTGTGGCGGGCTTGTTGCGTTCACTATTTTCTCATTAACTCCTTATAAAAAATGGAAGAAATATACTTTTCCAATATTAATTTTTTCTGTAATTGCGGCTGGGTTGGTTTTTGTGAGCGGAATTGGCTTTGAGCATGGTGGAGCAAAAAGATGGATACACGTTCTGGGGTTCTCTTTTCAACCTTCTGAATTTTTAAAATTCGGGATAATTTTATACGCCGCTGCTTGGTATGCATTAGCAAAAAATCGTACGGAAAACTGGAAGTACGGATTGCTTCCTTTTTTGCTATTTATTGGATTAGCTGGAGCTCTAATACTAACTGAACCAGATACGGGTACATTTTTGGTTTTATCTGCTGGCGTTTTTGCGATATATTTTTCAGCTGGAGCAACACCAAGACATATATTTTTTCTGGTAATAATCGCACTGGTCTCATTTGCTGTGTTGGTTTCAGTACGACCATATCTTAAAGATCGAATAATGACTTTTATTAATCCCGCAAGTGATCCACTTGGTTCTTCTTATCAAATTCAACAATCATTGGTTGCGATAGGTTCCGGAGGTCTTGTTGGCAGAGGTTATGGACAAAGTGTTCAAAAATTTAATTTTCTTCCAGAGCCGGTAGGGGATTCAATTTTTGCTGTTTGGAGTGAAGAATTCGGTTTTGTTGGGAGTGTTTTCATTGTTTTACTTTTTCTCGCTTTTGCGATGAGGGGTTTACGTATCGCTAATAAATCAAACGATAATTTCGGTAAATTTTTAGCAACTGGTTTTGTTGTTATGATTTCTGTTGAATCATTTTTAAATATCGCCGCCTTAACGGGAGTTGTCCCACTAACTGGTGTTCCGCTGATCTTCGTGAGTCAAGGCGGAACATCACTTTTGTTTGCCTTAGCTGAGGTTGGTATTGTTGCTAATATATCTCGTTTTTCCTCATAAAACGCTTAATTTAACCATGGTTTCTTGCTATAATAGCCAAAGAAAGGGCCGTTTATTTGATTATTAGGGGTTAAAATAAAGAAGATCAAAAGTTAGATGAAAATTTTATTTACAGGCGGAGGAAGTGGCGGTCATTTTTATCCTATTATTGCTATTGCTCAAAAGGTTAACGAGTTGATACAAAAAGAAAAAATCTTGGATGCCAAGTTGTATTTTATGTCTGATAGTCCATACAACAAGGCTGTTCTTTATGAAAATGAATTACTATTCGTTTTTGCAAGCGCTGGTAAAGTCCGACGCTATTTTTCCTTACTTAATATTATCGATATTTTCAAAACAGTAGCTGGTGTTGTTAAAGCATTTTTAAGTATGTACTTAATTTATCCAGATGTTGTGGTCGGGAAAGGTGGATATTCAAGTTTCCCTGCATTGATGGCTGCAAAGCTACTAAAAATTCCAGTTGTGATTCATGAATCGGACTCATATCCAGGAAGAACAAATATGTGGGCTGGAAAATTTGCTGAACGCATTGCTGTGTCGTACGAGGAAGCTGGGAAATATTTTCCAGCAGACAAGGTCGCTTTTACTGGACAACCAGTAAGAAAAGAAATCTTGATGCCACTACAAAGCGGTGCTTATGAGTACTTAAAACTTTCACCAGATCTTCCAACAATTTTTATATTAGGTGGTTCTTCTGGCGCAAAAATAATAAACGAAACAATAATCGACATCCTTCCAGAACTTTTAGAAAAGTATCAAGTTATACATCAGGTTGGTGGAGAAAAGATGAAAGAGACCGAAGCGTTGGTTTCTGTTGTGTTGGGGGAAAATAATCCACTTAGAGAAAGGTATCGAATGTTTGGATATTTAAACGCTCTTGCTTTACGTATGGCCGCTGGAACATCTCCGCTTATAGTCTCTCGTGGCGGTTCAACTATTTTTGAAATTGCTGCCTGGGGTTTACCTTCGATAATAATTCCGATTAAAGATTCCAATGGAGATCATCAGCGAAAAAATGCTTTTAATTATGGTCGTTCCGGTGCTGGAGTTGTGATAGAAGAAATTAACTTAAGCCCACACCTACTACTCGCTGAGATTAATGGACTTATGGGAGATAAAGAGCGTAAAGAAAAAATGTCGAAAAACGCAAAAGATTTTTACAAAGCTGATGCAGCCGAAAAAATAGCAAGAGAGGTTTTAAAAATCGCCTTGCGTCACGAAGAATAAAATAATAATGAATTCACCAGTAAAACAGGTTAGGGTAAGAATTGCGCCGTCTCCAACGGGCTCTTTGCATATCGGTACAGCAAGGACAGCACTTTTTAACTACATTTTCGCGAAACAACATTCAGGTGTTTTTATTATTCGAATTGAGGATACCGACAAAGAAAGATCAAAAAAAGAATTTGAAGATAATATATTAGATGGGTTATCTTGGCTTAAGATTAAGCCAGATGAGTTTTATCGACAATCTGAAAGAACAGAAATATATAAAAAATATATAGAAAAACTAATTGCTGATGGTTCTGCTTATATTTCCAAAGAGGAGGCTGGTGAAGGAAAAAGAAGTGAAGTTATTCGTTTTAAAAATAAAAATAAAACCATAACTTTTAATGATCTGATACGCGGTCCTATAACTTTTGAAACAAAAGAGCTTGGTGATTTTGTGATTGCGAAAGATACCGAAACGCCACTTTATCATCTAGCTGTCACAGTAGATGATTATGAGATGAAAATTTCCCATGTTATTAGAGGGGAAGATCATATATCAAATACTTCAAGACAAATAATGCTACTTGAAGCGATCGGTGCAGAAATACCAACATATGCTCATTTACCCTTAATTTTGGCTCCTGATAAGTCAAAATTATCAAAAAGGCATGGAGCAACAGCTGTAACAGAATATAAAGAAAAAGGTTTTTTACCAGAAGCTATAGTTAATTTTTTAGCAATACTTGGATGGTCTCCACAAAGTAGGGGAGAGGACGTAGATGTTTTAAACTTTGAGGAAATAGTTGAAAAATTTGAACTTGAAAAAGTCAGTAAAAGTGGGGCTGTTTTTGATATAAAAAAATTAGAATGGTTAAACAAACAATATATTAAAAAAATTCCACAAGAAGATTTAAAAAAAATTATTAAAGAAAAAGTTTTAACAAATGGCGCAACTATCTCTGAAGAAGAAAGATTAGATAGATCAATCCCTCTTATTGTTGAAAAAATATCAACATTAAATGAAGCTCATGTTATATGGAACGAAGAATTAGCTTTTCTTGAAAAAACGCCAGAATATAATGTTGAAAAACTTATTTGGAAAGAAGAAACGGCAGATAGCACAAGGGAAAAACTTTCCAAGGTATTAGAGATTATTAGGATGATTAATAGCGATGATTTTTCTGCAGAAAGAATAAAGGAATTAATTTTTCCGTTTGCCGATTCTGTTGGGCGAGGTGGTGTTTTGTGGCCAATGAGATTTTCTTTAACGGGACAGGAAAAATCACCAGATCCGTTTATGAGTGCCTATATTTTAGGAAAAGAAGAAACAATTTTACGTATTTCTAAGGCGATTGAACTTTTAAACTAATTAATGGAAATATTTTTTAAAAAATTAACGACAGTAATCATCTTAAGCTTCTTTTATGTGTTTTTAATTAACATAACGATTAGTCCTGTCTATGCGCAAACAGAAACGACAGAAGCACCAATAGCCACCGAAAAATCAGCCTATCAAATAGAGATTGATAAACGCAACGCGGAAATAGCGCAGCTAGAGAATGAAATAAAACAATATCAAGGACAGATTGAGATAACCGCAAAAGAAGCAGCTAGTTTAAAAAGTTTAATTAAACAATTAGATTTAGCTCGAGCAAAACTTGGAACTGATATCAAAGTTACTGAAAAGAAAATTTCTGTAACAAACACAACAATAAGTAGCTTGGGAGCTCAAATAGAGGACAAAAATACCAAAGTTTCCAATAGTTTAAGTACGATCGCAAAAAACATACGGACTGTTGCTGAAATTGAAGGGGAGTCGACAATAGAGATACTGCTTTCTAAATCAAATTTTTCTGAAGCTTGGATGGCTATAGATCAAACAGCACAATTTGAAAAAGCGGTAATAGAACATATTGAAGAATTAAGAGAAGTTAAACAAGGGCTTATTAAAGATAAACTAGCAACAGAAACAGCAAAAAAGAATCTAGTTAATTTAAAAAGTAATCTTGGTGACCAGAAGACTTTAGTTGAACAAAACAAGAGTGAAAAAAATAGAGTCTTAAAAGAGACAAATAATAAAGAAACAACTTATAAAAAATTGTTGGCCGAGCGTTTAGAAAAAAAAGAACAGTTAGAAACTGAAATTTTAGATTTTGAATCTAAGTTGAAAGAAGCCGTTGATGTCTCAAAACTCCCTTCTGTTGGTAAGGGGATATTAAGTTGGCCCGTAGCAATCGTCAGAATTACCCAATATTTTGGTAAAACATCTTTTGCTACTAAAAATCCGCAAGTTTATAACGGTATGGGCCACAACGGTATTGATTTTGGTATACCAACCGGAACACAAGTAAAATCTGCTGGTTCTGGTGTTGTTTATGGAACAGGAGATACTGATACTGCGTGCTACGGAGTTTCTTATGGTAAATGGGTTCTTGTAAAACACGATAATGGTCTTGCTACTTTATATGCTCACTTATCTTTAATAAAAGTTTCAGCGGGGGATAATGTTCAAACAGGAGACGTTATAGGGCTTAGTGGAAATACTGGGTACTCAACCGGTCCACACCTACACTTTACAGTTTATGCCGCTGATTCTGTCCATATATCAGGGCCAACTGAATATAAAAGTAGGGTCTGTAAAACTTACCTAAGAATGCCGCTTGCTCCAAGGGCTGGATATCTTAATCCCTTGTCTTATTTATAAAAACTAATCATAATTTACAAGAAGATTAAAATATTATGAATATAAAAAATAACGGTGGATTTTTAAAGTTAATTGTAATCATAGCAATCGGGATATTAATCTTAAGCGCTTTAAATATAAATTTGCGCGATATAGTAAATTCGCCAGCATTCAAAAATAATATTACTTATGTATCAGATATCGCCAAGAACGTTTGGGATAATTACTTAAAAACTCCAGTTACGTTGTTTTGGAATACGGTATTCAAAAATGTGATTATAGTGCCGTTTGCCCAAAATATGCACCAAATGATCAGTGGACAGGGAACATCGACCTTTTTCAGTCTAGTGCCACAATTTAGTATTCCGACGGCGACTACTACGGGCAACTAAAAATTAATCTATTAAAAATTATTTTTTAGAAACAAATCTAGGGGATTATATAGAATATTTAAGTTTATTTATTAATTGAGTGAATACAAAATATTTACTTACGGTTATATGGTTTAAGTAGGTTTGTTTAAGAGAAGGGCTCAACACAGCTTTCTGAGCCCACATGTCGTAAAAGGTATATTGTGCGACATCTATATAATCTAGCGCAAGCACTCCCCTTAAGAGTCTTAACCGCAAAGAATTAAAGACTGGAAACCATTTATTATTTATCTTTATATTATATCCCTGTGAACAAAAGATTTTATCTTTTTAAAATTTATAAGTTATTACTTAACTATTTAATTGCTCGGTATTTTTTTATGTCTTATTTGATAGACTAACCGCGCTATCCCCTTTTTGTGTCCATAGGACCTAATAGGTCGATTTGATCTACTTTAGGCCCTCAACTGTAGGTGCTATAGTATTTGAGTTCATTACAGTAAATGTAATTCGTCCGATAAGTGTCCCGGAGGTAGTTTCTATAGAACATCTCCAAAGACCAGCTCTTAAACTTGATTTTTTACTATAACCACGATAGCCTTCTTCGCGACCTCCTTCCATTGGGAAATTAATCACAGATGATAGCTTCCATTTTGATTCTATATTGTCGTAATATTCCCACTTATGGTTTATGTCAGTCGATAATTTTACTGGCGCAAATACAGAACTAAAACAGTACGTTGATTCGTTTAATTGTTTATTGAAAACTTTACTTGTGTCATTAAAGAAATCAAACCATCTAGGTTCTTCGTATAAAACTCTATAGCTTCCCTTATTTGTTTTCTCAACAAGATGGTATACCCCAACCTCTTGAAGAGATAAAGGCACTGGCGGAATAATATTTAAAAAATATAAAATATTAAAAGAAACAAAAATTGTAAGTATTGAGAAAAATATTTTCTTTATTTTAGTAATAATTTCTTTGTTTGTAATAAAAATAATTCCTCCGAAAATTACAATTAAAACTAAGCTTGCTACTCCACTAATAACAAAAATAGTGTCTCCTATCTCTCCTAAAATCATTGGTATTACAAACGTTAGATAAAGTAAAGATAAAAAATACCAAACAGAAATATGAAAGTTTATTCGTGAGTATCGATCGCGAACAAATTCATTTCCAATAACAAAGGCACCCAATATCAATAAAAAGAGTGAACTTCCTTCAAATGTACCGCTTTTCCCATATAGAAAAAGGAAACTACCGGCAATATTACCAAAAGCAAACTGTATCATTGCAAGAAACATGATTGGTGTCACCTCCCCTTTCTTTTTATATAAAGATAAAAGCAGAATGCCAAAAGCAGATAGTATTAAATAAAAAATAAGAACAAGATTTCCAAATAGTTGATCTGGTCGAGAAAATGTTAATGAATCCCAAATGAATCCTGAAAGTATCGAAACTACCCCAACATAACGTTCGTATTTTTTGGCGTAGATGGTTAAAGTTGGTATTGGGCTTGGAAGCATTTAATTATATTTTATTTTGGTAAGTTGGTTTATTGCCGACGTAGAGCGAGTGAAATGAGAAAGCAATCTTTCTCATTTCCGAGCCGAGGAGAGCAATATAAGGGATAAAATAACGCGCGGCTTGTCGCGCCAAAGCGTGAGCGAAGCGAACACGCTTTGGGTGCAGGGCTTGCCCTGCAGTATAATACCTTTTATTTTATTCGGCACCTTGTTTTTAATTCATTAATATCAGCCAAAGACAACGTTTGGTTTTTGCTAATATTTAGCTTGTACATGATTGCCAGCTTGTCCTCAACGTGTGGCAGACTAAGCGCGTGCCCTAATTCATGCGCCAAAACTCTTATTAGTTTATTGCGACTATTAAATTCATAGATATCAATTTCTTCTTTACCCATCCCATCGTTTCTATAAACACCTTCTTCAAATTCTTCTCCTAAAGAACTACCGATGTCGTTATATTTTCTAACATCTATATTTAATTCATTAGCAATACTATTAATAACAACAACGAGTGATCTTATATTAGATACGTATTCATTAACAATATTTTTTAAGTTTTCTAGTTCTTTTATTTCCGTTTCGATTATTACCCGTTCTGCTTGTAGCTTCTCATAATCTTTCTTTGGTGCGCCACCTTTTGAGTTCCAGAAGGTCACCTGTGCGTCATACGCCTCTACTCTTTTATTAAAAAGACTAAGGCGATTGTCGTAATTTAATTTTGCTTCTTTGTACAGTGCGTTTAATTCCGTATATTTGGCATTTAACTCGTCGTAGGTAGCTTTATTCTCATCAACAGACATACCTAAACTTTTTAGTTTGCTGGTTGCTTCTTGGCGGTAATCATAAATAAGATTTATTTTTAACCTTCCGTCTGAAGGAACATAAAGAAAAAGGTCTTTATTGATTTCTTTTTCCCACATATTTTCTGATTCTTTAAGTGCACTCAAAAAATCGTCTTTTGACACCCCGAAGCGTTGATCAAACGAACCAAGTGAGTATGTGATTGGAGCTCCACACGGATCATAAATAGACTGTACATTTCTTAAAATTACACCAAAACGTCCCTCTATTTTTTCCCTAAAAGAGAAAAACAAAAAACCTATCAATAAAATTATTAAAGTAAATTTAAATAATTTATTCATATCTTAACGCTTCAATCGGGCTTTTTGCTGCCGCTTTCTTTGCAGGATAAATACCGAAAATCAAACCAACTGTCGCAGAGACAGCTATACCTAAGAATGCCGCCGACCATGGGAACGTGAAAGTCCAAGCCATTCCATAAAAAGTGCTGATGATAAAAGCTATCAAAAATGAAAGTAAGGAACCGAGTGCTATGCCGACTAAACCGCCTATGCCGGTAAGTATTGTTGCCTCAAGTAAAAATTGAGTAAGAATATTCTTTTTTGTCGCACCAAGCGCTTTTCGTAAACCAATTTCTCTCGTTCTTTCTGTAACAGAGACGAGCATGATATTCATAATTCCAATACCACCAACAACAAGTGAGATTGCAGCCACTAACGCCAAAAAAAGTGTCAGGGTGTTTAGTATCGTCCCAACTGTTTTTAGAGCATCAGCCTGTGTTTCTATTCCAAAATCATCTTTACTAGGGTCTGTGATATTGTGCGCGTCACGCAATGTTGTTTTTATGTCTTCTACGGTTTTTTCTATGTTGGCTTCACTGTCTGCACGAACGACAATCCTATTGAAATGTTTTATTCCGAAGATATAACTCTGTGCAGTGGTATACGGCAACATGGCGATTTCATCAAAGTTAAACAATGACGAACTACCCTTTTCTGGAAGTAATCCAATCACCAAAAAATTCCTACCCTTAATTTTTATGCGTTCACCTAAGAGACTTTGGTTTGGAGAAAGTTCTTTCGCCGCCTTTGCTCCCAAGACAACAACATCAGCATAACCACGCACATCGTCGTCGTTTAGATTTCTGCCTTCAGAAGGAAAGGCGTCGTAAATTTCAGCCATCATCTCTGTTCCACCAAAAATATTTAAAGCATACGTCTCCCCTTCGTAAGAAGCAGTTTCGCTACCAAAAACAATTGGCATAATTCCATCTTGGTGCGGTAAATTCTCTCTTCGAGAAAGAAGATCTAAATCTCTTTGCTTTAAAGAAGCGCTTAATGTCGCAATTACATCGGTCGGCCCTTTTGGTGTTCTACCGGGAATAATACCGATGGTTTTCGCCCCAATACCCTGTATTTGGCCTAAAATAAGGTTTTCAGCCCCCTGCCCTAGCGAAACAACCATTATTATCGCAGTAACCCCAATAACGATTCCTAGGATGGTAAGCCCAGACCTTGTCTTGTTTGTCTTGAGTCCACCGATAGCAATTTTGATACTGTGTTTTAATGACATGTTATTTTATAAACGCCTTTCCGGTGCGTCGCTCCTTAACCTTTTCATCGCTTTCTATAACACCATCACGAAGCCTAACTATCCTTTCTGCGTATTCAGCTGTATATGTTTCGTGGGTAATAAGGATAATGGTGTGACCCTTATCACGATTTAATTTTTGTATTATATCCATAACAAGTTCGCCAGATTTTGAATCAAGATTACCTGTTGGTTCGTCGGCAAAAATAACCGGTGGTTTGTTCACCAGAGCGCGAGCAATAGCGACTCTTTGTTTTTCTCCTCCAGATAATTGGGCTGGCTCAAAATCTATTCTGTGCGTTAACCCAACTGATTCAATCGCTTCTTTTGCCATCTCGTCCCAAAGATTTTCATCAACGCCTGAGTAAGTAAGTGGTAACTTCACATTTTCTAATACAGTAGTGCGTGGTAGAAGATTGAAAGATTGAAAAATAAATCCCAATTTTTTATTTCTAACATAAGCTATTTCTTCTTCGTTATAATCTTCAAAATTTTTACCATCAAATATGTATTCCCCTCCAGTAGATTTATCTAAGAAACCAAGAATATGAAGCAGTGTTGATTTACCAGAACCAGATGGTCCCATGATAGCGATAAACTGACCTTCCGGTATTTCAAAGGAAATTTTTTTTAAAACATGAGTCGCGACTTCTTCGTCGTGATATGTTTTCTCTAAATTTTTAACCGCCATTATCGCCATTTTATTTAAAGTATTTAACCTTATTTTGTAAACTACTATTTTGTTCTAACCATATCCCCTTCTTTCAAGCCTGAGAGTATTTCAACATCACCGTTTGAGCCCCTGATTCCTGTCGTAATAACAACCTCGCTAGTATTTTCTCCGTCAAAAAGAGAAACTGTTTTTACTTTATCTTTCGTGGTGATTGTACGGCCAGGAATAAATAAAACATTTTCTTTTCTTTCCCCGACTACGTCTGTGTTCGCGGTCATTCCAGATTTAATGCGTGGGTCGTTTTTGTCAAAATTGAGTGTTGTCTTATAGGTTGCAACTCCATCTATCATGGTTTCCGCTGGGTCTATTTTTGACACCGTTGCTGTAAAAATAACATCGCTACCGTAAGCATCTAGCGTGATTTCTGCTTTATTGCCGGTTTTTATTTTTGCGATATCAGATTCTGGCACATTTGCTTCAATTTCATATTTAGAATCAGATATAACCGACATTAAAATAACCGATGGTGAAGCGATTTCTCCTATTTTAGAGTTTTGCTTTACAACAACACCGCTTATTGGAGAATAGACGACCGATTTTGCCAATTGCGATTGAAGGTTAGAGACATTTGCTTTAGATCCATCAAGCACCGCTTCTTGGGCTAAGATTTTTTCAGGCACACTCCCCGCTTGTTTTAACGCTAGTTTTGACTTGCTACTAATTAAACCTTCTGTAGCTGTTGTTAGCGAAGAGAGTGCAGATGTTACGTTTGTTCTACCTGTTGCAATAGCTGATTTATAACCATCAATAGTTGTTTGGGTGAGAGTCGAACTAACAGAAAGCCCGTTTACAGCAAACGCGATTTTATCAAGATAATTTTGTACTGAGATAAGATTTTTCTTTGCTTCATTTGAATACACAACAACGTCTGAAGATACAGAAATTTTAGAAACTGAAGAGTTCCAAGCAACTAACATCTCTTCCATAGCTAATCTACCTGCTTCAATATCACTTTTTAGTTGATTATCAGAAAGAACAAAATTTATCTGTGGATTTGCGCTCTTCGGGTTACTCATAAACTGATCAACCTTATTTCGAATAGCATCATCAGCGTATACATAACTACTCTTAATATCATTAATAACATCACTAGTTGCGCTATCAACATCCACTTGAGATACGTAGATATCTTCTGCACGAGTCCCACTTTTGAGTTCGTCTAATTTTGCCTGCTCTGCTTTTACTGTCGCCATTGCTCCATCAAGCTGAGCTAAGATATCAGCAGTGCTAATTGAGGCAAGCGCCTCACCAGCATAAACATGGTCTCCAACATTTCGATAAACAGCAACAATCTTCCCAATTTTTTCAAAAGACAAATCAACTGTTTGTGCCGGCTTAACTTTTCCGGTGACAGAAACAACTTGAGAAACAGTCCCACGAGTAACTGTCATATAATCTACTTCAGGAGTTTTTGTAAAACTTTGATAAGCGTAAAAACCGGTTATTACAACAACCAGAGATACAAATCCCGAAAGCCACGGTTTCTTAACACAAAAAGCTTTAATTGTTTCTAGGTATCGCAATAAAAAGGACATAAAAAAATATTAGATTAAAAATCCCGCTGAATAATGGTGTTATTATAACATATTTTTATTACTCATATAAAAAATTTTGTTCTTAAAAACGCTGCAAAATTGATGTTTTTTGAATAAATATCTTTAAAGAGTAAACTAGGTGTTTTAATCACCACGTTTTAGAATAAACAGACGGTCGTCTTGTAATAAACCGTGGTGTTATACTTAAACAAAAAAAACATTAGAGGCATCATTACTTTTTCTTTAAATAGATGAAAACTTCATATTCAGCATTAGACACATTCAAGGTTTGCCCTTTGAAATATAAATATCAGGTTATTGAAAGGCGCCCTGCCCCAAAAAGAATAGAAGCAATTTTTGGAACTTTGATTCACAGCGCCTTGAAATATATGTTCGAGCGCAATCCACTCTACCCAACCTTAGACGAAGTAATTAATTTTTTTACCATAAAATTTAATGAAAAAGCTGAAGGGGTTTTGTTTAATGACCCAAAAACAAAAGAAGCTGAGGAAAAGATGTATTTTGAAGAAGGTGTTCGAATGTTGCGAAATTTTTATAAAAAAAATCAACCTTGGAATTTTAATGCACTTGAATTAGAAACGAGATTTTCTTTAGATTTGGTTGATGAGAAAACAAATCGCACCCATACCTTTTCTGGAATAATTGATCGTGTTGACAAAAATGAAGAAGATGGGTCATATGAAATAATCGACTATAAAACAGCAAAAAAAATGCCAGCGGAATCAACACTTGAAGAAAACTTACAATTAAATTTATATCATTTAGCACTAACTAAGCGCTGGCCCTCAATAACTTCTGGAAAAATTAAACTATCTTTATATTTTTTAAAACATAATGAAAAAATATCACTTACCCCAAACGAAGAAGTCATAAAAAAAGCACGCGAAGCATTACTTTCTACTATCCGTGAGGTTGAAGAAAAAACAGAAAAAGATGATTTTGAGCCAATGCCAGGACCACTATGTGATTATTGTGGATTTCGCCCTATTTGTCCGATGTGGTCACATGAATATAAGGTAGAAAAAAACGAACCCGATGAAAAAGAGGTCGCTTCCGCAATTGAAGAATTTTTTGCACTAAAAGAAAGTGAAGACAAAAATAAGGATCGTTTGGGAGAGTTGAGAGAAACAATCATTAGCTATATGGATAAAGAAAAGGTTGAGCGGGTTTTTGGTGGTCCCGGCTTTATTACTCGGACAAACCAAGAGCGTGTGTCTTACGACTTAGAAAAAATAAGACCACAATTAGAAGCTAGTGGACGTTGGCAAAAATTATTAGTTCCAGACTCAAAGAAACTTGAGGAGATAATGGATGAGCTTACAGATGAAGAAGCTTCTGCTGTAAAAGAAGCAAAAATCACTAAAAAATTCGCAACATTAAAATCAACAAGAAAAAAGGGAGAACCTGAGGAACTATAAAATAGATTCTTTTAGATAATCTAGTAGCACTAAGGAGTAAGTCCTGGGCAATTAGCGGCCGGTGTATATCCTGCCTGTTTAGCTTCTTCTTCAGAAGTGAATGTTATTTTATTTTTAGGACTAATAGTCCCCGCCCCCGAACACCACTCTAAAAAATATTTTTCTCCGTTTCTAGAAGCAACGTAATTTTTTTCTTGAGAAGTAGTTTTGGTGGAGCTTGGTTTTTTCGAGATCACTCCGCTTTCTGTTACTGTAACTGGAAACCTAGTTTCTTCTGTCTTTGAAAGACGACCAAGACCGAAAGAGGCAAAAGCAACCAAGATTATAACTGCGGAAATAAAGAAATCCCGTTCCCCTATAAAACGAGCCAAATCCTTGATTTTTAGCAATAAATAATCTATAATCCGCATCAACGTAATCTTATCATAAGACCTTACGGGAAAAGGCTTTTTTTAACTTTTAAAACAATATGGCAACACGAAAAGCTGCGGGTACAGCTAAAAACCTGAGAGATTCAAACGCAAAGTACTTGGGTACTAAGCTTCATGATGGCGAAACGGCAAAATCCGGGTCTATTATCGTACGTCAGCGTGGAACAAAGATAATGTCTGGAAAAAACACTGGAGTTGGGACAGACCACACCATCTTCGCCCTAAAAGAAGGTAAAGTGAAATTTACTACAAAAAGAAAAGTTGGCTTCAATGGAAAAACAACAGTTAAGAAAGTAGTAAGCGTTATCTAACAAAATACGAATTTAAATAAAAAAGAGCGATTTATAAATCGCTCTTTTTTATTGACACTATTTTACTAAAGACTATTCAATACCTTCTACTTTTAAAGTAATTTTTGCCTTCTTGTCTTTTATTGCAATCTCTATAGGAAATTCTCCAACTTCTCTAATTGGTTCTTCAAGCAAAATCATTTCAGGTTTAACTAAAAGCCTAGTTGCCTCAAGAAGAGCTTTGGAAACCTCATCTCTGTGAATACCGGCAAATAAATGGCCTTTTTCGTTGGCTTTTTCTTTCATGGTCAAAGTAACACCGTTTATGTCATGAAAATTTTTTTCCAAAAGGTCCTCTTGTATTTCTTTTTCGGCTAATGTTGCTTTTTTCATCAACTCAAGACGAGCTAACGACTTATCCGTCACAACCTCAACTAATTTTCTAGGAAAGAGGAAATTCTTGGCAAAACCATCAGAAACCTCCTTTACCTCGTATTTTTTCCCTTGTCTTGGCACGTCGTGTAAAAATATGACTTTCATGTAATTTGATTTAGTTAGAGCGCCAGTCTAGCTTTTTTTCAAAAGAATTTCAACTGCCTTCTCAAGCTGGGTATCTATTCCGTCTTTCAAATCTTTTTCAGAGCTAGTTGCAACAAATTCCGGCGTAATCCCACCCTCAGAAATAGATACACCATTTGGAGTGAGCCACCTTGCGATAGTGACTTTAAGAGAGGTGTCCTCGGTTATTTTAACCAATTCTTGAACAGAGCCTTTTCCGAAACTACGCTCCCCTACGACAATCGCCTTACCGTGCTCTGAGAGGGCTCCGGTTAAGATTTCTGAAGCTGAAGCTGAGCCACGATTTATTAAAATAACCATTTTTAACTTATCGCTAAAAATATCGTATCCTCTACTTCTATAAACCTCTTCTTTTTGTTTCTTACCAAAATCTTCGCGAACAATAACCTTGCCGGCTGGCAAAAACCAGCTAGCCATATCAACAGAAGCTTCAAGGTAGCCACCAGGATTACCCCTTAAGTCTAAAATCAACTTATCACTACCGGAAGTTATGAACTCGCGTAATGCTTTAGTGAAAAGAGCTGGTGAGTTTTCTGAAAAGCTATAAAGGCTGATAACAAAAATTCCATCCTTTCTTAAATTAGTTTTTATTGTCGGAATATTTATCGTGTCTCTTACAACAGATATTTCTGTTGGTTTAGCATCGCCATTACGAAAAATGGATAACTTAACAGAAGTTCCTTTTTCACCGCGAATAAGTTTAACAGCGGCATCAACTGTCATTTCTGAAGTTGGCTTATCATCTATTTTAAAAATTTTATCTCCCGCCCTGATTCCCGCACGTTCAGCTGGAGAGTCTTTTAGTGGAGAAACAACAGTTATCACCTCGTCGCGTAAACCAATTTCCATACCAACGCCACCAAACTCACCTTTTATGTCTTCAGCAAAAGCTTTTGATTCAACTGGCGGGAAGAAAACTGTATATGGATCGCCAAAAGATTCAGTGAGACCAGCAATAGCTCCGTAAACTTTTTCTTGGTCAGTTGGCATTTTATTTTTTGAAACAAATTTTTCATCCAAAACAGACCAGGCCTTCCAAAAAGAATCAAAGTCGGTCTCAACACCTGGTGGCAGGTTAGTATTTGCTAAAGAAATTTCTTTAGTATCAGAAGAAGATTGTTTACCAAAATAAAAACCAGAGCCAAAAACAACGGCGAACACTACGCCAAACAAAACAGCGTAAAAATATTTTCGATAGTGTAAGAACATTTGTGGATTATCTCATATGAAGAGATGTTGGGTCAATTAGAAATTGACTTTTATTATACACATGTGAAGATATGTAGGTCGGTAGAGTTTTACCGATGGTACACAACGACACGTCAACAATCAAAAGGAGAACGCCATGAAGAAGCTGAAACCCGGCATCATCAGTGCCGGCGCCAAATCGAAGAGCAAGGCCTTTGCGCGCCCCTGTCGTCCCCGACCCAACGCCCGCGCGTTCGCCGAGAATGAAAAGGACCATCCGCAGGATGCCCTCGCAATCGGCGCCGGTAGCAGCAACTGATAGCGATTCGCCGGAGTACCACCCCCCCCACCAATCTGACGAAAGGTGGGGTAATTTTTTCCCAAATTTTAAGCTCTATTTTTTCCTAAAAATCTAAAACTTTTTGTTTAAAAAAATACAGATAAAATAATCTTTTTGTATTAAAACACTCCTAAAATACCTTCAAAAAACATTGCGCAGTGCGACCGGCACGAGCATAGTAAATTTTTAGCAAAAAATTATACGTGTTTTTTGAAGGTATTTTAAAAAAAGAAAAATATGTGCTTCTAAAGGTAAAAACAAAAAACAATATTATAGTATTGAAAGAAAACTTGTTATATAATATCTCCAACATGCAAAACGTATACAAGCACAATAATGTAACTTGGGTTGATTTAGAATCGCCAACAAAAGAAGAAATAAGAAATGTAATTAATGAATACAGAGTGCACCCATTAATTGCAGAGGAATTACTCATCCCAACACTTAGACCAAAAGTTGATTTATACGATGATTGTATATATCTAATCCTCCACTTCCCCTCAGTTATTCACGCGCACTCAAAACACACCTCAGCTGAAATAGATTTTGTTATTGGTAAAAACTACATTATTACTGCTCACTATGAGTCCATGGATTCAATTCATCAGTTTTCAAAGATTTTTGAAGTAAATTCAATATTAGACAAAAGCAATATGGGTGAACATAGTGGTTATTTATTGTTTTACCTACTTCGAGAACTATATAAAAACTTAATGGAACAATTGTTCGATATAGACAAGAATTTAAAAAATATTGAGGATAGAATTTTCCGTGGTGAAGAACATGAAATGGTTCGAACAATTTCTCATATGAATAGAAAGCTTCTCACCTTTAAACAAGCAATTCAGTATCATCAAGGAGTTCTTGAATCATTTGAAACAGCCGGGCGTCATTTCTTTGGGGATAGTTTTAATTACCATTTAAGATCGATGCTCTCGGAATACCACAAGGTCTCAAGCACTCTTGAAGGCCATCGCGACACGGTTAATGAGCTTAGAAACACAAACGACTCTCTTCTTTCGAGTAAAACAAACGCTGTAATGAAAACTCTAACCGTTATGGCTTTTATTATCCTACCCATGACTTTTATTGGACAACTATTTGGAGTCAGTATCAAAGAAATACCACTACAAGACTCACCTAATGGATTTTGGATTATTACTTCAATCATGACCTTTGTTGGGATTTCTGGTTTTGCTATTTTTAAATACAAAAAATGGCTATAAGAATCTACAACACCTTAACGAGGGACAAAACATTTTTTGAACCAATCCATCAAGGGGCGGTTTCCATGTATCACTGTGGCCCAACAGTGTACGACTATGCACACATAGGAAATATGCGAGCCTATGTTTTTGCTGATATTTTAAGAAGAACGTTTGAGCAAAATGGTTTTTTGGTAAAACAAATCATAAATATTACCGATGTCGGACACCCATCTTCAGACGAAGATGATGGCGAAGACAAGATTGAAACTGCTTCAATTAGAGAACACAAAACTGCGGAGGAAATTGCTAAATTTTATACAGATGTTTTTTTTAAAGATCTTGAAAAACTAAACATAAATACAAAAAATACAATCTTCCCAAGAGCATCAGAACACATTGCGGAGCAAATAGAATTAGTGCGTATTCTTGAAGAAAAAGGTTTTGCTTATAAAACGAGTAAGGGAATGTATTTTGACACTGCAAAATTTCCAAGCTACGGTAAACTCGCGCTTCTTGATATAAAAAACTTACGTGAGGGGGCAAGAGTTGAAATCAATCCAGAAAAAAGAAATCCTACTGATTTTTCTCTTTGGAAATTCTCCCCTACCCCTGGTGTTCGCCAGCAAGAATGGGAATCACCTTGGGGTATTGGTTTTCCTGGTTGGCATATTGAATGTTCTGCTATGTCTATGAAATATCTCGGAAACCATTTTGATATACACACAGGCGGAGTTGATCATATTTCAGTGCACCACACAAACGAAATCGCTCAATCTGAAGCAGCCACTGGTGAACCACTTGCAAACTACTGGATTCATTCAGCATTCTTAACTGTCGACGGGCAAAAGATGGCAAAATCTTTGGGCAACTTTACAACCATCAGTGATATCGAAAATAGTGAAATCTCCCCTCTCGCTTTTCGTTATTTTTTATTGGGAGCAAGCTATCGCATGCCACTCAACTTCACATGGTCGGCACTTTCTGGGGCAGAAAAAACACTACAAGGAATATATCGTGAGGCATCATTACTAAAAGAAGGTGGTGTGTTAGACGAAGAATATCTTGGAACGTTTAAGGATGTTTTAAACAATGATTTCAATACCCCCCAAGCTTTGGCACTTATATTCGATCTTTTCCGCTCGCCACTTTCTTCTGAAACAAAGCTCGCAACATTACTCGAGTTTGATAAAGTGCTTGGTCTTAATATCGAAAAAGGGCGAAATGCTTTTATGACAAAAGATGTAAAAGAAGAGGATGTTCCAATCCCTGTTAAAAATTTAGTAGATGAACGTGAGATAGCAAGAGGAAAACAAGACTTCGAAAGGGCTGATTTAATACGCGCAGAAATCGCTAAAATGGGTTATTTGGTTGATGATCTACCGGAAGGGCCAAAGGTTACAAAACGCTAATTTTCCCCAAATTTAAGGGCTTTTCTTGTCCCATCTTACACACAGGTTAACCACAAACCCAGTTTTCGGGCAGATTGCGACATTGTGTTAAGATAAGACAACTATGGCACAACCAAAAGGAAGTTCAGTCCGCGTTCCACCACAAAATATCGATTCTGAAAAAGCCCTTCTTGGGGCAATTATGGTGCGCTCTGATGCGATAAATGAAATCGTTGACTCAATTGAACCAGATTCTTTTTATGCCGAAAAGCATCGCATAATCTACAACGCAATTCGTGAACTCTTTGCAAAGAATGAACCGATAGACGTTATTACCGTTTCCTCCCGCCTAAGTGATAAAAATGATCTTGAGCGTATCGGAGGTCGTGCATATCTTATAGAACTTATAAACACCGTCCCCTCAACATCAAACATACTTCATTATGCAAACCTTGTAGACAAAACGAGCATCTTGCGAAGGCTCATTGACGCCGCTGATCATATCTCCGATTTGGGTTTTACTGAATCAAAAGAATTAGATCAGGTTTTAGATGAAGCCGAGAAAAAAATATTCGGTATTACAAATTCTCCAAAAGTTCATAAGTTCGTAAATCTAAAAGATACCTTAACCGAAGCTTGGGAAAGGCTCGATCATCTGCATAAATCAGGCGATGAAATTCGCGGTGTTCCAACCGGATTTCCTGATCTTGATTTAAAGACCGCTGGTTTTCAAAAATCAGATTTAATTATTCTTGCCGCTCGCCCATCAATGGGTAAAACCGCTCTTGCTCTTGATATTGCGCGTATGGCCGCCACCAAACATAACGTTCCAATTGGAATCTTTTCTCTTGAAATGAGTGCTCATCAATTAACCGATCGTATGCTTGCCGCAGAGTCACGTGTTGATTCTTGGAAACTACGTACTGGTAAAATTACCGCTGATGAAGATTTTTCAAAACTACGCGACGCAATGAGTGTTCTTTCTAAGGCCCCAATTTATATTGATGACCAAGCCGGTAATTCAATTCTTAAAATGCGTTCTGTCGCGCGAAGACTAAAAAGTGAACACGGTCTCGGTATGATTATTGTTGATTACCTCCAGCTTATGACCACGTCGAAAAACTACGACTCTATGGTGAACCAAGTGACGGAAATATCCCGTTCCCTAAAGAGCCTTGCTCGCGAGCTTGATATCCCGGTTTTGGCCCTCTCACAGCTATCTCGTGCCGTAGAATCACGCGGTGGACGCCCTCGCCTATCCGACCTCCGTGATTCAGGTTCTATTGAACAGGATGCGGATTTGGTTATGTTTATTCACCGTGAAGATAAGTACAAAGATGATTCTGAGCGACCAAACATCGCCGAAATTCTTATTGAAAAGCACAGAAACGGACCAACAGGTAAAATCGAATTATATTTCGACGACAAGAAAACAACCTTCCTTCCAGTTGATAAAGGAGACTACGCAACACTTGATAAAGATAATGATTTTTAACTACCTATGGATTCACGAGATAAATTAGAACGCCTTTTCGCGATGTTTCCAGGAATCGGACCACGCCAAGCTAAACGGTTTGTTTATTTTTTATTAACCAGAAATTCAAGTTTTACTTCTGAGCTTGCCATCGCCCTCGGAGATCTTAAAAAAAATATTTCTCAATGTAATTCTTGTTACAGATTTTTTCCAAACGATAATAATACAGCCTGCCAAGTTTGCCGAAGTGCAAACACCGACCAAAAAACAATTCTTATTGTTGAAAAAGATGTCGATTTTGAAAATGTTCACAAAAGTGGATTTTATAATGGTCGCTTTTTTGTTCTTGGTGGATTATTGCCAATACTTGAAGAAGAGCCGGCAAAAAAAATACGCGCTCGTGAATTAGTCGCTGAAGTTCTTCGCCAAGCAGAAACTGGAAACCTAAAAGAAATAATTATTGCGCTTTCTTTAAACGGAGAAGGTGAAAATACTTACCAATATGTTAAAGGGATTCTCCAGCCAATAACTCAAAAATACTCTATTGGGTTAAGCACCCTCGGTCGCGGACTCTCCACTGGTTCCGAAATTGAATACTCCGACGGCGAAACCTTGAAGTACGCAATTGAAAATAGGAAATAAAAAATCACCCGTTTGGGTGATTTTTTATTTTATCTTCTCAATAGTGACCTTAAAGAAAGGTTGTCTGTGTCCTCTAATCTTTAAATATCGGCTCTTTGCCTTGTACTTCATTACCTCAACCTTCTTTGCTTTTCCAATCTTGGTCAAAGCTCCTGTAACCTTTGCTCCATCGATATAAGGAGTTCCGATAGTGGTATTCTTTCCATCATCAACCAATAAAACCTTGTCGAAAACGACAGCGTCGCCTTCCTTGTGATCCCCAAGAATCTTTTCGACAGTAACAACATCACCAACCGCAACACGATATTGCTTTCCACCGGTCTTTATAACGGCAAATTCTGTTGATTCTGCCTTCTTTGCTGGGGTTTTCTTACTGACTACCATAGACACACTATTTTACATAAAGGACGCCGAAACGCAAGCTGGTAGCACTTAGAGTGCTTAATTTTTGACAAATTTATCTTTGCGTGCTATTTTTGGTTGGTATCAGCTCCTTCGGAAGCAGAGAACCGAAGGCCTTCACCTCCCAACGCTGGTACACTTTGCCCCCGCCCTCCTCCCCTTTGGGCGCGGGGCTTTTTTTATTATTTTGTCTAATGTAATCAGTAGGAACAAGATAATAATCCCGTACCAAAAACCCTCTATTTTGAAGGAAAAGTTAAGATAACCACTTAATTAAAAGTTTTGTTTTTTGGTATCGGGATCAGGATATTATTCTCTTTTATTTTGTCTACTCGTCGTCTTTTTCTGGACCTTCAAGCAAAGAAACTTCGAACCCTGGGCTTGTGCCGGCAATTCTTAAAACATCCTTATCAACCTTCTTCAATTCTTTACTTGAAGTGTTGTAGTGATTAACCGCGGTCTGAAGCGTATTACCTAAGCTTCCGTGAGACTTTTCATATGCTTTTAAGTGTTTGCCTAACTCCTCAACTCTTTTAACAATATCTTTTGCTGTTTCTTCAATCTGCATAGCTTTAAGTCCCTGAAGAACTGTTTGTAGGTATGCGAGGAATGATGTCGGCGAAACAATAATGACGCGATACTTCCCTGCCGCGCGTTGTATTAAATTCTCTTCATTTTCCTTAACTGCGCCGACTTTGTTCACAAGCAAATCATAATAAATCGCTTCGTGTGGAATAAACATAAAAGCAAAATCCATCGTGCCTTCGTTTGGGCGAATATATTTTGCTGTTTCTGTAATACGTAGTTTTAAATCATTTTCAAAAACCTTCGCGAGCCGTTCGCGTTCCGCCGGATTTCTTTCCTCAACAATACGATTATAGTTCTCAAGTGAAAACTTAGAATCAACAGGGATTATTTTATCTTTCACAAAAACCGCAGCATCAACAATCTCTCCGTCAGAAAAAGCATACTGCATTTGATAGCTCCCTGGTGGCATGACGTTCTTAAGCAGTGTTTCAAGATAATATTCACCCAAAATTCCACGTTGTTTTGGGTTCTTTAAAATATCCTGTAAAGATTGAAGTTGATCGGTAACAGAAATAACCTGCTTGTTTGTCTCATCAAGGCGGGTTAATTTCTCTGTTATATCGCGAATTAAGCTCTGTGATTCGCCAAACTGATGCCGAACGGCAGCCTGCATTTCTTTATTCGACTCCCCCAGCTTGTCGTCCATTGTTCTTGCAAGGGTCGCAAGTTGATTCTGAATTAAAAGAAGACTGTCTGTTTCAACGGATGGTTTTTGAGATTGCCCGCGCAAAATAATCCAAACAATAAAAGCTCCGATAACAACCCCAATTACTAAAAATAAAATAGTACCTGACTCCATAAAAGATATTTTACCACAACGACGCTGTCCCCACGCTCTTTTTCTTTGGCATCACTTCTGTCACAGCTTCACGATATAAGCAGTAGTCACAGCCCTCACTTTCCTTTGGTGGCTCATCCAGTAGTAAGCATTTTTTAGCGCCAATAAGCGCTTCTTCTATCCAATCATCTGAACCTTTATATGGAATAACCTTCACGTCAAATTCAAGCTTGGCGTCAAAAGCTTCTTTGTCTGAAATACCGTTGCAATAAACGAAATATCCAGTGTTTGAGACGATATGGTCGTTCTGACGAAGAAGCCATTGATACACCTCCATTTGGCGCTTATATCCATCTTGCCACTCCGCATCTAAAGACACTTCCCCTTCTTTACTTGTCGCCTTGTAATCAACAACCATAATTTCACCAGATGGCGCTTCCCAGATATCGTCCACCGCGCCAGTCACAATAAAGTTTGTTTTCTTATGTAAAAAACGCACACCGACAAAGTTGTTTCGCCAATCTTCAAGATTGTCGTGCTTAAACGGCACAGCGTCAATTTTATACTTCGCCATCAAAGGATGGGCCGAGGCTTTCGCGCGATAAATATCAAATTCTTTTTTAAGAAGTTTGTCGACAGCTGAGTTTAGAGAAAAAGGAAACCCCGGTGGCCTGCCTACACCTAGCCTTCGGTCCAAATAAAAACATCTTGGGCATTCCAAGAATAAATCTATCTTTGAACGGGAAAGTGCAAACGGTTCTGTGCTCTCTGGGCTAAATTTATTTTTTGTTCGGCGGGGATTGTAATACTGTGACATTTTTGTGGTTTTATAATTTCCACTATTGTATACTTAATTTCACATATATAAAAATGACACTTTACGAACAACTCAAAGAAGAACTAAAGACCGCCATGAAGGCTCACGACGAGACCGCCCTAAACACTGTTCGCGGAATACTTTCCGCCTGCACAAACGAGCTCGTCGCAACAAAGCGCTCACCTCAAGAAATCTTATGTGATGAAGATATTATTGCTGTTATAAAACGCGCCGTTAAACAAAGAAAGGATTCAGTTGAACAATATATGAAAGGAAATCGTTCTGATCTTGCACAAGTTGAAATGGCAGAAATCTCCCTTCTTGAAAAATACCTCCCACCGACAATGGGACGTGATGACATAGCTCGTGTTGTTAAATCAAAAATTCAAGACCTCGGCGGAATTGTTGATAAATCTAAAAAAGGAATGCTTATGGGTATGGTTATGAATGAACTAAAAGGTGTAGCAGATGGCAATGATGTTAAAGATGTTATTGATGAACTTTTGGTTTAACTTTAGTTTTTTCAGCATTTTCCTTGGTACCCGTATATGTCCTTAAATACATACATTGCGCGATGCTGTGTTTTTCTTTCTTTAGACACCAAGTTTTTATCTTTAAAAACAAAAAAAGAGAGACATTGACAAATCCTTGTTTTCTGTTATGATATAAAAAGGTCCATTAAAGGAGATTTGTCATGACGACAGATGCTTTTCATCGGAAAGTTTCAGGAGAGGTCTTCGAAAAAATGACGTCAGCGAGGCTGACTTCGTTTAACGAAAGTGATTTTTACAAAGCCCTCTACCCTATTCTGAAGAAGGAAAATGCTTTCGACGGAAGAACGTATCACGGGCGGAAAATCAGACCGCTCGTCGAGAAGATGTTCGTCGAGTTTCAACAGGAACAAGAACCAAGTAATTTCGTTCTGACCTGAAGCACGTGAATCACCATCAGGGCGCCCCAGTACGGGGCGCTTATTTTTTTGCCTAATTTTTATATACACAAAAACAAGGCCACCCGATAAGGGTGGCGAATGGAACGGCGCTGTTCATGTAGGTTTTACCAACTCTCGAAGGAGTCGGTTTCAACCGCAGCGGATACTTGCTGCGAATCGAAATCAGATTGAGCCAGCGTATCTTCCCCGAGAAGGTCGGCGATAAATTCCTCGACTGACAGGGTAAAGCGGTTCCAGAGATTGCTCAAAAACTTCATGGCTATTTCCTCCGTTTTTGTTGTACAGGGTTGCTTTATTTACAGTACCACATGAATTGAGGAATGGGAAGGGGGAGAAATACAATTATAATTAAATCTAGGTTGTTTGACTTTTAAATAACTCCGACGGATAATATTATTTATCCCCGCTAATTGCGAGGTTTATAAAAATAAGTTGTAAGCAATTATGGCAAACTTTTTGTATTCCCCGTGTTCTTTGGAGGAGAAGTTGGTGTAATTAAGTACAAACGATTCTTGGTGTTTACCAATCATCTTTGAGCTGTGCTAACGGGGTGTAAATGCTTGGCTAGGGCTAAGTAGTTCAGAAGTTATAGAATGATGTTATCAGACATTTTTGCCTAACGAGTTTCTAGTTTGAGAAATTTAGAAGGCAATGCAACTTTCTAAAGTAAAGCTAGCTGAACGGGCGTGGGAAGGCTGATACCTAACTACGCCCGTTCCTAATTATTTTAATTCTATAAACAACTAAGCCAACGTCTTAGAAACTAGTGAAAACAAATGCCACTGCTTTAGATATTTTTCTTCATCCAATCGCCAACATTAGTGGGAATATTATATGTTGCCCAATTAGTGTTAGTCGTATCAAGGACAACCAGTTTATCATTAGTATCAAGAAAAACTTTCATATCGGCTCTTACTTCACTAACTGATTTATCTGTTTTAATAAACCAAACTGATTTTAATGGTTTTGCCCAATATGTATAAGATTTTATATGTTCAATTAAACGAGTATAGTCCTCACGTGTTTCTGGCCCTAATAAATCGTAGGAAATTATATATGTTTTCATAACTAATCTTCTTTATTTGATGCTTTGAAATAATAACCAATTATGAAACCAAGTGGTCCAGACAAAATACCAGAAACAGCCAAAAGCATATCTTTATAATCACTTATTACAAAATTTTTATAAGTAGCTATGCCGAGAACAAAAGCAATTATAGATAGATAACCTATAACGTAGAAGAGGGCTATGTAACTTCGAGTCCCTTCTCTTTTTTCAGCTCGCCTAATTCCAGAAAGCCCAACCTCGTCGGGAAAAGCATCGATTTGCTGCGTAAAATTTTTTTTCATAATTAAAGTTCTTTAACATCAATAAAGACCTTTTTACCTTCTTTGTCTTCAATACAAAGTTTTCCATCACCATAATCTCTTGCGACTTCTATAACTTTCATCCCCTTAATTAAAACTTCGCCAAGTTTATCTTCTGGTACAGACAAATACACACCTAATTCTCTTAGTTTTTTTAAAGCCCCATTGCCAAAACTAACATCGAATCTATCTGGCTGTAAATTATTGTTTGTTAAAGATTCTTCCATATCAGTATTTCTATTAGTATTTCTTGTTATAACAAATTTATAAATTGAAGCTTAAGTTTAACAGTATTATAGTTCAAATCCAAGAATTTCTAATTTTTAAGATTTTCTGGATTATATTAATATTTTAATTTCATCACTAAGGCGCCAGCTTATATATGACACATTATATAATGATTTCCTGTTACTCCAAAGAGAATCAAAATACGCTTCGGTCACGAGTTACTAAGCATTTTGGCACCATTGGCGCCAAAATACAAAGTACTCATGAATATACAAACTAAGTTGTATATTCCCGCATTCATAGAAATATGAGGAATTTCCTGATATTACTCTTTTTCTTTGGCGTCTAGTGTCCACACACTTTTATAGGTCTTGTAAGTCCACACTGTAATGCGATCACCTTTTAAGCTACCGCCAAACTCCGATATCCATTTGTTTCCAAACTCATCAACCAAATAAAGTTTTATATCAAATTTATTATTCTCAATATTATTAATATTGGGGGTTTCTATCCAATAATAAGCAGAGTCTCCAGTTCCAGTGGCCAAAAGTCTTGCTCGCTCAAAATAACGGTTATTCCCTGGTATTTCAAAACCATAGAGATATAGGTTAACCTTACCAACATTTAGCAGTTTTAATATATTTTCATCAGCTGGAACAACTGCGACACCTACATAATCTTGCAGAAGTCTTAGCCTTTCGTTTATTTGATTTGTTTTAACCCCGATAAACAGTGCTCCCAAAAACGTTGCGACAAGAATAACTACCTGCAAACAACCCAATACAACCTGCCATATTTCAAATAAATTCATATTTTTCATTATAATTATTTAGTGATTATCGTGATAGTTATTTAAAGGTGATTCATCTGTCACGAGTTACTAAGTATTTTGGCACCATTGGTGCCAAAATACAAAGTACTCGCAAGTTACGCCATATTGAAGGCTACGCCTACATAATTTATGTGGTCCACAATAATTCATTTTCCGTCGAAAATGAATTTTCCAGACCCGGACTCAGCCATTTTTTCTGCTGAAAAAATACGCTTCCGTCTTCATAAATTAGTAAGTAAGCAAAGAAGTTTCCTTACTTACTTAATTTATGACCCTACAGGGAATCGAACCCTGCTTCCAGCCTTGAGAAGGCTGTGTCCTAACCGATAGACGATAGGGCCTTGTTTATTTTTATCTAAATACTAATTCCACCCATTGTTTACTCGCCATGCGAGTAAGCCAAACTAAACACACATAGCTTATATTTTTTCCCCCTTTCTATCAAGTTTAAAATAATAAAGCCCGCGAATGCGGGCTTTATGGCTCGGTATCAACCGAGGGAACAGATCTTCTCTACAACGGCCCAAAGATCTTTGATCATTCCCCAAGCATCTCCGTAAAACAAATAGGACATCAACAGAACCTGGGTTACGACAAGAAAAACCAACAAGGCTTTGAGACGTTTGCCGGTTCTCCTGCTTTCAGCCCACATGGCTTCTGTTTCAGGACATGTCTGTGTTTTCATTTTTTCCCCAATAAAATGTTTACTCCTGTAACTTTACAACATTAAGTTATGTTAGTCAATATTTTCTTAGTTAAAAATAACAAAGCCCGCGAATGCGGGCTTTCGTTTTGACTAAGTGGTCAACGGAGGAAAATTATTTCCCAGATGTCGTTGTAAGTTGAGACGATCTTTACGACGATTTCGAATACACCTCCGTAAACCAAAAAAACCCCGAACAAAATCTGCGTAGCCACAATGGAACATAACGAAATCTTGAAATACTTCTCCTCTTCCTTGATTTTCGTTCTCAGGGTTTCCGTGTTTGAATATACACCCTCTTCCATAATTTTCTCCCCAAAATACCTACGTCACTTGGGCTAATTTCGAACAACTAAAACTTGTTTGCTTACACAACTCTACAACACTAAATATTACACGTCAACTTCTATCTAGACTTCCATTCCTCTTCTTGCCTAACAAGAAGTTCTTTAGCTTTTTCTGGATTTGCCATCACTTCAAGAACAGCGCGCTCCATTCTCATTCCTTGTGAACCTTTAATTAACGCTATGTCCCCTTCTTTTATTTTTTGTTCCAAAAATTTACCAGCTTCTTTAGAATCCTCAAATTGAAAAATTTTCTTTTCTGATAATCCGGCGATGAGCGCGCCTTCGGCGATGTGTCTTGCGCGAATTCCAACGGTAATGACCATATCACAAATCTTTCCTGCAATTTCACCCATTCGACGATGCTCCGTGCTTGCGTGTTTACCGAGCTCAAGCATGTCTCCCAAAACTGCAATCTTCTTCCCTTTCCCTTCTAATTTGGAAAGTGTTTCAAGCGCAGACTCCATCGCAATTGGCGATGCGTTGTACGTATCATCAACAATAATGCTTCCCTTCACTCCTTTAATTAGTCTTAATCGCCCCGGAGCCATTTCGTATGTGTGAAGCGCTTCTGCTGCGCGAACCATGTTCAATTCACAAGCATCGGCAACAGCAAGAGCAGAAAGCGCCGCGTAAATATGATTCATCCCAAAACCACCAGAGAGATGTACTGGAATACTTGATCCTTTTGAATCAACGCGAAATGTTATACCAAGTGGATATCCATCATTTTCATCTTTTTTGTATTCGATATTTTCATATGAAGCGATGAGTGTCGCATCTTTACTAAAACCATAACTCTCTGTTCGTGCTTTTATTTTTTCTTTAAGAGACATCACGTCCTCGTCATCTGCGTTCAAAATAATCGTTCCGTTTTTTGACACAGCGTGCGCAAGCTCCCCTTTTTCGGCCTTAACAGCTTCAGGCGATTCAAAAAACTCAACGTGTGCTGGAACCTTACTCAAGCGAGTAATTATTGCTATATCTGGTTTAATCCAAGAAGCTGTTTTTTTAATATCTCCCGGGCGGTCGGCACCAACCTCAAGAACAAGCCATTCTGGATATGGTTTTCTTTGAATCAAAAGAGAAATACCGTCTAAAAAATTCTTAATCCACATAAGTGGATTACTCCAAGCGTTTGGGCAACCAATCACAGTAAGAGGGATTCCAATTTCACCATTAAAACTCTTCTCACTTTTTCTAGTTTTGTAAAAATGAGACAAAACTGCATAAACCGCATCTTTAGAAGAAGTCTTCCCAACAGTGCCGGTAATCGCCACAATTCGTGGCTTATATTTTTTTAAAATAAGACGCGCTTCTAATGTTAGAACCGCAATTATTGTTTTCTTTAAAGTTGTTTTTAAAAACTGCATTTAATTCTGTTGTATTACCTTCTATCTGTCGGGCGGAACCTCATAATAACTTATGAGGAATTTTGCCATGTCCATGAAGGGGTAGGTTAAAGTATGAGACGCATATCTTTCTCCTTTGGGATATTTTGTATAAATAAAAATTAAAAACTTTGGATTATACGCTGGGAAATATCCAAAAAACGAATGGAGATACCTATCGTCATAGTAACCTTTGCCGTTTGGAAGTGCAATTTGCGCTGTCCCTGTTTTTGCCGCAATGCTGTATCGTTCCATTTTTACTGTTCCGCCCAAAAGCGCTTTATCAACAACTTTAACCAACATTCTAGTTATCTCCTCGGATGTTTCCTTTTTTATTACTTGAGCGCCGAGGGGAGCTTCAATTTTTTTATTAAGTCCACCTTTATAAGCTATCTCTGAGACAAGATGTGGAGTGACTATATATCCACCATTCCCTAAAATCGCGAGTGCTCGAATCGTACTAATTGGGGTCATTGCAATTCCCTGCCCGAAAGAAGCGTTAGCAAACTCAATATCACGATTAGTGTTTAAGTTTGAAATAAGATTTCTGCCTTCGTTTGGCAAATCAATACCAGTCTTCTCCCCTAACCCGAATGATAGAAAATATTTTTTGAATTCATCTTTACCCATTTTCTGCATTGCAAAAGCAACGCCGGTATTCAAAGATTCATCAAGCACATGTTGCATTGTCGTAACACCACGACCTTTCTTGTCGTAGTTGTAAATTGTGTATCCATTGAAAGTAAGTGAACCAGTGTCGTTGTATGTCGTGTTTGCTTTAACCACCCCCTTATCAAGAGCCGCAGCCATTGTGAGCGCCTTAACGGTCGAGCCCATTTCGTAGACATTTTCAACTAACGGGTTTGAAAAAAGTGCGACATTTTCTACTGATTGAAAATTATTTAAATCAAAACCGGGAGTTACCTCAATTGCATAAATACTTCCATCTTGAGGATTCATAATTATTGCGCCAGTTTCCTCTGAAGAATATTTTTCGTTTATCCCTTGAACAGTTTTTTGAAGATAATTCTGTATTGATGGGTCTATTGTTAGTATCAAATCGCCTTCTTTATTTAAACTATCGCTTGATACTGTGTTCCTTAAGCTCGAAAAAACTTCCGCAAAGAAATTAACATATAGCCCATTTTTTCCTCTCTCTAAAACATTGTTATATTGTCTTTCTAACCCATATCTCCCAGCAATGACGTCTTCTTTATAAGCTGTAAAACCAATTGTTTGCGCAGACATAGATCCAGCTGGATAAAATCTCCACTTTTCTTTATAAACCGAAACTCCGGGCAATTTTAATGCGCTTATTTCATCAACACTCTCGCGTGGAACTCTGTGCGCAATTTCTTCGTATGGATCTTTTTCCCTTGATGATTTTTTAATAAAAACATCATGTTCAAGTTCGGGAATATATTTCTTTAAGTTTAAATATAAATCTTCTTTATCTTTAATTTTTTGTGGATTTATAGCGACAATATATCCAGACTTCAATCCAGCTGCGGAGATAAGTCTGCCATCAGCTTCTTTAAAAAAAATGGAACCACGATCAAAAATCGAACCACGAGGAGTTGCGTATTGTCGGTCAGCCACCTCACTATAATAAGAGCCGTTAACAACCTGTATAAAAAACAACTTAATAATTATTAAGCCGGCGCATGTCGCTAAAAATAGCGAAATCCACTTGATTCTATCTGTCTGATTAATATGAGCCATCTCTCAAACTTAAACCCTTGGCAGTGTCGTTTTTAGACACAAAAACAGCGCCACCTGCCTCTTCATAACCCAAAGAACGAGCTAAATCAAGGGAAATCGAGTTTCCTGTAGCAAGATACTCAATTTCAAGCTCACTTAACGTTGATTTAACAACCCTCAATTCATTTTCTAGGTTTGCTCTTCCTGCTACGTTAAAAACCGTACTAGCAACAAAGTAAAAATATAGAGCCATTGAAAAGATGAGAAAACCAAATGCTATATGCATATATATTGAATCAACTTCGCCCCAAATTAATGCGGCACTCTTTGTATTTAATTTTGAAATGTTTTTTTTCATAAAGAACTAATTTTTTTCTAAAATTCTCAATTTGGCACTACGAGCTCTGGGATTTTCTTTGGTTTCTTCTTCGCCTGCTATCAATGGTCTTTTTGTGATAATTTTTGCAAGACCATCTTTTGCTTTTTCTTGAAAATATCTTTTTACAATTCTGTCTTCAATACTATGAAATGAAATGATTGCCATTCGACCATGAGAACTAAGTGCGTCAAATGCTTTTGGTAAAGCTTCGGTAAGTGCCCCTGTCTCATCGTTTACCGCCATCCTAATTCCTTGAAAAGTGCGTGTTGCCGGATGAATCTTCTGCTTCTTTCTCGCAACATAAGGTATCGCTTCTTCAATAATCTTTGATAATTGAGAAGTGGTTGTGATTGGTCCCAATTCCCTATTCTCAACAATTGCTTTGGCTATTCTTTTCGCAAATCTTTCTTCGCCATACGAAGAGATGATGAGGGTGAGTGTTTCTTCGCTCCAAGTGTTCACCACTTCAAGCGCCGTGACCTCATCTTCTTTTGGTTCTTCAGCGAAAGTCATTACCAACGGTTCTTCTTGTTTGAAAGTGAACCCTCTCCCGGAAATTTCTATTTGCGGAGAACTCAACCCAAGATCAAATAGTGCTGAATCGATTTTTTCTACACCGGCTTCTTTTAGTACAGAGTCGAGGTTTCTAAAGTTTGTATTAAAAAATTTTATCTCGCCCTTAAAACCAAAATTAGAAAGTGTATCTTTTGCTCTCGTGATGGCTGCACTATCAGCATCAATGCCGATAATTATGCCCTTATGTCCAATACGAGTGGCAATCTCTTTGGTGTGACCACCGACGCCAAGTGTGGCATCAAGTGCGACCTCACCTTCTTTTAAATTGAGACCTTCTATTGCTTCTTGTAAAAGAACTGATACGTGCTTAGCTTCATTAGGTGAAATGCTTTTTGTATTTATTTTTTTTTGCATTTTTTACCTAATCAACCTAATCGTCTAATTTATATCGCCCCTACCTCACCCAACTTCTCTGCTAACAAATCTGCCTGCTTGCCGATATTTGCCTTATACTCGCCCCAAAGTTTTTCGTTCCAAATCTCGATGCGTCCGTAAACGCCCGCGATGACGA
Organism: uncultured Candidatus Saccharibacteria bacterium; assembly: GCA_964579635.1. Lineage (GTDB taxonomy): Bacteria > Patescibacteriota > Minisyncoccia > Phycocordibacterales > VMEP01 > VMEP01. Next base: position 34,065 of record CAZOFV010000005.1, read on the forward strand.
TTTTGCTTTTGAGCTCGGCAAAATCTTTCAATGAGTCTGGTATCAAAACTCGACCCAATGAATCAACCTCTGCTTCATATGCACCTGAGAGCATAAAACGAGAAAAGCCACGCATATCGCCTCGACCTAGAGGAAGCTCGGAAAGTTTCTCCGCGAGTTTTTCCCACTGAGGCATGGTGTAAACGAAAAGACATTTATCAAGCCCGTTCGTTATTACCACTTTCTTTCCCACTTCTCTTCTGAACTTAGCGGGCAAAGAAACTCTTTTTTTATCGTCCAACGTGTGGACATATTCTCCTATAAGCATGACTTTAATTTCGTACCCATCGCTTTTATTAAATGGCTAAAAACAAAAGCGGTGTATGGGATAAAACAGATTATCTAAAGATTTTCCACTTCATCCCACTGCATACCATTATACCCCACTAGACACCATTTCATAGCAAAGTTATCCACAAAATCTTGTGTTTACAGCACCAGAAAACAACACTAAATAAAAGGCAATAGTGGTGTTATTTTAGGGCTAAACATAGCCATAAAAATAACCACTTGAGAGCAAAAACTCTAAGTGGTTATTTTTGTTTTTCTATCTAATTCGTTATTCTCTTGGTCTCATTGTTGGGAACAAAATAACTTCTTTAATATTTTTAGTGTTAGTCAAAATCATTACCAATCTATCAATACCAATACCAACACCGGCAGCTGGTGGCATCCCGTATTCCATTGATTCAAGGTAACCCTCGTCTGAAGGAGAAACTTCCCCTTCTCCGGCACGTTTCTTTTTATCCTGCTCAACATATCTTTCGCGCTGATCGCTTGGGTCATTGAGTTCTGAAAAGGCGTTAACAACTTCAAAACCGCCAACAACAAGTTGGAATCTATCAATAAAATTCTGATCATCTTCTTTTCTTTTTGCAAAAGGAGAAAACTCTACAGGGTAATCAACAATAAAAGTTGGTTGGATAAGTTTTGGTCGACAAGTTTTCTTATAGATATTATCTATAATTTTTTCTTTCGCATCGTGTGGCGCAACGTCGATACCAAGCTGCTTTGCTTTTACAACAAGTTCTTCTTTAGTTACCTTTATTAAATCTGGGATGAGCGCATATCTTTTTAATAAGTCAGTATAAGAAATAACGCTAAATGGTTTTCCAAAATCAATTACCTCTTCCCCGTGTGGGACCTGACCTTTCTTGGCTACCTTTTTAGCCACACGCCTCACAAGCGCTTCCACAAACTTCATAGCTTTCTTCGCATCACTATATGCTTCATAAAACTCAAGCATCGTAAACTCTGGATTATGAGTCACATCTATTCCTTCATTCCTAAAGTTTCGTCCGAGCTCAAAGACCTTTCTGAATCCTCCAACCAAAAGCTGTTTCAAATATAACTCTGGCGCAATACGTAAAAACAAATCTATATCAAGAGCGTTGTGATGAGTTAAAAACGGTAGCGCAGTCGCTCCACCTGCTAGTGGTTGCAGAAGCGGAGTTTCAACTTCCAAAAAACCGTTTTCAGTGAGGGTAACGCGTATTTCATTTATTACGGCAGAGCGAACCAAAAATCTGTCGCGAACTTCTGTCGACATTAATGTGTCGAGATATCGCCTACGAAATCTTTCTTCTACATCTTGTAGTCCATGCCATTTATCTGGCAATGGGCGCAAACTCTTTGAAAGCATTCTCCAATTTGTGACAAGAATCGTCTTTTCTTTTCGTTTGGTGACAAACAGTTTTCCAGAAACTTCAATGAAATCTCCGATGTCGATAGCATCTTTAAAAAGTTCGAATGCAGCGTCCTCAATTTCCCCCTTTTTAAGAAGCCCTTGGAATAACCCCGTGCCGTCGTTTAAATCAAAAAATACGAGTGCCCCTTGCCCACGCAAAGACATAACTCGCCCAACAAGAGAAAGTGGTTTTTTGCGTTTAGATAGTTTTGCAAATTGAGCTACCGCTTCAAATAATGTTGCATCGGAATTTGAAACAATTGGATAAGGTGCCACCCCCATCGTTTTTAGGATAGAAAGTTTTCTGAGGCGTTCGTTTCTAATTTCTTCAAGTGAAGCCATAATTGGCAAATTATACAGTTTTTATAAAAAAAGTGAAAATCATAACCTTTTTTAAAATACCTTCAAAAAAATACGTATAATTTTCAGTTGAAAATTATACGTATTTTTTTTAATCGTACTTAAAAAAGAAGAGTTTATTCAATATCAACAATCTCGTATTCTGTAGAACCAGATGGAGTTTTAAACTTAACAACTTCTCCTTTTTTCTTTCCAAATAGAGCAACACCAAGTGGTGACATGTTTGAGATTTTTCCCTGCGACATATCCGCCTCTTCTGAGCCAACAACTTCGTATTTCTGGGTAGTAGAACTTCCGGATTTTTTAACAACAACAGTAGAACCAACCTCAACCATATTACTGTGGTGTTTTTCAATAACAACGGCTGATTTTAATATCTCTTCTATTTGAGCTATTCTCTCTTCTGTTTTTGCTTGATCTTCACGAGCTTGAAGATATTCAGCATTTTCTGAAAGGTCACCTAAAGACTTCGCGTACTCCAATTGTTCCGCAATTTCTTTACGTCGAGTCCCCTTCAAGAAGGCAACTTCTTTTCCTAATTCGTCAATTTTTTGTTTACTTAATTGATATTCCATAATTTTGTGTGGCGACTATTGTAGCGAAATAAAGACCCAAAAGCAACAGACAGTAAGTTAGAGAATAAACGGGCGTATTTAGCAAAATTAACCCTTTATTTTATTAGTCAGACTAATCGCCTAAATTAAGATATTCCGGCGTATTTACCACCATCCATTCAAGAACTTGGCGCATTACATAAAGACCACCAACGGTGTTGTTATGGGGTCCTTTTTCCATGACCACCACAAAAGCATAACGTGGTTTTTCGTATGGAAAAAATCCCATAATCCAAGCATTAACAAATTCTTTCCTTGCTCCGAGTTCTGCTGTCCCTGTCTTTGCTCCAACAGAAACACCACTAATCTGGAGACCTTTTGCTGTTCCATCATCAACCGCCATCTTCATCCCCTCTCGAATAATTTTAAAATTCTCTGCTGAAATTGGAATTGTGGTTGATGGTAAATTTTCTTCCCCCATTTTTATATGAGGAATATAAAGTGTTCCGCCGTTTGCGACAGCAGCCGTTGCTCGTGCAAGCTGAAGCGGAGAAACCTGTGTTCCATACTGCCCAATTGAGGTGTGGTACGTGTCACCCAAAAGCCATTTACCATCTGCGAAATTTTTTGCTTTCCATTCTGGGCTTGGGATAGTGCCTGAAACTTCTGTTGCAAAATCAATACCAATTTTCTCACCAAAACCAAACATCCTCATTATTTTTTCAATCTCTTTAATTCCTAGGCCTTTCTGATCTGCGTAACCGCCACCAATCGCGTAAAAATAAACGTCACTAGAAACAGCTAGTGCGCGTCTAACATCGGTCCAGCCATTTACTCTCCAATCCCTAAAAATAGATGGCTTGTCTGGAAAATATGGGTTTGGAATAGAAATTAAACCAGAGGAGTATATTTGTTTATTCGGATCTATTATTTTATTTTCAAGTGCCCCTGCCGCAAGAAAAGGTTTTACTGTTGAACCGGGCGTATATAAACCAGAAGTCACACGATTTAAAAACGGTTTATTTTTATTTAAAAGAAGCGCATTTATTATTTTTGATTGATCCCCATTTGAAAGAACCTGTGAGCTATATTCTGGATAACTTGAAAGCGCTAATATTTCTCCGTTATTAACATCAATGATTACACCAGCCCCACCCGTAAAACCAACTTGTTTTGAAAGGGCTTCCATTGTTTCGTAAAGCTTAGAAGAAACACGCGAGTCTATAGAAAGCACGACATTATCGCCATCAACCGGTGGCCTTTGGGAAATTTCCGATTTTAATTCACCCATCACATCTGCCTCGACTAGACGCACACCATTTTCACCGCGCAATATCTCATCAAACTCTTTTTCAGCGCCTTCCTTTCCTGTTACTTCTGTTTGCCAAAAATTACCGCTGGAATCAACCTTCGGGTGGCTCACATAACCAAGAAGATGCGCTATCCCTAAAGCCTCAGAATAACTTCTCTTCGGGAAATTATCCTTTTCGTTGATTGTATTCCATGCCAACTCTTTTTTGTTTCTGTCGTAGATAACTCCGCGAACTGAAAAAATTGGGATGTGTTTGAGGTGATTACGCTCACTTATCCTCACGTACTCTTCACCCATAGCAACTTGGAACCACCAAACACGACCAATAAAAATCGCAGCAATAAGAGCAAAAAAACTACCTATCATAAAAATACTTGTTCGAGAAATTGGTCTCTCTATGCGCCCTTCCATGTGGTTGGTATCAAACCCAGGCATATTCGCCGAATCAAGAAAAACTTCGTCTAAATCGAAATCTTTTGAAGATATTGGTTTTATTTTATGGCGCCTATATATCATTTTTTATAAATTAATAGAAAGACAAGTAGCGTTTAAGTTTAGAAATAGAATAATAAAAAATTACCGCAAAGAGTGTTGAGACCAATGGAAAATTATAGAATTTAATCTCGGGGATACCGTACAACAAGTCTATCAACAAAAGTGCAAAAATTCCTTCATAAAAATTTTCAAACAAAAAAAGCATAATGATATATAAAATAAAACTAAGCCACCATGGAGCAAAAAACACCGAAGACAAAATCACAAAAAACCCAAATATTCTTAATCCAATAGTAAGAGATAAAGGGTTTTCATTTTTCATGTTAATTATTCAAAACCTCAACAAGCTTTAACTCTTGCATATTAAACGGTGTCGTAAGAAGAATTGTTTCAAACGGGTCTCGTGGGTCATTGACGACAGCTCCAACAATAGCAATCAAAAAAGGATTAAGACCAAGAGAAATAACTTGTGCCCCAATTGGAACATCTACATCACGAGGAAGAGTTGCTTCAAAATTGCCGTTACCCATCCCACGCAAAGAAACATTTATACTCCCTCCCACGATTAAGCCTTCTGTTATTTTCCCAGGAGAAGAGAATAATTCAACCTTTGATGTCATATCTCCTGCATAAGCAACCTCGCCTATAACTGTCCCGCCATAGGTTAAAACACGATCTCCATTTTCAACCCCATTTTCAATACCAACATCAAGAACAATCGTGTCATATGGAGAACGATTCGGCTTAGCTATTATCGCAGCGAGTATTGAACTTTTTTCTGTCTTTCTTCCTAAAATTTCTTTGAGTTCTGTATTTTCCTGAATAAGTCTATCTCTTTCCAAAGCAAGGGCCTCAAAACTAACATGCTCTGCTTTCAATCGCCCGTTTTCTTCTGAAAGAGAGCGTTTTGAATGTAACGCCGACCAAAAAGAAGCGAAGAAATTGCCAAAATTATCCTTACTCTCAGAGACAAGGGCTAAAGAGTTTTGTGTACTGTTTCCAAGGCGTGCAATAAAATCCCTCTCGTAAATACCAACGATCACAACAAGGACTAGCACAAATAATAAAATTGTACTCTTTAAAAAACTTTTCTTTTTATCTCGGTGGTAAATCATCTTGGTTTTCAATAAGGATATCACGGTGATTTTCGATATCTTCCAAAATAATACCTGTTCCACGAGCTACCGCTGAAAGCGGGTCTTCTGCTATATAAACTGGAATTTTTAAAACATTATTAAGATATGGAGCAAGCCCTTGAATGAGTGCGCCACCACCAACCAAAACAATACCGCGATTCATTATGTCTGATGTTATTTCAGGCGGTGTTCGCTCAAGCACCTCCTTAACTGAATCCAAAAGATTTCCAATTGATGCTGAAATTGCCTCTCTTATATCTGCGTCAGTAACAATAACTTCTCGAGGCAATCCTGTTATTAAATCACGTCCTTTTATGGAAGTTTCAATAGAACTACCGACATCAAAAACAGAACCAATCGCAATCTTCACACCTTCGGCTGTTTTTTCTCCAATTAAAATTTTAAATTCATCTCGAAGATAAGAAATAATATCTTCGTTTAATCTGTCGCCGGCTATTTTTAAATTCTTTGAAGCAACAATTCCACCAAGAGAAATAACCGCTATGTCGGTTGTACCACCACCAATATCTATAACCATTGAACCAACAGGGTCTTTTATCGGCATACGAATCCCAATGGCTGCAGCCATAGGCTCTTCAACAATATGTACTTCACGAGCGCCAGCGTTCTTTGTAGCGTCATAAACCGCACGAATTTCAACGTTTGTAATTCCAGACGGCACGCCAACAACAACACGTGGACGAATTGGTTTTTTGGCAATACGGTCGGCTTTATTAATGAGGTAAGCAATCATTTCTTCTGTTACCTCAAAATCAGAAATAACGCCATCAACAAGTGGTCTAATCGCCTTAATATGACCTGGTGTGCGTCCGAGCATTTGTTTCGCCTCAGCCCCAACAGCTACCACCTGCCCTGTTTTTTGGTTAACAGCAACAACCGATGGCTCGTTGATAACAATCCCATGTCCTTTTAAGTAGACAAGTGTATTCGCTGTTCCAAGATCGATACCAATATCGTTTGAAAAAACTGAGTATATTTTATCGAATGGTTTCATTTATTTATTTGGGGTAAATTCAGTCATTAATTCATCAACCGAAACAATTCTTGATTCTTTCTCTGTGCGTTTCTTTATTTCAACACCACCTGCCTTCAAACTTTTATCCGACACAAGCACGCGATACGGGATACCTATTAAGTCTGCGTCAGCAAACTTTTCTCCCGCAGTTTTATCGGTACGGTCGTCGTGTAAAGTCTCAACCCCAGCCTTGTTTAGTATTTCATAAACCTCACTCGCCTTCTTTGAAACCTCTTTGTCATCGCTACTAAGTTCTAAGAGATGAACCTTAAACGGCGCTATTTCTTCTGGCCAAACCATTCCGCGTTCATCGGAGAGAATTTCAACAACTGTTCCCATCAATCTTCCGAGACCAATTCCATAACAACCCATAATCACATCTTTATCCTCCCCTGCTTCATCTTTGTATGTGAGATTAAATGGCTTAGAGTATTTTGTTTTGAGTTCAAAAATATTTCCAACTTCAATTGCTTTTTCTTTTCTTAAGTCATCAGCACCACATTCCGGACATGTGCTTTGGTCGGAAATAATCTCTTCGTTCACCGCTATGCGACATTTATCACAAATATGAATTGTATCTTCTCCGGCCCCTGAAACAGCCTGGAATTCATGAGAATATTTAGAGAAACTTCCACCTGAAGCAAAGGTTAAATATGTATTTATCCCAATGCCTGCACGCTTAAAAATATTTGCGTAGGCAGTTTTCATCACCTCATAATATTTTTTTAAATCCTCTTCGTCTGTATGAAAAGAATACAAATCTTTCATAATAAATTCTCTTCCGCGTAAAATACCTGACTTAGCACGAAGCTCCATTCTAAATTTATTTTGAATTTGATAAATATAAACAGGAAGATCTCGATATGAAGAAATAAATTTCTTTGCGAGCGGAACAACCACCTCCTCATGTGTAGGACCAAGCGCGTTTTCACGACCAGAAGTGTCAGACACTTTATAAAGATCATCCATTGTTTCCCAGCGACCAGTTGTCTCCCAATTTTCTTTTGGGTGAAGTGACGGCATCAAAATCTCAACACCTTCCGCCTTGTTCATTTCCTCGCGGATTATATTTTCAATCTTTTTTAAGACACGTAAACCAAGTGGTAAATAGGTATAAACACCAGCTTGTAATTTATCGACAAAACCGGCTCTAATAAGGAACTCTGCATTTTTAGACACCTCATCAGCTGGCGCCTCTTTGCGTGTTTTTGTAAAGAGTTTTGATTGCAACATAGTGCTATCTTACACTATTTTTTTAAGAAAAAGAAAAAATTGACAAAACCGAATAAATGGTGTACTCTAAGCAAAGAATTTGTAGTATTAAATTTTCAACATAAACCCAGTAAAGGAGAACCGAAATGAAAAAATTTGGTATTATCGCGTTTTTGCTGATGATGGCGGTTACCGCTTTTGCAGCAAACACCGGCATCGACCTCCCCGGCGTCTCGGAAAACGAGCGTCTAACCAAAGCAGTAATTTTCGCCGGCATTGCCGCCTTCTGGGTGGGGGCGCTATGGGCGCACGTTCTGACCTCCCACGCAACGGAAGAGAAGTACAGTCGCGCGTTCATCCGCGATAACGACGAGTTGCCACGAGATTCAACCGAAGCCACGTGAAATTTTCACGTGACCAAACGGCGACCCAAAACCAAAGCCGACCACTCTCGTGGCCGGCTTTCTTCATTTACCTATTTATTCATTTTATCCAAACAACCGTGCAATATCGTGATATGTCACGACGAGCATCAAAATAATCAAAATCGCAAAACCAATTAAATTAAATGTATTGGCGATAACTGGTTTTATTGGTGAGCCTTTTATACTTTCAATAATTACAAAAAGAAATCTTCCACCATCAAGCGCTGGAAATGGTAGTAAGTTTAAAACCGCAAGATTAACAGAAATCAAGGCGGTAAAAGAAAGCAGATAAGCAAAACCGAACTTGCTTGCCTCCCCCACCATCCCAACAATTCCAACAGGACCAGTGAGTGAAGATATTTCAGATTTTCCGTTAAACATTCCGGAAAGCAAATCAACCAAAGAACTCACAGTAAGGTAAGAAAGTGAGCCGGTGGTTTTAAGACCTTGCCAGATTGCCTCAACTGGTGAAAGTTTTATAACTCCAATTTCATCAATAACAACGCCAACGGCGTAACCAGCCCCAGGAATTGAAGCAGGGGTTATTAAAACATTCCTTGTCTCTCCGTTTCGAACATAGGCTATATCAATAGCATCCCCTTTGTGGTCTTGAACAAAGCTTCGAAAAAATTCTGGTTTTAATCCTTTTATATTTTCTGATTGCGAAGAAACAGACACAATCTGATCTCCCGCTTCAATCCCCGCAATGCTAGCCGGTGAGCCGTTTGAAACATCAAGTACCACTAATTTTGTATCTCGCAAACCTTCCGCAAATATTGATTGCGAAGAAGTTGGTAACCCAATCATATAACTAGCTGAAAAAAGAACCCACGCCAAAAGAGCGTTAAAAAATATTCCGGCAAGTAAGACACTGGCCTGAACCCATTTTGGTTGCGCTCCAAAACCTCGAGAAAGATCTCCATTTTCTGCCTTTTTTTCTTCTTCTGTTTCTGCTGGATTCTCGCCAAAAATTTTAACAAAACCACCAAATGGCAATAAATTTAAACTATATTGAGTCTCTCCTCTTTTCCAAGAAAAAACCTTTGGAGGAAAACCAATAGCAAATTCATCAACACGAATTTTTGCCCATTTTGCTGTTATAAAATGTCCAAACTCATGAACTAAGATGAGAACAAATAAAATTATTAGAAAAAGAAGGATAGACATGTATTAATTCAAAATATCTTTTTCTTTTCTTTCTGTAAATTCTAATAAACGAGAATTTGCTTCATCAACTAATTTTTGAAGTTCATCTTTATATCTAAATTTTTCATCTTCTGTGATCAAACCATCTTTCTCTTGCGCCTGAATATCAGCCCAAACTTTTTCTCTTTCTGTTCTCACAGAAATACGGGCTTCTTCTAATTTGCTTTTTGATAATTTAACAAGCATTTCTCGACGCTCCGAAGAAAGTTGAGGAAACGACACACGAAGTCCTTCGTCGTCTGTTGAAACAGAAAGACCTAAATTTGCAGAAGCAATCGCACGCTCAACTTCCTTCACATGGGTTTTGTCCCAAGGAGAAATACGAAGTGTGCGAGGATCTTCGACAGATACGGTCGCCACATGTTCAATAGGCGTTCTTGCTCCATATGCTTCAACCAAAACACCGTCCAAAATTGCGGGGTTGGCGCGTCCAGTATGAAGAGATGCAAACTCGTGAAGTAACCACTCATCTACTTTCTTTAATTCATCTTTAAATTGCTGAAAACTGTATGCCATGTTGAGCTGTAGTATAAGGTATTTTTAAGAAAGTAAAAAGGTTTCTTTTTTTGTTTTTGTTTTCAAATATTTTTTAAAATACCATTAAAAAACACGTATAATTTTCTGCTGAAAATTTACTATGCTCGTGCCGCCGCACTACGCAATGTTTTTTAATGGTATTTTGTGGTGTTTAAACTAAAAAAATAAAATACTTAACTAAACCGTAATCGCTAAATATTCAACAATCATTTTTATTGAAGGTGAACGGTCGTTTAAATAACCACGTAATTTTATTATTGTTTCAAGAGTAGCCACTTCTTCTTTTGATATCACTCTTTCGTTTATTTTTCTACCAAGGGCAACTTGGAGATTATCTATAAAAACAACAGTCTTCTCGCGATCTTTATCAGTGATAAGTTTTTTTATAAATGGCATTTGTAAACGCGAAGTTGGTTCGCTTTTCAAAAACTTTTCGACAATCTCCCCCATCTCGGTATCTTCATAAAAATCATTTTTATTTTTTGAAACAATAACCATTCTTGAACGTAAAGTTGGAAGAATAGTTCTCGCATCCTTAATAACAACAAAAAAATGAGTCATCTCTGTTGGTTCTTCAAAAACCTTAAGTAGTGAATTCTGCGCCTCTCTTGTAAAGGCTCCTGCTGAAACCACGAATATTTTACGTTCACCTCCAAATGTTTTTTCTGATTGCTTACGCTTCAATTCCCTACTCTCATCGATACCAAGCGTCTCATAATGAGCAATGAAAAAATCCGGATTACCCAAACTAACAATTCCAAAACTATTTTCGATTTCCAGAATAAGTTCAGATAAAGCGCTTTCCTCTTCGCCCTCAATTAGATAAGCGTGGTGTATGTTCCCTGTTTTCTTAAATTCTTGAAATATAGATTTCATATTTATATAAATAGCTTTTTATCTTTTAAAAACGCGCATATTCGCCTGCTGGCGAATTGCTATGCTCGTGCCGCCGCACTGCGCAATGTTTTTAAAAAATAAAAAGCGGAAAAAAGAAAATTCTTTTTAAATCATCGCTTCGCGATTATCGATTTTTTGTAAACATCCAAATGCTCAAGTGCGATACCTGTTCCTTTTGCCACGCAATACAAAGGGTCTTCGGCCATCATCGCCTTAACTCCGGTGCGACGAAAAACGAGTTCTGGAAAGTTGCGAAGCATAGAAGTTCCTCCGGTCATAATAATACCGTTGTCTATAATGTCCGCTGAAAGTTCTGGCGGTGTGTCTTGAAGAACATCTTTAATCGCCTTCACCATCTGCCTTAATTCTTTATCAATTGCCTTAACAATTTCGTTGGTAGAAATTTGAGCAGTACGTGGCAACCCAGCGATAAAATCTCGTCCCTTTATTGTCATGGTTAATTCTTCGTCCATCGGTGTTGCTGAACCAATTTGAATCTTTATATCTTCTGCGGTCTTATCTCCAATCGCCAAATTAAATGTCTTTTTTATGTAATCAGTTATAGCAGAATCAATACGATTCCCTGCGCATTTAACAGAGTTTGAAGCAACAATTCCGCCAAGAGAAATAACTGCAACGTCTGTTGTGCCACCACCAATGTCAACAATCATATGACCCCTTGGTTCATGAATAGGAATTCCTGCACCAATGGCGGCAAGGATCGGCTCCTTAACAACGTAGGCATTTTTTGCCCCAGCCTTAATCGCTGCCTCAACAACCGCACGGCGTTCTGTTGATGTCACCCCTGCTGGAACAGAGACCATCACCTCTGGTTTAAAAATACTAAAACGCCCCATTGCTTTGCCGATATAATAACGAAGCATTGCTTCGGTCACACGATAATCAGCGATAACACCATCTCTCATTGGACGATAAGCAATAATACTGTCTGGTGTTTTACCAATCATTTCTTTTGCTTCAATACCAACAGCTAAAATTTTATTTTCCTGTTCCGAGACAGCAACAACTGATGGTTCATTCAAAACAATCCCTTTACCAGGAAGATACACAAGAGTGTTTGCTGTCCCTAAATCTATTCCTAATTTTTTTGTAAAAAATGACATTTTTATGTTTAAGCAATATCTGTATCGGCTACATAAGCTCTCTCAATAGAAACACCGATTGCTCTTAGGCGTTCTTCTACCTTCTCATACCCTCTATCAATGTTATAGACATTATGGATAACAGAATCCCCTTTAGCAACAATACCCGCAATAACAAAGGCAAGACCAGCTCGAAGATCAGGACTTTCAAGTTCTTTTGAGTTGAGTTTTGTTGGCCCTGATATTTTTACGCGATGTGGGTCAAACATTGTAATTTCAGCCCCCATGCGATTAAGCCATTCAACATAATTAAGTCGGCCTTCAAAGATTGTTTCAAAAACCAAACTATCCCCTTTTGTCTGTGTTAAATAAACAACCATTGGTGCCTGCAAATCTGTAGGAAATCCTGGATACTCATGGGTTTTTATATCAACGGCGTTTAATGTGATTTTCTTTTTAGGATCAATCTTTACTGATATTGTATTTTTCCCAACCTTAACAGGCACGCCGGAATATTGAAGTGATTCAATCAAAGACTCCAAGTGTTTTGGTTCGCAATTTGTGATTGTGACATCTTTAGCCAAAAGAGCTGCGATGACCAAAAAGCTACCAGCTTCAATTCTGTCTGGGGTTGTAACATAAGCCTTGCCTTTGCTTTTCAACATTGAAGTCCCTGTGATAGTGATTGTTGGTGTGCCAGCTCCTCGTATTTTTGCACCACAACTATTCAAAAATTCTGCCAAAGCTTCAATCTCCGGCTCAAGTGCGGCATTTTTAATAACTGTTTCTCCCTCCGCTAAAACTCCAGCCATCATGAAAGTCTCTGTCCCCGTAACACTCTGATTTCTGAAAAATAATTCAGCCCCGCGAAGTTTTCCACCTTTTGCCGAAATAACATAATGAGCTTTTCCTTTATCTCCAGAGACAGCTACCGTCGCACCCATTTTTTTAAACCCTTCCAAAAATAAATCTATCGGACGAGCGCCTATAACACATCCACCTGGGTGAGGAAAATGCACTGTTCCAAAACGAGCAAGGAGAGGCCCGGTTAAAACTATCGAGGCACGAAGTCGTTTTGCGATTTCAACAGACATTTTTCCGTCATACATTTCTTCTGTAGAAATTTCTAAAACACCTTTCCCTTTATATTCTATGATTGCCCCTAAATCTACCAACAAATCACCCATTCTATTCACATCCTCAATTTCTGGGACATTTTTCATTACGAGCTTATCTCCAAAAAGAATAGCAGCAGCCATTGCTTTTAAGGCTGCATTTTTTGCGCCCTTAACAGCAATTTCTCCTTTCAATTTTCTCGCCCCAGCCAAACCTTTAATTAGAAAAACTTCTTTCATGGCACCATCTTACTTTGTTTTTGTTTGGTTAACAAATCGGGCATTAAAAACGATTTTTGGTGGTTTTTGATATACTAAAAAATATGCAGATTAACCTCGTGACCGTTATGCCTATAGGTAAAAGTGTTTTCAAAGAACACTTATCTTATTTTTCAATGGAAAACCTACCCCTAGGTTCGGTGGTAAATGTTCCACTTCGAGGAAGAAGTATTCCTGCACTCGTTGTTTCGATTGAAAGCGCGGAGGATAGTAAAGCAAAAATTAAAGCTGCTTCTTTTGCTATTAAAAAAATAGAAAATGGTAAACCACGACAACTTTTCTCTTCAGCTTTTATTAGTGCTGTAGATGAAGCTTCTTTGTATTTTGCGGCGCCGGCTGGAGCAATTATCGAAATATTTTCACCGAGGGCTGTTATTGAAGAGAGCGCCACCGCGTCGGAAATAATATCTGTTCCAAAAAAAGAACGAGCATCCACTCCCGAACAGTTTGTTTTCCAGTCTGATGAAGAAGAACGCCTTGTTGCCTATCGTAGTTTATTTCGCGAAGAGTTTGCTCGTGGCTCTTCTCTTTTTTTATGCCTACCAACGATAGAAGACGTGGAAAGATATACTGCACTACTCGCTAAGGGAATTGAAAATTATGTTGTCACCTTACACAGCGAGTTATCAAAAAAAGAAACTATCGCTCGTTGGCAAAGGATTGCGTCAGAAACACATCCAATTTTAATTATCGGAACAAGCACTTTTCTATCGGTACCAAGAAACGATATATCTACTTTTATTATAGAAAAAGAATCCAGTGGCGCGTACAGAAGAATCGGCCGACCACACGTTGATGCTCGCGCCTTTACAGAATTTTTAGCAAAAAAAAGTGGAGCTCGTCTTATTTTTGGAGACACAATACTTCGTACAGAAACTCTTTATCGCCACGATGAACACGAGTTTCCCGAGTGGCGCCCAGTAAAATTGAGGCTTCGTGCGCAAGCAGAAACAATAATCGTTGATATGAAAAAAGAGGCTGAAAAAGCTTCTGTAAAAAAGGTATATCCGATTATAAGCGAACGGTTGGTTTCTGAAATAAACGAAACAATAAAGCGTAACGGGAATATTTTTGTTTTCGCTGGACGTCGCGGACTCGCCCCTGTCACGGTATGTGAGGATTGCGGAGAAACGCTAATGTGTAGCCATTGCACAAGCCCAATGGTTTTACACGAGGAGGGGTTGATTCGTTTTTATCTCTGTCATCAGTGTGGAAAAAAAATTATTTTAGGAAAACAAACAGAAGACCTTTGTCGCGCATGTGGAAGCTGGCGAATGAAACCACTTGGGATTGGAAGCGGGCGTATTGAAAGTGAGCTTGAAAAAAAATTCCCAAGATTAAACATAGTAAGACTTGATAGCGACGTCGCCAAAACTAGAAAATCTATTGCTAAGGCAATTAAAGAATTTTACGGCTCAAAAGCAACATTACTTATCGGAACCGAACTTGCTTTGCCGTATCTCACGGAAGAAATTGACTGTGTTGCTGTTGTTGGTATTGATTCGTTGTTTACCATTCCCGACTTCCGTATTGAAGAAAAAATATTTCAAACGCTTTCTTATTTAAAAACCAGAGCAAGAAGATTACTCCTAATTCAAACGAGAGATGTGGATCGCGCGCTTTTAACTGATGTTTCAAAGGGTGATTTGATTGGTTTTTACCGCAGAGAACTTGAAGAACGTAAGAAATTTGGATACCCACCATTTGCCAAACTTCTCAAAATTACATACCGCGGAAAAAAAGAAGATGCTGTCCGCGAAATGAATCGTCTACACAACTATCTTCGAGTTGATACCTTTCCTATCTTCCCCGCCTTCATTCAAGAAGTTAAAAAAGAATATCGTTTACATGGTTTACTTTCCTTTGAACCTAAACAATGGCCACGACTTCCACTTATAGAAAGATTAAAAGCCCTCCCGCCACAATTTGACATAGAGGTTGACCCTGAAACAATTTTGTAAAAACTGTATTAAAGATATCTGTCGCCTTTTCCAAAATCATACGTATAATTAAAAGATGTCTAAAAAGATAGTCCAAAACGGCGAACCAGTCTTAAGGGCTTTAGCTAAAGAAGTTCCAACCGCCGAAATTGATTCAAAAAAAATAAAGAAAGTAATATCCGACATGAAGATAGCACTTTCCAAAGAGCCTGATGGTGTTGCTATCGCGGCACCTCAAATCGGAGAATCTCTCCGTATTTTTGTTGTAGCTGGAAGAGTTTATGCGCTCAAAAAAGAAGAGGATGTAGAAAAAATTATGGACCAAAGGCTCTACCCAGACAAAACATATATAAACCCACAAATAATAAAGCGCTCAAAGAAAGAAAAGGAGCTTCTAGAAGGATGTCTTTCTGTTCGCCATATATACGGAAAAATAAAACGTAGTGAAAAGATAACTGTTAAAGCCCAAGATGAAACAGGGAAAATCTTCACCCAAATAGGAAGCGGGCTTCTTGCAGAAATATTTCAGCATGAAACTGATCACTTGGACGGAATTTTGTTTATAGATAACGCGAGAGACTTAAAAGAACTCCACCGAGAAGACGAAGATAATTATGAAGACAACGAATAATACTCCTTTTGTTTTTTTTGGAACACCGCAGTTTGCGGTATTTGTTTTAGAAGAACTTCTTCGTTCAGGAATAAAGCCGGCACTTATAGTCACCGCGCCAGATAAGCCACAAGGTCGCGGTCTTCTTTTAACTCCCCCTCCGATAAAAGTTTGGGCAAAAGAAAACGGAATCCCTTTCATTCAACCGGTAAAACTTGATAATGCTTTTATTGCAGAATTAAAATCTAATTCTTGTGAACTGTTCGTCGTTGCCGCCTATGGAAAAATAATTCCTAAAGAAATTTTAAAGATTCCATCACATGGAACACTTAATGTTCATCCTTCTCTTTTACCAAAATACAGAGGAGCCTCCCCTATCCAGTCACAAATAATGAACGATGAAAAAGAAATTGGCGTCACAATTATGCTTGTTGACGAAGAGATGGATCACGGCCCAATCATCGCACAACAAAAATTAAATATCGAAAAAATGCCGAGCGCTCCAAAACTCTTAGAGATGCTTGCGCGCAGTGGAGGAAAATTACTTTCTGAGGTTATTCCAAACTGGATTACAAAAGAAATCGAGCCAAAAGATCAAAAACACGATGAAGCAACTTTTACTAAAAAAATTACAAAAGAAGATGGGTTAGTTAGTTTACAAAACGACGATACATACAAAAACTATTTAAAATATTTGGCCCTAGACCCATGGCCGGGAACTTATTTTTTTGCGTTAAGGCATGGAAAAAGAATAAGAGTTGCAATCAAAAAAGCGGAATTTATTGATAATAGATTTGAAATAAAAGAGGTTTTACCTGAAGGTGGTAAAACAATGCCTTATGGCGATTTCCTACGTGGCGGTGCTGTGCTAGAATAAAAAAAGCAGTTCCCTTCAACAAAATAGCAGGAGAGAAAAAATGAAAGCAACCAGGGCAAACGCCCAAGTAGCACAGGAATCAACCGAGAAACTCCGTCCAGTTTCCCCGCTCGTGCAACGGGAGCTTCCCCCGACGATAGAAGTAAACGTCAGGGTACCCAAAGAAGGCTTGATTAACGAACGGATCCTCATCGTTGGGACGTATATCACCCCGCGAATTGATGACCAGGGCGGACAACACGGCGGAGACGACATTCTCGTCATGGTAAACAGCGCACGTGGCAGGATTGACGAGGAAATCGAAATTTCCGGGAAAGTTCGGATTCACACGGTGAACGGGCGTAACGGAACAATGCCCGATGAATTCATCGGGGTCCAGATTATCGGCTTCCTGAGCACTATCGGGAAAGGCTTTGCGACGAACAACGAGCAACTTCCGATTCCCGAAAATATCCCGATTCTCGAGCTCATCGAAACCATCCACGAAATGGAGAATATCGTTGTCGACGAAAGGCAACAACGACTGCTCTCTGCCCTTGCGCAAAGCGACATCGGCAAGGCCCGGCTCGACATTCGGAAGTATTTCCGTCCGTTGCCCCCGGCCTGAAAATTTCTCAACCCTGCTTAATGCAAAAGCCCGCACTCGTTGCGGGCTTTCAACATCCTACTTTCTACTACTATTTAATTTCTATAGATTCAATAACAACAGGAGAAACCGGCCTGTCACTTGCTTCGGTTTGCACGCCCTCAATCTTCATCGCTGTTTCAATACCAGAAACAACGTGACCAAAAACTGTATAGCTTGGTGGCAATGGTGCTTCCGGTTGCGCGGTCACAATAAAAAACTGACTCCCGTTTGTATTTGGCCCAGCATTTGCCATTGCAAGTGTCCCTGTTGGATACTTCTCCTCTCCAGATAATTCATCATTAAACTTATACCCAGGACCACCTGTTCCCCATTGGCTCTTAAGAGAGTCGTCTTTTGAAAATGGGTCCCCGGCCTGAATCATAAAACCCTTAATAACGCGATGAAACTTTATTCCGTCATAAAATTTCTCCGAAGCTAATTTTGCAAAGTTTGCCACGGTGTTAGGAGCTTTATTATCAAACTCAATAACAATAGAGCCGTAATTTGTTTTTATTGTTGCTTGTGTTGCTTTTGTATTATCCATCGTATTTTGTGTTGAATTATTATTAACTAAATTTTGTTCACCTACCGCAGTGTTGTTTCCCGTGGTTGATGTTTTTTCACCTTTTACTGTAGTTTTTATAGCACCGAAATAAACAGCGGTAGCAATTCCTACTATTAACACCAAAAATCCAAACCACACGGCAAGTGTTTCTTTATTCATATTTTAAATTACTATTTTCTAAATCTTCTAATTTTACCAAATTGCTCACCAACACCTTTCATTATGTTTTTTACCATGGCCTCCCCTCGTCTTAAAAACTTTCTTCTTTTACTTCTGTGAGAATTTACCTCACGAATAATTTCATCCTTCACTTCATCGATAGCAGAATATAAATCTGAACTTTCAGACATGGCGTAAAAATCGCCCCCCGAAACATGTAAATTTATTTCCGCAAAAAATATATCTCCTTGCTGGTGGTGTTTTGTCTTAACACCAACCTCAACTGAAACCACGGCGCTCTCATCATTTTTATCAACAATTTTTTCTAAACTAGAAAGTTTCTTCTCAACATACTCCGCGATAGCTGGTGTTAATTCTGTGTTCGTCGCCTTAATTGTGTTGATTTTCATATAATTAGAAAAATTAATTGTTAATAAATAAATGACCTCTATTAATATTATAGCAAAAAATATTACTACTAAAAGCTAGTAGTCCACCCTAAATATTTTACTGGGGCTATGATGCCCAGAAATAAGGCGTACCTTACCATAAGGCACCTTAAAATGCTCAGCGACAAGCTCTAAAACACGCTTATTAGCCAAGTTCTGCTCTGCTTTCTCCTTAACCGAAACATTAAAGTGGTCCTCACTTTTTTTTACAAAAGATTCTTTTTTGGCTCCTGGAACTACTTTAACTTTGCAGTACATCTATGTGTTTTAAAGCACTGAAAAAATTTCATCAACAACCTCTTTTATTTCCGACTCAGACATAACCCTCCTTTCGTTTCCATAATGGTCCAAGTCACCGATTCTAACTTCAGGAATAACATGACTATGTAGATGTGGAATTGATTTTGAAGTATTATCTCCTTCTCGTTCTAATACAGACATATTTTTATATCCCAACTTTTTAAAAATCTTAAGCGCTTCTTCCTGTAAAAAATCCATATCTAGAACCTCTTTATCTGTAAGCCCGAGAATAATCTCTTCGTGCCTAAATGGCACAATCAATAAATGGTGTTTATGATATGGTGCTAACGCATAAGTTAAGTAGGCAGTTTCTGTCTTTAAAAGATGTCTACTGTCTCCCCCGTCACAAAATGGACACTTGTCTAAATTTTTAAGAAAATCTTTATATAGCATGAAATATAGTATATATCATGATAAGTAACAGGTGAACTTTTCATTTTCTGTTTTTTTTGTTAGCATACTAGCCACATTCCGGAGTAGTTGAAATGCGAATAAATAAAGCATTTCAAAGGCGGAGGCTGACGAGCCGAGCCGGGGTCGCAGAATTTTTCAGCAGAAAAATATCTGTGACCTGCGGTCCCGCTGAGATACTCCTGATATGTATATTCCGGAGTAGCTCAGCGGTAGAGCGGTCGCCTGTTAAGCGATTGGTCACAGGTTCGAATCCTGTCTCCGGAGCCAGAAATAGTTAGCCCTGCTGCGAAAGCAATGGGGCTTTACTATTTCCTTCGGAGACAGGATTCGAAAGATTTTGCGGGCACCTGTTTAGCAAAACAGGTCGCAAAATCAGGGTCGAGAAATTTTTCTGCTCGACGGAGCGGAAAAATGTTCTTGACCGAACCTGTCTCCGGAGCTTGTAAAAACTTTAGACCCCCCTTATAGGGGGCTTTAGTTTTTTAAGCTCCGGAGAGCAAGCAACTAGATTTGCTTGCGTACAGGATTCGAAAGCCGGAGCGCGACGGCGCGAGGCGGGCTTAATTGCGATAAGTGAAGCATTTCAAAGGCGGAGGCTGACGAGCCGAGCCGGGGTCGCAGAATTTTTCAGCAGAAAAATATCTGTGACCGCGCAAAATCTCAGTAGAGATTTATGCGTGACCAATCCTGTCTTCGGAACTTCGAAAGTACTATCTTTACCCCCTTTTTTTCATAATAGATTTTATGAAAACTTTAAATATCACAATATATTTGAGATAATAAAACTATGAATAACCAAATTCCAAAAAGTGTTTCTTGTTTGGGTTTTTATTCCGCAACCCTGACGCCCATAGTAACTCTTGTTGCGTTTACAATCGCTTTTATGACTGAGCCACTATCTGGGCCTTGGTGCCAAAATTCCTGTTTTTCTTACCCGTTTTTAGATACGACATCCCGTTACCCGAGTGATTTTATTTGGATGTATCCGGCAACGTTTCTGTTATTGGTCTATCTTGTTTTGATGATGAGCATTCATCACAGCTCTTCTCCTGAAAAAAAGATATTTAGTCACCTAGGAATGCTTTTTGCCTTCAGCTCTGCCCTGATATTCGCTGTCGATTATTTTCTACAGTTATCGGTGATACAACCATCTCTCTTAAGGGGCGAAGTCGACGGTATCTCCCTTTTAAGCCAGTTTAACCCCCATGGCATCTTTATCGCCATGGAAGAAATCTCCTTTATGCTTATGAGTCTTTCGTTTCTTTTCATGGCGCCGGTATTTTTCGGCGACAGGCTACAAAAAGCTATCCGATGGGTTTTCGCAACTTCCTTTATCTTAACAGCTCTTTCTTTTCTTTTTTTTATATTCAAGTTTGGAACAAACAGAGAGTATCTCTTTGAAGTTACTGCATTTTCGATCAATTGGCTGACCTTAATCGTGTCCGGTATCCTTTTAGGCTTTTTGTTTAGAAAAAGCATGAAGGCAAGCCGATCATAGCTGGACGCTTAAATTTGCACTTTCTCCTGTTATTAGATATGTTCTGACGTTAAGACTTTATTTTGATATAATTTAACGATGGAAATCACAATTTTTTTAGCAAAATTTTGGGGAAGCCTTTTTATGATTCTCGGCGTTATGTCTATTAGCGCAAGATTACTAGGTAGAATTATCGAGTACACAGAAGACAAGACTATTACCGTATCTACGGGTTACATTACCTTTTTATTGGGCTTAGCCACCGTTGTTGCCCACAATGTTTGGGTCGCCGACTGGCGAGTAGCTATCACTATTTTAGGGTGGATTACCTTATTTAAGGGGATCGAAAAAGTTTGCTTTCCTAGTCGTGTGAACAAAAAAGCTAAAATATTCAAAAGTGGTCAAGTGCTTTGGGGAGGCATTATCTTCCTTATTGGTGCTTTCTTTTTCTGGATTGGTTACAACTACTAAAGGTTTTGAGTATATTATCCACCCTCGGTCCTGTATAAATAATGTGTCTAAACCTGTCTCCGAATAATTTTAAAAACAAAAAGAAAGAGTACAATTCACAACATATGGATATCTCAAGAAAAAAATTTATTATTCTCTTCGTCGTTTTTGGGTTTGCCTTTCTTTTTATTACTACTTCGCTTTTGGGGTCTACTGGCCTTCGAGGTTTCCCTAAACACCCAGATTCTTTCCTGAAGACGGCGTCACCAATAATCTGGAAAAATAACGTTTCAAAAATTATATTACCTATAAAAGTATTTCTAATAGGTCCCTTATTGCTTTCTAATGATTTTTTGCGTGATGATCCGCCACCACCATTTATTGGTATCTATCTCATTCTCTATTGGACGATTCTTGCCTCCGTTATTCATTATTTACTCAACAAAATAAAAAGTTTAATTAATTGAAAGCTGTTTAATATGAATAAATGGAAAATACTATACTCCTTTCTCGCAGTAGAATTTGGAATATTTATGTTTGTATATGGAGGATATGATGATAGCCCTGGCGCACAAGGACTCGGACTCTTAATGGTAATTAGCGGTGTTGTAAGCGCGATAAAAAATAAAGTTTAATTATTACTAGACAAAAAAATAAACGCCGATTGCTAGGCGTTTATTAATTTAGCTAATTAATATACCTGCCATGAATGTTCAGAAAACAGGCGTCTTAACTTCATCAGAGTACATGTAGTTGAAGTTTCTGAGTGCCCTCGCGGTCATACTCCTTTCTTGAGAGCCAAGAAAATTCAAGACTTCATCGGCATGAAATTTTTCTCGGAGAATTTCTTGCCGTTCCACAAACCTCGGACAAACAGACCTCAGTACGATAACGGCGCTGCCAAACGATTTCGACATCAGCTGAAAGGCCCGGCTAAACCAATCGTCCTTCCCATCCGAAGACTTGGCGAGCCCTTTATACAAACTGGTGCCAAGGTTGGCCACGTATTCAAGAGATCGTGGCTCGTGCCGATTAAGACTCCTCTCCGGGAAAAAAGCTACGTACTGCAAGCTCATGTCAGCGACATCTTGAACACAAACTTGGTCAATTTTTGATATACCGAAAACATACTGGTAAAAATCAAAAGCTGACAACTGCTCGAAAAGTTCCGCCCGACCCATAAAACGGTTGAGCATTGTGGCGAGATAGTCCCTGACCATCTCGTCAACGGGTACCCTTGATTTTGTGCACGCTTCACTCAAAAGCAGATACCACTGATGCTCTGGAGACTCTGCGCGCACAAACCCCATTTCGTTTAACGTCTGAAAACTAGCTTCTTTTTTTACATCTTCTGGCTTAGCGAGAACAACCATATTATTATCCATGACACATTCTCCTTTTTTAATAGAGCTCCGTTTTCATCGTACACCTCAAGGGCCCGATGTAAAGACTCAAACGAAAACACAGCTATTTTAATTTTTATTATATTAAAACAATAAAGTAGTTATTTTCTAGGACCACTCCCCAACCCTTGTCCTCTTAATTGAGTAAGCCAAAGCCGGTGCTCCTAATTTTTCGCCTAAAGCATAAGCAAACTGCCTGACGTAAAAACCAGACGATACCTGTAGTTCCACCTCAAACAAATCAAATTCAATATTTTTATTTTCTAGTAATAATTCCCATTTGTTTTTAATCTCATCTTGCCTAAAATCACCAGAAACTAAACCAATTGAAAATAATGTATTTTGAAGAACCTCTCCGCTTTTAATTTTTCTCTGAGAAATTACAGTAATTTTATTTAAGGAAACTTCGTGTTCAGGAATATCTACAGCCTCCCCCTTCCTACTCAATTCATGAAGTTGCACCCCTCCAACCGTTTTTGAAGAAAATGCTGGATACTTTTGAGAAAACTTTCCAAGAAAAGTATTGGCCATTTCGTTAAATTTTTCCCCACCAACCAACCCTTCTTTAATTTCATTTACCAGCCCAAGTAAATCGTGTGTATCGGTTGATATACCAAATAATATCTCCGCAATATATGTTTTATCTAATCCCAAATATTTTTCTCTCTCCTTGTTTGCATCCCCAACAAGTACTAGCATCAACCCTTCTGCAAGCGGGTCAAGCCGTCCCGCATAAGATAATATTTCTTTTTCTAATTCTGGCCTTTCTTTTCTTAAACGAGAAAGTGACTGAAGAGGCGTCTCCCCTTTCTTTTTGTAGATGGTTAAAACTGAACCCATTTTATTTATGACACTTTATACACCTACAGCCGTGTTTTTTTATATAAGCATCAAAATACTCCTTATCATAGTCGTAGTTTAATTCTTCTCCTGCTTTGATGTTTTTCTTAGCCATAATAAATACACGAGCTTTCCATATTTCAGCCTCACAATTTGGTAAACAAGAATGATTTATATATCTAGCTTTATTAGTTTTTGCGCTACCATCAATCGTTTTCTTAGAATTTATTTCAAACAAATACTTTCCCCTACTACTAATTTGTTCTTCTTTAGAAATCTCCCGGCCAACATATTCAATAATACAAGACCCTTTCTTTATGGGAGTAAGAGTAAAAAGGCCAAGCCCTGTTTTCGAGCGCTTAACCACTAAATCATATTCACCTGGTTCAAATTTTCTTTTTCTCACAAGCACATATATTACACGTAGATTTAAAATTTCAAAATCTATATACCTAAATTACCCCCGTTAGTCGTGATAGAATATTATTGCTTTTATGAAAGAATTTTTTGAGCGCCAAATATCGTTTAGTTTATTTAAAATTGTTCTTGCGATAATTATTACCATCTCCATATTTTCATACGGAGTTATTAAATACTATTCACTTAATAAAAATCTAACTCAAACAAAAGAACAATTTGAAGCAACATCTCAAAGCCTGCAAGGAGATATCAGAAAACTAGAAACACATCTTGCTAGCACGACCAATGAAAATATCTTCCTTAACGATTTTTTAACAGTTCTTAAAACGCGAAATACTGATTATAAAAATGAAATAGAAGACATAAACCTAACAGTATCAAACCTTAAAAAACTCACTTCCACCGACCCAGAACTTTTACAAAAATACTCAAAAATATACTTTCTAAACGAAAACTATATCCCTGCAGAATTATCGCTCATAGACACATCGTTCTTATTCCGTAAAGAAAAACCAGAGCAAATTCACAGCAAGGTTAAGCCGTTTCTTGAAATGTTAGTGCTCGCTGCCCGCGCTGATGGAATTGATATCAGTGTTGTTTCTGGATACCGATCGTTCGGCACACAATCGGCTCTAAAATCACAGTACTCTGTTCTTTATGGAACAAATGGGGCAAGTCGGTTTTCTGCAGACCAAGGATACTCCGAACACCAACTCGGCTCAACAATAGACTTCACAACAAAAAAGAACGGCGTAATGTTCGTTGGTTTTGATAAATCACCGGCTTATTTGTGGCTCAACCAAAACGCACACCGTTTTGGTTTTACTCTCTCCTACCCCGCAAACAATAAATATTATGTTTTTGAACCATGGCACTGGCGTTTTATCGGAGTTGAATTTGCAACCAAACTACACGAAGAAAATAAATACTTCAACGACCAAGCAGAGCGTGACATAAAACCATATCTTATAAAACTCTTTGATTAAATAAAGTTTAAACTACCTGGAAGTTCTTAAACTGCCATGGGTCACTTTCATCAACATCTTGAGGAAAAAGAGGAAGTTCTTCGGCGCTACGTTTATATAAAGGAGTCCAATCGGTATATTCTCCAACAACCTCACCCAAATAAGGGCGAGCGATTTCCAGTATTCTTTCATGGTCCATTTCATCAGCATCAACAACTCCCCTTCTTGGGTTTTCAAGAGTCCAAATAAAACCAGCTAAAACAGAAGCTGTCACCTGTAGACTAGTGGCACTATTGTGTGGAATCAACTTGCGCGCCTGGTCTACAGAAAGTCTTGAGCCATACCAATACGCATTCTTTTTATGCCCCATAACCAAAATACCGAGCTCATCAAGGCCATCAACAATCTCGTCGACAATAAGGCGGTGTTTTTTTTGAAGTTCACCATTATCACCAGCAACTTCGTGTAAAGATAGGACTGCACCATCGCAAGGGTGATAAGCATAGTGAACAGTTGGTCTATAAACTGGATTACCACTAACTTCATCAAAAACCGTAAAATAATCAGCCAGTGAAATCGATTCATTGTGAGTAATTGCAAAACCATGATATGGACCTTCAAGTGGAGTCCACGAACGAACGCGGGTTAAAAATCCCGGCTGTTCCAAATATATAGCACTCTTACAACCACGCTCGTGATTTTTCCCATTTTTAGGAAAATGTTTTTCGTGAGTCCCCCACCCAATTTCAGACGGCTGACTACCTTCACTATAAAAACCATCAATTGACCACGTATTCACAAATTCACCACGCTTTTTAGGAATAGCTGATATTTGAGTATCACGTTCAGCAACGTGCATTACCTTAATACCAAGATCTCTTGCAAGACTAGCCCATTCTTTTTTGTTTTTAGGAAAAGAAAACTTCACCCCTGTGTCTTTTGCGATATTAATAATGGCTTCTTTTGCCATATGAGAAATCAATCCTGGATTAGCTCCATGAGCAACAACGGCCGTCGGGGCATCGTCAGACGAACGTAAAGCACGAGCGCTTTCGCGTAGTGAATAATTTGTCCTTTCTGCCATTGGGAAATCTGGATCTGTATATGTCCCAGCCCATGGTTCAATACAAGTATCAAGATATAAAATATCTTTTTCTTTACAATATTTAATTAAAGAAACAGAAGAAACGTCAACCGATAAATTTAAAATAAAATCTCCCTTTCCAACATATTTTGAAATTAAAGATAAATAATTTTCTTTTGTGACTGGCTCTAAAATAAAATTAATTCCGTATTTTTCGGCCACTTCCATCCCCCTTTTGTCAGCAGTTATTATATTTATTTTTTTAGTGTCTATCTCAACATGACGAAGAATAAGAGGTAAAACTCCCTGGCCAATACTACCAAACCCTATTATTAATAGATTTCCGTTGAATACTAAGTGTTTTTTATCCATTTCCCGCCTTAAACCAATCTATAAGAGAATAGTGGTCAAATTCAATAATAATTACTTTGTTCGAGAAAATATACCGTAAAATACCATGTGTGTCAAAAAAATAACGCTAGAGATATTTATTCTTATAGTATAATTAAAAAACTAATCATGAATAAAAGTTTTATAAAAAGTTTTGAATTTGCAATAAACGGAATAAAAACTGCATGGAAAGAAGAGTCTAATTTTAAGATTGAAATCTTTCTCGGGGCCATAGTGATTGCTCTTGCTTTATCACTTCAAGTTAACCTTACCCAATTTGCGATAATTTTTCTTATGATAATTATTGTTTTAACAGTAGAAATCTTAAACACAGCCTTTGAAGAATTATGCGACAAACTCCAACCAGAAAACGACCCACATGTAGAAAAAATTAAAGATCTTGCGGCTGCCGCTGTTCTTATTTCATCTTTTGGTGCCGGAGCGGTGGGAATTTTTATTTTTGGACCATACTTATTAGAATTTTGTTTAAAATAACAAATCACTTCAATTTTCCTCACACAAGATGCGTAGGTGGTTAAAACTGTGCTGTTGTGATAGAAATACTGATAAATACACATGATTGTTAAAAAACCACGCAAAAAAGTCTTTAAAAAAAAGCTTCCTGGCAAAGCTGATCGCGCCGGGCTTATTCGTCTTAATAAGTATTTAAGAGATAAGGGCTATGCTTCCCGCAAAGAAGCGGACGTTCTTATTGAAAAAGGATTTATTTTAGTTAACGGCAAGCGCGCAGAAATTGGAATGCTTGTTGGAGAGAAAGACACCGTAACGTTAAAAGAAAACAAGGCAAAGAAAAAAACTTATCTTGCTTACAACAAACCACGTGGACTTGCCACCCAAGCACTCGGTGATTCCCCTTCTGTAATTAGCGAATGGCAGAAAAAGGGATTATTCCCAGTTGGCCGACTAGACAAAGAGTCTGAAGGTTTACTTCTTTTAACAGACGACGGAAGGATCACAACTTCAATTCTTGGAAAAGATTCAAAAACTGAAAAAGAATACACGGTAAAAGTCCGCGAAAAGCTACGCCCTGGATTAATTGCTATCTTTGAGAAAGGAATGGATACGGAAACTTTTGGAAAACTACTACCAGCAAAAGCAAAAATTTTAAGCGACAATACAATATCTATATCAATACACGAAGGAAAAAGGCATCAAATCAGAATAATGTTAAGCGAATTAAACTATACCGTTAATTCTCTAAAAAGAGTCCGTATCGGTAAAATTTCTCTAGGAAATTTAAAATCTGGTAGCACGCGACCGCTTAACGAAAACGAAGTTGCTAGTTTGTTTAATTAAAACATCTATAAAACAAAAACATCCGCCTAGTAGCGGATGTTTTTTGTAAAACAGAATATTTTTATACGCCCATTCCATCAGAACTACAAGCTCTGCAATTACCCTTGTGGGTTACTACTTCATACACAGCTGCCAAACCAACTAAAATATAAACAACCTGAGCGACTGTTTCGCCAAGCAGAGCAACTGCATTAAAACCAAAAGCCACAAGCAACCAGTTCAAACCCCCAGCGATGAGAAGAATGAACGAAACAATGTGAAGCCATTTCATATGTTTTTTAGTTTTTACTAAAATTTATAAATCGACGCTTACTAATATTGTAGTACTTGAGCAAAAGCACGCTAGTGAGTAATACACAGGGGCGTATTAAGGTCAATACCTTGGAATCACTTCTGTAGCATTTGTATTGGCGTTTTG
>CAZOFV010000006.1:0-49558 GCA_964579635.1 uncultured Candidatus Saccharibacteria bacterium
TGCGACCCCGACTCGTCTCGTCAGCCTCCGCCTCTTAATTGCTTCACTTATCGCAATTAAGCCCGCCTCGCGCCGTCGCGCTCCGGCCTTCGAACCCGGACACAAGCAAAATCATTTGCTTGTGTCCTTCGTCAACAATTCGCTACGCTCTTGTGCCGAGGGCCGGGTTCGAACCGGCGACCCCTTCCTCTTCAGGGAAATGCTCTACCAACTGAGCTACCTCGGCATATTTAATTTTTACTGAGAAACATTCAATCCTTTCAGAAAATCACTGATTGTATTGAGATTTGGAAGTGATTGGCTTTTTTGGTTTATCGTATCAATTCCACTAACCAAGCTGGTGTATGTTCCAAGAAGTGTTTCGATGTATGGCTGAAGATAATAGTAGACCCCAAAAGTAACACCTATTATAAGCACCCAATACATAATACTCATAAACTGCGACCATTTCTGAGAACGATATAACTTTTTTAAAAGCTCGTTATTTTCTTCTGATATTTGAAGATTTTTTTCAAGTAAATCGCGCAATTCTTGGTCCATGAAGGATACTATAGCACATAGATAAATAGTGATAAATATCGAAGGCGCGCTGGTTTACAGCGCGCCTTTTCTATTTCGGCCCCCTTATAGGCCGCTCTTGATCTGAGACTTCAGGGCGAAACAGCGTGGCGTCGTCATGTTCGTAAAGACGACGACGTCGCACTGAGGGCCCGGGTCGATCACTTCACGCGTGACAACACGCATGCGCTTTCCGCGCATGATCTCGACTTCGACCATCTTCTTCACGCCGATGACCGACGCGTTGCCATTGCGCAAAAAACCGCAAAGCTCGGAAATACTGGCCGTGATGCGCCCGTTTTCCCCGACGCGTACCGGAACCATGTGCCTCGCCGCAAATCCCGGCGAGTACGCCACCGCTGGCCGAACTTCGACCGGCGAATGCCTGTCAAAAAAAAGATCAGCCCGAGGGGAAGATTTCCTGCCGAAGGCCGGCTTGGCCTTCTTTTTGGATTTCACCCCAACTGCAGTTTGCACTTGTTGCATAGCTATTTCCTTTTTGTATGTTTTTGAAAACAAAACCTCCAAAGCTCGTTAAGCTCAAAGAACTTTTCCACCTACCTTTCTCTTTAAATTAAGCAGAAAACCAGTCCAAACTATACAATACTAAATATAAATAAACAATAGATATAATCAACAACCAAAAACATCTTAATATGGTATGGTTTTAAAGCGCCCTCGTAGTTAAATGGATATAACTACCCCGTCCTAAGGGGTAATTGTGGGTTCGATTCCTGCCGAGGGCACAAAATAAAAAAAGGCGGCTAACAAGCCGTTCTTTTTTTATTTTGTGCCCGAGGAGCAAGCAAACTGCTTTGCTTGCGTCAGGAATCGAAAGCCGTAGTCATGTTTATAAAAAGTTTTCTTTAGAACTTTTTATAAACAGACGAGGCGGGGTCGCAAACACTTATTATTTTGTAAGCGAAGCGAAACAAAATACTTAGTGATTTGTGACCGATTCCGTTTTTAATTATCTAAACCTACAAACCCAACAATTCCTGAACTCTTGGTTTATTAAAACCAACTATTGCTTCTCCGTCTATAACAATTACTGGTACACCACGCTGACCAGTTAACTCAATCATTTCCTTTTGTTTTTCAAAATCTTGCCCAACATTGAACTCTTCGTAAGGAACATTTTTTTCCTGGAAATAGCTTTTTGCCATATTACA
The DNA here is from genome assembly GCA_964579635.1 of uncultured Candidatus Saccharibacteria bacterium. Taxonomy (GTDB): domain Bacteria; phylum Patescibacteriota; class Minisyncoccia; order Phycocordibacterales; family VMEP01; genus VMEP01. The sequence goes on from CAZOFV010000006.1 coordinate 1,731, forward strand.
ATAAACGCAAGTTGGAGTGCTATAAATAGTGACTTTTTTCATATCATTACTTTTTTAATTTCTAATGGACGTTGATTATATCATAAAGCCAAAAAACAAATCTATGTGCGAGTACGGAGAATCGGTCACGCATAATTTCTTGCTAGAAATTTGCGCTACCCCGACTCGCGCCGTCGCGCTCCGTCTTTCGATCCCCCTCGTCATTATAAAAAATACCCCGCAAAGATGTGGTATTTTTTATAATGTGCGAGTACGGAGAATCGAACTCCGATCTACTGCTTGGGAAGCAGTCATTCTACCACTAAACTATACTCGCTTTTTATCTGGCAAAACTAATCTTGTCTAAAAAACCATTTAAAAAACCTGGTAAAGCCAGATTTAGTTGTCGTTGATTCTTTTTTCTCCTGATCAACAACAATAATAACTCCTTCTCCGTTTTTAACAACCCTAAATTTTTCACGTAACTCTTCTTCAACACCCCTTTCTGTCTTAAGACTAATAATTTGCGCCCTCAGTAGGCTTTCGCGCCCCTTAACAGCCATCAACTCATCTTCGGCTATTCTTCTCTTCTCTGCTGTTAAATTATCACTTCTATACATATCAAAAGTAGCCTTACCAACAAAAAGGCCGGATATTAAAACCAGCGCAAACACGACCCTAGAGTATAAAATTCTTCTGAATCTTTTTTTATCTTGAAATTCGAGCATTTTCTGATATTATATACCCTTAATTAACCTTATATATTATATATGATGTTCAACAAAGAAAATCGCAAAGCTGTCCGTATCACATGGATAATACTAAGCCTACTAGTCATTGTAAGCATGATTCTTTTGTATATCGCTCCAGCCCTCTAGTTAAAAACCTTATTGGTTTTTCATCATATTCAAAAATACTTCTTTTGGAATATTAACCCTTCCGCCTGCTTTCATTCTCTTCTTTCCTTTCTTTTGCTTCTCTCGAAGCTTCATTTTTCGCGTAATATCACCGCCATAAAGATACCCTGTAACGTCTTTTCTAAGCGCTTTTAGGCTTCTAGAGGAAAGTATCCTACCAAGCGCTGTAGCCTGTATTTTAACCTCAAAAAGCTGCCTTGGAAGGATTTGGTGCAATTTCTCAACAGCCTTTTCAGCGTCCTCTTGGGCTCTTCTACGAGAGATAACTCGAGTAAATGCTGGCACAACTTCTTCTGCAACCACAATATCAAGTCTAGTTACATCCGCCTTGCGCATCTCATTGATATCATACGAAAGAGAAGCAAAACCAGACGAAACACTCTTTAATTCATCAAAAAAATTTCTCATCAGTTCGCGAAGCGGTACATCTGCTTTAATCGAAACACGATTATCTCCAAAGATATTTGATTCACCAACCTCTGCCTCATGTTCATAAAGAAGTTGCATAATCCCCCCAACATAATCTGGTGGCGTAATTAATGTTATGGAAGCCCATGGCTCAAAAGCTTCTGCGTATGTTCCATCTCTCGGAAAAAGATGTGGCGAATAAATTTTTTCACGCTTCCCACCTTGATAAACAACCTCATAATTAATAGACGGCGATGTAACGATGAGCTCAAGGTTAAATTCTCTTCTTAATCTTTCTGTAACAATCTCTAGGTGAAGCATCCCGAGAAAACCACACCTAAAGCCACGTCCAAGTGAACCAGAAACCTCCTCTTCAAAAGAAAGGGATGAATCAGAAAGTTTTAAACGAACAAGTGATTCTTTTAACAAATCAAAATCATCCTGACTTTCAGGATAAAGCGATGCCCATACAACTGGTCGTGGATTTTGATATCCAGGAAGCGCTGGTAATGGATTTTTTGTAAGAGTGATTGTGTCTCCGACGGAAGCGATACCAGGCTTCTTAATTGAAGTAACAATGTAACCAATCTCCCCTGCTGATATTTTTTCTGCAGATTTTTTTTCTGGAGTAAAAATACCAACATCAGATGCGATAAATCTTTCCTTGGCCTCACAAAAAGAAAGGTCATCCCCTTTTTTGATTTCACCGTCCAAAACTCTTACATAAACAATAACCCCTTGATGATTTGAGTACTCAAAATCAAAAACTAATGCTCTAAAATTATTTTTTTCTCTATATTCATCGACTGGCGATGGAACACGCTCTACAACTTCCTTCAAAAGTTCGGGAACACCCTCTCCTGTTTTTCCGGAAACTGCCAATATTTCCCCCTCGTCACAATCAAGAAGATTCATCACTTCGTGTTTAACATCTTCAACGCGCGAAATAGGAGAATCGATTTTTGTGAGAACTGGAATTATTTTGATTCCAAGCTCTCGCGCCATTGCAAGAGTGGTTAATGTTTGAGCCTGCACGCCTTGGGTTGAGTCGACCAAAAGCAAAGAACCCTCCACCGCCTGAAGAGCTCGCGAGACTTCATATGAAAAATCAATGTGCCCAGGAGTGTCGATTAAGTTCAGCACGTATGATTCGCCGTTTAGGGTGTAATCCATGCGTACAGGGGTCATTTTTATGGTTATACCGCGCTCTCTTTCAAGGTCCATACGGTCCAAAACCTGGTCACGCATTTTGCGTTTTTCAATTGTATGAGTCGCATCAAGTAAACGATCGGCAAGGGTCGACTTGCCGTGATCAATATGTGCAATAATGCTGAAATTGCGGATATGTTTAAGATTCATAAAAAATAAGTACAAACACGATATTATCAGAAACTAACCAAACCGCCACACTAAAGCTCCTCTTGAGCTGGCGCCACAACATCTACCTTCCAGAATTTCTTATGCAAAGCAAGTGAAATATCTTTAATTTCGTCATTTTTTAAAATCCTTAAAATAATAACCCCCGCGATAATACCAATTATCCCAGACAAAAATCCTTGAAGGAAAATTCCAACCGCCGTCTCTGTATTTAAAATTAGCGCAAAAATATTCAAACAATTGTACGCGACGAAACCCATAAACACTGACGCCGAGAAACTCTCAAAAAGAGTTTTTCTTATAATTAAAGAAAGGTTTGTTTCAAAATCTCGCTCAAAAATAACCCAGTGCAAAAATGCATTCATAATAGAAGCAATAGAATACGCAAGAGGCAACATTAAAACGGCGGTTCCGTCAATTTGATCAACTCTCAAAATAGACTCTATAAAATAACGAAACTCGGGAGTTTTTTCAAAAACAACGGTGAGCCAAAACGCGCCACCGATAGCACAAACACTTGAAAACAAATTAATGAAAAGTGGTTTTCTGGTGTTTCCTGAAGCGTGATACCCACGGGAAAATAATACAGTTAAACTTTGGGTTAGTACGGAAAGAGAAAATAATGCGAGAGCAGCGGCGGTAAGGCGGGTGTCATTCCAACTAAACGCACCTGAGCCCAAAATCGTACGAACTATTTGCGCGCGAAGAACAATAAAAAGAATTGTAATTGGAACAGCCCAAAAGATTATATGACGAAGAGCAATTATCATATGCTCCATAAACCTTTCTTTTTCCCCGCGTGTAAAAAATGCCGCGAGCATTGGAAATGCCGCCATTGAGTACGCAACTCCGATTGTCGCGAGAGGAACCGACTGCAAATTAAAGGAGAAATTAAAAATAGAAACGGAACCAACATACATCGTGGAAGCAATGGCTCCAAGAGCAATCAAAACTAGATGATTAGCAGAGAGGGTTATTGTTCGCGGTAAAGACACAGTCACAACCTCAAAGATGTATTTCCAGTCTATTTTTCTAACAAACTTTGGGGTAAAACCACTTTGAATAGCAGTTGGTATTTGAATCAAAACGTGAAGCAGGGCCCCCAAAATAACACCGAAAGCAAGGCCTTTCATCCCGAAAACAGGATAAAAAGCAAAAACACCGAAAATAATTCCTAGATTATACAAAACCGGGGCAAGAGCATAAACGAAAAATCTTTTATAAAACTGAGTGATACTACCAAAGATATTGTTTGATAAACCAAGAATAAATGGCGAAAACAAAAGTATTCTTGATAATAAAACAAGCGAATCAAGTTGTTCTTTAGAAAAACCAGGGGCGATAAATGGCGCGAGATATGGAATCAAGAAAAACATCGCGAAACTGAAAACAGCCATTACTACAGAAAAAATGGTAAATATTTCAGAGACAAAACGTTTTGCCTTATTCTCATCTCCTTCCATTTTAGAAAGGAACGGAATAATAACCGACACGGACACAAACGAAGCAATCACAACATAGAGTGCATCTGGGATACGAAACGCGGTGTAGTAAACATCAAGCTCAGTCCCTGCGCCGAAATAATTAGCGAACAAGCGATCACGCAACAGAGCTAAAACTTGTGAAGCAACAGCAAAGAACCCAAGAAGAAAAGCGGCCTCATGAAGACCGCCTACTTCTTTATTTAGTGCGTTTATGATTCTTTTAACCATTTAAACAAGAATCATTATTCATTACTAATTAATATCTTTTAATGGAGGATTGCTTTTCTTTTCAGGAGAAGGAGGAGGAACATCTGTTAATGCACTTTTCCCATCTCTAAGATTTATGAGGATATTTTTAACCTCTTGGTTTTCTGGGTTTAATGCTTCGATTTTTTCAAACTGAGCAATTGCATCAGCTTTTCTTCCTACTCTGTCATAACTTAAACCAAGGAAGTACATAGCGTTCGAATAATTTGCATTAAGTGACACAGCTCTTTCAAGAGAGACAATAGCTCCGTTGTAGTCTTTGTTTGTATATTTCAAAAGACCTAGCTGGAAGAATAAACCAACATCATTTGGAGAAAGAAGGGATGCTTGGTCTGCCTTCGCAATAGCTTCTGCTATATTCCCCTCTCCTGCTTCAAGCTGTGATAGGAAGAATAGCGCTTCTGTGTAGTTTCCTTTTAACGCCAAAGCCTTATTAAGGTTCTCGCGTGCTCCTTTGTTGTTCTTATTAGCAACCTCAAGACGTGCTAAGGTCAAATAAACCAACGGACTTTGTGGATTCAAAACAGCTGCCTGTTCGTAAGCCTTCTTTGCCTCATCGTAAGCACCAGTAACACCTAGTGGAACAACTGATTCATAAACGGAGGCCAAGTTCATCCAGTTTGCGTAATTAGTTTCATCATAATCACGAGCATTTCTAGCGTTATCAATAGCATTACCAAGTATTGATTGGAATTGAGATTTAGCTTCTGCTTCTGAAATGTTCTTTTGTTGGAATAAGTTATTTAACTTAACAAGGTAAACCTGTGAAAGTGAGCGATAATATAGATCATTCTCTGAAAACTGTATCGCCTTAACCAACCCAACTTCAGCTTCGTCAAAATTTCCATTCGTGTTCAAAGCCTGAATAGTTTTCTGGAAATTAACAGCAGAAATTGTCTTTTCAACAAAAACATATCCAAGCGCTGCTGAAGAAATTGTGAGAGCTATTAAAACAAGAACTGAAACAAATCCAATCTTTGGGCTACCCAAAAGAGAAATCTGATATGTCTTGATAAGACCTTCGTTTATCAATGACGCAATAAACACACCTGTCATTAAGAAAGCAAGAGTGTAGATGACGACGTTTGGAACATAAAACATTGCGAAGAGCCAGAGATAAACAGCCAACAAAAACGAAGAAAGAATTGAATACTGAGCCATTCGACCCATATCAAACATAAGAATGCTTCTTATACCTCGATACAAGAAAAATCCAAGGAATAATACCCAAGATAGAATACCTAATAGGCCGGTTGTAACCGCAAAGGAAGGTATGAGACCAATACCTGCGTTAAAATCTGTTGCCCAAAAGATTGTCTCGTTTAAAACAGCGGGACGATACAATGCCCACTCTGAAGCAAAACGGTTAGGACCACTACCAAGTAACAAGTTCTGAGAAAGTGACCCTTTTACAATATCAAAGGTAGCATTCCATGATGGCCTAACCTCTACCTGAGAAGCATTAAATTGTGTAGGTAGAAATCCTCCAATTTTATCTCCAGAAAAAACATAGAAAAGTGATATCAAGAGAACAACAAGCGCAACCATCGGTATCTGGTTTTTCTCAATAAGAGCGGAGCTACCATCCGAACCGGGAACACTCTCACTTTTATTTAAATAGATCGCAAAGACGAAAACAGTTATCGAAATTACAGCAAGAGCTATCCATGCAAAGCTAAAATTAACAACTGCTAAGAAAAACATCGAAACAACAAGTGATAGATATGTTAGATATTTTACAAAACCCTTAATAGGTAGAGTCTCGAGGGTTATCATGGAAAGAATTGCTATCATTCCAAAAAATGCCCCTAAGTCATTCCATTTTCCAATAGTATTAGCAAGAACACCAGAAAAGGTGCCACCAAAAGTTAGCGTGTCTGCACCAGCAACCAAACGAACTAGTTGGTAAATAGCCACAACCAAAAACGAAGCCATTGCTGAAACATAAACTGTGAAGACTTTATCTCTTGAGCTAACAAGAATAGATGTTAGGAAAAGAAGAAGGAACATCACAAAAGCAAAGGCGAATGTTCCAACCTCAAAACCCTGACCAAAAAGTGAAATGGCTGGGACCTTTGAAACAACGGCTGAAACTAAATATTCAAGAGGAAGCAACGCTGCAAACAAAACAAGAAGTGTCTTAGGTACAATAATTTTACCGTCGACCATACGACCAACTAGCCATAGTGCTGTTGCGAGAACTATAAAAACAACCGCAAAAACACTTTTACTAACATCAAGCGAAATTCCACTTACCGGCAGAAAGAAAATTGGTAAAAGAAAAACAAGACCAGTCAACAAACTAAACGGTAAAACCTCTAAAGAAAACAACTTTTTTATTCCTTGCATGAAAATGAAATGTGTTAAAAATTTATTAATTAAGTGTTCAGTATTATATAAGAAATCTTTAATAACTCACAATTTTTTAGTTAAGAAAAAGTGGATAGTAAAAAAGCCCCAATATTTAAGGGCTTTTTTACTTGCCTTGAACCTATAAGCCGAATTCTGTACCACTACCTGTGAACAAGTCATGGCGACAGTCATTTATCTAGGCCCGTAATTACTTACGGGCTCAAGCGGCACTCCATCCTAAGATGGCACGGCCTTGCACTTAAGTAAGGATTTAGCCGTTTCACCCCCATATTTCTATGGGATTCCTCCACGTGGGAGGTCTAGCCTTTCGGCATCGACGTCACTGCTCGCACCTCTATCCTTGCGGACGACGGGCGTTACCCGCTACCCTTCTCCGGCCACCAAAAGGTTAAACCGGAAGTGTTCGGACTTTCCTCCCCAACAATAAGGTTAGAGCGACTGCCCGGTTCAAGACCAAAATACTATAACACAAATATTAAAAAAATAAAGAGCTAAGATGTTATAAAACTTATGCCCACTTAAGAAGATAAGAAAGAAATTACTTGCGGCAGGTATTTCGCAACCACATCCGGCCTTTCTAGGTCGTGGTCCCCTCCCTTAACTATTATCGTTTTAAAGTTTTTTAAATAACTACCCTGACTTTCAAGCGGAATTGACCTATCGCTATCTCCCTGAACAATAAGTAATCTTTCTTTTGGAATTATCCCCATCAGTTCTCGGTAATCTCTATCTTTATTCTCAAGGTAGTGAAGATTAGAAATAAAATGGGAATAGGTCATTTGTTTATCTTTCTTCATCTCGCGTTGATATGATCGCAAATCAAAATGTTTTTTATAGTTTGACCAATTAATTTTCGCGCCAGGATTACGTCGCCTTACAAAAGAATATTTTAAAATCTCGCTCATATTAAGAGCCGGCCCCAAAAAAACAACTTTATCAAAAACATCTTTTTCTCGTGCATATAAAATAATTGTTGCGGCACAAGCAAAACTATGAGAAACCAATAAAATACTTTTAAGTCTTGGGACTCTATCGCGAAAAGCAGAGACCGCGCACGAAAGCTCTCTTGAAAGCTTATCTGCTGTAATGTCGTCAAAAGAACCGTCGGATAATCCACACCCAGAAAAATCAAAAGAAAAAATATTTACCCTGCCTTCTAATTTATTAGCAATATTTTTGAATTTTGGCTCCATCGATGTTCTACCAAAACCATGAGCAAAAATTACCCCAGTACTCCCCGGAGCTCTTTTAAAAATTCCACGTAAGGTTTCTTTTTTGTGGTTTGAAAAAGAAATAAGTTCACTTTCCATGCGCGCTATTGTAACAGAGGAAATATACAAGCGCACGAAAAACTAACCACAGGTGGATTCTTTTTCTTCTTTATTCTTAAGATAAATCAATAGGCCAACAATTAAAGAAATCAAAAAAATAACTGATCCAACAAAACACGGGGTTGTAAATGGGCTTGTTATCAATTGACCAGAACAACCGCGAACAGGTAGTCCTGAATTTGAGTAAAAAGAAATCAAATCTGGTAAAAAATTACTCCAAGCAAAAACCGTAGACAGTGATAAAAACCAAGCCATAAATCTTTCATTTTTTCTTTTCTGTTCCTCAGTCATCTTCATTAAATACAAAGACCAAATAAAACCACCTAGGAAAGCGAAAGCTCCGTAAAAACACGGTGTTGTAACAGGATTTGGTATTACACAATCAGTTACCTTGAATATAGTTCCTTCAAATCCGTAAAATTTCTGAAAATCAAAATAAACTGTTGTCCAAGCAAAAATAGTCCCTGTTAAAAGCAGCAACGACAATATTCTTGGTAAATATTTCCAAATCATCTCTTTTATTAATTTAAAATAATAAAGTCTCCTCGTCTAAAAACTATTTAACCACAACCACTCCTTTATCTAAAGGATTGTTTTCGTTGTGATAAGCCCATGTTCCAGCAGAAACAAACGTGAAATCATAAATTCCACCACGACCAACTGTCTTACTTTGATTCATTTCATTATAAAGCGAGCTTGTTTTATCGTCTGCAAAAATTCTCATTGCTTTGCTTGCATTGTTAACAAAACGAACTGATTTTCCAGCACTAATCTCAAGTGTTTTTGGAATAAAACCCTTATCTGTATAACTAATTAAATAATATCCCTCTTTGGTCATAGTTGGTAAAGAGGTTCCACTTTTTGTGACATTTGTTGTGGTTTTTGTTGATTGTGTCTTTGTTGACGTTTCGCTTGTACTTGTTGACACACCGGAAACTGATTCATCTTGAACTGGTGCTACAACATTCCGACTTTGAAAAAAGAAGTACCCAGCCACAACTAGGACAATTGCCCCTATTATTAAATTTCTATAATTATTTTTTGGTTCCATAATTTTTAAGCAAATATATAACGATTAAAGAGCTACGCGACCGTAGCTACTAAGCACTTTATTAATAGTATACCTCTCTAATTTTTTTGCGAGTTACTTTTCCACTGTTACAAAAATTATTTGAGATAATTCCACATTAGAGGATCTTCCCCTCCATCTATTTTAAATATAGAAATGCCGCGCACACCGAGTTTTTTTGCTAAATCGATTTTAGTTTTAATTGCTTCGGCGTCACTCCACCAGACAATATTCACCGGCTCTTTAATTAAACCGTCTGACTGATTTTGAGCTATGGTTGAAGTTGGAATACTATTAACATCAGCGTGAGCAATAGAACCGTCACCGCCACTTAAAGACAAGTTACTGGCTGTTGTTGGTTTACCCGCCTGAACTCTTTCGGGTAGGTACATAAAACCTATTTCCCCGGAAGAATTTCTTGTTGGTGTGATATTAAGAGACTTAGCTAAATCTGTTGCATATCTTGGATTAAATGCCCACTGTAAATCATAGCGATATCCATATTCTGACAATTTGGTCACTTTATATTCATAACCATAAGTAGCAATACCTATTGATATTTTCTTTTTAGAAATATCTTTCATGGCAAGCCTTATTGATTTCTCTACCCAAGCTGGATCAGCAACTGGTATATAAGGAGCCGTACGAGCGCGGTTTAAAACAATATCAATTGTTCCCTGATCGTAAGTCATGAACCTAACCCGATCACAGTATTTATTTATCGCCACAAAATCATTGGCATAACGAATATCTTTCGGAATGTTGTCATACCTAGAATCAAGTGGTGTACGCGCTTCAATAGTGCACATCACCCATTTATTTCCCATACGCAAATAAAGGCCTTTCAAAAAAGTCGCGAAATATGGTTTCGTTTCTGCTTTCTTCCCCTCAAAATCTATGTCGATACCATCAAACCCTTTTTCTTTAACAAGATTGGCAATTTCGTCTTCAAGGGCGATTCTTGTTTTTTGATTAGAAAGAATACGATGCAACATTTCAGAATTACTCGACATGACGGTTGGGATAAAACGAATTTTTTTCTTTTTTGCCTCAACTCTTAAGGTGAGCCACGGCTCTTCGTCCATCTTTGCAGTATCGTTTAATGCGCCGTCATTTTTAATTGTGTATCCAAAAGGATTTATCTCAGTAAAAGAATCTAAATGTTCTAATGCATCAATCGTACCGGTTGCCTTTCTCCAGTAAGGAATCCAGCCAGAAACTTCAAGCGTGCTTTTAAGGGGTTTGGTTGTTTTGATTAATGTTGCACTAGTGGTATTAGTCGCCCCATAGCAAACAAAGGGGGTTAGAATGGTAAAAAATAAAACAGTAGTAAATATCAAATGTAGATATATTTTCTTCATTTTAAATTACAGAAACCTTATTATACCACTACCGAAAAGAGAATTTCTCCCTCAAACTTTTAAAGAAGTAACTATCTTCAAGCTCCGCAAAAGTAATCAAGTGTGGTGACCCAGAAATTGAAACGACATCACCCTTCTTCAATGGGAACGTTGTTTCACCGTCGGCCTGAAGCAAAACATCAATTGATTCTCGCCCATCAACACTCGCCAAAAGATGGTGTTCTCTAAAATTACCTATAACTACCTCCACTTTATGTTCTGGTTTTATAACAATACTTGGCGTTGGCAACCCATGATCAAGTAATTCTGTAATTACAAGACACTGTATATCAGGAGAAACAATCGGTCCGTGAGCTGAAAGATTATAAGCAGTTGAACCAGTTGCGCTTGAAACCAAAACACCACTCCCCCTTACCGATTGTATTCCATAACCACCAATAGAAACCTCAAGCTCAACAACCCCAAGCAAATTGCTTACTAAAATCTCATTCAAAGCCGTCGCTTCAAAAACTTTTTTTCCATGACGCTTCACTTCTGTCATAAGCATCGTCCTCTTAACTGGTTTGTATTCTCCTTTAAAAAATTTTTCTAGTGCCGGCAGAAAATTCTTTTCTTCCCGAACAGATGCCAAAAACCCAACATTTCCAAGATTAAGCCCGACGATGATTGAATTCTTCGCCTTTGCTGTTCGAGAAGCATCTAAAATTGTTCCATCTCCACCTAAAACAATAACTACCTCCGCCAAAGAAATATCATCAACTATCGATATCCCTTTAGCAAAAAGCCACTCCCTAATTTTTAAAGCACATTTAAGGGCTTTTTTATTTTCTTCTCGATAAAAGAGGAAAGCGCTTTTTTTAAGATTTTTAGATGTTTTTTTCATTAAAAACTTATAAATTGAAATATAGCACGAGACAAAAAATTCATGTACTATTCCCACATGAAGAAACATAATTGGGGTTTTGATACAAGAGACATTGATAAAAACGTGCGCCCACAAGACGATTTTTATCATTACGCGGGCGGTAACTGGCTCAAAAAAAATCCAATTCCAAAAACAGAGTCTAGGTGGGGTTCTTTTACCATCTTGCGTTACGAAACAGAAAAAAGACTGAAACTCATACTCGAAGAACTTAGCAAACAAACAAACTCTCCAATTAATAGCCCAGAACAAATGGTTGGTGATTTTTACCGCTCGGGTATGGATATAAAAAGAAGAAACAAACTTTCAACAAAACCAATTTCTCAGTATTTAAAAACCATTGAGGAAATTAAAACAATTGAGGATCTCGTATTTTCTATTTCAAATTTTCACAAAATTGGGATCAATGCCTTGTGGTGGAATGACGTTGATCAGGACATGAAAAATAGTGATAAAAATATTCTTTATATTGGACAAGGCGGACTTGGTATGTCAGACAAAGATTATTACCTCAAAAATGACCAGGAATCATTGCGAATAAGAAATGCATATCTTCTACACATGGAGGCAATGCTTTCCTTACTTGGTTTAGAAAAAAAATCTTTAAAGGAATCAGTGGGTAAAATATATAAAATAGAACATCGCCTCGCAAAAGCATCGATGAGCAAAGAAGATATTCACGAGGTTGAAAAGATATATAACAAAAAAACAATCTCCCAGCTTAAAAAAATTTCTCAAAAAATAGACTGGGTAAAATATTTTAAAATTATTGGTATTAATAAAGTTGAAAATCTCATTGTTTGTCAACCAAAATTTTTTACGGAATTAAGCGCCTGCATAGAAGAAGTATCAATTGAGGATTGGCGCCTGTATCTTAAATGGCACCTATTAAAGAGTACTTCCAGATTCCTTTCAGAACCATTTCTACGAGAAAATTTTAACTTTTATGGAAAAGTTATCTTGGGAACAAAAGAAATGAAACCATTATGGCGACAAGTCTTATCTGTGGTTGACGATGGATTAGATGAACTAGTCGGGAAAATTTATGTTAAAAAATATTTTGACTCTGAAACAAAAAAGAAAGCGAACTCAATGGTAAATGATTTATTTGTTGCATATGAAGAACGCATAAAAAAACTTGACTGGATGGGCCAAAAAACAAAAAAAATGGCATTGCAAAAACTACACGCCATGAACAGAAAAATTGGCTATCCTGACAAATGGATGTCTTATCGTGGTCTGCACATAAAAAACGACGACTATCTTGGAAACGTAATTCGTGTTTCTATCTTTGAACACCGCCGTGCAATAAAAAAACTAAAAAAACCAGTAGATAGAAAAGAGTGGTATATAAGCCCACAAACAGTTAACGCTTATTGCAACCAGACAATGAACGAGATTGTCTTCCCTGCTGCAATTCTGCAGCCACCATTTTTTAACAAAAATGCCGATGATGCCATAAACTATGGCGCAATGGGGATGGTTATTGGTCACGAGATGACTCACAATTTCGACGATCAAGGATCTAAATTTGACACAAAGGGAAATCTTAAAAACTGGTGGACAAAGTCTGACCATGAAAATCTCAAGAGAAAAACTAAACCACTTATAGAGCAATTTGGTAAATATAAAGTGGCTGATGGGGTTTCTATAAACGGAAAGTTAACTGTTGGTGAAAATATCGCGGACTTGGGTGGTCTTGCAATTGCATTTGACGCGTACCAACTACACTTAAAAAAAGTTGGGCGAAAAAATATTGACGGCTTCACCCCGGAACAGAGGTTCTTCCTTGGAGACTCTCTGTTTGAAAGAGAAAACTGTAGTCCGGAATTCGCAAAAATGGCAGCAGTTAACAACCCGCATTCACCATCTATCTTCAGGGTTAACGGCCCCGCCTCAAATCTTTCTGAATTTTACGAAGCGTTCAATGTGAAAAAAGGAGACAAACTATATCGAGAACCCAAAGACCGTGTAAAAATTTGGTAGCCCCTAAAAACAAAATCCCGCTTTTGCGGGATTTTGTTTTTAATAACTTAGCTCTTACGTAACTTTCTTAAATAAGGAGAAATGAAGTAATCAACTCCATAATAACCAGCAACACGACGGGCAAGAATCAAGAAAATTCCTAGGATAAGAAATTCTGGATTAATACTAACCGTTCCGGCGAGCAAGAAGTTTAGATTCATCAAAGCACCAAAAAATGCAGTAACCCCAACAATACAACCAACCATTAAACCAAGCCCAACTAAAACCTCCCCAACAGCAACGGCGTTTGACCACCACATTACATTTGGCATAACTAAATTATTTAGAAAAGACGCATACCACATCTGCACATCCGGATGAGCTCCAGAAGTCTTAGCGAGTGCTCCTTGTAAAAATCCTGTTAACTTTGCTCCAGCTTCATAACCAAACCAAGCTGAATCTTGTACTTTATCAACCCCAGCAGTAAACCACCCCCACCCCAAATAAAGCCTAACCAACAACCACAATGCCGCACTCTTGGTGTCCGAAAACAAAAAATGGGAAACACTTGATTGTTCAACAAAATGTAACGTCATAAAAAATATTTAAAAAATTATTTATATCAAACCTACAAACCAATTAAATTATGCCCTTTTATAATCGTTTTGCCGAGGGATAAGTTTAAAAAAATGACTTCCTTGTGGAAGTCATTTTTTTTAAATTATTTTACTTAATGTTTTTTGTAAGAGCCATGCACTTAAGACACGTTGTTTGCCCTTCTCTGGTTTTGATGTATTTATAACCACAAGCACATACAAGTACCTCTGTTACATGTTTTTTCTCCACCCACTTTCCATTTTTCTGGAATGTCCTTGTTGAAGTTGTAAGATTTGGTTTCATATTATTTATGTTCAATAAATGTTAATGCTTTCCCTTTCTTGTCTCCTCGTCCAGTTCTGCCAATACGATGAACATAGTCTTCGTATGTAGCGGGGATGTCATAATTGATGACATGAGACACATCTGGAATATCAAGACCGCGCGCAGCCACGTCTGTCGCGACAAGCACTTGTACTCGGTTGTCTTTAAACATTCCCAAAGAACGCTGACGACGGACATGGTTTTTATCGCCATGGATTGACTCAGCCTTAAAACCGCGCTCTACGAGTATATTTGATAACTTCTCTACTCCGTGTTTTGTTCGCCCAAAGATTAAAACTTTTACGAATTCCTTTTGATTTAAAAGGTCATGTAAGGTTTCAATTTTATTTGCCACACTAACTCTCACGACATCCTGGTCAACATTTTTTGAAGTATCTCCTGTTTTAACAGAAATACGAACTGGTTCACGTAAAAATTCTTTAATAAGCTTTTCAATCTCAGGCGAAATTGTTGCTGAGAAAAATAGAGTATGGTGATCCTTCGGCATTCCTGCCATAACAAAACGCATGTCATTAACGAATCCCATATCAAGCATTCTGTCTGCTTCGTCCAAAACAATGGTACTAAAATCTGAAAGCTTAATTTTTGCACGCTCTATTAAATCTTTAAGGCGCCCTGGGGTTCCAATTATAAAATTGTTTTTATAACGAAGTTCTGAAATTTGCTTTCCGATACTTGCGCCACCAACACAGCACACTGAAAAAATCCTTGTGCCAGTTTTAATTCCACGAGTAAATTCTTTTAATTCTTCGTCAATTTGGATTGCGAGCTCACGTGTTGGAACAACAATTAAAATGTTGTTCTTTGGGTTAAGACGAACTTTGTTGATAAGCGGAATTAAAAATGCCGCTGTCTTTCCTGTTCCTGTGTTTGCGATACCAACGATATCTGAACCATCAATTATGTGCGGAATTGCTCTGTCTTGAATCGGAGTCGGTAGAGTATATCCCTTTTTGATAATAGCCTCCTTTAATTCCTGTTCGATATTAAAATCTTTAAACTGGTGTTCTGGTTTGAAGTGTTCAATTTTTTCTGAAACTTCAACTGCTTTGTTGATAAATCTAGAAAAATCTATTCTTTCTCCACGCATCCCACCTCCACGAGATTGGCTACGATTACCACCGCGACTATACCCTCTACTTCCACTTGAGCTAGGTCGTGGTGAATAACCACCGCTTCTAGAAGACGAATGGCGTGATGAATACGAAGAACTACCGCTTCTAAATGAGGAAGCTGGCTTTGATGCCGAAGAGTAGCTACCACTTCTAAACGAAGATGCTGGTCTTGGTGAAGACGAGGAGCTAGTGCTTCTAGATGAAGATGTAGGTCGTGACGAATAAGAACCTTCTTTTTTAAAAGATGATGATCTTGTTTTAGAAAAAGGTTTTTTAACACCCCCTTCTTTAGGTTTGAAACTTTTTGTATACATAAAACAAATTAATTAGGGTTATTTACCCTTAAAACTATAGGTCATTACGATAAAAGGCGACCATTATGTCTCGCCAGTTTTTTTAGATAAAGCTCCGATTTGTGTGAGCCTTGGTATTGCGGGGAAACCCCTCAAAAACAAAAACCAATGAGATATTTAGTTACCTGCCTATACTAACACTATAGGGGTAGTGTTGTCAAGATGGTCTTATTTACCAACCAATTAAAACATCGCCCTCAATTCAGAGACATGGTAATCAAGATCGCTTCGCAAGGGATGTGTTGGCCAAGCCTTTTTTATCGCTTCAATAATCTCAACATAGTGTTCAATAAGATTTTCTTTAGGGACATTGAATCTACGGAAAGTATCGTCCCCTTCTCTACGGAAATCGGAGATTAATTCAGTACAATTTGCCACAGTGTCAGCAGCTTTTATTAAAAGCGAGTTTTTAGGAAGAGTGGCTATTTTCTTAACATTCTGTTTTTTGCGCTCAAGCCATGGAACGTGTCTATTTTTCTCGGTGACGTCATCAACCATCTTTGAAACCTCTTCACCAAAGCGTTTTTTTATCATTCCAATGGTAAATTTCTTTTCATCAACACTATCCTCAACGGTATCGTGCAATATTCCAGCAACAACCACATCTTCATCTTTCGAAATTCTTGCAAGAATAAGGCCAACAACAAGCGGATGTGTTATATACGGAATATCTTTACCTTTCCGTTTTTGTTTTTGATCTATTTCGTGAATCCTGATCGCAACACGGATGGCTTCTTTGATTTTTTGAGTATATTGCATGTGAAAAAACTTTTTTACCAATAACGAAGTCAGCAGTATAGCAGGTCATTTTAAAAATGAAATATTGACAACAAAAATTTTATATAAAAATTAATAAAAAACTATGCTACCCAAAAATATTTTTTTATTTAAAGCAATTGTCCAAGTTTAAAACCAACCCAAATACCAAGAAAACCACCTAGGGCGGTTAAAACAACCGAGGAAAAAGATATTTCACTCCCTCCCCACATCACAGGAATATAGCCACCGATCATAGAACCGATTATCATTCCACCCCATATTAATTTTTTAGAATCCATCCTAAGAAGTTTTAAGCTATTCTGCTTTTTTCTCAACAACAATAGTGCATTTTGTCACGAGAGCGGCGATTGTGCCGACAGCTGCAAGCGCTGGAGCCAAAATTGCCCCGACTGCACCAATAGTAAGGGGTATTTCAATCAACACCTTTCCCTCTTCGTTTTTAATTATTATGCGTCTAGCGTTGCCCTTTTTAACAAGGTCCTTAACAGTCTTGATAACTTCATCGCCAGAAACCTTAAATTCTTCAGTATTATTATCCATCTGTCTATTTTAACCCGAGGAGAGAAAAAGTAAATTCTACCTCAGTGGTTCCACTGTCGCAGTCTTTAAAATGGCCTCAATTAAGGATTGGTTTCTAAAAACCCTCGAAAGGTCGCTTTTCCATTTTGGATTTTTAATATCTATATCTGGATCAACACCACGCCCTTCTATTGGCTGATTATCATCACGTAAAGTTATGTTGTTTACCAAAAGAATAGAATACTTCTCACCTTCCCCGATAACAGTTTCAATTGGGTAAGTATTTTCCACAGTCCCCCATCCACGAGTTGTTCCACCAACAACGCCGGCTAAATTAAAACGCTTAAAAGTTGCGGTGGTTAATTCCGCGGTTGATTGCGTCATATTGTCGGTCAAAATTGCAATTTCTTTATAACGCTCTAGCTGGTCAAATTTTGCCAAAACCGTGCGTTCTACTTGATAATCTCCTTGATGAAACAAATCAAACGCATATTGTTTTTCTCCAACAAAAAGTCCTAGGAAATACTTTAGGAAATCTAAAGATCCACCAATGTTCCCTCGAAAATCAATTATCATACTATCAAGTCTTGGTGTCGTACTTGCGCTATCAACAGCAATACCAAATTCTTGCAAAGTTGTTGGAGAAATTTTACTAATTGAAAGATACATTGTATTTCCAATAAGCCGTTTAAAAACGGTTGGTTCTATTTGTTTTTCATCATAGAGTGCTTTTGAGTTTTGATTTGTAAGAACCTCTCGTGCGTAAGCAACTTGTTTTAATTCTTCTTTAGCTTCTGGTGTTGTCGCTTTTTCAAGCACCGCAACCTTTTCTTTATAGGCCTCTTCTATAACCTCATTTGTTGCCCCCTTCTCTATCCCAAGATCTTTATAAAGGTCTTTCTCGGGATTAATATTACTAACATTTTGCCTAAAGGAGGTTTCTTCTTTTGAAGAAAGGATTCCATTCCTGTTTACAGGCTGAAGATTGTAAGTTGCGATTACTAGTGTGTTGAGAGCAAATTTCTTTTTTTCTTCGTCTGTTGGAACGGCAGTTATCGCGTCTGAAACCATTTTAGCCACACCAGCCCTGTCTTTTGTTATAAGTGTTGGTGTAGTTGAAGAATTTTGGGCTTTCTGGATAGATAATTGGAACAACGTCGCAATATCTTCATCTTTCATCTTATTCCAATAATTTTTTGAAATTATATCGTAAGCCTCCATGTCAAAACGCACGAAAACATTGGATTCTTCTGGAGTTTTATAAACAACCGGTACGACCGTAGGGCGCGAATATTTATAATATCCAACGCCAGCAAAAATTAAAACAACAACTAGTGTCCCAAGAAGAGCAACTTTTCTTTTTAGAAAAAACAACATCATTAAAATATACCACAAAGAACACAAATTATTTTTGTGGACAACTAAACTTTAAAAACAGAAGTAGTTATTTATCAACCCTAAAAGACTTAAGGAATTTTTTATACGACTCTGGGAAATTATATTTCTCCGAAGCGTTAATTAAAATATCGTGATACTTTTGAGACGGAGCAACGTCCCCTTCGATTTTTTCAACAACTTCGTAAACCTCCGCTTCTCTTTCTTTACCAAACTCGTCTAGAACAGTCACTGCAAACCTCCGATAACCAGCGGGATGTTTTTCAAAACCATCAAGTCTTTTTAAGTCACATTCACAAACCTCATATAACAAACCCCAAACTTCATCTCCTTTGCTTTTTAAAATATCTGCACAACCAGTTTGATGTGTTAAGCATTTAAAAGTGTAAGCGAGTTTATAATCTTTCAATACAGCTTTTCCAACAAGTTTAGAACAAGGACATCTGTCTTTCATTTGGTTTTCATCCTGATTTGAACCGTAAGCAAAGTATAAAGTCATTTCTATATTATAAATTAAATAAATAATATTACCCCCTCCCTATCAGCCCCTCAATAAAAACAAAAAGTGGCACTGCTTTCACAGTGCCACCATCAAAACAATCAGAGGTGGCTATCTATGTCCTTTCACATGTGACATCCACCGCGACCAAACAACACTCAAAAGATCTCCCTTCCCGACGACAACATCCCTCACTCGAAATACGGTGGAAAGGTAATCAAAAACGGGTGCGAATGCAACCCACGGTTTATGACTGTGCTCACTCAATACCTGAGCAATGGCCATAGCGTCAGAAAGCGCATGTTCTCCGCGCAAAGACGACTTGTTGTCGCTAAAATAAACCAAATCAAGCATCTTATGTTCTCTTATATACCTGATGGTCTCGACAACAGAAGGGGTCACCTTAATTTCAACACTAAACCCCAAATCCTTGCACCAGCGCCTACATTTTTCCCCTTCGACGCTACGGGCCCATTCATCGTCACTAAACCCAAACACCAGAAGATAAACCCTCCTGTCGAAACTTCGCCGTCTCATCAAAAACTCCTTTTTTTCAAGAAAATTCAATACGTAAGAACACCACTTTCGATAGTATGCAACATATTAAACATATTGTCTAGGATAATTTTTAGGCGGCCTTCGCCATAAACTCCTTCTGTGCTTCTTTTTCTTGTTTAGATAAAAATAAATTTATTTCTTTAAAATCATCCGAGAATTGCGTTTTTTCTTCTTCAGAAATTTTGTTTTTTGAAAGCTCACTTTTTATCCACATATATGTCATCTCTTTGCCAACTTTCCCACTATTCGCGTGTTGAATTAAAACAGTAAGTACTTTCGAGATTGGCATTGGTCCTTTATATGAACGCGAACTTACAAGGGCATCTGTAACATCAGCAAGATGAATAATGTCCGCCATAGAAATACCGACAACATCCGCACCAACACGAAGAGCTTCAACCGATGAAGACTGCGCACTTATATCTTTATGTGAATAATTATGATGCATACTGGCAAGTTTTGCCTCAACAGGAAAATTATTAGCTTCTAGAATCCTGCGTGATTCTTCCTCGTGCGCCATTATTATTTCCAAAATAGTATTTTCTTTGGTAAATCCGCGTTTAGACAAATCAGAAATATCTTCTGGCGAAAGAATCACATCAACAGGACAAACCTGAATTGGTCGCACCTCATGAGAATCAAGATCCTTTCTGTATGTATCTATGTTAAAGGGAACACCGGAAAGTTTGGCAATATGGTCTCTAATCAGCTCTGCATCTTTTCCTTCTGAATTAATTGCCAAACTTAATACTTGCCACCAATTGGTATTCGAAAGAGGGTTATCTAAAATTGAACGTGGAACTATGATTTTACCAACATCGTGAAGCAATGCTGCACGTAAAAATTCTTCAATAGTTATATTTTCCGCGATAATGTTTGTGTCGAGATTAACACTCCCCCCGTCAGGGCGGGTAAGGGTCTCGTGTATTTTATGTGAAAGGATTTCAAGCGTGCGAACACAATGCTCTGCTGTATCAAGGTGAAATAACCGAATTGCGGTTAATATTTCCCAGTCTTTCTCTTTTGCTTCAAAATGCGCATTCTTAATACGCTCACCAAAATCTTCCTTTGTTCTCTCTACGCACCCTTCAAGTAATTTTTCATTAAGTAGATCTTCAATAATATTTTCAAAAACCCCGCTATTTGCTATATCTCGCGCTCTTTTTTCTTTAATTTCAATTTGCTCTTGATTAGAAGTCTCTACTTCAACTGGTTCTTCTGAATTCATAATTAAATACCATTATACAACCAAACAAACCATCAAAAAAGAGTTATTTAAAATCTTATTGCAAAAAACAACTTTTTAGTAGATACTTGCCGACGGATTGAACAAACTATCAAAAAAGGAGTTAGCGCAATGAACAAACCAAGGGTTCTCGTTTTTGCATCAGGCACGGAAGAAGGTGGTGGTTCTGGTTTCAAGAAACTCGTTGAGGCATCTCGCGCGGGAGTACTTGACGCCAAGATTGTCGGCGTGGTTTCAAACCACGAAAATGGTGGTGTCTGGGAAAAAGCTGAAGAGCTTGATATCCCGTTCATCCACTTCCGGGGACCGTGGAGCGCCGAAGGGTACCATCGTATCGCAAATGTCTCGGGGGCTGATTTTTTTGCCCTCTCTGGCTGGTTGAAGCTCGTAACCGGACTTAATCCACGAACAAGCTTCAACTCGCAAACGGTGTTCAATATTCATCCTGGACCCCTGCCGAAGTTTGGTGGCCCTGGTCTTTATGGGCACCGTGTTCACGAAGCGGTTCTGGCGGCATTCCGCCGTGGTGAACTTTCGCACTCTGCGGTTTCGATGCATTTCGTCACCGAAAAGTACGACCTTGGTCCGATTTTCTTTCAGATGAAAGTGCGCATCAAGGAAGATGACACGCCGGAAACTCTTGCCGAACGGGTCAATCGCTGTGAGCACATGTATCAAGCGGAAGTGACCAACTTGGTCGTCAACGGGTTTATCTCTTGGGACGGAACAAACCATCGCTCGGTTTATCCCACCATGAAGTCCCGTCGTGACTTTGATTGATAGCGTGCCTTCGACAAACACAGGCGACCATAACGGTCGCCTGTTTTTTTATTTTTTACAAAAAAAAGACGGGTCAGAATAAACTGACCCGTCTGTACTCATCCCAAAAAAACTATTACAGCTTCCCGGGGTATTTAAAAGAAAACCTTGCTTCCTTCTTTGCACGAGGGAGGATTGGTGGCACCTCGCCGAAGGTCGCTCTTGCGATTGCCAGCGAAAGACCTTCTCCACCGGAATAAACACCGTGTCTTTCGTCCATTACCACAGGTTGCCCTGGAAGTTTTGAAATCGAAAGTTGTGCAGCGAGGAAATCCTCAGTTCCCGGCACCCCTAGTGCGACACCGATAACCGGAATTCTCTTTTTGCGCGCGTAAAGATTCGCATCGAGTATTCCCGGTAGAGCAAAGGCTTTCCCTCCCGCCGCGACGATCATATCTGCGCCACCACATCCGCTCTCGGTAAAATTCACCAATTCAAGCGGATTACGATGACAACTCAAAACATGAACATCGAAACGTTCAAGGAAGTGGCTATGCCGATACTTCTCGGCAACAGCTAGCTCGCTTGAAACAGCATGAACGTCGCTTTCGCTACCAAAAACCATTGCGACTTTTCGCTTCGGCACGGCAAGTGGAATATTCATCCGAGAAGCCATGTAGTTCTCGATCCTTCTTCCGGTCAACAACCAGAAGATATATCGATACATCTCCGAAGTTGCTGAAATCAGCTCCCTTGGGACAGAAAAGCTTTGAACCTTTTTCACGTCCTTCGAAATAAGCGGATTCCGCTTGTTTATCCCAAGTTCGACTCCCCAATTCCGCACCAACTGCTTATCGTATGGCGATGGAGCCTTACGTCTTTCCGTGGCACGGCCGACCCTCCATTGATGCTCGCTCCAAAAACGACTGGAGTCGGGCGTGGCAATTTCATCACCAAGAACGAGATTGCCATTGTAGTCACGGCCGAATTCGAGTTTAGTGTCGGCGAAAATAATTCCGCGCTCCTTTGCGAAACCACTCACGAAGTCGTGAACACGAAGCAAGGTGTCCGTCTCTTCAGGATATTGAAGGCGAACGGAATCACGATCCATGGGCATATCATGCCCCTCAGACGCTTTTGTCGTCGGCGTATCAAGAACGAACGGCAAAGCGTCGCCATCTTGAAGACCGATTGGCAAATTCATCCCGAAGACCATGCCGGTTTCCCCGTATTCCTTGAGGACAGAACCGGTCAGATAGCCACGGGCGATAAACTCGACCGGAGCCATTTGAAGTTGCTTCACCACGAATGCCCGGCACTGTAGGTTGATATTTTTCCGAAATTGCTTCGGAAGATATCCATCGATTGCAGAACCGAAGGCAACGATGTGGGTCCTGCAGACATCTTTTTCTTCGAGCTTGTTGGCCCAAAAATGAGTTGTTGCTGTCAGGACCATTCCCTTTTCAGGAACAAGGTTATTCAAGACGAAATCAAAAATACTGATTGCGTCGGTTGCAACACAAAGCAGAAGTCCGCTCCCAAGGTCATAGGTGTCGCGGACCTTACCGCGACTCAAAAGCTTGAGTCCTTTGAGAATCGGGATTTGGGCCCGTCTCGGAGGAAGTGATGTCATTTTTTTCTCCTTCTCTTTTGAAAAAAATTTAGAAACTTAAATTGAAACAGTACTAAAACCTGCCTTGAAATTAACAGGAAAATGACGTTTTGTCAAACCAGCGAGTAAACAAAAATCCCTACTTTTTATTAAGAAGGGATTTTTGTTTTAAGGATAAATTATTTTTTCTTCTTACGGGATGCGAGCATCGCTTTTTTTATATCAAGACGCTTCTTTGTCTTTTTAGAGCGAGATTTTTCCCTGGTGATATTGAAACCTTTTACTTTTGGTATAATGGAGGATTATAGCATCTTACTACTGGCATCCAAACGGTGATTAATTTATAATGTTTAGTAGTG
Organism: uncultured Candidatus Saccharibacteria bacterium; assembly: GCA_964579635.1. Lineage (GTDB taxonomy): Bacteria > Patescibacteriota > Minisyncoccia > Phycocordibacterales > VMEP01 > VMEP01. Next base: position 25,321 of record CAZOFV010000006.1, read on the forward strand.
TTCAATACTCCCCTCGTCAAGCTCATATTTTTACCCATCATGCCACAAAATGGTTTTCGGGTAGGTTTTTTTGCGTATATGTACTCTGTTTTTGATGGACCAAAATGAAAAGTTAAACTTGAAGTCAATATAAAAAATATTATAGGTTATAATTGAACCGATGATTAATCTTGAAACAAAAAAATCTGACATTGCTGGTGATGGAGTCTTCACAAAAGAAGATATCGCTAGTGGTGAAAATATAGGATTAGGATTTGAAAAAATTTGCGATACAGGAAATCCTGATACGGACTATATAAGAACAAAACTTGGAGAGAAGATAAACCATTCACAAAACCCTAATTTAAGACTGTCTGAGAATGGGGATAAATTTTATTTTATCTCTTCGAGAGAAATTAAATCTGGAGAAGAACTAGTATTAGATTATAAAAGTATTCCTTGGGAGGGTAAACGAGATTTTGCATAAAAGAGGTATCAACTCTTTAAGCATCCAACTACTCCTCGGAGTCCGAACCTATCTCAAACTAACTGCCGGCCACGGACTCGAACCGCAATACCATCCTCCAGAGGGATGTGTCCTACCATTAGACGAGCCGGCAATATTTCATTCCATTGCCACAAAAAACGACAATGTCTTAATAAACTACACCTTACTGACCTTTGCGACAAGGGCGCAATGATCACTCAAACCGCAAATCATCTCTACGCCCTCAACACTATAACCTTTAGTGCTAAAAATTCCATCAACCATTAGATTTCTGATATTAGGATTTTTATGAAACGCCACATCAATACTCGTCGTATATTTCTGTGGAACATTATCTTTGAAATGTTTTGCGAGTTCGCCAAATATCTCTCCGCCACGTGGGGCATTAAAATCTCCAGTGAAGACAATTTCTCCAGCTTCTTCCAATACCCTAAGAAGTCCCTTTAAATCTCGACGTTGCAAATCATCGGGCACGCCACCAAAAGTCCAAGTAAAGTGGGTTGTGCCGACACGAAAAATCGAATCTTTTTTTACAACATCACAGTATGCCAACACACGACTCACTGTATTTTGGTCCGGGTTTATATAATCAGGAACATTTTCTGCACTTCCATAATAATGTTTAATTCCGGTCGACAACACTGGTAGTTTAGAAAATATTCCAACACCAAAAGTCTCACTAACCCCCCTGTAAACCTGGCGGGCCATGGGAGTGTAAAAACATTTTACTCCGATATTTTTTTCAAAAAGCGGAATATCTTCTTCTCTAAGCTCTTGAACACATAAAACGTCTGGATTAACCTTTTCAAAAAACGGAAAGATTCTATCAAAGTGCTGATCAAGTTCAATATTCAAATGAACTAAAGAAATGGTGTCCACCATACAAAACTATTTCTTATGTTTTTTGAGAGATGCTTTTAAGAAAGCGGTGAAAAGTGGGTGTGGCGCAAATGGTGTGGCTTGAAATTCTGGGTGAAACTGCGTGCCTAAGAAAAACGGATGTTTACGTTTTGATAATTCCGCAATTTCCATCAACTTTCCGTCTGGGGAACGACCAGAGAAAACAAGCCCAGCATTTTCTAATCGCTCAACATATTCATGATTAACCTCATATCGATGCCTGTGACGTTCTGAAACTTCTTTTGTCCCGTATGCTTCACGAGCAACTGTCCCGTCTTTCAAAACCGCTTTATAAGAACCGAGTCGCATACTCCCGCCGTAATCGCGATTTTTTAATTTTTCTTTTTGTTCCGGTAAAATATCAATCACCAAATCATCAGCTTCAGGATCTATCTCGGCAGTGTTCGCTTTCTTCAAACCCAAAACATTTCTTGTATATTCAATAACAATAAGTTGCATTCCATAACAAAGCCCGAGATATGGAATCTTATTTTCACGAGCATATTTAATCGCCGAGAGTTTACCTGCAATCCCTGACTCACCAAATCCCCCAGGAACAACAACTCCATCATATTTATCAAGCTGTTTAACTTTCTTTGGATCAACTTCAAAATCCTTGGCGTTTATCCAAGTAAGGACTGGGCGTTTTTTCAAATGGTATGCGGAAAACTTTATAGCCTCAATCACAGAAATATAAGAATCCGCCAAAACGAAATCTCCTGTATCAAAATATTTTCCAACCACCGCGATTTTTATTTCATCTTTAAACTTTCCGACTCCGTCGAAAAACTTTTTCCAGTCCGCCAAATCAGCGCCGTTTTTTGCTTTCAATTTTAATTTCTTTAACAAAATTTCACCCAAACGGTCACGTTCTAGATTCAACGGAATATCATAAATACTATCAACGTCAGGAGCGGAAATAACACACTCCGGCGAAACATTACAAAATAGGGCCAATTTATCTTTTCTTTTTTTATCAAGCGCCCCCTGACTTCGCGCCACAATAATGTCTGGATGAATACCCGCACTCGAAAGCGCACGAACAGCGTGTTGAGTTGGTTTTGTTTTCATCTCTCCAACTTTCGATGGAACAGGAAGGTAGGAAACAATCACAAAAGCCACATCTTCTGGTTTACGAAGTTTCATCATACGAGCGGCTTCAAGAAACAAAATATTTTCATATTCACCAACTGTTCCACCAATTTCAATTACAACAATATCAGCGTTTGCGCGAGCCCCAGCGCGTTCAATTCGTCCGATAATTTCAAGTGGAATATGTGGCACCACCTGAACACACTTCCCGCCGTATTCTAGATTTCGTTCTTTTTTAATAACAGCCTCGTAAACACGCCCCGTTGTCATGTAGTTAGCTCGAGAGAGCTTTATCCCCAAGAAACGCTCGTAATTACCCATATCTTGATCAGTCTCGAAACCGTCTTCAAGCACAAAAACTTCACCGTGCTCTGTTGGATTCATTGTGCCGGCATCTACGTTTACGTATGGGTCAATTTTAATCGCGGTCACCTTAAGACCGCGAGATTGTAAAATTTTTCCTATCGATGAGACGGTTACCCCCTTGCCGACCCCTGATATCACGCCTCCTACCACAAAAATATATTTTGTTTTGTTTCTTTTCATCGCATTGTTTATTATCTTAAATATTTCCTAACGGCAAGAACGCTTGATATCGCACCCAAAAGCACTCCAGACAAAAGTAGAATAAAAGCTATTTCAAAGAAATTAGACATGTAGTAATCAAAAATATTTATTCCCCCAAAAAAGTTTGTAGTTGTCTCTCCAAACCAAATAGTCGTCGGAACAAAAAGTATCAAAGCAAAAATTGCCGAAAAAATTCCGTACATGATTCCGCCAACAATAAATGGCCCACGCACATAGGAATCATTTGCTCCGACAAGTTGCATAATGCCAATCTCCTCTCTTGCAACATAAATAACAAGTCGGATTGTATTGAAGGTAATTAAAATAGAAAGTATTGCGAGAGCAAAGGCAACGCCAAAGCCAATTTTCTTAGAACCATCAATAATACTTGAAAGACGCTCTATAACATTTTTGTTTTGGTTATAGTTAATTTTATCAATAAGACCACCAGCCTCTGCCCCTAAACTATCGCTCTGCAAAAACCTAACAATAGATTCATACTGCGCAGGATCTTTCGCTTTAATGTTTAATGATGCACCAAGAGGGTTCTCCCCTAATTCCTCAAGGGCCTGAAGAGTTAGGTAATCATTTTCGTGTCTTTTCTTAAATTGTATGAGCGCTTCGTCTCGAGAAGTATAATTAACAGCTGCAACTTCTGGAAGTGCTTCCAATTTTTTCTTTATGGCAAGAATTTTTGACTCATCTGTCGCAATTGTAAAATAGGTATTAACATCAACGCGATCTTTAATCTGTATAAGCGTGTAATCTAAAAGTGCCTGCAAAAAAATCAACGAACCAAGAAAGTAAAGAGTGGTTGTGAAGATAAAAACGGAGGAGAGAGAGACGGTGCCAGTGCGCCAAAAGTTGGTTATGCCGGCTTTTATGATACGTCTCAAATCTGTCCAAATCATATTTCCCGCATTATATCAGAAACCAAGAGCGCGGACAAAATTACCAAAATTACATCACGTAACGTCCTTTTTCGTCATCACGAGAAATCCTTCCATTCTCCATTGTTATCACCCTTTTTCCCAAGGAATCGATAACCCCTTTATTATGGGTGGTTAAAATAACAGTTGTGCCAAGATCGTTAATTTTTTTCAAAATTTGAATAATTTCCTGAGTGTTTATAGGATCAAGATTACCTGTTGGCTCATCGGCAATCAAAACATCTGGCTGATTTATTATAGAGCGCGCAATTGCGACTCTTTGACGTTCCCCACCAGAAAGCTGATGTGGAAAATTCCACCTCTTTAACCCAAGATCAACAAGATCTAACGCATGAGGAACATCTGAAGAAATCTCTTCGTCACTACGGCCAGCAGCTTCCATCGCAAAAGCGATATTTTCATATGCAGTTTTATTTGGCAAGAGCTTAAAATCCTGAAAAACAACACCGATTCTCCTACGGTAATTTGGTATCTCCTTACCACGAAGAGTCTGTACGTCTGTTGATTCAAAAAAAACTTTACCTGCGGTTGGCTTTTCCTCAACCATAAGCATTTTAAGAAGAGTGGTTTTTCCGGCACCAGAATGACCGACAATAGAAACGAATTCCCCGGGTGAGATTGTTATTGTAACGTCTTCAAGGGCAACCGATTGGTCTTTATATATCTTTGAAACTTTGTCAAAATAAATCATTATTAGTTTTTAGCTTCCAGGAATTACTGTTGGCTTTTAGTACTCGAGTATTATAGCAAAAAAATTTACTAGGTGGTAAAAACTAGAGCCCTTTTTCTGCCTCAATAAACTCTTCAAGTTTTCCTTCTTCCAAAACTCCATCCACATCCCCTGTTTCTACTCCAGTTCTGTGATCCTTAACCATTTTATATGGATGCAAAACGTATGAACGAATTTGGTTTCCCCATTCAACCTCAGTTGTTTTCGAAACATACATTCCACTTTCTCTCGACTTTCTTTCGTCTTCCATTTTCTTAAATAATTTCCCTCGCAAAATTTGCATTGCTCGCGCACGGTTTTGTTCTTGAGAACGTTCCGTCTCAGCATGAACCGCAATATTTGTCGCCAAATGCACTACCCTCACGGCAGTCTCTCTTTTATTAACGTTTTGCCCACCAGGACCAGATGATCGTGCAAACTCAACCCTTACGTCTTCTGGGGCAATCTCAACGTCGCCTTCGTTTCCTTCTTCAAAATCCGGAATAACTTCAACCATTGAAAATGAAGTGTGACGAAGTTTTTTTGCATTAAAAGGAGAAATACGAACAAGCCTGTGAACACCGGATTCATTTTTTAACAAACCATATACGTTTTTCCCACTAATTTCGATTGTGATATTACGATATCCCCCTAAATCATTTTTATTTTCATGCACAATGTGTGAGGTCCAACCTTTTTTCGCAAAAAACTTTTCATACATATTAAGAAGCATCCGTGAAAAATCTTCCGAATCATCACCGCCAGCCCCAGAAAAAATAGTCATCACAGCGTTTCCCTTGTCGTATCGAGACGCGCCCTCAAGGTCGTTTTTTAATTGCTGAAATTCTTTTAATATTGCTTGCGCTGTGACCTTATCATTCCAAAAATCCGCTCCCGCCATTTGGGCTTCGATTTCTGCTATACGTTTTTCTATAGACTGTTTATCTTTCATTTTGGAGCCACCTCCCAGAATCGAACTGGGGACCTTCTCGTTACGAGTGAGATGCTCTGCCAACTGAGCTAAGGTGGCGTATTCCTATTATACCCAGAGCCGTTGAGCAGGATTGGTCACGCATAAAATTTTGCTAAATTTTTGCGCGACCCCGCCTCGCGTCGTCACGCTCCGGCTTTCAATCCAGCATACCAGTAAAATTATTTACTGGTTACAACCCAGAGCCGTTGAGCAGGATTGAACTGCTGACCTCGTCATTACCAATGACGTGCTCTACCAACTGAGCTACAACGGCAAACCAAACACGCAGAAATAGTAATCTATTTCTGCGTTTTCTCAAAATGAATACGGCTCCAAAGAAATATTTTGCGCGGCCAATGGGACTTGGCTAGTCGTATTTTTCCTGACTGAAAAATCGCCCAGCCCGTCCTCGCGGTTTTTGCCTTTCGCTACGCTCAAACAAAAACATCGCTCCGGGCTTCAAGTCTCACCGCAAGACACTCAAGTGTCTTGCTTTGTCACGCAAAAATCCCCTTTCGGGGATTAATTTTGCGCGGCCAATGGGACTTGAACCCACAACCTCTCGCGTGACAGGCGAGTGCTCTAACCAGTTGAGCTATGGCCGCATTTTCGATTTTTTAAACCGAGTGCCGATGAATGGAATCGGACCATTGTCTAAGGCTTATGAGTCCTTCGTTCTACCATTGAACTACATCGGCAAACCATCATAACCGTACTGTGACATTAGAAACTTCGCGACTGTCACCCACGTTTACTTGTTGCGGGAGCCCGACTCGAACGGGCGCCTCAAGGTTATGAGCCTTGCGAGATACCACTTCTCCATCCCGCTATAATTCTTTCAACAACTACCTTAACAAACTTTGTGGTTAAACCACAAGGAGTACCACTTCGTCACAGATATTTTTCTGCTGAAAAATTCTGCGACCCCGCCTCACGTCGTCACGCTCCGGCCCGGGCTTATTCCATAAGCCCGCATCCCGCTATAATTCTTCAGTTTTTAACTGAAAATGCCTGTCTCTACAGGCGTTCGTGCTAATAATACCCCAAAACCAAAAAAATTCAACTAAATTTATAAATATTCAAACTCACGAAATACCTGTTCATATAAACCAATTATTCTTTTTGTTTCGGCGTATGTAAGCTTAAAACCAGAACTTTCATGAACAATCTGATTACGTACCTTATGTGCTTCCCACGCACTTTGTAAACTTTGAAAGTCAGATGGTTCAACAGCCTTTAATCGTTCCCCTAAATCTTCCCCGTCATATCCCATTTTTCTGACAAGCTCGTCTAATATATTATCTGCCTCAATAACCGCAAATTTCCAATCTACTTCGTTGTCGCTATTTAAATGATCTTGAACAATAGCCCAGCGCTCATTTCTAATTTTCTCACCATCATCTTTTATTTCAATAATAGTTAATTTATCGTTTTGTTCTTTTCGTATTTCATAAAGACGAAGAGCGCAGTAAACAATTCCAACTATGAGAAAAACAATTAATATCTGTAGAATGTTTTTAAAAACCAAAAAGAAAGTAATAAAAGAAACACTAAAAGCATCGCCCGTAATAAACAAGTATATGCCGTTAAATCCTTGGTAAATTAAATTAAAAAAATACTCTAGATTTAGATAATTAATTTCATCACCCTTCCCTAGTTTTGTTAATGTTTCCTGGTCTAACATATTATTCGCGGATTGATTCAAACTTCTTTCCTAACTCAAAAAGTGTTCCTTCTTTACCATGTCCTGCAATGAACTGAATTCCAAGTGGAAGCTTTTCCTCTGTAAATCCTGATGGGATAGAAATTGCCGGTACTCCTGCTAAGTTTACAGGAACTGTGAAAATATCAGCAAGGTACATGGCAAGTGGATCCTCGGATTTCTCCCCTATTTTAAAAGCAGGCACTGGAGAAGTCGGCGTTGCAATAATATCAACCGAACTAAAAGCTTTCTTAAAGTCGTCGCTTACGAGAGCCCTCACGGCATTTGCCTTATTGTAATAAGCATCATAATACCCAGACGAAAGAACGTAGGCGCCAAGCATAATTCTTCGACGAACCTCGCGCCCAAATCCGTCTCCACGAGTTTTCATATAAGAACCTAAAATATCTCCACCATCTTCCGAAAGACCGAACCGTACACCGTCGAAACGCGCCAAGTTTGTTGAAGCTTCTGCTGGCATCAAAATATAATAAACGGCCAATGAGTGTTTTAGGCTTGGCAAATCAATATCTTTTATTTCCGCACCAGATTTTTCCAAGAGGTTAAGAGATTTTTCAAAATTCGAAAGTACTTCTTTGTCTATGCCTTCGGTAAAAATAAAGTTTCGAGGAACACCTATCACTAATTTATCCTTCTTGCTTTCTGTTTTGTAAAAATCATCCGGCAAAGAAGTGCTGTCCATTGTGTCGTGGCCTGAAATTGCTTTAAATAATATTTCTGCGTCGCCAACTGTTTTTGCAAATGGTCCAATCTGATCAAGAGAAGAACCCATTGCCATAAGCCCAAAACGTGACACACTGCCGTATGTTGTTTTTAGACCAACAACCCCACAAAGTGATGCTGGCTGTCTAATAGAACCACCAGTATCAGAACCAAGCGCCCCTAAAACACTCCCCATAGCAACAGCTGCCGCAGAACCACCAGAGGAACCGCCTGCAACTCTCGACAAATCGTGTGGATTTTTTGTCACACCAAAAGCTGAATTTTCGGTTGAACCACCCATAGCAAATTCATCCATGTTTGTTCGTCCGATAAAAATCGCTCCTTCTTTTTTAAGTTGCTTGATAGCGGTCGCATCATATGGCGCCACATAGCCTTCAAGTATTTTTGAAGCCGCAGTAACACGACGGCCTTCTATGAGAATATTATCTTTTACAGCAACAGGAATTCCGAGAAGCAGCCCCTTTCCTCCATTTTTTCTTTCCTCATCTGCTTTTTTTGCTTGCTCTATTGCATCATCAAAAACTTCGAGATAAGCGTGAATATCTCCTTCTTTTTCAGAAATAATACTTAGTGAACTTTTTACCAAATCAACAGAAGAAAAATCTCCGTTTGAGAGTCCCTCCAACGCTTCTTCTATTGTTAGCTTGTTTAAATCAACTGACATGTTTAAAAAACTTGTTTAACTTTCAAATACCCATCTTCCGTATCTGGGGCATTATTTAAAATAGCTTCAGTATAAAGACCGCTTTCGTGTGGCTCTCCATCTTCACGCATAATGTTTCTTAAAAGACCAGCCTCGAGAACACGCTCTCCAACTGAAACTTTTTCAATTTCAGAAACATAACCCAAAATTGAATCAAATTCCAAGGCAAGTTTTTCTTTTTCCTCATCGGTAAGGGAAAGGCGCGAAAGCTTGGCTAACTTATCTAAATCTTCTTTCTTCATAAGCTAAATCATAGCTGATTTCAGAGTAAACTCAAAAATTCAGTCTCGTTTAATACTTTTACCCCTAATTTTTGAGCCTCGGTAAATTTAGACCCAGGTTCTTCTCCTGCCACAACATAATCGGTATTTTTAGAAACTGAACTCGAAATACTTCCTCCTAAAGATTTTATTTTTTCTTTCGCTTCGTTTCTTCCCATCGAAGAAAGAGTGCCAGTTAAGACAAATGTTTTCCCAAAAAATTTTCCACGTGGTTTTGGTTTTCCTTTTTCGATTTTAACCCCTCGCTCAAGATATCCCTCAATAATTTTTTGGTTATGCTCATCATTAAAAAAGTCTGCAACGCTTTTTCCAACAACTTCACCGATTCCGGAAACCATAGAAAGCTCTTCTTCCTTTGCTTTCATAATTTTTTCAAGTGTCAAAAAATGTTCAGCCAAAAGAGAAGCTGTCTCCTCTCCAACATGCCTTATCCCGAGTGCTACGATGAATTTTGAAAGTGAAATATTTTTCTTAGACTGAATTTCTTTAATTAATTTATTTGCAGAAATGTCAGCAAAACGTTCGAGCTCTATAACATCATCCACTGTCATAGAAAAAATATCTGCCGGCCCCTGAATTATTTTTTCATCCAAAAGAAGCTCTATAGTTTGTGGGCCAAAACCATCAATACCAAAAGCGCGCACAGAGTGAAGTACTCGTTCTTTATCTTGAGCAAAACAATTTCTATTTGAACAAACAATCGCAACCTCGCCGAGCTTTCGCGTTACCTTCGCCCCACAAACAGGGCAAGTCTCTGGCGGAACAATTTCTTTAGAATTTTTAGGACGAAGATTTTTTAAAACCTCTTTTACTTTTGGAATAATTTCTCCCGCTTTATATATAACAACGGTATCCCCGACTCTAACATCAAGGCGCTTAATTTCATCAATATTATGAAGTGAGGCATGTTTTACCGTAGTGCCTGCAATTAGAGTTGGCTTTAGTGTTACAACCGGCGTAAGTGCCCCTGTTCTTCCAACAAGCCACTCCACAGCTTCAACAACGCTCGTTGTCTCCTCTGCTGGGAATTTATAGGCCACAAGCCCTCGTGGAGTTTTCCCAACAACACCGAGGGATTTAAAAACAGCATTATCATTAACCCTTACGACCGTGCCGTCTATCCAATAATCAAGCTTGTCTCTTTTGTTTTTAACATCATTAAAAAACTTTTCAACTTCTTTTAAGTCAGTCGCAACTTTTCCTAGGGGGTTTGTTTTAAATCCCAACTCTTTAATTATTTGCCATTCTCCATCGTGTGTTTTTTCTCCATGTTCACTAACCAAATCCCACGCCGAAAAATCAAGTGGGCGCCCAGCTGTTATTTTTGAATCAAGTTGTCGTACGCTTCCCGCCGCTGCGTTTCTCGGATTAGCGAACTCCGCTTGTCCAGATTTTTTTAATTCTTTGTTTAATTTTTCAAACGCTTTCAATGGAAAAAATATTTCTCCACGAACAACGACTTGTTCAAAATTAGAAAAATTACCATTAGGTTTTGTAAGAACAAGGGGTACGGATTCAATCGTACGAATGTTTTGCGTAATATCTTCCCCAATGATTCCATCACCCCTAGTTGAGGCTGTTTTCAAAACTCCATTTTCATAAACAAGCTCAACAGCAAGCCCGTCTAATTTAACCATGCAAAAAAATGGTGCTATCTTGCGACCAGAAAACTTACTAACTCTAGTTTCCCAAGCCTCAAGTTCCGGAAAAGTAAAAACATCTTCAATAGAAAGCATTGAGGTTTCGTGTTTAACTTTGGCAAACTTCGAAAGTGGCTTCCCTTCAACACGCTGTGTCGGTGAATCAGCTGTTATAAATTCTGGAAATTTTTGTTCAAGTGTATAAAGTTCGTGTTTCAACGAATCAAGCGCCGCTTCACTAAGCGTTTCTTTATCCAAAACATGGTATTGATATCGATGAAAATCGATTTCTTTTTTGAGCTTTAAAATTCGCTCCTTCGCTTCTTTTTTATCCATAAACTAATAGGTTACACGAATACCTCTTTCAACGCGACGAGTACTTCCCGTATCGCAAGTATTGTAGCCATGGGAATCAATCTTCGTTTTTTCAACACCGAGGGCGTCTATATATTTTGAGACAAAAACATCAACACAGACACCAGAACTAGAAATGTCCATTGAAAAAGTTGATGTTGCCGCCGTTCCGGTTGGAGCAGGTATTAAAACACCCGATATTATCAAGTCGTTCCCACTACAGCCATTCGTGATAGCTGGAGGAATAGTTGAGTCCACAGAACTAGGAAAAACACTCATTTCTTCATACCCAGGAAGTGGGTGTTTAACATCCCAATACAAAGCACACTCCACCCCTGTGTCAGCAGAATAAAAAGCTTTCTGAGATTCCCTCCCAGTAGAAGAAATTATCAATTCTTTATAAGCGATAAGAATTATTCCAGAGATAATAGATAAAACTATTGTTGAAATAATAAGAGAAAAAAATAACACAAAGCCATTATTCCGTTTTTTGTTTTTTGTTTCTTTGTTCATAAAAATTATGGCCAGTTTGTTAACACATCTTCAACTAAAACAGTTCTATCGCCACCGCGGGTTGCCCATGTAACTGTTGCACTAACCTTTATCTCGTAATCACTAATTTTTGAAAGCTTTACTGTTCTTATATATTTAGTGTTTGGCCAATTAGCCTCACTTCCATACCAAGAAATTCCACCACTATTGTCCTCTTGAACGTAAGGACAAACCCCAGAACAAACATTAACAATACTACTATTGTGCACCGAATCAACATAACAACCACTTGCGGTATAACAACCACTTAAACTACCCTGATCCCATAAAGCAGCGCCACTTAAAACGTTATTGTCGCGAACATTACGCACAAGCTCAACTCCTTCTTGAGCCAAATAAACAGCCGTAATTTGATCTTGAGCATAATTTGCGGTAAATAATGCGCGAGCAACAACTGCCATCGGCATAACAATTGCAATCAATAAAATAAAAATAGCAACAATTGACTCTACTAAAGTAAAGCCATTATTACTTTTATTTAAATAATTTATTTTTGTGAAAAATTTCATATTAAAAATCAAGGACTCTTTGTGAAGCTGAAGTTTGTACTTTAAACCTGGTTTCTAATTTCGTTCCAGGTTTTGCAACACCTTCCACGAAAATAACGGCAAATGGCTGCAATCCTCCAGCTTCCGCGTCTCTCACGATAAAACGAAGTGTATCAATCTGAACATCTGGAGAAGTGATTGGTAGTGCTGGGGTTGTTCTGCTTGGATTTGTGATACCAGAAATTTCTTTCAAAATGACCAAGCTTTGATTATCTAAGGAGTAGGTTACCGCATCTCCCATGTAGTCTTTGAAAGTTATGTTGTCCTCGCCATTAACACAGTTAACACCAACTGGAGCTTCAACGGGCGACAAACTGTTTCTATTACAACTATAGATTGTTCCGACGCGAAGATTTCTTGCCATGTTCTCAAGCGCGAAGTTTAAATTATTTAAAACATTTCTTTTTACTTGAGCTTTTGCATTTGCTTCTTTTATGGTGATAAGAGCCATCACACTAACCGTTGAAACAACAACAAACAGCGACACTGAAACTAAAAGCTCAACGAGCGTAAACCCGTTTTTAAAATGTGTCTTGTCTACTTTTTTAGATTTATTTAAAAAAAACATATTATTAAATTAAGAACACGCTTTATCACCAATACTTATTTGCCCAGTTGACCAAACAGAGACCTCTCTATACAAACCATCCGGTGACCTAACTGTAATCTCAACATCTGATGGGTAAGCTCGAGACTCCCCGCTAATCGCATAAAAAACAGCCTCTGGATTTGGTCGTGTAAAAATAATATCCAGGGTTCCAAGTGGAAGGACTGTTGTACAACTACTGGAAAGTTTATTTGCCGATATATCACTTACAGTATTATTATTTTTTAAATTTATAACTTCAACATCTTCACTTTGCCCAGAATATTGTCCGTTGCCGTCATTATCTACAAAAAGAATAAAAGATGTCGCTGGGCTAGTATTAAAGTGGACTCCGTATGGAGGATATTCACTAACCATGTTAGTCGTTTTAGCAACGCTAATACCATAAACTTGAGCCTGCCTTACGATAATAGCCATTTGTTGAACTAAGTTTTCAAGAGAAATTCTAGCTGAAACATCCCTATAATTTGCCAGTGTTACAGCAGAAAGCATTCCAATAATTCCGATAACAACCAAAAGTTCGATAAGAGTAAATCCCCCGACGAGAATTAGTCTATATTTTTTAGAAATTAGCTTAATTAATTTTTGTTTCATTTATTATTCTACTGCAAGCTTTTAGCCGAAAAATTCCAAAAAAGTGAAAATATTAATGTTGAAGAAAAAAGCAATTATTGTTCCGGAAATCAGGAATGGAGCAAAAGGCACCTCTGTCTTCATTGTAATTTTTTTGCTAAACAAAAACAACAAAATAACCCCAACAATCCCACCGACCCAAAACGCTATCATAAGTGCGGCCAATGCCCCCCACAAAGACATCATCCACCCAAGACCAAGGGCTAATTTAATATCACCAAAACCCATCGCACGACCGCTTGATAAGAACCAGATAAGGAAAAGTGGTAAAGCTACAATAGGGCCAGATAAAAGATTTGGTAAAACAGAACTAAACGAATCCCCTAAAACGTAGACGCCAACAAACGCCATGCTAAGAGCTCTAAAAAACGCAACAAAAATAAGTATGTAAACAAGCTTGTTTGGAATTATTTTATGCCTAATATCATAAACACCAATAACAACAAGGAGTCCGAAAAGTACCGCGTAAATAATCATTGCGGAAAGAATCGCAATGCCATAAAAACTACCGACCCCAATAATTGTGCCTAGTATAAAAAAATCTAAAAATTTTTGAGAAAGAGCGAAAAACAAAATACCAGTTATTATTTCAACTGTTGGATACTGCCAAGAAATTACACTCCCGCATTTTCGACATCTACCTTTTTGAAAAAGAAAACTAAAAACGGGTATTAATTCATACCAACTAAGTGTTTTTCCACAAGAAAAGCAAAAAGACCTCCCAGACAAACCTTTTCCAGTGTTATGACGCAAGCTTACAGCGTTTAGAAAACTACCAATAACTGTTCCTAAGATAAAAGAAAATAATCCAATGAGCGCTTCCATATATCCAAATTATATCATGCATCAACAAAAAACCCCGCAAAAAGCGGAGTTTTTTAAATGGAAAAACGAAGAAAGAATAATTTTCTTATTATTTACAAGCAACACCCAAGAAACCACGATCTGTACCAACTGGAGTAACAACTCTTGATGCTCCCGTACTATCAACACACCATGATGTTGCTGGAGCTGTCTTTAGAGGCATTGATACTGCCCAAGCTGATGCTGTGCTTACACAACTACCATTAGCCATACCTGTGCTACTTACTGCATTACCGGCAGAAGTTACTTGACCTTTTATTATAGGATCAGCAAAAAGAGTGTCTGCTGTTGCGGCACAAGCAGCTACTGCGAATGCTGTAGGAGTTGCATCTACGCCATAACCACCATTAGTGTCGTAAAGCATTTCTGCTTGAACACGAATGCCTTCAAGGTTTCCTTTAATTGCTGCGTCTGCACCTTTACCACGAGCTGTGTTTAAAGAAGCAAGAACGATGGACGACAAGATACCAATAATTGCGATAACAACCAAAAGTTCGATAAGCGTAAAACCTTTATTACTTCTATTCATATTTTAACCAAAAAGAAACGGAACTGCCCGTGTTTAGTCTTTACAAGCAACACCCAAGAAACCACGATCTGTACCAACTGGAGTAACAACTCTTGATGCTCCCGTACTATCAACACACCATGATGTTGCTGGAGCTGTCTTTAGAGGCATTGATACTGCCCAAGCTGATGCTGTGCTTACACAACTACCATTAGCCATACCTGTGCTACTTACTGCATTACCGGCAGAAGTTACTTGACCTTTTATTATAGGATCAGCAAAAAGAGTGTCTGCTGTTGCGGCACAAGCAGCTACTGCGAATGCTGTAGGAGTTGCATCTACGCCATAACCACCATTAGTGTCGTAAAGCATTTCTGCTTGAACACGAATGCCTTCAAGGTTTCCTTTAATTGCTGCGTCTGCACCTTTACCACGAGCTGTGTTTAAAGAAGCAAGAACGATGGACGACAAGATACCAATAATTGCGATAACAACCAAAAGTTCGATAAGCGTAAAACCTTTATTACTTCTATTCATATTTTAATTTAAATTACAGTTTGACCCATTAAAAGCCTTAATTTTTAAGATTGTTTTATTATATCAGCCAATCTTTATTGTGGGAAGGATTATGTGGACAACTTAGCAATATTCCTACCTACTAAAATCCAGACGAAGCAATGTTGTAAATTGGCACCAAAACAGACGCAAGCAGGATACCGACACCCAAACCTAGTGCAACAATCATAACTGGCTCAATCAAACTAACTAGCGTGTCAACGGCCGTGTTAACTTCACGACGATAAAATCGAGCAACTGTTTTCAAAATTGGGGCAAGCTTACCAGTCTCCTCTCCAACCCGAATCATTTGTATCATCATATTTGGCATTTCTTCATATTTATACAAAGCATCAGAAAGCGGAACACCGCCACGAACATCTTCGGCTGTTTTAGTTAAAATTTCTTCATATACCTTACTGTCAACAACCGACGCGCTAATTTCCAAAGAATGCACCATCGAAATCCCAGACGAAAGCATTGTGTCCATGTTGTCTGAAATACGAGATAAATATAATTTCTGAAAAAGATCCTTCACATAAGGAGTGGATAGTTTTAAGCGATCGAGATAAATTCCCCCATTACTTTTAAACTTAAATTTCCAAAGATAAACAATTATTCCAACCAAGAGAATGAGGAAAAACAAACCGTAATCAACAAGGAACTTACTCATACCCAAAACTACCTGTGTATAAAAAGGCACGGCTTGCCCGCTTTCCTCTAGAATCCCGGCAAGTTTTGGAATAACCATCGTCAACATCAAAATCATAACAATCACGAAAGTGCCGATAACGAAGGCTGGATAAATCATTGCACCACGAGCTTTTGATGTTAATTCATATGAACGTTCTATTTGATCCGCAAGACTCAAAAAAGTATCCGATAATTTTCCAGACTCTTCTCCGGCTCTAACCATATTCACATAAAAAGGAGAAAACAACACCGGTCTTTTAGCCATCGATTCAGAGATAGAAAGACCACCCTGAATATCGTCTGAAAGTAAAGTTAGATTATTTCTAATGATTGATTTTTCAGACTCAGTAGCAAGCATTCTAAATGCCTTAAGCACTGAAACATTTGCATCAAAAAGTGTCGCAACCTGACGAGAGAGCATAACAACATCTTTTGCAGAAACACTTTCAAGAAAAGTAACCTTGTAGTTAAAGAAAGAATCGCCCTTTCCTTCTTCTATTTCTTCAAGTGACGCAACAACAAGACCTCGACGCTGAAGCGCGATAATGGCCATATCTTGGGTCGCAACTTCAATAGTTCCTTTCTTTTCTTGTCCGTCTTGGGTTATCGCTTTGTATGAAAAAATCATTTTGGTAAAAATTAATTATTTTAAGAAAGCGACCTCTCTAGTCCTTTTGGATTAAGAGAATATGTATAAGCACTTTCTGGTGTTATCTCCCCCATAGAAACAAGCTCTAATAAAGAATGGTTCATATCAATCATCCCCTGTTCTGATCCAGTCTCAATAATCATGTTTATTTCATGAGTTCTTTTTTCTCTAATTAAGTTTGCAACTGCATTATTTTTTATAAGAAGCTCGTATGCTGGCACCATCCCACCGGAAATACGAGGAACAAGGCGCTGAGAAAAGATACCTAATAAACTCGAAGCAAGCTGAACGCGAATCTGATCTTGTTGGCCAGCGCTAAACGAATCGATGATACGATCGATTGTTTGGGAGGCGTTGTTTGTGTGTAGTGTTGAGAAAACAAGGTGTCCAGTTTCAGCGGCAGTCACAGCTGTCGCCATTGTCTCGGGGTTTCTCATTTCCCCAATCATAATAACGTTAACGTCTTGTCTAAAAACAGAGTTCAGCGCTGTTTGAAAATCTTTGGTATCTATACCAACCTCACGCTGGTCTATCATTGATCGTTCTTGTTCAAAAATATATTCAATTGGATCTTCAATAGTAACAATATGTTCTGCTCGTTCAGCATTAATAAGATTAACCATTGAAGCAAGGGTTGTTGATTTCCCTTGACCAACTGGCCCAACAACCAAAAAGAATCCTTGTTTTTTTCTTGCAAACTCAGCAAGCACAGGAGGGAGCCTTAGCTCAGCTAAAGTTTTTACTCTTGGGATGAGGCGTAGGGCAACACTTATTGTGCCTTTTTCAATAAACGCATTACCTCTCATTCTTGCTTCACCTTTATTAAATTCGTACGAAAAATCAAACTCTTGTTTTTCAAGAAATTTTTTAGTTCTTTCTTTTCCTATCAATGCCTCTAATAAACCGAGGGTGTCTTCTTTTTTAAGTATGTCTTTTTTAACGAGATACGTTAGTGTTCCAGCGACACGAACAGCGGGGTGTCTTCCTTCTGAAAAGTGGAGATCTGAACCACCCTCTTTAATAACCGTCGAAATTAATTCTGCAAGTATTTTTTGATAATCCATTTTAATAATTTATTTTATATTATTATTTATCAGAAACTTTAACTATCTCTGTAACCTTATCAACAACTTCTGTTGGTGTGGCTGTGGCTTTTACGATATACCCTTTTGCCCCCAAACTTACCCCGCGATCTATATCTTCTTTTTGTCCACGATTTGAAAGAATTATTTTAATAGCGCCTTTTGCTAAATTTTCTTTTTTTATCAACTCCAACACCTCAAACCCATCCATTGTTGGCATAACAATATCCAATAATAAAATATCTGGGGTGGCTCCGTTTCTTAATTTTTGAATTAAATCAACGCTTCCTAAAGATGAGTCAACATCAAAACCACGTTCTGTGAATTTTAGACTATACATATCAAGTAAAAAATTGTCGTCATCAACAATAAGTATTTTTTTATTTATTTTTTCCATAATATGTATCTTCTCTACGACAATTAAAAATTGTCTCACCATCAAAACCCATTAGATATTATATATCATACTACAAAACGCGTTATCCACCTCATTACAAAGAGTTCACTTCCTGGAACGCAATTTCTCCACGAAGAGCTTTTTGTATCGCATCTTCTTTCATGGTAAGCATTCCCTTTTTGCGGGCAATCTTCCAAAGTTCTATATCTGTTGGATCTTTCAAAATCATAGCCTCCACCTCTTTGTCTATATCAAAAATTTCAAAAACAGCCACACGTCCACGAGTACCGGAAGGGCACTCTGGTGATGGTTCTATGTCGTAAACATTACCGTCTAAATGGAGATCTTTCTTAAACTCTTCTGGTAAATCCGCAAATTGTTTATCAAACATCATTTTAATAGCACCTTCTACTGGAACCGGCCTAATAGAGGTTGGGCAAGCAACACGTACCAAGCGCTGGGCAATTGAAAGAGTCAGCGTTGGAGCAATCAAATAAGGGTCGATACCCATATCAACAAGACGTGGGACAGTTCCGATTGCGTTATTGGTGTGGATGGTTGCAAAAACCATGTGACCAGTCAAAGAAGCCTGAATAGCAAGTTCAGCTGTTTCCTTATCACGGATTTCACCAACCATTATTACGTCTGGGTCCTGACGCAAAATAGAGCGTAGTCCAGAAGCGAAACTATAACCAATCTCTGGGACAATCTGCGACTGATTCATTCCGGGAATATTGTATTCAACAGGGTCTTCCAAGCTAACAACATTTCTTTTTTCTCTATCAAGCTCGTTTAACATCGAATAAAGAGTCGTTGTCTTTCCAGATCCAGTTGGACCGCTAACCAAAACCAACCCATACGGTTCAAGCATAGCTTTTCTTATTTTCGCCAAATTGCTTTCCGTAAGACCAATACTATCAAGTGGCTTAACACCCTTTTCCGAATCAAGGATTCTCATTGCCACTTTCTCTCCATAAAATGTTGGCAAGGAAGAAACACGAATATCAACCTTCCTACCCTCTAACTTCACAGAAAAACGTCCATCTTGTGGTTTTCTTTTTTCGTCTAATTTTAAGTTTGCGAGAATTTTAATACGAGAAATAACCGCTGCGTAAACTTTTAACGGAAGAAAGAGGCTAGTATGTAAAACACCATCAACACGAAATCTAACCTTAACTTTGTCCCCCGCGTTTTCGATATGAATATCTGATGCGCCCCCTTCTGTTGCGTGCCTTAAAATAACCGCGACTATCTTAGAAACAGGAGCGTCTTCTATTATTTTCTCTGGATCAACTTTTTCTTCTGTTTTCTCCGCATCAAGATCCATATCACCTTGTGGCGGAGTGAGATCTTCAAGTGCATGTGTCACTTCTCCTGTTAAGCCTTTGTAGTTATTGATTATTCCGTTGAAATCTGATTTTGAAATAACAAAAATCTTAAATGGCATTCCTATCTTTGACGCAATAAATTGTAGGGCGTCTCTGGTATCAAGATTGTCTGGGTCTAAAAGACCGACTTCAAGCACCCCCTGATTAACACCGATTGGCACAAATTTATAATAGGTGGCGGATTCTTCGGGGATATATTTCAAAACGTCAAAAGAAATGGCCTTTATGTCTATTCGACGCATTGGAACATTTGAGTATTCTGATTTTAATTTAACGATAACGTCTTCCTTTACACCCTTTGCAATAAGAATGTCGTCAAGATCTGTATCTCCTTCAGTAAGACGTGTGCTTATCTCCTCAAGCTCACTTTGTTTAATGATTTTTTCTTCAGCGAGCTTGTCGAGAAAACTCATAATTGTTCAAAGATAATTAAGTTTATTAAATAAAAAAACTAACGTGACGTGCTTGAAGTTGCCGACTGCGAACGTGTTGATTCAAAACTCGTAGAAATAAATGGATTCTCCCTCCCTGTTTGCTCTTCTGTTAAGTTAACGCTGTAATCTTGCAACTCAACAAAAGATGCTTCCGAGAAAAAGCTTTTGTCTATTTTTATGGTCTTTAAGTTACTTAATATTTTTAAAATTTGACCACCTGTCGTGTTTTCAACCTGATTAGACTCAATAGCCGATGGAGTCGATATTATTGAACTATCCGCTTCGCCTGATTTATTAAGGAAAAAAGAATAAACCATAAAACTAGCTCCTATCACGACTGCTCCTATTGTTAAATTTTTTATGTTTGAGGAAATCATATCTCTTTCTTATTTTAGCCAAAACGTATTAAGTTCAATCCTAAATGTATACAAATCTCTATCCTGCGAAGATGCCGGAGCATCAAAAACAACTGATTTTATTTCAACTAAACGCAAACTAGTCTCTAATTCTTTCAAAAAGGAAACGCATGTCTTGTACGAAGCGATGGTGGTAAAACCAAGGGTCACTGTTCCATATTCTGTATTACCACCAACAGGCCCTGGATTAGAAATTTTTTGTCCAACCTGCGTAGTACCAGCCTTAACATCACCGACACCAGGGGTGCTACCGAACTCAATTGCGCGAAGAACTACTCCATATCTTTTTGCGATATTATTTATTTCAATAATAAGTCGAATGTTGTCTATATTGCTTGGTAATAATTTCTCTAACTTATCTTTTTGCTCTTGGGGAATTTCATTAACTGTGGCCAAAAGATTATTTTTTTGTCCTAAAATAATCTTTGAATTATCTAGTGCTTCGTTGTAACTTAGAAGTTCAACTCTTTGTTCTTTTATCTTTTGATAATTTGGGTTAATAAAAGTAAAGAACATCAGTACTGAGGTAGAAAGCAATAAAATTGGAAATATTATTTTAAACATATTTTAAAATTGACTACCCTCATTACCATCCCAAGATTTTAATAATTTATCACGATAAGAAGTAACTGCTGGGTCAAGAGTGAGTTTTACTTTAAAGATAACGTTACCTTTCTCGTCTAAGTTGATATTTGAAAAGACATTACTCTTAATGTTTTTATTCTTAGCAAACTCAGATGATTGTAGAGCAAGAGTCTCATAACTTTTTGCCTCGCCATCCAAATCTATGTTTATTCCACCCTTAAGGTCATTTGTATATTCAAATTTGTTAAAACGAACGCTTTTTAATGTTTCTTCTTGTAGTAGTTCAAAAACCGGCGAAACAACCGTGTGTTTCTGAATCAAATTCTTAGATACTTCAATTCTTCTTCCTAAAAGTTTCAAATTTTCTATGGTAGGAATTTCAAAAGCTCCTTGTGCTCTTTTTAAACTTTCACTAGCACTTGCGATATCATTGGTTAACTTTTTTTCATAAAGAAAAACACCTGCTCCACCTAAAATAGCGACCGCGAAAATAAAAACGGAAATGATAAGAAAAATACCAACAGGCTTCTCTCTGTCTGTACCTTCCTTAACCAAAGACTTCCTTGGAATGAACGTTGTTTGATTTTGTGATGGGTAATCCATTTAATTTTTAGATGCCCCGTATAAAAATATTTTTAATCAAGTTCTTGTAGTCTTCTTAAAGCTAATCCTATTGCTACTGCAAACTCTGGGCCTGCCTCCTTCAAAACTTCTGTTAAAAATGCTGGCGCTTCGACTTTTGAGAACGGATCTCCATAAAGAACTTCGGCTTCCAAATTTTTTTCTGCCGCTTCTTTAAATCCTTTTAAAAGAACGCCGCCGCCGATAAGGATAACTTTTGAAACAGTTTTATTATATTTCCTTTCGTAGTTTAATAATATCCTATTCGCTTCGGAAAATACATACTCAAGAACTGTGGATGAGATTTCAGCAACAACTTTTCCTTCTTCTGTGTCTGTTTGAGACAACCCGTACAAACGTTTTAACTCCTCTGCCCTAGAAGATGAGACTCCGAGAGAATTTGATATATTTAAAGTAATATCTTGAGACCCTCTATTTATTATATGTGAGCTTTGCATGATACCTCTTTCAACGATAGAAAGCTTTGTCATTCCTGCACCCATATCAAACAACATTGTTGGCACTAAATCGTGACCAAAAGTAGAACGAACTGTGCTGAAAACTTCTATTTCAAAAAATCCGGCATTTAAGTTATTTTGTGTTGCTACTCCTTTAAGTTTCATCAATACCTCATTGTGAATGGCAGCAATTAAAACATCTGCTTTTTTAACTTTTGTTGGGCTTATGGTGCCAGATTTTTCCGAATCACTAACTTCGGTTGTCGCGCTATCAAATTTTGGAATAATCCACCAATCAAGAGTGACTTCTGAAATTGGAACTGGAATATATTTTCTCGCCTCAATTGGAATAATTTCTTGAAGCTGTTTCTCGGCAAGATAAGGAATTTCCACAAAAGAAATAAGACTCCCAGAAAGAGGAATAGCGATCGCGCTTTCTTTTGTTGTTACATTTGCTTCTCTGAAAATATCAGCCACGGCTTGAGCAACTTTTTCCACGGAAAGGTTAGTCATTCTACCAACATCAAGCCCAGCAATTGGCCCTAAGGCAAGCTCACCGTATGTTTCAAGAACAGCGCGCCCCCCTTTCTTTTTAAGTTGAACAACCTTAACAAAAGAAGACCCGATATCAATACCAACAACACTTTGGCTTTTTTTTGTTAGGTCTATTTTAAGAGACCCTAAAATTTTACTAAAAGGATTATTCATAAATTAAAAATCGATTACAATTACAATAGACATGCTCGGGAAAGTATTTTTAAAAGTATAACACAAAAATTTTATAAAAATTCACGATGTTTACTGTTCATATAAAAAAACTAACTAATTTATCGCTCAACCTTTATTTGTTGCTCTTAAACACTCTCTATCCTATCTCCTGTGTCGGTTGCGGGGAAAAAGAGGTTGGCTTATGTCTAAAGTGTCTCTCAACCATACCGCCACCTGACTTTAAACAAGAAGAGCAGGTTATATCCGCGTTTTCTTATCAAAACAAAATTGCTAAAAAAGCTATTTGGAAACTAAAATACAGAAACGGTAGATATTTAGCACCAATTTTAGCTGAAGCTCTTTACGAAAGACTCCTTCCAGAGCTTGCCGATTTAAAAATGTTAAAAAATTGGAAGGAGGCGATATTAATTCCTATTCCACTTTCAGCAAAGCGTTTTAAAAAACGTGGTTATAACCAAGCAGAACTTTTAGCAAAATCTTTAATTGAAAAAGACAATAGGGAAAATTTTGTCCTTAAAAACGATATCCTTATTCGCAAAATTGACACAAAACCACAAGCAGATATAAAAAATAAAAGTGAAAGGAAAAATAATATTCGTGGTTGTTTTACTGTTAAAAACAAAGAACTAGTGCGAGGAAAAAATATAATTTTAATAGACGATGTTTCAACAACAGGTGCAACCTTAGAGGAAGCGGAAAAAACTCTTAAAAAATCTGGAGCAAAGAATTTTCTAAAAATCACCGTGGCTCATTAAACTAAAAATTGTATTGGCTCAACTAATAAAAATGTGTTAAGTTTTCTCATATCGGTAGTGTATTAAGAAGATAAAGCGTGCAATGTTTATACAATATATGGGGGCGTGGCTGAGTGGATGAAAAGCAAACTGCTTTGCTTTTCATCCGGTTCCGAGCAAAGCGAGGAAATGGTCGTTGCCGTAGGCAGACCATAGGAGGAAGCGAGTTCAAGCTATACTCTAAAGGGAAAGCGTGCAATGTTTATATAATATATGGAGACGTGGCTGAGTGGTCGAAAGCACCTCACTGCTAACGAGGCGTCCCTTAATCGGGACCGTGGGTTCGAATCCCACCGTCTCCGTAAAATAAGAAATAAAATGTGGAACATTTTATGAATATATTTTTCGCAAAGACGGTGTGATTCGAAGACGAGTATGGGCACCCATTCAGCAGAATGGGTCATACGAGTAGGGCTGAGAAATTTTTATGAGCGACGGCGAGTAAAAATGTTCTTAGCCGACCCACCGTCTCCGTTTTGAAGCTCCGTGAAAAACGGAGACGAGCGAGCAAACTGCTTTGCTCGCGTGTGGGATTCGAAAGGCGGAGCGGGCACCTGTTCACCAGAACAGGTCGCGAGCCGTGGTCAAGAAATTTTACGAGCGACGGCGAGTAAAATATTCGT
>CAZOFV010000007.1:0-41647 GCA_964579635.1 uncultured Candidatus Saccharibacteria bacterium
ACGAATTGCTTGCCGCGCTGGAAGCCACTTATTGCCGCCTTTCCGATTTGGCCGGCCCGGTTGGGGGTCGCAGAATTTTCCAGCAGGAAAATTTCTGTGACAGCGCAATTTTCTGGTAAGAAAATATGCGTGACCGAACCCGGCCCTCGGCACACTACAAAACAAAAACTCCGCAATATGCGGAGTTTTTGTTTTGTATTATATCGAGCGAACTTTTAGTTTAGTTTGTTTTTCGCGATCAACTTTTGGAAGGCGAATAACGAGCAATCCGTGTTTTTCAATCGCCTCTGTTTCTTCAGGCTCAATTTCTTGCGGAAGCATTATTGTTCTAGAAAATGATCCCCAGTAAAGTTCGTGGTAGAAATAATCGTCATCTTCTCCTTCTTTGTTTTCTTCGCGCTTACCACGAATGGTCACCATGTCGCGAGTTATAGAGATTTGTAGGTCGTCTGGTTTTACCCCAGCAACAATCGATTTTATTATTATTTCGGTTGGTGTTTGGTAAACATCAACTGTTAGTTGAGCTTCCTCATTCTCTTCTTCTAGCCAACCAGCCTCTCCTTTACGTGCTCCTTTTTCCTCGTCTTCTTCTAGGGCTTCTTCATTTTCATCATTTAAAGAAACACTACCGGTTAGTTTTTCGAAAAATGATCTTTTATCTTTTGACATAAAGGGGATTAGTTAGTTATTTATAAAAATTTATTCACGCAACAATTTTATTTTTTCAAAGACAAGAAGAATTAACACTGCGACAATCCAAAAAAATGCAAACACTGAGAGAACGTTCTTGTTTTCACCATTCATTATAAAAAAATTAAATAAAGTATGCAATGCGGTTGCTGATATTAATCCTAAAATAACGGCAATTATTCTTATAAATAAATTTCTATAAAAGGTGAGACCAAGGGTAATTCCAATAAGAGCGCTACCTTCTGCGTGTAATACAGCAGCCCCTAGAAAGCGAAGATTGCCAGTAATAATTCCCTCTAAAACGTTTCCATTTTCTATCGGGTCAACTAAAAATAAAGCATTTTCTGCCGCCGCGAAACCGAGAGCTGCGGTTATTAGATACATTGCGCAGTCGATTGGTTCGTCTAAAAAACGACTAGACCAAATAATTATAAAAAATGCCAAAAACTTCACGAATTCTTCTATGAAAGACCAAGCCGACAGGGTCGCCACGCCTTCTTCTAAAAAAGTCTGCACGTATTGTTGCATAGGGATAACAAAAAATACCCCAATCATTCCTGTTATAAAAACAAAAGCGAGAAGTATTTTTGGTTCTGGATTTAGTTTGTCTTGTTTTAACCAAAACCAAAGCCAAAATATTGCAGGTAAAATTCCACCAAGGAGGGAATAAAAAATAGCAAGGTTGTGAGGTGTTAGTATGTTGGCCATTTTTCAATCATTAACATTTTATCTTTACCGTTGATGGTTTGCCAGATTTCTTCTGTTACGAAAGGCATAAACGGATGTAGAATTTTTAAAGAAACCATCAGTACTTTTAAGATGGTGCTTTGACGGGAATTTTTTTCGAAAACATCATCACCTTTTAATATTGGTTTACTCTCTTCTATTATTTGGCTAGCAAATCGGTCCCAGATATAGTGGTAAATTTTTTCTGTAGCAAGGTGAAAACGGTAATTATCCATATCATCCGTTATGTCTTTTACCGTTTCGCTTAATTCACTTAAGATTTTTTGGTCAGCTTCTGTTAGTTCTACTTCTCCTGTTTCGTCACAATTATTTTCAAGAACAAAACGGGTTATGTTCCAGATTTTGTTTGCAAAATTTTTATATCCCTTAACCTTACTTTCGTCGAAACGAACATCGCTACCAATAGCACTTCCAACCAAAAGGCCCATACGCAGAGCATCGGCGCCGTATTTCTCAATCATCTCTAGTGGGTCAACGCCGTTTGAGAGGGACTTACTAAACTTTTTACCATCTTTGTTTCTAACCAATCCGTGAATCATCACTAACTTAAATGGAGCTTGTCCGAGATGAAACGCGCTCATAAGAATCATTCTTGATACCCATAAATTTAAAATTTCATAAGCCGGCGACATGAAAGAGGTTGGATGATAGGTAGCCAAATCCTTCGTTTTTTCTGGCCACCCGAGAGTTGAAAATGTCCAAAGAGCAGAAGAAAACCATGTGTCTAGAACATCAGGATCTTGTGTCCAACCAGCGTCTTTTGGCTCAGTTTCCCCGCAATATATTTCTCCGTCTTTATACCAAATTGGTATTCGGTGCCCGAACCATATTTGTCTGCTTATACACCAATCCCTTAAGTTATCTATCCAATGGAAATATATTTTTTTGAAATTATCTTGAGGTATATTTACGGCACCACTTTCTACTGATACTCGCATTAAATCTTTAAGTGTTGTTGTGCTTCCAGACGGTATTCCTTCAATCTCTGAATAGGGGATGGTGAATGGCTTGTTTACCCCAATAAACCACTGTAGTTTTGGCAATGGCTCAACAATACCACCGGTGCGTTCCGCCGTGGCAACGTTTTGTTTAATGTCCTCTTCTTTTTCTAGGAGGTTTTCTGATTTTAGCCAAAGGACCACTTGCTCTCGTGCGTCGGTTGTTTTTAGCCCATTTAGTCTTCCTTCAACCATCATCTTGGCGTACTCGTTAATTATCTGAGGTCTTTCTAGGTTGTTTCGGTCGGCTATTTCCCAGTCGGTCATGCTGTGTGCTGGGGTGACTCCAAGCGCGCCGGTTCCAAATTCTTTATCAACTTCTTTATCAGCAATAATTTTTATGTGAATAGGGACATCACAAAAAACAGCATCAAACTCTTTCCCGACAAATTCTTTATACCTTTCGTCTTCTGGGTGCACAGCAACCGCAACGTCACCAACTTTTGTTTCTGGGCGTGTTGTTGAGATAGAAATTGGGAATTCTTTTGAATATTTAAAAGTATAAAGCTTAGCATCGCGCTCTTCGTGGATGATTTCATCGTCGGAGATTGTTGTTTGTCCTTTAGGATCCCAATTAACAATGCGGTTGCCACGATAAATTAGCCCCGCCTCATACATGTTTTTAAAAGCAGTGGTAACGGCGTGTACTCGTTTTTCATCTAAGGTGTATGCATAACGTGACCAATCTAAAGATGACCCCATTTTGCGCACTTGGGAAAGGATAGTGTTCTCGCTTTCTTTTGCAAAAATAGAAACTCTTCGTACCAACTCATCTCTTCCTATATCGTGTCTATTTTTACTTTCTTCTTTTTGAATATTTTTTTCTACTTTGGATTGAGTTGCAATGGCGGCAGAGTCCGTCCCCGGTATCCACAAAGTTCGCATTCCGCGCATTCGTTTATATCTAACAACGGCATCTTGCAGAGAATCCTCGAACGCATGACCAACGTGTAGGGTTCCGGTTACGTTTGGGGGAGGAAGGACGATAGAAAATACTTCAGCATTTTCAGGAATAATACCTTTTTCAATACATGTGTCTGGATTAAAAAATCCGCTATTTTCCCATAGTTTGTATATAGAATCTTCCGTTTCTTTCGGGTCATACGGCTTAAGGAATTTGTCATCCATAATGACAAAATCATATCATAAATAAGGGTTTTTTCTATTATTTTTAATTTCACAAGAATTAACAACTTTATACTTATTTTGTTTAGTATTGATAATTTTTTATTTCGTTGTATAGTTAAATAGGCAGTATCTTTAAGGAGGGTTCAAATGAACAACGACGAAAAAGAATTGATCAGATCCTTCTCAATGATCTTTGGCAGCAAAAGCGACGAAGGTCGCTCTCCTGGGCCAACGTTTCTCGAGGAGGTTTTCTTTGCACTGGAAGATTTCAGATTCAGTAGTTGTTTTGGCGGGCGAAAGTCCAAGCTCGACATCGACAGGGAGCGACAAGCTTACGAAGTTCAGAAGCACGTTGCCCTCAACATGTTTCGGAAGTCCGCAAGGCTTCAAGGGGCAAGCGCCGGGCTGAAAGAGTATATGGCTCATCGCTACTTTCTTACCGCCATTATTAAGGATAAGGATTGGGTGGTGGTTTGGGAAAGGTTTCGCGCAAACTGCAAAGCCAACCCCAAGCTTTCTGCCTACATTGATCACCTCATGATCTAAAACGAGAGGTTACCCAAAGCGCGGATTCGTGAAAGCGAAGTCCGCGCGATTTTTTTGTCTGATTTAAAATACCCAGCAAGTCCAATCATAATTGCGTTGTCTGTCGTTAGTTTCTGCGATGGAATAAAAAGTTTTGTTTCAGGGAAATTATCGGCGAACGATTTTTCAAAAGAATAGCGAATTTGTTTGTTTGCCGAAACACCACCACCAAGTGAGAATGTTTTTATTTTATATTTTTTTACCGCCCGTTCACTTTTTGAGAGCAAGACTTCTGTTGCAGAATCTTCAAATTCGCAAGCAATTGATTCCTTAATGCCCGCAGTAATTTTAGGAATCTTTTTTAATGTATAAAGTACGGCGGTTTTTAACCCTGCAAAAGAAAAATCAAAATCTTTTGAGTGGAGCATTGGTCGGGGTAGTGGATATGCTGATTTTTCTCCAAGATGTTTTTCGCGATATTTTTCAGCAAGACGAGATATTTCAGGCCCTCCAGGATACGGGAGAGAAAGCATTCGCGCGACCTTATCAAAAGCTTCGCCGACAGCATCATCTCTTGTTTGTCCGATTAGCTTGTAGACACCCCATTTTTTAGCCAAAACAAGCTCAGTATGACCGCCAGAGATAAGAAGAGACAACATTGGGAATAGCGGTTTTTTGAGCGTAAAATTGCCATTCTTTACGCTTTTAAGAAGGGAGGCGAGTAAGTGTCCTTCCATGTGATTTGCTGGGATAACTGGTATATCCCAAAGGAAATTTAAAGCTTTAGCAAAATTTATTCCAACCCAAAGTGCCGGCTCAAGTCCTGGGCCATTGGTTACAACAATCAGGTCTATTTTAGGAGTTTTTATATTTGGTAGTTCTTCGCAAATCAATTCAAAAAGTTCCGGCTCGTGAGAGAGAAGTGTTTTTAGTTTGTTTATGTCTTTGGTGCTAAAAGTTTTTGTTTTTTCAGTTTTTAATAGACCGCTTTCTTTCAGGGCCGTTTTTAAGATTGGAACAAGATTTTTTGAGTGTTCGCGTTTGGCGAGCGCTGGATATACGCCTCCGTATTGCTCGTGGATTTTGATTTGTGAAATGAGGGCGTTACCTAAAACAGAAACTTTTGTTTCCGTTTTGGTTTCCTTAATATCAAGAACTGCTATCGCAGTTTCGTCACACGATGTTTCTATAGCTAGGATTTTCATAACATTTGCATATTATCCGAACAAAGCCAAAAAGGCTAATTGTGCAGGTAAGACAACCTCTTCTCTTCTGGAAAGCGTTCTATGGCATAACGAAGTGTGGTTCGTGGAATTTGTTTGAGGTGTTTTTTTAGGAATTTTTCTTCTTCTACTTGAGAACATCTTTTGCCGACCTCACGAAGCATCCAGCCAACTGCTTTATGAATTAAGTCATGTTTATCGTTTAATAAAATTTCGGCAATTTTTAGTGTTTCTTTTGGTTGATTTTGTTTTATAAAATGAAATGTTGAAAGTATTGCAATTCGGCGTTCCCAAAGATTTTTTGAGTGCGCAAGTTTTAAGAGGGTGGAAGTTTCTTGTTTTGTTTGATAAAGATATGCACCAACAATTTTATCTGCTGAAAGATCAACTAGGTCCCAGTTGTTTATTTGTTTTGTGTGTTTTAAATAAAAGTTAAAGATGTCTTTTTTAGTTTTTTCGTCTCCCGTCTCAAATTGATAAACTAAAATTAAAATTGCGACTAATCTTTCCTCGTGTATTTTTGAGTAAAGAAGTTGTTTGGTGTTTGGTAGAGAAAGGTCTTTGTATTTTAAAGAAATCGAACGAGATTTTGGAACGGTTACTCCAAGAAAAATATCTCCCTCGGCATATTCACCGGGGCCTGTTTTAAAGAAGCTTTGTAGGACTTTCTTCTTTTCTGGATTGGCTAGCTTTTTTAAATCGTTTTTAAGAGAGATGAGTTGTGGCATAAATAGGGGATATGTTTAAGAATGATAACAAGGAGAGTAAGTGCGTCAACAATTATGAACAATTTTTGTTGTTACTGGGAATATAGAGTATATAATGTATACATGAAATCTAAGTGGTTCGAGTTAAAGTCAAAAGCGGTAAGATTGCGCAAAAGCGGTAAATCAATTCGATTTATTGAGGATAAGCTTGGAATACCAAAATCGACCCTTAGTGGTTGGTTTAAAAATATAGAATTAAGTACTAAACAGAAAAAGGTTCTTAAGGATAATTGGAATAAATCTCTCGTTATCGCAAGAAGTCGTGCTGTGCTGTGGCATAACCAGCAAAAAGAAACACGTATAAAAATTGCCAAAGAAGAGGCGCTTGGTTTATTAAAGAAACTTGATACTTCTGACAATAATATTTTAGATATCGCTTTGGCATTTTTGTATTTAGGAGAGGGGTTTAAAAAATCAACAGATACAGGCATAGGTAACTCTGACCCGCTTATTCTAAAATTTTTTGTTTCAGTTTTAGGAAAAAACTACAAAATTGTTCCCTCGCAAATAAAATGTGAACTTCACTTGCGGGCTGACCAAAATCCAAACGAAATAAAAAATTATTGGTCTCAGACACTAGGAATTCCTATAGAAAATTTTAAAAGTATAAGTATTGATTATCGAACAAAAGGAACGGCTACGTACCCTCACTATAAAGGGGTTTGTGTATTAAGATGTGGTAATATTGCTATCCAGAGAAAATTAGTATACTTTAGTGAAATATTCTGTAAAAAAATTATAGAAGAAAATTAAAAAGGGCGGTTAGCTCAGTTGGTAGAGCGTTCGCTTGACGTGCGAAAGGTGACAGGTTCGAGCCCTGTACCGCCCACTACAAAGTTGACCCCGTGTTATATTTCGCCATCAACATTATGTATTCTGTGCGGTATTTTGATCCGGCGAATCTGATTTTGTATTTTTACCAGCACCCAGGCCAAAACTAAAAGAAGAGCAAGATTAAAAACCATGGCCAGCCAAGCAGGGAATAGTTTAAAAAACAAATCGTAGCGTGATACCAGTGGCCAGTGAATCAAGTAAATTTCATAGGCGTAAATGCCGAAAGTATGAAAAACCTTAATTTCAAATTTTTTCATTATGAAAAAAAGTATTATCGCACTCATGGTGACAAGACTAATCAACTGCTCTTTCCATGGGTTTTCTCCAACACCAGAATAATATGCTGTATAACCAATTAATATTAATAGGGCAATTAAGGTGAGGTAATAGGTAATACTTTTTATAACGTTTAAGTCCTGCGGAAAAATTCTAGATATTTTTATTGTATTAAAATAATTTGGTTTAAAAAGTAGTGAGGCAAACGCCACCCCAAGAGGGAAAGCTAATAAGTGCAATTGATATAAATGTAAAACATCTTCAGTGACTGGAAGTTTTAATTGGATTATAAAATATGAAGAAAGATAAATAAGAACCGCTGTTAGCAAGGGGTTCTTTTTGTAAAAAAAGAACGGAAAGACTAAATAATAAAATAGTATCGGAGTAAAAAACCAAAGAGGGGAATTAATATCAATAAATAAGTCGGCTCTTGGGAAAAAGCCAACAAGAGATTGGGCTATGTATAGTGAGCTGTAGGAAATATGTAGAAGGAAAAAGTCTAGTAGGAAAAATGCGATAATGACAATCCAAAAAGGTATGAATAATTTTAATAAACGCTTTTTGTAAAATTTACCCAGTGGTAATTTTTCTTTTAGCTCACTAACAGTTAAACCAAACCCAGATAAGAATAAAAATAAATTTACTCCTACACCAGAGATAATTGATAGGGGGAATAAAAAACCATGGTCAGTTGAAAGGAAATAACCAATATGGGCAAAAATTACAGACAAAATAGCTAGCCCCTTAAGTTCTTGCGTTAACGCTAGTGAAAATAACTCCTGATCTTCTTTTCGTTTGATTGAGAGAAGTAATGTAAAAACAAAAATTACAATGAATATACTGGTTGATATAATCGGATTATTTATAGAAATTGGCATAAATTATTTTTGCCTGTAGTCTACACCTATTTAAAATCGTCTTTACAAATCGTTGCGGTGGCGATTGCTGGAACTTTGAATCGAGAACACAGCTAAGTTTCGCAATTATTAATAAAATTATAAGCGAATTGCGAGCTATGTTCAAAGTTCATCCAGAATGGTTTGAAACGCCCCATCCAGAGTCCAACAGGGGTAAAAATGAAGTGGATTATTCGGTTATTGAGCAACCCCACGTGGAAACGAAAACGAGGCGTTAGCCTCGTCTCCGCTTTTCTTAGCGATCCGTGATGAGATCGTTCAGAGATTTGATATTATGTTCCTCAAGGTAAGTCCCGAGTTTCATATCAGACCTAACACCAAGGTCAATGCCGTATTGTTTCTCGATTGTGCCAATATGAGTATCATCACGCTTATCGCGCAGGAGCCCATTTTGGTTTCGAGAACGGCACCCCTTCATGCCAGGTGCGTCGTTCTTGCAATTTGAATTTGCCATAGTACGTTTCGAAATTAAGTTAATAATGTCGAAAAAGGTTCGACTACTTCCTTCCTCGCGTTTTACGCGATATAAAGATAGTCATTTCGGCTTTCGCAAGAACAGGACGGACTTTAACGTCTCGTTTTCAGTAAAATTATAAATTATTTTAACTATTTTTGCAAACAACTTTTCTTAATATTTCATAACTTAATAGCCTTATATCCTTTAGGAGACACAATAATATGATTAACAAGAATAATTCCCAGAAGATCTCCAGCATCAGTCACTCGCTTTGTGATTGTAACGTCTTCATTTGAAGGATCAAGACTACCTGATGGGTGATTATGAGCCAAGACAACTCCTGCCGCTGACAATTGCAGGGCGGGTTCAAAGACTTCTCTTGGATTTAAAATCGAAGCATCTAGCGTGCCGACAGAAATAATACGTCTTTCAATTAATCCCTGCTGCGTATCAAGGTAAAATGCAACTACGTGCTCTTTTTTCGATGAACGAAAATCTGCGCATAAATTCCATATATCCTTTGCCGATAGAAGTTCGGCTTCACGTTCCCCTCCAAAACGATCCACGAGAGAAATAACAGCAAGCACTTGAATAGCCTTTGCTTTTCCTAGTCCGCGAATTTTTCGTAAATCTTCCAACGTTACGTTATTTGCTGATTTTTGAGTTATGAGTTTTTCTATTTTTCGCGCAAGTTCAAGTACGTTGCAACCTTTGATTCCTGAACCAAGGATGATTGCTATCAATTCAAAATTTCTTAGACGTTTTGCGCCATACTTCTCCATTTTTTCTCGAGGAAGTTCCGTCTTCTTTAACTCAGTAAGTTTCATGGCGTAGTTTTAATATAAAATAATAATCACGGTCGTTACTTAAGCGAGTCTATAATCTTTTTGACGCATATAGATTGATCTTTTTTTAGTTGATATTCCCAGAGTCGTAACACAACCCACCCTTCGGCACGGAGTCTTTGGGTCACTCTTCTATCATGTGTTCTGTTGCGTTCAATTTTTTCTCGCCAGAAATCATTTTTGAGCAAATGCTTCCAGCGTGGATATTGCCAGCCATGCCAAAAATTACTGTCGAAGAACACGCAGACTCTATGCTTTTTAAAAACAATATCAGGTTTACCAAAAATATTCACATCGTTAGTAGTAAAAGTTTTGCGAGTTTGTTTTTTTAGTACAGCAATTAAATTTTGCTCAAACTTGGTTGATTTTGAGCGCACAAACGACATTCGTCGTGATCGTTCTTTAACAGTTAGCTTGTCCGGACTTCTTTTTTTAGAAAAATCACGATTAAGACTATTGTGAGTTTGTTTCTTCATAACCAGACTGAAAAACTTCTGAGGGAAGTTCATTACCAAGGCCGTCGACTGCGTCTTTATCTATGAGATCTTTCCATTGCTTAATTCTATCTGCTTCAACAGACTGGACTTGCCAATAAAATTTCAATAATTCTTCATCTATCTCGTCGATTCTACGGGTGATTTTTGGCGCATAATCATGAAGTTGGGAAAGTATTTGTGATACACTTTTTCTCTCCCGCGCGACCAAAACTTCCTGCTGACCGCCTGCGCTAAAAGCATCACGCAAACTTGTGGAGACCGCTCCAAATTCAGTGATCATGTACGTGGCTGCTCGTTCATAATTAGCACGGTTTTTAAAGAGTTCGGGTAGGAGGATCATACAATCGACCTTAAATCTTTCTTTATTCTCCGGTTCTAAAGTTCGAAATTGTTTAATAACAGGAGAAGATGATTCTGATTCTTCGTCAATCCACCACAAACCTTCGCCGTCTTTGAGTTGTTTTCTGTAGTATGATTTTATTTGCTGTATAGTGTCTCCACTTGTTCGCAACTCATCATAATTAACCCCCATTTTGTCGAATATTGATTTTCCCGACTGTAAGTCCATATTGATTTTGTATCGTGGTGAATGAGTGACACTGATCTCCGGCAAACATTCTTGGTATAACCTATATCGAACGTCAGGCTGTCCTCCTAATTTGCCAAACATAATAAAAATTCTCTCAATTTCCTCTACTCGGGAAGTTTCTAAGACACTATTGCCAGTTGATGTCCATTGATCTTTAATGGTTATCTTCACTTCGACTCCAAAATATCCGCTAGCAACGATGTCGGGAAAAGCATGCACCCCAGTCTGTTTGATTGTTCCTTCAAATTCAGTACCAATGGACGCTTCTTGCATCTTCTCACAGACAAGACCTTCAAAATCAAGCGGTGAAATATTTTTACCTTTCTTTAAAAGTGTTACTAAAAAAATTTTAGACTTTTCTAAAAGTTCAATAAAATTTTCTTCAACAGCGTTTTTCTTTTCTGAGTAAATCATATTATTTCAAGTTTTTACCGAGAAACAATCGGATAGACTTGGCAATATGCCATGCTAAAACCGGAGGCACTGCATTCCCGATTTGTTTATATGCCTGAGATGTAGATGGTAAAAATTCCATATCATCAGGAAATGACTGAATTCTTGCGGCTTCACGAGCCGAAAGTCGTCGCTTACCATTCCAATGGTATTCAATATTGCCATGATGCTCTGTTCTCATTGTTGGTCCTGGTTTATCGGAATCTATTACTCCGTTTCCCTGTCCTTTATTCTTCTTTGCTTTAGACCAATAGTGATTCGATAAGCCGCCCTCTTTGATATTTTCCAAATCACCCAATGCCTCTTTTACTGACACATGTTTGCCTTTATGAGTTGGCTTTGGATAATCATCGTCCTTAAATAAAGGCAAAACATCCTTACGGGTTCCAACAATAACTACTCGCTCACGCATTTGTGGTACACCATAATCAGCAGCAAGAAGTAACTTATGGTTTACATGGTATCCCAATTTTGCGAAATCGTTTTTGATAATACCTATTGCTGTTCCATTATCTATTGTGAGAAGGCCTCTAACGTTCTCAGCAACGAATACTACCGGTTTCGTTCTTCGGATAACCTCGGCCATACTACGGTAGAGCAGTCCTTTTTCGCTATTAAAACCCCTACGCTTCCCAGCATGACTAAATTCCTGACACGGAAAACCCCCGAGCACAATATCAACTTTTTTAGGTAACGGCTCAGCAAACACGGAATTATGTTTATCGTTTAGAATGTCAACAATGCTTCCACAAACGATATCGTGTTTGAAATAATTTTTAAATGTTTTACATGCTGGTTCGTCTATGTCGTTAGCCCAACTTATGACAAACGGATGCTTTTGGTATTTTTTTTTATTTGATTTAAAACCCCCGACAAAACCGAGGTCTAGGCCACCACATCCAGTAAAAAGTGACGCAACTGTAAATTTATTTTTAGTATTGTTGGTCATAAAATTATTTTAGATTGCAGTCAAGATAGTTGTGGTTATTTAAAATTATTTATAGTTTACCGTATAACTCTATTTTACTAGAAATTCACTCATTTGATAAGGATTTTAAAAAAACCGGTCACCTTTATTCGGATCCCGGCTTTTCAATCGTATAAAACTATTATTTTGCTTGGGTTTAAACTTGGTAATCTGGCGGAGATGGGAGGAATTTCTCCTTCGGCTAAATTTTTGTCGCCACAAAAATTTGCCTAGGCACCAGCTCGTCATTTTGTCTGCTGACAAAATAAGACTCCGCTGTTCGAATCCTCACGCAAGTGAAGCAGTTCGCTTGCTCCACTCCGTAAATAAAAAACTGCTGGTTTTTTTATTTGCGGAGATGGGAGGATTCGAACCTCCGATGAGGTTACCCCCATGCCTGATTTCGAGTCAGGTGCCTTCAACCGCTCAGCCACATCTCCAATATTAAATTGTCGTCAGAACTGTGGCTTCGCGTTTGCCTCCTTGCTCCGCTCGGATAAAACCTGAAGCAGTTCAGGTTTTATTCACTCAGCCACATCTCCAAAGTGTTCAAATACTAGCATTTTAACTAAAAAATGCTATATTTTTCCTACTTGGCCCTATCGTCTAACGGTTAGGACACAAGCTTTTCAAGCTTGGAACCAGGGTTCGATTCCCTGTAGGGTCATAAAAATTTGCGAAAGCATAATTTTTTATGATTTTAAAAAGTGACAAATTCGCTTTTTAAAAAATCGAAAACCGGAGCGCGACGGCGCGAGGTGGGGTCGAGCAAATTTCTAGCAAGAAATTATGAGTGACCGATTCCCTGTAGGGTCATTCGTTTTTCAGTAAAGGTTAGTTTTTTCGATTTATCCTCCCATCTCCGCCAAAATTAAAAATATGAAAAATTTTTCATTTTCTAATATAACTGTATTCATAATCTTTTTCGGAATAGCTTTAATTGAGGCGATTCAGAAAGATAATTGGCTAGAAGCGTTTCTTTTTCTTGTACTTGGTCTAATGTCTCTTTGGGCTGATTTTCAGAAAAAATGAAATCATTTACCGAAAAAGTTTTTGAAGTGGTTTCTAAAATTTCAAAAGGTAAAACTTTAACGTATAAGGAAGTAGCGAAGAGGGCGGGGAAGGAAAGGGCTTATCGCGCCGTTGGGAATATATTAAATAAAAACTACAATCCGAAAATACCATGTCATCGCGTAGTGCGAAGTGACGGAAAGATTGGTGGATATAACCGCGGGGCTTTATTAAAGGCAAAGCTTCTTCGTCTAGAAAAAGTAAAAATTAAACAGTTTGACAACTCATTACATTTTAAATAGTCTTTGTTTTAGTTGATTTGTTGTTCTTGGTTATTTTCTTAAAACTGACTTCGGGGGTAAAAGATGAAAAAGAGCGGACAAAAAACAAAGGTTGTCGGTCAGCAACACCAAGGTGGAAATAAAACCTTGGCTCAAACAAAACCAAACGGAGGGAAGGGAAGAAAGATTGCAGTGAAAGAGAGTGAAAAACAGCGCAGGAAGAGAATCTACGCTCAGCGCGCGGAAGAAGAAAGGGCCTCAAGGCCAGCTTCTCAAGCGAGCTATGTGCCAGGTGAGCAATCTTGCCGTTGCGGGAACTGTATCTCGTGTATTCTTGCTAGGGACAGGAAAGAGCAAGCGCGACGGGCAGAGCAACGGTGGAATGGGTGGTAATACAACAACGGGCCAAAAGCCCGTTGTATTATTTTTTAATTAAAAAATTAACACTAGCTCTAATTTTTCCCGTGGAGGTAGATATAAATATCTTCTAATGCTTTAACAGCATCACCTGCGGCGATATTGTTTTGGTGATACAAACCGTCGGTAACATCTCCGGCTGCCCAGATACCCAATGTTTTGGTGCGTTGATTTTTAGGGTCAACAATAATATTTTTACGTTCGTTTAGTTCGACAATTCCGTCTACCAACCCGGTATTTGGCACTTGTCCGATTTCAACAAAGATTCCGTCAGTTTTTATTGCGTGTTCTTCTTTGGTTTTTACATCACGATATGTTAGTGATTCTGCAAAATCGTTTCCATCAACACGGATAGTTTCAGCGTTTGAAATTACTTTTGTTTTTTCGTTTTTTAAAACAGCCTCTACTGTTCCAGGATCAGCTTTATCAAAATTATCACCGCGATTTAACAAGGTGACACTTTTGCAATAGGCGAGAAGTTGAGCAGCCGATTCAAATCCAGCATTTCCGGCGCCAATAACAATCACGTTTTTATCGGCATAAAGAGGTCCGTCACAAGAAGCACAGTAGGTGATACCCCTGTGTTCAAATTTGTCGGAATTTATTGCTTCTAGTTTCCTTCTTGCACTACCAGTTGCAATAAGAACGGCGCGCGCTGAAAAACTTTTACCACTTGCTGTTTTGATAGAAAAATTTCCCCCGTCTTTTTCTACTTTAGTAATATCTTCTCCATCTTTTAGTTCAAGGACATCATCAGCATAAGCTTTTAGGTGTTTTTTAAAACTTTCTGCAAGCTCAATTCCAGAGATTGATGGCGTGCCTATCCAATTGTGAATATCAGGAGAAACAACTGATTGCCCACCAAAGTCATTGGTTAAAAGGAGTGTTTTTAAACGTTTGCGCGCTGCATAAATACCAGCAGCACTTCCCGCTGGACCACCGCCTATTATAACGAGGTCATAAGAAGAAGGTGTCATTGATTATTTTTGTTTTGAACGTCGCAAAAAAGCTGGAACAGCACCCCAATCATCGTCTTCGTCTTTTTCTTCTTTTTTAACTTCTTTTTGTTCTTTAATGTCTTTTGGTAGCTCTGTTTTTACTGGTTCGTTTGCAGTGTTTACAACAGGAGAACTGACAACTGCTGGTATTCCGTCTTTTTTCTCATCTTTTGGAGAGAACTGGAAAAGAGATGGTTTTCTAGGGGCAGAAGTTGGGAAGCCAGTTGCAATAACAGTGATTCTAACTTCATCCTTCTTTAGTCTTTCGTCGCGAATTGCGCCGAAGATAACTTTAGCGTCTTTGTCGATTGATTCAGTAATAACTTTTGCTGCTTCTTGAACTTCGTGCATTGTTAGGTCATCTCCTCCTGCAATAGCGAACAAAACACCCTTTGCTCCTTCAATAGAGATTTCAAGAAGAGGGGAATTAATTGCAGCGATAGCTGCTTTTTCAGCGCGCTTTTCGCCGGTTGCTCGTCCGATACCCATAAGAGCGGAACCTGCGTCTGCCATAACTGCGCGAATGTCAGCGAAGTCTACGTTGATAATTCCGGGGATAGTGATAAGTTCAGAAATTCCTTCGACTGCTTGGCGTAATATTTCGTCACACATAGCAAAAGAATCCTTAAGACTTGTGTCTTTTCCAACAGCCGCAAGAAGCCTATCATTTGGAACAACAATAAGAGCATCAACTTCTTTTTCAAGTTCCTCAAGTCCTTTTTCAGCTAAGCGCATTCTTTGGTTTCCTTCAAAAAAGAACGGCTTGGTCACAACACCAACAGTAAGTATTCCTTGTTCTTTAGCAATTTTAGCAACAATAGGAGAAGCGCCAGTACCAGTTCCACCGCCCATGCCACAGGCAATGAAAACCATGTCCGCACCTTTTAGGGAGTCAACAATTTCATCTTTTGTTTCTTCTGCTGCACGCTTACCAACTTCTGGATTCATCCCGGAACCAAGACCCTTGGTTAAGTTTTTTCCAATATGAATTTTTTTAGGAGCAAGAGAGTAATGTAGATCTTGCGTGTCTGTGTTCATCGCCACGAAATCAACTCCTTTGATTTTCGAATTGATCATGTGGTTTAGGGCGTTGTTACCCGAGCCACCAACTCCTAAAACTTTAATTCTAGCAAATGCTTCTATTACTGGATTTATTTTTGGCATATTTTTTCTTTAAGGTCTTTCTGAGACCTCTCCTAATTGCTTATTAAAAGTTTTATCATCATAACAGATAAATCTTAAAAAAAGAAAGCGTTGGAAAACAGCCAAAAACGCCTATATTTCTGTTTTTATGGTAGGAGGCTTTTTATAAAATTTTTTATTTCAGATGAAATATCAGACCATAGGCTAAGCTCTTTTTCTTCATCGTCTTTACCCATTACACACAATCCATAAGAGACAAACCAAGTGGAATCAAGCATTTTTGGTTTACCAGAACTTGTGTCCATTATTTCTTTTCCTAAAACTTTTACTGGAAGAGCAAGTGAGCCACGAGCCAAATCCTCAACTGTTGCGATGCCAGAGCCACCACCGGTGATGAATATGCCTGCTGGTAAGAGACCGCTTCGTCCAATCTTTTTTAAATGATTATCAATTAACTCAAAAATATCTGTTAGGCGAGCTTCAATTATTTCTTCAAGTCGTTTGCGTGGATATTGTTCTCGTTTTTCACCGCGTTTTATAATTTCGGCTTCTTCAAGAGAAACTCGTAATCCTAGGGCAATATCACTTGTTATGTCAGTTGAGCCGATCTGGAAAACATGAAGTGAAATGGGCGTGTCGTTTTCAAAGACTATTAAAGATACAGTTTCGGCTCCTATGTTTACAACGGCACATCCAACTGTTTTTTGTCTTTTGTTAACTGCAACAAAACTTGCTGCAAGAGGGGAGGCAATCACTTCGGTGACTTGAACGCCAGCATCCT
Organism: uncultured Candidatus Saccharibacteria bacterium; assembly: GCA_964579635.1. GTDB lineage: Bacteria > Patescibacteriota > Minisyncoccia > Phycocordibacterales > VMEP01 > VMEP01. The sequence continues at coordinate 16,545 of CAZOFV010000007.1, forward strand.
CAACGACAGAAACCATGTCCTCCATGTGTTGTTTTAAACATGTAATGAAAAGAGTCTTTACTTCCAGCTTTAAACCTTTCATTCCGACAGCTCGGCCATGCACATCTTTTCCGTCAATTTTAAAACTAATAGGAATAGCTTTTAGTATTTTTTTATTATTTAAAGAGCTGAGGTTTTTCCTGCTTTCTTCTATTGCTTTGGTTACGTCAATTTCAGATACTTCACTGTCTCCTCTTGATATCACGGCGCTTCCAGTAGAAACAACCGAATCAAGACTAATTCCACCGAGAGATAACAAGGCTTTTTTAATCGTAAAACGAGAGTTTTTTTCAGCTTCTTTTATGGCTTTTTCTATAGATTTTGTTGCTTCTTCTGGTTGAATAATATAACCGTGTCTTAATCCACGAGATTCTGCGACTCCAGTTCCAATTATTCTTGGTATTTCTGCGTTAGGAAAACACTCCGCGACTACAACGCGTACAAGAGAAGTCCCTACATCAATGCCAACAACTATTTTTCTCGCCATGAGCTTAAAAATTAAGCAGTGAGAGATTAAATAATTGTGAGCTTTTTAAAATTATTAATTAAAGCAAACCGAATTTTTTCATCACCGCTCTTTCTTTACTCTCCATTGTACTACTATGGTTCATTCCTTTCAAATGAAGCATGGCGTGGATAACTAAATGGCCAACAAAGTTTTTGTAAGTTGTCTTAAATCGGGGAGCATCTTCCCTCGCTGTTTTTAAAGAAATTATTATTTCACCGTTATTTTTTTCGTAAGCAAAAGAAAGAACATTTGTTGGCTTATTTTTATTTCGATATTTTTTATTTAATTTCTGTGACTCGGGCGGGCTTACGAATACAACAGAAAGGTTATAGTTTTTTCCAAGGACTAGATTTTTTAAAGCCACAAAAGGCAAGCTCGGGAGCTTGCCTTTTGTTTTTCTCATTACTGAAATATTTTTTTCTTCTATTGTTTTCACCTACCTATATGATCGCTTCTTCTTTTCAGGTAATTTACCAAGCTTTTTTAGTTTTTCGTATTCAGCTCGGCGACCAAGTACAACTAAAGCACTGCGCTTTTTTGCTAGTTTTGTTTTTTCGCGTTGGCGATATCTTATGCTTCTTACTTTGCGTAAAACACCTGATTCTTGAACGCGCTTAGTAAAACGACGCAATAGATTTGTGCCGTTTTCGTTGTTATTTTTAGTGACTTCAACGTTTATTCCCATGAAGGCAAATCCTATCACATCACACAGAAGTGAGCAAGGTCTTAAATTATCGCTCTTTTATCTTTTTTATATACTCTGCGAGCTCCGCGATTTTGACGGTGTCTTGTGAACGGGTAGCCATATCACGAACAATAACCGTCCCTTCCAAGGCTTCTTTTTGTCCAAAAATGACAGTATATGGGACTTCAAGTTTCTCGGCTGTTGATAATTGTGCAGAAAGATTGTCTTTAGCTAAAGTTTGAGCCATTGGGATTTTTGCTTTTCGAAGTATTTCCACGATAGCAAGACTTTTTAATTTGGCCTCAAATCCTAGTTGAATAAAACAGACTTTTGGTTTTTTTATAATTCTTGGAGACAATGGCTTGTGGTCTTTAGACATGATAATTCTATCAACACCAATACTTGCCCCAACAGAAGGGATATCTTTTTTAGATCCAAGAAGTTTGCCAAGGTAATCATATCTTCCACCGCCGGCAAGGGATAGTGGTTGGCGTTCAACATTTTCCTTTTTTATTTCTACGCCATCTATCGTGGTTGAGTCTTCTTCCTCTGGTATTTCCAAGAATTCAAAAACAGTTTTTGTGTAATAACTTAACCCGCGAACAAGATTGTGGTTAACACGGTAAGGAATACCCATTTCTTCTAGATACTCGAGTACTTCTTTGAAGTGTGCTTTACACGAGCTACATAGGAAACTAATTGAGTTTGGTGCGGATTCTTTTATGACAGCACACTTTTCGTTTTTACAATCAAGTAAGCGAAGCGGATTTGTTTTTAGTCTGTCGCGACAATTTCCACAAATATCATCTAGATGTTTTTTGTAATAATTTGTTAATTCGCGGATGTAAGCAGGGCGACAATCTTTATCTCCAATGCTATTTATATCGAGAGATATTTTTTCAATACCAGCTTCGTTTAAAATTGTAGCAAGTGTTCTGATAATAATCGCATCGGCGATACTTTTTTGGGTTCCTAATATCTCTAAGCTAAATTGGCGCAATTCACGCAATCTTCCTCTTTGTGGATTGTCGTGTCTGAAATAAGGACCGTAAGAATAAAGCATTACTGGCTGTGGTAGCGCTTGCATGCCGTTTTCAATATACGCGCGCATGACACCAGCGGTGCCTTCTGGACGCATAGCCAAATGATCGCCACCCTTTGTCTTTAAGGTGTACATCTCTTTATCAATAATGTCTGTGCCTTCACCAATACCAGATGTGAAAACCTCTTCTTTTTCTAGAATCGGAGTTTCTATCGGCTTAAATCCGTAGTAGATAGCAACCTCTTGCGCTTTTTCAAAAAATCCTTGGTATTGGTAATATTCATCGCTTGTAATATCACGCATTCCTTTTGGTGCATTCAACGGTTCTTTGTTTTGTTTTTTTTCTTGAGTCATATTTTTTAATTAATGCCACCTGGGTAATAAGAGATACGTGCTGGTGGAAAAAGCCGCAGAAAAGCTTCGCCTATTATTGCATCACGTCTAACTGGACCGACCATCCTCGAGTCGAGGGAAACAGGTCTGTTGTCTCCCATAACAAAATATTGATCATCACCGAGGGTTGCCTCAAAGTTATTTGTTTTTATGTTTGATAGATAGGGCTCAGAAATAATTAGTCCGTTTGGATTTTCTTTATTTATTATTGTAAGAACGTTATTTTTGTAGCGCAAAGTTTCCCCAGGTAGACCAATAATTCTTTTAATTAAATTTTCAGAATTATTTCCCGGTTTTTTAACAATCACAACATCACCCCTTTCTGGGTTGTTAAAGCGATAAGAAATTTCATCGACAATTAGATATTCTCCGGTTTCAAATGTTGGAGACATTGAAACACCTTGAACGATGAATGGTTGAGCGACAAAATATCGAAAAGGTAGAACAATCAAGGCCGCAATAATTGCAAAACGGAAAAGTTCTCCCCAGAGTGACTCCGAAGGTTTTTCTTTTTCGCTTTCGTTGGTAGTTGGTGGCGTATTTTTTTCCCACTCAGTCATATTGTTTGCGAATGATACTACGTTTTTGTGTATTGACACAAGATTTTTTTACGTGCTGTGGTATTTTTTGTTACTAAAACAGTATCGGTAATTAGTATTTAAAAAACCCCGACACGATATTTTGTGTCAGGGTTTTGTTTGTGTGCGCGACTTTGATTCGCGCGACCGTTTGCGATTGCGAACTTGAGCAAACGGTGTCCGCCTTTTGCGGGGCTTTTCGGAGATGTTTCTTTCCGGGTAACCCTGCGGGAGTGGTTTAGGCGTTTCAACCAGTATCGTTTTGGGTGGCTCGTTTCTTTTGGGGGAAACGAACGCTCTCGCCCAAAATAACGATATTAAGGCCGACAATTTGTTGAATCGTCGCAGATTCATAACGACCTTTCTTGTAATGAACAGAACAACACTATAACATATTTTTTGACAATTGTAAGCACCTCTTTTTTTGAAAGGCTGATTTAATAAGGTATATTTATTGTTATGAATTACGTAATCGTTGGGCTTGGAAATCCCGGAGAAGAATACGAATTAACGCGACACAATACTGGACGCATTGTTCTTTCGGCTTTTCATAAAAAAGAAAATTTATCTCCTTTTAAATTAGATAAGAAGTTGAAAGCTTTGGTTTCAGAAGGGAAGATCGGTAAAGATAAAATTGAAATTATATTTCCGGAAACATTTATGAATAAATCTGGGGTAAGTGTTGCTCCTTTAATAAAAAATAAAAAACAAGCAGAGAGATTAATCGTTGTGCATGATGATTTAGACTTACCCCTAGGCGCAATGAAAATTTCATTTAATCGTGGTTCCGGTGGGCATAAGGGGATTGAATCAATAATCAAGGCAATAAAAACAGAAGCATTTGTTCGTGTGCGAATTGGGGTTTCACCAAAGACAACAAAAGGCAAAGCCAAAAAACCAAAAGGGGAGGATAAAATTGTAAATTTTATTATTGGTAAATTTTCTAAATTAGAACAAGAGACACTAAAGAAGGTTGGGAAAGGTGTTGCCGAGGCGATTACCCTCCTTATTAAGGATGGCCGTGAAAGGGCGATGAATAGCGTTAACTAGTTTTAGTTTGTTGCGGTAATAATTATAGCGTGTTAGTTTTTGTTTAGAATTTTTGTAAAGGAGGAAACGAGATGGCGTACAAACGCAGGTTAGTCCACGAAAGTGTTTGGTCTGATCGGACGAAGGCGGAAGATGGGACTGGTCCGCGCGAAAAAGCTTTTGCTGATGCGTGGCAGAAGGAGAACGTATTTAGGCGACACTTTCCGTTCTCGCACCCTTGTTCGAGGCTCGAAATGCTCATGCGTGATGAAAGTCGGTTAATCCCTGTTTCGCAAGAATCGGCCACGGCTGTTGCGACAATCGTCCAATGGCTCGGTTCAAATTGTGGCTGGGTCTTTCTTGAAGCGGCATTGCATAACGCCGGGTATCGCATCGTCCCTTTAAATGGTGAGACGAAGAAATGACAAGCAACAAAAATCGCCCCAACGGGGCGATTTTTTCATTTATTATTTTTTGCTTTCGTCTAGATAAGTTAGGGTCATTCTTTGTTCTTTTGGTTCAAAGAAAGTGATTTGGAAATTATAAGTTTTTCCAAGCTCTAGCGCTTCACGAATTTTTTCTTCAGAGCCAAATTCGGAAACATGTGCTAGACCAGCAACTCCTTCTTCTATAGAAACAAGTGCGCCGTGTTTGTTGAACTTGATAACAACACCATTCACAATATCTCCCTTCTTGTATCTCTTTTCAATACCTTTCCATGGGTTTTCTTTAAGAGCTTTGATAGATAGAGAAATTTTGCTGTCTTTTATTTCAATTATTTTAACCTTTATTTTGTCTCCAACACGGAACATTGAACGTGGATCCTCAACTAGACCCCAATCAATTTCTGAGATATGAACGAGACCTTCTAATCCTTCTTCAATCTTGATGAAGATACCGAAATCTACAATTCCAGTAATTTCTCCAGTTAGTTCATCACCAACTTCAAACTTAGAAAGGACCGCGTCTCGTTCCTTATGATCTTCACCCTTTTCAGAAAAGATAAGTTTTCCTTCTTTTGGACTAGCTGAGATTATGTAAACACCAAGCTTTGTTCCAACAAGTTTTTTCAATTCACGTAAGATTTTATCTTTATCACCATCTTCAACACGTGGATAGTGTTCTGGCTTCAACTGTGAAGCAGGGAGGAAACCAACAATTCCTTGCCATTCAATAATGAGACCACCTTTGTTTGCTTCTTTAATAGGAAGCTCAAGAGTTGTTTTTGCTTTGATTGCTGCTTCTGCGTCGCTCCAGATTAGTGCTTGTCTTGCTTCCTTAAGAGAAAGCTCGATATAACCATCTTCGTTTGTTGTTGAGACAACCTTTGCTTTAACAGAATCACCGATGTTTATTTTCTTGATGATTTCTCGGGCGTTTATGAATTCACGTCCAAAAATAATACCTGTTCCAAAAGGTTTTAAGTCAACAAAAACTGCTGCACGCTCGATTCCAATAACAGGGCCCTCAACCAAATCTTCTTCTTTTAGCATTGCGCCACTGTGGTCAATGACCATCTTAAGTGCATTTGCTTTCTTTAACGCTTCCTCATACTCTGCGAGTTCTGAAAACTCTGCTAAGTCAAACTTCTCTTTCTTTTTTGCTGTCATAATAATTAATTAAAAAAATCCGCCACCTTAATTACAGGTGAAGCAGATTATTCCCCAGATTCGCTTGTGTACTACTTAAACTGGATCCAAGCGAGGTTAACTGAGAAATCCGCTATTAATGACAAGAAGGTAACACAAACGACCCAAAAACTCAATATTCACGATTTTACTTTTCCTTTTTAAAAACACGATAAAATTCTGCTGAATTTTTCTATACTCGCGCCAAGCGCTCCGTAATGTTTTTAAAAAGGAAAAGCTTTAGTTTTTTTGAATAAAAAACAATAAAAAGAAAGTAAAATATTAAAGCCCGCATCACTGCGGGCTCCCCCAATTCGGCTTAGGGTCGTCTGGGGGGACGACGGTACGGTTCGTTTCGGCGCATGGCGGTCTCCATTGTGTGGACATGCCGTTTCGGGTTTTTGTCAGGAACCCGAAATTAAACAAACTACCTCCTTTTTGTTGTTGAAGATTGTGGATGAGGACACGGCCGGGGCAACTAGTGCTTTTGTAGGCGCTGTCGCCCCGGCCTCCCCAAACGCGGGAGAGTTTCCCGCGAACAGTCGTCCGCCGATGGCGTTATCCCAAGATGGGACAGGCCGAGCGAGGCGTGACGGCTGGTGCTACCCCAACTTTCGTTGGGTCTTGCTGGCTTGCCGCCGGCCTGGTTCAGGTCGCGCCGGCGCTGCCGAGCTTCTTCTCGATGATGGCCTTGCCCTTGTCGGTCTTGCCGCGCTGGTCCGTGTTTTCGTTGGAAATAATGGTTACAACACCTCTGGTCGCCGTTGCCGGCGGGCTGTGCACTTGCATGGTGGGCTCCTTCCAGAACTTCAACTTTTGGCTTTTTGGGTTAGAAACCAAGGGTACCAAACTGCCCCTTTTTGAAACGTGCTGCTGAGTAAAAGGTTAGCACACGACTACGCTGTTGTCAACCACATAAAATACCCTTTAAATAAGGGGTATTTTAGGGTATTAATGTTTAAATTTCGTGAAAAAGAGTCTTTTTTCTTTCTTCAAAAAAGAGAACAAATGTTAGCCAGGCAATAATACTCATTGCACCGGCGATTAAAATTGGAAGATTAACAGAGATCGTGGCGGCAAACCCGGCGAGTATTGGTGGAAGTGCTTGGGCAAAAGATTGGATCGATTGGTTAATTCCAAGAATTTCACCTTGTGACTCTTTGTCAGCCAAATTAGAAACAATTGCGTTGTAGTTTGGCATTGTTAGTCCGTTCCAGATTGCAATGAGCGGAATTATGAAATAAAGATAATATGCTTTGTCTGGTAAAAGTAGGAATGGGAAAGTTAGGCCGAGTAGTAGTGTTGAGAATCGGAGTATTTTTACCGGCGGAAGTCTGAATGAAAGTGGGCGAACAACAAGACCTTGGGTTAGTGCAATACAAAGACCCATATAAGCGAAAAGGTTTCCAATGTTGCTTTGAGTAAAAGAAAATTTATCTATAAGAAACACCTGGAAAAATTGCGTAAAAAAAGAAAAACCAAAAGCAAGGAGGAAAATAACAATAAAAATAACACGGAGATTTTCCATGTGAAAAGCCCTGTTGATGTTTTGAAACCCAGTTAGTAAAGATATTTCCCTGGTAATTTTTGTTTTAATTGTTTCTTCAAATTGAAAATAAATTAAGATAATGTTTGCGATAGTTAATATTGCTGAAAACAAAAATGGAGTTGCATAGTTAAAAGAACTTGAAATTGAAGGGTCGGAAAGTATCCCACCTAAGAATGGTCCAATAATAAAACCTAAACCAAGCATCATTCCAACAAGTCCAAAATTTCGCGCTTTGTTTTCTTCGTTGCTAATATCGGCGATAGAACTATATGCAACAGATAAGCTTCCCCCTGTAAAACCAGAAACAATTCTTCCCAAAAACATAATTGGTAAACTTGCAGTTATTATTCCGAGTGCCGTTATTATATATCCGACAAACATTCCACTAAGAGATGCGATAAATATTGGCTTACGGCCAATTCTGTCTGATAATCCACCTAGGATTGGGGCTCCAAAAAATTGAGCCAACGGATAGCAGGCAAGTAAAAACCCTAAAATAATATTGCGTATTTCTACTCCGTATGAAGGAGGAAGAATACCGGTTTGGTGCATGTCGTGCAGAAGTGGAGCAAAAACCGGGATAACAATACCAAACCCGACTAGGTCGATAAAAACTATCGCTATTATTGAAAGAAGTGGATTTTTCCTTTGGGGCATAAAATTAAAAAGACTTTAAAGCAACCAAAATATTTGGTATAGTCATTGGGATATGATTATTACACACTACGGCAAACAATTTTTCAAGGTTCAGCTTGGCGACACGATAATCGCCTTTAATCCAATTGGCAAAGAATCAAAACTTAAGTCGGCACGTTTTGGTGCTGATGTTGCGATTTGTTCCACTAATCATCAAGACTACAATGGTGTTGACGCTGTTGTTTATGGAGAAAAAGAGCCATTTGTAATTAAGGGCCCCGGTGAATACGAAACACGTGGAATATTTATAAAAGGTATTCCAACAGAAGCTATTATTTCTGGGAAAAAATATATCAATACAATTTATTATTTTGAACTTGATAGTATAAAAATTTGTTTTCTAGGAGCTTATGCAGGGAAGCAACTTCCTTCTGTTACTAATGAAATTATTGAAGATATAGATATTCTCTTTGTTGCGATTGATGGAAATGAGGGAGTGACGCCGGCTGAAGCTTATGCTCTTGCTGTTTCACTTGAGCCTAAGGTTATTATACCGATGGATTATTATGGTAACGATAAGGCGTTAAAGACGTTTCTTAAGGAGGGTGATGCCGAGGGATTGAAACCGCTCGATAAATACACGGTTAAAAGAAAAGACTTGGAAGGATGTGAAGGAGATATTGTTGTTTTAGATTCACAGGCGTAGGTAGAAAATGGTGGGGGAATCTATAAAAGTAAAAATACAATGCAAGAAATAGAAAAATTTTTAATAGACCTGCAATCAAAACCGATTCATGTTCGAAAGATTATTTTAGTCGCCTCAACAACCGTCATTACTATTTTTATTGCAATTATTTGGGTCTACTCACTTCAAAATAGGTTGGCTAAATTAAACGGAGAAAGGGCCGTTGCTTCGACAGCCTCTGCACCGTCATCAATTGTTGCAAAAGACGCGTCTAGTTTTTTTGGTGGAATATCCGTTTTAGCTAATGAATTAAAACATCAGTTATCTTTTTAATTTTTGTCATTAAAAGGCCTAGTTTTTAATCAATTTTTTACTTAAAAACAGTTTTCAAATCGGCTTATTTATGCTAGAATTGTCTCAATAATATGGCCAAAGAGAAGGACGTAGAAATAAAAGAAGAGCGAAAAGACGGGGTAGTTCCCGTCAATATTAGTTCTGAAATGAAGGTGTCGTATCTTGATTACGCGATGTCGGTTATTACCCAGCGCGCTCTTCCTGATGTGAGAGATGGTTTGAAGCCAGTACATCGTCGTATTCTCTATGCGATGAATGAGATGGGATTAACTTCTTCTGCAAAATTCCGAAAATCAGCGGCTGTCGTTGGAGATGTTTTGGGAAAATATCACCCACACGGCGATGTTGCTGTTTATGACACGATGGTTAAGATGGCTCAGACTTTTTCTTATCGTTACCCACTTATTTTAGGCCAAGGAAACTTTGGTTCTGTTGATGGTGACTCTGCTGCAGCAATGCGTTACACCGAAGCTAAGATGTCTCGTCTTTCTAGTGATTTATTGAATGACATAGATAAAAATACTGTTGATTTTCGTCCAAACTACGACGGATCAAGAAAAGAACCAATTGTTTTACCAGCAGCGATGCCAAATCTTGTTTTAAACGGCACCTTGGGTATTGCCGTTGGTATGGCGACAAATATTCCACCGCACAATATAAGTGAGGTTATTGATGCGTGTGTCACTCTTATTGATAAAGACGGTGTAACCAACGAAGATATTTTGGATCACATCAAGGGTCCAGATTTTCCAACTGGTGGAATGATTTTTGCTGATAAGGAAATGCGTCATGCATATGTTTCCGGACGCGGAGGCGTTGTTTGTCGAGGTGAGGCAGAAATTTTAGAAACAAAACAGGGTTTATTTCAAATTATTATTACCTCAATTCCTTATCGCGTAAATAAAAGTGAGCTTATTGTCCATATTGCAGATCTCGTTCGTGATAAAAAATTAGAGGGAATCAAAGACATTCGCGACGAATCAACAAAAGATATACGCGTTGTTATTGATTTGAAAAACGGCATTCATCCGCAAAAAGTACTCAACTATATATATAAGCACTCTGAGCTTGAGACGAAGTTTCACTTTAATACCCTTGCTTTGCTTGATGGTGTTCCACAAACACTTTCGTTTAAATCAATGCTCGAGGCATTTTTGGCACATAGACAAGTTGTCATTAGGCGCCGAACACAGTTTGATTTAGACAAAGCCCTTGAACGAGAGCACATCTTGATTGGTTTGAAAAAAGCACTTGATCATATAGAGGCTATTATTAAGACAATCAAGAAATCAAAAGACACTCCTACTGCTCAGCTTAACTTGATGAAGGAGTTTAAATTTTCAGATAGACAGGCAAATGCAATTCTTGAGATGCGACTTCAGAAACTTGCCGGACTTGAGCGTAAGAATATTGAGCTTGAGCTTGAAGAAAAACAAAAATTAATTAAAGAGTTGAAGACGCTTTTGGCTAGTGAAAGAAAAATTCTTGAATTGATAAAAACAGAAATGCTTGAGATTAAAGCAAAGTATGGCGATGCTCGTCGAACAAAAGTTGTTCGTGGTGGAGTTAAAGAAATTTCTGAAGAAGATTTGGTTGAAGATAAGGAATCCGCTCTCGTGTTTACTCAAGGTGGATATGTTAAGCGCACAGACCCAGCGGAGTATCGCGTGCAAAAACGTGGCGGTGTTGGTGTTGTTGATTTGAATACTAAAGAGGAAGATATTGTCTCAATATTACTAACCACATCAACTCATAGCGACCTTCTTTTCTTTACAGACAAAGGAAAAGCATATCAGATGAAGATGTACGATATTCCAGAAGGAAGAAGGGCTACTCGCGGAAAATCAATCATGAACTTCCTTTCGTTGTCTGCTGATGAAAATGTGACTTCAATTTTGCCGATGCCGAAATCACTGAAAGATGAAAAGATGTCGCTTGCGATGTTAACCAAAAACGGAACTATTAAAAAAGTTTCAGCAGATAGTTTTAAAGATGTGCGTAGAAGCGGTCTTATCGCCATCAAGCTAGAACAGGGAGACGAACTTCTTTCCGCATTTTTTACACGTAAAGGAGACAGTGTGATTCTCGCAACAAAGAAAGGTCAGTCGATTCGTTTTAAAGAGGCAGATGTTCGCGAAATGGGGCGTGCGGCAGGTGGTGTGCGTGGGGTTAAACTCGGCAAAGGAGACGCTGTTGTTGGCGCTGATGTTGTTCGCCCAGATTTTAAAAACCCAAACATGCTTGTGATGATGGAAAATGGATATGGAAAAAGGACTCCAATGAAAGAATATAAAATACAAAAGCGTGGTGGTTCTGGTATGAAAACAGCAAAAACAACGCCAAAAACAGGTGATGTTATTGCAGCAAAAATTGTGACAGACGAACTAACTCAAGTTATCGCAATGTCTAAAAAGAGTCAGGTTGTAAAAGTTGATATTTCAACAATTCCAACATTAGGACGCGCAACTCAAGGTGTTCGTATTATGAAACCAAGAGAGGGGGATAGTTTGGCATCGGTTACTTGTCTTTAAAAAACACTTTTTAAATTAAAAAAGTGTTTTTTTTGTTTCAACATAATTAATTGAAAGCTTGCTCTAGTGTCTAATAACTTTTATAATTTAACTCAATAAATTATGGCATTTTTGGTACCAGATGAGATTGTAAAAAACCTTCCCCTTGAAAATGGAATGACTGTTGCAGATATCGGCACAGGATCCGGTGCTTTTGCAATTCCTCTTGCGCGTTTTGTTGGTAATACTGGTAAGGTTTATGCAATTGATATAAATAAAGAAATTTTAGTTAAGGTAAAAAAAGATGCGAGTATTGAAAATTTATCTAACGTAGAAATTATTTGGGGGGATGCTGAGATTAAAGGAGGAACGAAGCTTGCTGACAATTCCGTTGATTTTGTTTTGGTTTCAAATGTTATTTTTCAAACAGAAGATAAAAATAGTTTGGTTAACGAGATTAGTAGAATCTTAAAACCAAAAGGAATGGTTGCTGTCATAGAGTGGAAAGGTTCTTTTGGTGGGCTTGGTCCAAAAGAAAGTGCTGTTGTTAAAGATAGTGAAGTACAAAAACTTTTTAGTGATTCTTTGTTTGCGGAGTATAATAAAATAAACGCTGGTGATTATCATTACGGAATAGTTTTTGTGAAAATTAAATGAAATCTTTTCAAATCATTGTACTCTTTATTTTTTCGATATTTTTGATATTCGGTGTGCTTCTTTTTTCTGGAATCGTAAAGTTTCCTGGTAGCGGAGAAAATGCTGGTGTTTCTGGAGATGTAACCGTTTGGGGCACGCTACCAAATTCATATTTTGATAAATTATTCAATGAATTTAATTTGGCCCATCAAAGTGAATCATTTTCTGTTCGTTATGTTGAAAAAGACAAGGCAACGTTTGATACAGAGTTGGTTGAGGCAATAGCAGCTGGGACTGGGCCTGATTTGGTTTTTCTTCCACAAGATTTGATTCTTAGGCACGCTAGCAAGATATACCCACTTCCTTTGACCACCATCTCCGAGCGCGGGTTTAAAGATATGTTTATTGAAGAAGGGGAATTGTTCTTTTTGGGTGGTAACGCTTTAGCAATTCCGTTCATTATTGACCCACTAATGCTTTATTGGAATCGTGATTCTTTTTCTGCAGCTGGTTTTTCTAAGCCACCACAATATTGGGAAGAATTTTTGTCGGTGGTTCCACAACTAACAACAAAAGATAGTGCTACAAATATAACTAAAAGTGCCGTTGCTTTTGGTGAGTCAAAGAATATTTTAAATTCAAAAGATATATTATCGATGCTTATAATGCAGGCTGGTAGCAAGATAATTTCTTATTCACAACAGAGTGGAGTTCATGTTGATTTGAGTCAAAATGATACTAGTGGGCTTAGGGCAGGGGAAGCGGCGCTTCAGTTTTATTCTGAATTTTCTAACCCAGTTAAACCACATTATTCATGGAATAAAGCGCTTCCTTCTTCTCGAAATATGTTTTTATCTGGAGATTTAGCTATGTATTTTGGATATGCTAGCGAAATTCTAGACTTAAGGGCACGTAATCCTCATTTAAATTTTGATGTGGCAATGGTGCCACAATCAAAAGGCGTAAGTAAAAAGGTAACATTTGGGAAAATACAAGGTCTCGCCACACTTAAAACTTCAGATAATTTGAAAACAGCTCTTCATGTTGAGGTTTTGTTGTCTCAAGCTGATTTTATGAAAAATATTCCAGAATATTCTTATCTGCCACCAACTCGACGCGACCTACTACAAGTGAAACCATCAGATCCATATTTATCGATTTTTTACGATTCAGCCATTATCTCAAATGCATGGCTTGATCCGGCACCAAAAGAAACAACCGCTATTTTTTCTGGAATGGTTGATAATGTTGTTTCGGGGAGATTTAGGCCACAAGAAGCAGTAGCAGATACCGCATCACAATTAGAAAAATTTATTAAATAAAATAAACATGACTTTAAACAAAACAGCCCTAATGATGAGAAAAATTGGAATTTCTATATTAACAGCTCTTATTATTTTTTCACCAATCGCTGTCTTTGGAGCAGGCCTTGTCCCGTGTGACGGGATTAACGTTAAATGTGATTACCAATCTTTAATAATTCTCGCAAACAACATTATTGACTTCCTTCTTAAGGCATCAGTTATAGTCGCGATGCTTCTTTTTGCTTATGCTGGATTTCAATTGATTTTCAGTGGCGGAGATACTGGGGCGATGGCAAAAGCCAAAGCTGTTTTTTGGAGCGCAATAAAGGGGCTGGTTTGGGCACTTGCGGCTTGGCTTATCGTAGATACCATACTTAAAGTTCTTCTTCAGGGGGATGGATTTAGGCAATATGTTCCACTCGGAGGTTTTTAATGTATAATTATTTATGAAAAATTTAATGAAAAGAATTCAACCAAAAAAGTTTCTCGTTTTAATGGCGACAAATTTAGTCATTCTTTTTATTTTTCTAACACCAGTTTTTTCTATCGTTCAAGCACAAAGCGGTATTACACCTGTAAACACATTTAAAGCCTCACCTAATACCCAGAAATTAGAAAATCCACTTGGTAGCAACAACAATAATCTCACAGATTTCGCTAAGGCAATTGTTGACGCTTTAATAACTGTTGGTTTACCAATCGCAGCTTTAATGCTTGTCTACTCTGGTTTTCTTTTTGTTAAAGCCAGAGGTAACCCATCTGAGCTTGATGAAGCGAAAAGAGCATTTTTCTACACGATTATAGGTATTGCGATAATTCTAAGTTTAGGGGTTATTGCCCAGGTTATAAAAGGGACAATCGATGTATTAAGAGGTTGATTAATAAATAATTATGAAAAATATGAAAAAAGGAAAGTTTTTAGTTCTAGGTTTAGTTGGATTAATTACAGCACCATCAGTTGCTTATGGTATTTCTAGTTTAAATGACCTTGTGAACTTTGTGACAGATTCAATACTGATGTCCGTTATTAAATTAATTGGGGCGTTAGCTCTTTTGTTTTTCTTGTGGGGTGTAATGAAATTTATAAGAGATGCTGATAATGCAGCTAAAAGGGAAGAAGGCCGTCAGTTTATTATTTGGGGAATAATTGGTCTTTTTGTCATGGTTTCTGTTTTTGGTCTTGTTAGAATTTTGGAAAATACTTTCCAATTACCAACCCAAAATAGCGGAGCTTCAAATTCAAAAGTGATTAATTCAAATTATACTTATTACGGCCAATAGAAATTTGTTTTATTGACTATCTTTTAAGCACAAACTCCGTCCCTGGTTTTTATCCCCAGGCTTGTCGGAAAATAAGCACTTTTGTGTTAAAATAATAGGGAATTTAGCAAAGTCGTTTAATTTAGTATTAATTTATAAAATATATTTTAAGTATGAAAAAAGTAGTTACATTAGTAGCCGCATCAGCACTTCCTATAGTTGCTCTTGCTCAGACAGTAGACACAATTTTTAGTAAAATTATAACGCTTATTAATTATCTAACGATTATAGTTGTTGCGTTATCTGTTTTGGCATTTTTCTGGGGTTTGTTTAAGTTCATTACAAGAGCTGGAGAAGATAAAGAGGAAGGTCGCCATATAATGATTTGGGGTATTCTTGCTCTATTTGTAATGCTTTCTGTCTGGGGTCTCGTTGGTGTTGTTGGAAATACATTTGGTATTCAGCAGGGTGGTGCGGTTAATATCCCTGGCGTAGGTGGTTCTTTTGGTGGTGTTAATAATCCAGGAAGAGTTAACAGCGGTGTTTCAGGTGGTGTTAATGTTTCAGGTGGTATTAATATTCCAATTCGATAAAATATTTAAAACACAAAAGCGCGCGACAGCGCGCTTTTGTCTCTTGTAAAAAATGATTGCCAAAGCTGCGACAACTATACAGGCGGGTGCAGATAGTCTTGCGCAAAAGATGGTTGTTAATATTTTGAATCCAATTATTGAGTTGCTGGGGGTTCTTGCTATCGTTTATTTCCTTTTCGGTGTTCTTCAATACATAATTAATTCTGATAATGAAGACGGGTTAGAAAGAGCAAAGAAATATATGATGTGGGGGCTTATTGGTTTGTTTATTATGGTAAGTGCGTGGGGTTTTATAGCCCTTATACAAGGAAGTATTCCAAAATAAATAAAACGATAAATTAAAAAATCTTAACGAAAGTTAAGGTTTTTTAATTTACAGAAAAAGAAAAAGGGCAGGCGCATTGTATTGCGTCTGCCCTTATGTAGTGTTTGCGTATCAAGGCCTGTGTTACATTGCCACAACACGCATTTTTGCCGGTTTGCCACCGTCTTCCAACTGGAAGCAAACCACGTCTCCTTCCTTCAGGTTCGGCGACGTTTCGGTCTTGTTCGGACCGATGTGCGTCACTGTCCCATCTGGGCCAATCCGTTTCAGGTCGCGACCTTCGCCGACGAGCCCGATAAAGATATCACCACGGGGAGACTTGAAACATGACGGTGAATCAGCGGTGACCCAGAATTCCATCTGGTTTCGTGCCGACGACGTCGGACCACGCACGATTCCCTCGGCCTTGGCTTTTTCGGCCTCGGCACGATACTCCTTCAAGTAGTCTTTCCCGGTTGAATAGAGTGCAATGGCAATGATTAGAAAAAATAACCATTTACCAGCTTTCCACGAAAGACCCAAAGGAACTTGGCTCATGGCTGTTATCCATGATTCCTTCGCTCTGCTTTTATGCTCTTTTTCTGCCATGATTTTCTCCTTCTATTTCTTGGGGAAAAGGCTGGTGAGGAAGTTGGCGACCGCCTCCATCCCTTCACCCTTTATTTCCTGGATGTTATGTTGAACGGTTCTGACGACGTCTTTGTTGATTACCATCGCCGCATCCATCGCATCTTTGTCGGAAAGTGCTTCTCCGACGCTTGCGCCGCTTTTTTCTTGAAGCACCCTGGCCGTTTCCTTGACCTTCCTTGCAACTTCCCTTGACGACAAGGCTTTTTGGAACTTGTCCTCGTAGTCAACATCGGAAATCGCAATGAGAATCAGGTCAATGCCATACTGCTCTTCGAATGAAGCTTTCCCGCGTGGTTTCCCTTTAAGGCCGTCCAAGTAGACATCAATTTTCCCCAGAATTGCCTTTTCCCGCTCCTCCCGTGTTTCGGGCGTTGTTTCAAGACGAAGATCCAGTGGTTCCTCGTGCTCGTAATGGGCCTTCATGCACTGCTCAATACGCTTGATGTTTTGCCTCGCTGTCTCCGCGGTGAGGTTGGCAATAATCTGCGCCAAGAAACTGGAGCCGATATTGTGTAAACCACTTTCGATTACGGTTTCGTCAACCGTAATATATTTTTTTATATTGCCCTTCATTCCGCGATACTGGAAACTCCACTTTATGTCGAGCATCACGCCGTCAAGAGCAGGGTAACTTTCCCCTTTCTCGAAATCTTGCGTGATTATTCTCAGATTGATGTAATTTCCAGCTTTTACTTGTTCCCACGGAAAACGAAAATTAATTCCGGTTTGATACTCCTTGAGCTCTCCTCCGAATAGATTTACGGTGATAAGCGCGGTTACTTCCGGCACAGAAACAAGAAAGTAGGGAAGGGTTTTTCCTACGGATAAAAACCAAAATCCTAGTGAATACAAATCGTTGTATTTTTGAAACGATGACACCCCAAATTCTGCGAAAAAGAAACTAAATAGGGATCTGATCGCCAAAAACAAAACAACATAGAAAGACGCCAAGAAAGCGATCTCTTTCCATTTTTCCGAACGGAAGAGACTGTTGGATTTCTTTTCTTTTCCTTCGTCCCCGTTTGGAACTGAAACGTTGGCAATTGTAGTCATGACGATTCCTTTTCAATGTGCGTTTAGCTAGGCGAAATACCGAGCTATTACTGCCGATTATTATACATAAAATGACCAAAAAGTCAAGGTGGGGAGGAGGTTATAAAATACAAAGAAAGTTAGTATCCAAGGGCATCCCTTGGATAACTACTACGAAGGTCGGACCTTCGTATGGGGAAACTCGGTCAAGAACATTTTTACTCGTCGTCACTCATAAAAATTTCTCGACCCTGCTCGTTCGACCATTTCTGCTGAAATGGTGCCCGAACTCGCTTTCGAGTCTCCCCTCCGAGCAACAAACAAAATCACCCGATGTTTTCACATCGGGTGATTTTGTTTGTGGTGCTGGAGGGGAGACTCGAACTCCCAAGCCTTGCGGCACTAGTTCCTAAGACTAGCGCGTATACCAATTCCGCCACTCCAGCATGTTTTTAAATTGTAAAAACGCAAAAACAGGAGTCGGTCACGAATAATTTTGAAGACAAAATTTTCTCGACCCCGGCTCACCTCGTTTTGTAAGAACAAAACATGGTTCCGCCTTTCGACTCCTGCACGCAAGTGAAGCAGTTCACTTGCTTGAGCGGATATTTCGCTACGCTCAAAGTCCGCCCAGCAGGAGTCGAACCTGCGACCATTTGCTTAAGAGGCAACTGCTCTACCAACTGAGCTATGGGCGGATATTTCTAACGTGATGAATAATAGCAATTTATTCCATATTTTTCAATGAAATATTCCTGTGCACCACAGATAACGTAGTTTGTGTATAATCTCTAAATATTTATGACACTTCTTTATGGAAAATCGGTAGCGGACGAAATTAACGCAAAAACAAAAAAAATCATCAAAAGCAACAGGATAACACCTGGCCTTGCTGTGATTTTAGTTGGTGAAAATAAGGCGTCCCATTTGTACGTAAGACTGAAGGAAAAGGCAGCACAAGATATTGGTATAAAATTTGAAAAATTCTTATTTGATTCAACGGTGAAAGAAAAGGAGTTACTGGAATTGATTAATAAATTAAACGACCGCCGTGATATCAATGGAATTATTGTGCAGTTGCCATTACCAAAAGCATTGGAGGCTAAAAGCATTATTTCACAAATAGATCCAAGGAAAGATGTAGATGGTTTTCATTTTGTGACAATGAAAAATTTTCTTGATGGATACAAAAAAGAGTGTCCCGTTTTTCCTCGCGCGGTTGTTGAGCTACTACTCTCCTCAAAAGAAGACATTATTGGGGAAAAAGGGATTGTTTTAGTGAACTCAGATATTTTTGGGAAAATAATGAAACAGGCTCTTTTAAACGAGGGTGTAAAAGCAGATTATATTTTGTTTAAAAATATTGATGACAACAAAGAAAAAATAAAAGAAGCAGAAATAGTTGTCACAGTTTGTGGTGTACCTAATTTAATAAAGCCGGAAATGGTTAATGATGGTGTGATAATTATTGATGGGGGAATTAGTTATTTGGACGGTAATGTTACGGGCGACGTTGAACGTATTAGTGTTGAGCAAAAAGTAAAATTTCTTTCTCCTGTTCCAGGTGGTGTTGGCCCAGTTACTGTTGCGACGCTTTTGGCGCGTGTGGCGGAGGTTACGATACAAGATTTTTAGGAAGATTGATAGTGGGACTCGGTCACGAATAATTTTGGAGACAAAATTTTGTGGTCACACATAATTTTCTGCTGAAAATTTGCGCGACCCCGTCTCAGTCGCCTTCGCTCCCTCCGACCGGCACCAAATAAAAATACTCACTTAGGTGAGTATTTTTATTTGGTGCCCGGAGTGGGACTCGAACCCACACGACCTATAGGCCAACAGATTTTAAGTCTGTAGCGTCTACCATTCCGCCATCCGGGCATTTTTTTATTATAACTTAAACAATTTAAGCAAAAAATTTGCTTGAGGCCTAGGGCGGAATCGAACCGCCGTATAAGAGTTTTGCAGACTCTTGCCTTACCACTTGGCGACTAGGCCTTACTAAAAACCTTAATGAGAACTTCTGTATAGTGCCCTTATCTTGTAAACGAGTCTAGACTCTTGTCATTTTCCGCTCATGCACTTGGCGGCTAGGCCTTATCCACAGCACTCAAGCATTCTACAGATTTCGAGATAAATCGTCTATTCTTTGACGGGCTTTTTCGCCTTCATCAATAGCAAAAATTATTGATGGAAGATGTGAAATTCTCGAGTTTGTTATTATAAAATTATAAAATTCTCTCTTTTTACGATTAGCAAAATCAATAACAGCTCTTTCCTGATTTGTGTCAGGGAAGACAGATAAGAAGATAGTGACTTTCTTTTTGTCGTTTGAAAGTTCTGCGTTGGTGACAGTGATTAATGAGGTGCGATTAGATTCTCGCTCCAAAAATTTTGCAGCGAGCTCTTTAATAACATCCATCATTTTTTCATCGCGATTAATACTCATTTTATTTTTGGACAACCATATAAGATGCAATTGTATCGCCTGGGGCCACATCAATTTTAGATTCGATAAGCATCCCAAATTCAAGGCCTTCTTCAACTTCTTTTGTTTTTAATTTTTGTTGTTGAAGTTCGACAATTTTTCCTCTACCAATTTCAACGTCTCGGCGTTTGATTATTATATTTGAACCAGAAATTAAACTTCCGGTTAATACACGACCACCAGCAACTTGCTTGTTTTTTGTAGAACTAAATACTTTTAATATTTTAGCCTCACCATTTATTTCTTCAGATTCAACTCTTGGTTTGCGTTCTTTTAATTCTTCCCCAACCCACTCAGTGAGTTTATAGATTATGTTGAAATTTTTTATTGGAATATTGTTTCGAACAGATATTTCTCCACCAGTGTTATCGGTCTTTACATTAAACCCAATAACAACACCTCCTTCTGTTGAGCCAGCCATCTTAACGTCTGATTCGTTTATACTACCGACGCTTTTTTGGATAACCTTAACCTCTATTAGTTCTTGGTTTAATTGCATAAGCTCTCTTTCGATAGCTTCAAGTGTTCCAAGTGTGTCACTTTTTAAAACAATTGGGAAAATTGCTTTTTTGACTTCAACTTCTTCTGTCTCTCCTGATGCTGGGGTTTGTTTTTTTGTTTCGGGTATTTGTTTTTGATCTCTTTTGTTTTCTGTAAAAACGCGAACAGCTTCCTCTGCCTCCTTCTTTGTCTTATATGAGCTAAAAGGAGCGCCAGGGGATGGTATTTTATTAAAACCAACAATGCTAACTGGCGAAGAAAAAGATATTGACTCAACCTGTCGTTGAAGAAAATCTGCTATTCCTCTGACAGGAGAAATAGTGTCTTCTGAAACAACAAACATTCCTTTACTCAAGGTCCCATCTTTGATTATGAGCGTAGTTGTTATTCCACATTTTTGATCAAGGCGTGATTCAAGGACAACACCAGAGGCTGGTATTCCTGGGGTCCCTTTTAATTCCGCCATATCGGCAACTAGAAGAATTATGTCGAGAAGTTCTGGAATACCCTCACCGGTTTTTGCGGAAATTAATACATAGGGAATATCTCCACCGTAACCTTCGATATAGACTTCGTGTTCCACTAATTCATTTTTTGTTTTTTCAACATTGGCTCCAGGTTTGTCGATTTTATTTATAGCGACAATAAAAGGAATTCCACTTTCCTTAATTGTTTTTAGAGATTCTATTGTTTGTGCCTTAACGCTATCTTCGGCTGAGACGATTAAAATTGCAATGTCTGCAGTTTCAACACCACGTTCGCGCATACCAGAGAAGGCTTGGTGTCCTGGTGTATCTAGGAAGGTTATTTTTTGCTCTCTTCCGTCTTCTCTTTTGTGTGTAACCTCATAAGCAGAGATATGTTGGGTGATCCCGCCTGCTTCTCCTTCAACGACATTTGTTTTTCTTATGAAATCAAGAAGGGTTGATTTGCCGTGGTCAATATGCCCAGTTATGACAATAACAGGAGGTCTTTCAGTAAGTGTTTCGTTGTTTGGTTGTTTTTTAGGCATTTCATTTTACGCTAAGTTTATTTTGCGTTAGCGCGCGCTTTCTCCATTGCAAGCCTTTCTTCTTCGGTTAGCTCATTTTCTGATTTTCCATTAATAATCGGTTTAGCAAAAACGCTAACACGATCTCTTGAATATAGACTAGAAAAGACTACCCCGTCTCCTTCTTCGTTCAAAAGGGCGACCGCAAAACTCTGATTTCCACTACCGCCGGCATCTTTGAATGGATTGAAGCGCACGACCCCAATGCTTCTTCCGCCGTGCTTCAAACGTTTCTCAACGTCTGTTAGGTAGTTTTCAATATCTTTTCGTGAGCTATCAAGACCATTAATATGTTTCTCAATTTCGCGAATTGTACCCTCCAAATCATTGCCTGATTTTCCACGCATAAGACGACGTAGGCGCCACTCAGTGCGAGCAAGCCAAACTATCATCAATGCGATGAGTCCTATGAGGATTGGGATAATTACTGTTTGGTTAGTAAACATAAGGATAACACCCTTGAGGGGCATCTTTTCTTTAGGCCATTAACAGTTTTTGATTATACAATTATTTTCAATAATTACCAGTTTTATCTTTGTTTTAATAGGTCGATTAATGCAATCTTTAAGTGAGTAAAAAAATATAAAACTCATGCTAGAATCGTGAAATGCAAACGAAAACTATATATCTAGACCATGCGGCGACAACTCCAGTTGATGACAGGGTCATAAAACTTGTTTCAAAATCAACAAAAGAACTTTTTGCCAACCCAAGCGCTCTTTACGACGAGGCCCTTTTGGTAAAGAAAGTTCTGGGAGAATCCCGAAAATACACAGCAAGTGTTTTGTCTGTACTTCCCGATGAAATTATTTTCACTAGTGGTGGAACAGAAAGTGATAATCTCGCAATGTTTGGTGTTGTGCGAAAAGCTAAAGAAGATTTTCCAAAAAAGAAAATCCACATCATTGTTTCTTCGATTGAGCACGCCGCTATTCTTGAGGTCGCGCAAGAACTTGAGAAAGAAGGTGTTTTAGTTAGTTATGCAACCCCCGATAAGGACGGGATTATTTCGCCAAAAACTATTGAATCGTTACTTAAGACAAACACAGTGTTTGTTTCGGTGATGTATGCAAATAATGAAATTGGGACAATACAGCCAATTCGAGAAATCGCAAAAACTATCCGACATTTTCGGAAGAATAATAAAATGACTTCTCCGCAGTATCCTATTTTTCATACTGATTCTTCTCAGGCGACTTCCTATCTTTCTTTGCGAGTCCCACCGCTTGGCGTTGATATGATGACTTTATCAAGTCAAAAAATTTATGGACCAAGAGGTGTTGGTGTTCTTTATGTAAGGCGCGGGTTAATTCTTAAACCTGTTATTTTTGGTGGAAACCAAGAATCGGAAATACGCCCTGGCACTGAGAATGTTCCTCTTATTGTTGGTTTTACTGAGGCACTACGTATTTCTGAATCAAAAAGAGAGAGCGAATTTAAAAGACTTACTGTCTTGAGGGATTATTTTATAAAAAAACTATTAGATGAAGTACCAGGGGCGGTCTTAAACGGACACGCAAAAGAGCGTTTACCAAATAATGTAAATATCTCAGTGAAGGGGATGGATAACGATTTTTTGGTTATCAGTCTTGCTTCAAAGGGGATACTTTGTTCCACAAGAAGCGCTTGTAAGACAAATAACGAAAAGGGCTCCCATGTTATACTTGCTTTAGGAGGAGAGAAAAATTTAGAAAGAGAAAGCTTGCGTTTTTCTCTCGGGCGTGACGCAACAAAAGAAAAATTAAACACAACAGTTCGGGAGTTATCTCGTATTGTTAAGGAAATTAAAAAATTTGAAAAAAATATTAAATAATAAAAAAACAAAAAAATGAATTACGAAGCAAAAAATTTTGAGCGTTTATTTGGATTAGCAGGGTTTAGTGACGAACTTTTGAAAAATCACTTTACGCTTTATGGGGGATATGTAACCAACACCAATAAGGTCTACGAGGCCCTAAAGACAACAGAGGCTGGAACACCGCAATGGAATGAGCTTAAGCGTCGTTTTGGTTGGGAGTGGAATGGGATGAGACTTCACGAGCTTTATTTTGAAAACATGAAACTAGATGGTTCTTCTTTAGGAGACGGTGAATTAAAAAAAGTAATGGATTATGTTTGGGGTTCAGTTGAAAATTGGAAAAAGGATTTTGTCGCCTGTGGGACGATGCGCGGGATTGGTTGGGTCGTTTTAGCTTATGATCCTGTGAAAAAAATGGTTTTTAACACTTGGATAAATGAACACGACGCCGGACACCTTGCTGGCGCAAAGCCTATTTTAGTTATGGATGTTTTTGAGCACGCATATATCTCTGAATACGGTCTTAAGCGCGTCGACTACATAGAAGCGTTCATGAATGCGATTGATTGGGACGTTGTAAACGAGCGTTTTTCTTAGGAAAGACTAGTAGAAAAAATATAAATTATAAAAGAAGGAGTAAAAACTTGCTCTATTGCCCAATACCTTTTATTCCGGCAAGCGAGGAGCGGATGGGTGTGTCTTCACACACATAACGTCCGAGCGAAGACGGAACAAGTGGTATATTCTGCAGATAATTATTAGATAACGAAACAACACAGCATAGTTTTTTATTGGTAGGACTTGCCCTAAACTTAAATACCTCTTATATTTAGCTAATGGATCACTTAAATAAAACACAACTTGTACTTCTCGCAATACTCGTTAGTTTTGTTTCTTCTATCTCGACAGGTATCGTAATGATTAAACTCACAGAAAATTCTCCACAGCCTATTACTCAAACAATAAATAGGGTCATCGAAAAGACGATTGAGAGAGTTGCCCCAGAAAAGAGCACAAGTATTGTCACAAAAATAGTTAAAGAAGAGGAGTTGATTGTTTCCGCTATTGAAAAAAACAGTGGCAACGTCGTTAAAATAAAAACAGATGTTGATTTAGACAAAAATAATCCAGGAACATTACTTGGTTATGGTTTTATTTTCTCAAAGGACGATAAATTAGTTGTAACAGATTTAAATATTGTTGTAGACAAAGATATCCCTTATGCAATTGAGTTTTCAAATGGAACGACTGTTAAGGCAGAAAGAGTTTATGCTAGCGAAAGTGATGTCTCTGTTATGAAATTTTCCGCAACTGCAAATGATAAAATTCCAGAGTTTAACAATCTAAACTTAACAACAGACAAGTCTATAAAAGTAGGACAAACCGTTGTTGCTATAGCAGACTCTGTCTCAACCGGTCTTATTTCAGGTGTTATTTTTGAAAAAGATAATGAAATGGCAACAAGTACAGAAAGCGGTGTTGCTGAAAAAACACACATAAGCGCAATTAAAACAAACATTACTTCAATATCGGAAACAGGCTGGGTGTTGGTTAACCTAGAAGGGAATATCGTAGGATTGGCTATTCTAAAGGACAGAGCACATTTCATTGTCCCTGGGAGTTACATCAGTAAGGCCATTTCATCCGCAAAGGCAAAAGAAGCTGAAGCTAAGGTGCAGTAATTTTGACAAATTCTTATTAGATGTTATAGTTTTTATATTAATCTTAGTTACTAAAAGTTAAATTAAAATGCCCCAACTAGATCGATTTACAACTAAAGCCCAAGAAGCAATAAGCAGGGCTCAAGAGCTTGCTGTAGAGCGTGGGCAGAATCATGTTACCCCACTAA
>CAZOFV010000008.1:0-27602 GCA_964579635.1 uncultured Candidatus Saccharibacteria bacterium
AGCCCCAATTGCGGTAGGAAAATGGACTTGACCCATGGGTTTCTTTTGTTAGTTTTGACCCGTTGCCAACCGTTTTACCGTCGCCAAATATTCATTAAGAGTTTGGCGTAGTGGGCTAGGATTATCGGCAGGAACGCCAGCCTCAATTGCTTTTTTACCAGCCTCCACAGCTTGTTCATACAAATTAGGAACAAGAATTCCACCACGGCTTTCTCTTTCTAATTGTTTAACCAATTCCACCGCTTTTCTAAATGCCAAATATTGTTCTTCTACAACTTTTATTTGCTGTAGCATTTCTTCCCTAAAAGACGAGTCTATATTTTTTGATTCATTTAAAATTTTTACAACGTCAATAATTTTTTGAGCAAAATCACTTCTTTCTTCTTTTGTCATATCTACACGAAAAACCTCCGCTTTAATATCCACATAACGCTCAATCACACCAGACTCTTCTTCTGTGCTTTCCATCACTTCGTGTTTATTTTTTTCTATAGGTGTTTCTTCTAAAGACATATGATTTTTGTATTTTCTATTCTACCTTACAAACGGGCTCTAATAAAAGCGTCGGCGTCTTCAGTTGCTTTAATTAAAGGTTCTTTTGAGGAATACAAATCTGCCCTGTCGGCAGATGTTTTGCGACCCCTTATGCATTCTAGGTGAAGATGAATCCCAAAAGACAAACCTGTTTTTCCAGCAATACCGCATTGTTCCCCCGCTTTGTGCAGTCCCATTGTCGGCAAAGTATCTCGTAGATGAAAATAAGCAAAAGTTCGATCAACTTCAGGCACATAGTAAAAGAAATAATTACCAAAATACTTGTGATTGGCTCCTATCTCTATCACCTCTCCATCAGCGCAGAAAAATAACGGCACATTATCTTCCCCTTGAGTTCCATAATCGACTCCTGAATGAACGCCAGTTTTCGGATAATTTATTTTATCTACGGCAAGAAACTTTTGAGTTAAGACAAATTTATCCACGCGAATCGGCGCATGCCACTTGCCTTTGACTTTCTTTCGGCGAACACGCGGCTTTGCTTGCGACTTTGTTTTTAAATTTTTCTTCTTCTCTACTTTAGCTTTCATAAAACAAATTTCAAGTAAAACAATTTCTTAGTTCGTCTTTAGTACTAACAATTTTTTCTAAACATCCTTCAACCATTAAATTATCACCAAACTCATCCAAGCTTCTTTTGTCTGTTTTGTATCCAATACACTTTTTTCCAAGAATATAAGCCATCCCGAGCTCAACACAAAGTCCTTCATCTGGAACCCTGCCATCTAAAATACAGAGTATCGCGTCACAATCTTTAATAGCATTCACGTCGCTCTCAAACATAGCTTTTCTCGTTTTTCCCTTATCTTCTCCTGCTTTTATCAAATCAAAAGCAAGACCCCCATCTTTCTGGGGCAGATAAGTAGAGACGCCGACACTATTCAAATATTCACTTATTTCGACATTGCGATTTTTTTCAAACTCATTAAATAACGGCGCGGCAATATAGACTTTCATTAAAACTATTATATCAAAGTTCTAATCTGATGTACTTTCTAAAAACCCTGCGGGAATGGAATTGGACTGAAGAAAAGCAAAAATACAAAAACAGCTACAAAGCAAGCAAAAAATCCGACAATTTGGACAAAACAAACAATAGCTTCATGCTTTTTGTTTTCTATAAGCAGACTTAGCGGTTCAGATAAAAACAAAAACCCCATGATAGATGCCGACAATACAAACAAGCTCAACATAGTCATCGGAATGAGTATAGTTTCTGGTTTATCTTGTAGAGCATGAGCCGCAAGATTCAAAAGAGAAACTAAACCGACAATGTATAAAATAGCCGATGATGCGTATAGAAATGATTTCTTCATATAGACGTTATAACGAAAGTTATAACCAAAACGTTAGATGACTTCGTCATTCTCGCAAGGACCGTCCTTACGAGTCCCATATGTATTTAAATTAATCTAAATGTTAATTGTCCTAAAGAGCCCACTAACCATATTTCCTTATAACCAGCATGTGATAATTTTGTCATAAACTCTTCTGATAAACTACCTAGAGTCGCCCTGTCAAAGCCTGGCCAAGAATCAATAAGTAGGATAACTTTCTTTTTCTGGTCTTGATCAAAATTATTTTTTCGTTCAATCGATTTTAATATTAATGGTTTTACTTCTTGTTGGGTTTCTACTTTATTTATTGTGTGTAATTCCTTCCAAAAATCTGATGGATATAGTTTTGTTACTTGCATTAGTAAAGATTCGTTCGTATTATCGTTAATAGCCACTATATCAACCAAAGACGCCTCTTCATTATTTTTTTTAATATTCTGATACTCTGGATATGCAATTTCAATAAATTTTCTTGCGATTTCAAGTTCACTATGTTCAGTCTTAATTTTTGGACCAGAATGAGTTGCTTTAATATTGGGTGCATCTGGATTAAGAGCAATTGAGACTCTGTTAAATGAAAGATTTGGGTCTCTTGTTTTGGAAATCTTATCATCAACCTTCATGAGTCCATACATATGACCGCATTCGAGGTAGTACTTTGTTCCTTGAAAATTTATTTGTATATCTTTAACAATTAAAGGTCTATAACACATTCCACAAATACCATTAGAAAAACTTAACAGCATTGTAAGCCAGTCCTTTTCTGCTGTAGGATTATCTTTATCAAACTCATACATCTTCTTAGCTAAATCTGTAAATTTTTTTGTTTTCTCAATAGTGTTCATTTTTTGTCACTTGTTTTTCCATCACTATTTCAGCAACTCATATTCAAACAATTTCGGTGTAATATATTTTGCGTAGTATGTTTTCAATTTCTTCTTAAGATTTTCTAATTCACCATTGAGTGTTGGGTAATCATAAACTGTCTTGTCGTTATCGTCTTTATTTGATGTGTTCAACTCTATTTCAATTTGATACGGACCATAGGCAAGTTTTTTATCATATTTTTCCATATTCTTAGCTTCCTTTTTTACTTCAACTAAAATACTTTCCCAAATCTTAATCAACTCTTTTTCATCACTATTTAATTTAAATTTTCCAAGCTGTTTACTTGCTAAAGTACCGGCACTAAAACATAATTCGTTTTTATAAAACCTCTGATCGCTTCCCGTGAATGATAGACATTTATTATAACGAGATAGACAAGTAAAAATAAAACAAGATTTCAAAAAATCTTTATCTTTTGTGTATTTATCACCACCGTCTGAAGATTTAAAAATTGTCCCATTTTCATACCATTTGTCTTCTATTGGGTACTTGCCAGCAGCAAAAAGCGGTAGTTTTTCAAGA
This sequence comes from uncultured Candidatus Saccharibacteria bacterium, assembly GCA_964579635.1. GTDB lineage: Bacteria > Patescibacteriota > Minisyncoccia > Phycocordibacterales > VMEP01 > VMEP01. The sequence goes on from CAZOFV010000008.1 coordinate 3,303, forward strand.
TAATTATCAGATCTTAAATAAAAACCGTTACCATTGTAAATAGCGGTTCTAAATAAATTTGACAACATTCGCGGGTTTTCAAAAGAAAAAGATTGTGCAACTAAATAACCGATAATGTTTTTGTTATATAGTGGAGAAATTCTAATTTTTACATCTTTACTTTCTTTTCCATCATATCCAATAGTAACACCCTTTTTATCATCACTAAATTGTCTTTTATCATACAAATCAGACAATAACTTATTTACCTTTCTTAACTTAATTTGTTGTAGAAATTTTGCTTCATCATCTAGTGTGTCTAAAGTATTCTTATCGTCTAAATCATAAATATCCATATCAAAAACCTCTTGCTTATTATTTTTATTTTTCCAAAAAACACAAGATAATGCTGATGCTCCGGCATGAAAATACTTACGATTAAAAATAAAACCTTTTTGAAAATTTTTATTAACTAAATTTTGTGATTTAAAATATTTAACCGGAGAAAATAAAACGTAACTATCTGTTTCGTATCTTAAATATTTTTCAAAACCAGACCAAATAAACAAATTAGCTAAATCATTTTTTGCTACACCTTTAACCTCGTTCTTCATTTCTTCTGCTATAAAACTTTTTTTCCAACTAGCACCTCGTATTGTCCGTGCTTCATTTGTTTGAATAGCCCCAGCTTCTGCATATGGGGGATTTTCAAATAAAATTACTGTGCATTTTGGGTTATCAACATATTGTTTAATAATCTCATTATTTAAAAAATCTTCGCTCAACGCATCAGCATTTACTACAAAGCCAGAAGAAAATACTACATTGTCATCGGTTGGCGGAATAATGTGACGAACTCGCCCAGCAAAACGCTCTAACAAAACTTTGTATTCATAATATTCGAAAGTGCTAACAATGGTGTGCGACAATTCTTCGTCAGAAAGTTCTGCTTGTAAATTTCCAGTTCCCGCACATCGATCTAGAATAATGTAATCATTTCCTTTTGGCACAAGCTTTATCGCTTCGCGAATAAGTCCAACAGATTTTTTTGCATAAGCTGGTGGTGTAAAAAATGCACCAAGTTCTTTCTTGATCAAATTATCGTTCAATTTATCCATCAAATATTTAAATTTGATATTTGTTTTTTCTTTAAACGGTAAAATGTAATCTTTAAATTTTATAGGCTTACGAATTTCTCCGCCGTCCTTATCATCGAGAAAATCACTTTTCTTTGCTGTTACGTTTTCTCGATAAAACTTTTCTGCCCAGCCGACAATACAATCCTCATCAATCTTAATTTTAGTAAAGTAATTTTCTTTCAATAATTTTAAAATCTTATCAGCATCAACCATATTAGAATAATTAAATTCTTTAGGTTGTTTTTTAATAGTAAAACCATCATTGTTTTTACTTGCTCCACCATAATAAATCTGATGAATTTCATTGAAATAATCTCCACTGTCAAAAACATAAATTTTGGTCTGGTTTAGTGATACAAGCAAAATATTTTTTGGTACTGGATTACCGGTAATTCTTAATCTCGAAAGATATTTGATTGCTTGGAAAAGTACCTGTTGTGTATTATTGATACTTAATTTAAATTCAAAAATATTACCATTATAAACACCATCAGTGTTTGCAACTAACACATCATTCTCATCAAGTTTTATTCCGAAATTCTTGAAGAAGTGGAGTTGACCCTCTCGTTCAGTTGTAAATATGTTATTTGCCATAAATTTATTTCAAAAGTTTATCAAACGAAACACACAACTTTGTCGCTTTATAGTACTACTTTATCATTCCACGCACGAATAGCCCCTATAAAATAGCCCAAACACTGGCCTCCTTGAGCTAGAACCGTGGTCAGTTATGACCAATTTTATTGCAACAAAATTACGCTTTTTCTTAAAAAAGTTAGGCATAGACTACTTAACTAAATCAGTAAAAAATCTCCATATTTCATACATAACCTCTGTATCGTATTTACAATACTTAAGCATTTGGAGTTTCTTTTCTTCCATATCTTCACCAATTAATTCGCCGTGTGATATTTGTCTGTATGCCTCAATAGCTTCTGTACCACTTTTAACACTAAGATCCTTATATGCAAATTTCGGGGCCAAAACAGGTTGTACTTTTTTAATAGATGAACTTCCTCTAAAACTAGGGTGAACATAATATTGATTATCAACAATATCCATTAAATCGTATGTACGCTTAATAACATCATGTAAAAATTCATGGTGAAGAGGAAACAGACTGGCTAATTCGCGGTTACGAGAATTTTCAAACTTCTTGTACCAAGATATTATGCTTCCTGTATTACCAATATTTTCTCTCAAACTTTCGACAACGCGTTCGGCTGGATCACCGTCTAAAACCAAAAGTTCTTTATGTTCCAATTCAGCATCTGGACTCCTGAGTATGTGGAGAGAATACTGAAATACAATATGTTGGTATGGATGATATCCATTAAATGGAGGGATTGCTGTTGGATAAGTCTCATAGTCTAGAAAATAAAGTGGAAATGTAAGAGAATTGAGTTCTTGTTTGATTGCTTCTAGGTCCTGCATTGGTTCTTGGGATTTATGAACCATGACTTGATTGAGTTTTCTAGGAGGACTTTGCTTTTCACCCTCTTTAGCTTTTTTGGGCTTCGGTATCTCATTTTCGATAACCTTGTCTATTTCCAATATCCCCTTATCTAGTAAATCCTTTAAATATTTTTTACTGAGTCCAATTTTATATAGGTCATGGACACTATATTTGGGTACATTTGGATTACTAATACCAAAAGAAGTGCAGTGTGCTGAGCGACCTCTGTAATAACAAGGGCATGGACCATCAGGCATTTTGTCCTGAGAAAGGTACTTAAAAGCACTCAGCATTTCTGAATTAGCCGTTTCCATTAGCTTGTCTATGTTTTCAGTTTTATTTTCTTTTATGAAAAGCTGGTTCTCAGAAAAATCCAGATCACCTAATCTTATATATTTCTTATTAAGGCGGATTAAATATTTATCATGAATAAAAATGCCACACTCTTTCAAAACACTTACTTGAAATGCAATGTCATACTCGTACTGTAATTCTTTTTTCTTGTTTACTTTTTTAGGTTTTCCATCACCTTCTTCCTCATCCTCGTCATCTTCTTCGGTTGATGACATTTTTATTTCATAAAGATCATAAGCATTTGCTTCCGGATTCCATTTCAGGACATCTGTAGCTGCTAAATACTTATCAGTCGAGAACACCGCTTGAAAGATAATCGGTGTTCGTTCTGCAACTAACTTTTTGGTTAGTTCTTGAGCACCCTCGCTTCTTGTTTCAACTAAATAGCCTCCAGCAAACATGCCTCTTGCAAGCTCTTCGACCTCATTACCCATTACACCAAGAGACTTTTCAAACTCAGAGATCTCAAACTTATTGTATTCCTCAGGCATGTGCCATTTAATCCAAACATTTTTGGGACATTCGCGATAAAGTATAAAATCTGTTTTAGTAAGTTGCTTCATTATTTTATCTGAAAAAAGTCACTACTATATTTATTTCAAAAGTTTATAAAACGAAACACGCAACTTTGTCGCTTTATAGTACTACTTTATCATTCCACACACGAATAACCCCTATAAAATAGCTCAAAAAATAAAAACTGGGGGACTTGGAGTCGAACCAAAATTAACGGCTTCAAAGGCCGCTGTCCTACCATTAGACGATCCCCCAATAAAATTCAGCTATTAGCTTTTAGGCCTTAGCTTGTTAGTAAAACACGCGAAACGAAACTAACTTACGTCATTTTGCCCGACAATCTTGATGAGGGCAAGTTCTAGCGGAAGTTCGGGAATATATGAGTAGTCGAGAAGCTGATAGGCGGTGAGAAGTTCTATCAAAACCCCTGAGGTAATATTCTTACCGTTTTCTTTAATGAGCGTGTTTAAAAATTTCTTTTCATCTTCATCGAAATCTGAAAGCAAACTCCCCGCCCCGGCCGGCGCGTATTTAAGCAAAAGCGCTGCGCGCAACTGTCGCAAAACAAGCTTCATATATACCTTCATGTCGCGATTTTCTTTTCCTGTGTTGCCCACTGCGGAAAGTCCGCGTTCTAGGTCGTGTGTTGCAATCGCGGAAATAAAATCGCGAACGAGTTCTGTTTTTGGCGCGCCAGTTATTTTCTCAACTTCAGCGCGAGTAATTTCTTTGTCGCTTGATAGTCCAACTATTTTCTGAAGTATCCCCTGTGTATCACGAAACGAACCTTCACCCAAAAGCGCAATCAATTCCCCTGCCGACTTCTCTATTTTATATCCTTCTGATTTAACAATTTTTTCTATCACCTCACGCAATGTTTCAATCGATGGTTTTTTAAATTGAAAAACCTGACAACGCGACACCACGGTCTCTGGCAATTTTTCAATTTCGGTCGTCGCTAAAATAAAAATTACATATTTAGGTGGCTCTTCAAGAGTTTTCAAAAGCGCATTAAACGCTTCTTTGGTGAGCATATGCACTTCATCGATGATATAAACTTTATATTTTGAATCAAAAGGAAGCGACTGCACCGACTCTTTAAGCGCGCGGACATCATCAATACCACGATTTGAAGCGGCGTCTATTTCGTATAGGTCGTTTGTGGAAGTGCTGAGTTCACGCGCAAGAATTCTAGCAACAGATGTTTTCCCCGTGCCCCTCGAGCCGGCAAAAAGGTAAGCATGCACCATGCTTTCTGACTTGAGGGAATTTTCAATAACCGAAACAACTTGTTCCTGCCCTAAAACATCGGCGAATTTCTGCGGACGATATTTCCGATAGAAAGCGACATTTTCCATCGCCTTATTTTCAGTAGAATTTTTCATTATGTGTTGGTTGAAAATTATTATATCAGGTCGCCACGACAAATGAAAAAGGCCCGCTCCTCGTCGATTGACGATTTGCGGACCTGTTGTGGGCCTACGGCCGGTTATTGCTTCTTGGTCGGCGGCTCCTTGGAGTCGACGACAATTGCTTCTTCGCCGGAAGTGGCTTTGGGATCATTTGCTGCGACCCCCGCACCACCCGACAACGGCTGTGCTTGGCCCTGACGCGCAAGATAATTCGCGCGACGAACGGCAAAGCTGAACGACGAACCTGAACCCTGCTGATACATCTGCACTTCTCCTCTTCTGATTGAACTTCAACAAGCGCACATACTAACTAAAAACAATTATATGCGCAAGTAATGAAATGGCCCGCCACACCTAGAAGATGTGACGGACCAATGGTCGGCTAAAGCTCGAAAACTAAGCCGTAATTCCCGCCGAAGCGGAAGTGTCGCCGCGCGAACCGTGCGAAACGGAGCGATCCGACAACGGCAACTTCGCCTGCTTCGCGCCTTGGTTGACACATTCAACACGATGCTCGATCACCTTGATCTTGGCCGAATCGGGAATCGAGATGAGCGACCAGTCCTTGATGACCTGGACGATATCCTTCTTCCCGCCCAAAGTGGAGATCGACGGATCCATACTGTTCGCGACCGCCTGCTTGAGCGCGACGACGCGGACAATGTCCTTCTTGCCGAAAACGGGGTTCTTCTCGATTTCGATGAAACCGTTTTTGCCGAAACCGCCGTGAATGGCCGTCCCTTTCCTCCACATCGGAACAAAGAAATCTTCTCCGAGGTTCGGGTGGACAAACTTCCGCCATTCGGCCCCCTTCGTGTATGCCACAATCCTCTTTTCGAGGTCGAACATCGCTGTCGATGCCACGGCAAGCGAGCTCGTTGCTACTGTACGATTTTTCATCAATAGCTTCCTTCTTTTTCGTTATGGGAACATTCCCGCAAAAATACTAACACAACATACAAAACTTGTAAACAAAAAAGCCCTAACTCTGCCAACCGATTAACTCGGCAAACAAAATTAGGGACTCTCAGACACAAAACGGTCTTAAATCATTTCCTCATGACAAAGTGCGGTGGTAGCTTTTGGGGATAATTATCAATCCGCACCAAGTCGATAACGTGATGAATGGGCTTATCTAAACCAACCACAGGAGTAAGCCAATCTGTGGTTTGCCTCCACGCTGGACCACTATTCAAAAATGGGGGTCCGTGCGGAAAAAAACTAAAAGCGAGCTCTTTATCCGCAGGCAAAAAACGAACCATCTCGTATCTATCTTCCTTAGAAAAGTTGAATTCTATCTTGAGAAAACGATACAGAATTACATCAACTTCGGAGCAAACTCCGTATTGAGATTTACTGATCGTAATCACTGAAATAAAACTAGACTGCCTAAGGAGGCGACGATTCAGTCTTGCAAAGAACTTAGCATCATTCATAAAACCCTCCTTCCTTTTTTATAGGTTATGGGTGATTCCTATTTTTATTCTATAACTTCAGAAATTTCTCCACAATAGCCTCAACTTCTTTGGCATTTTTTGTCTCCATTAATTCTACTCGAAGCTCTTTGGCGCCGATAAACCCATGCGCATAAGCTTTGTAGTGTTTTTTCATTACTGCAAAATTTTTCTTCCCTAAAAATAATTCTTCAAAAAGTTTTGTATGCTCAACCATAATTTTTAATCTGGTTTCCACGTCAATTTCTTTTTGCTCACGATTAAAAAGAAAGGGATTTCCGAAAATTGCCCGCCCAAGCATCACACCATCAACGCCAGTTTCTTTCACTTTCATTTCGGCATCTTTAATATCTTTAACATCACCATTGCCAATAATCAGCGTTTCGCTTTTCATCTCATCACGAATTTCAACGGCGCGTTTAACCATCTCCCAACGTGCAGGAAAATCAGACAATTCTTTTCTATTTCGCGCATGCACAGTGATAACCGCGGGGCGAGCTTCAAGTAGCGCCGGCAACCACTCTTCTAGAATATCTTTATTGTATCCGAGTCGAGTCTTAACAGAGACCGGCATATCCCCCGCGCCTTCTTTGGCAGCAAGAATAATTTCTTGCGCAAGTTTTGGGTTCTTCATCAATGAAGCGCCCGCGCCTTGTTTTTCTATTGTTCTATCTGGGCAACCCATATTTATATCAAGCCCATCAAAACCAAGTTCTTTAATTAATTTTGCCGTCTCGCGAACGTTATCTGGTTTAGATGAAAAAATTTGCGCGACAATTGGACGCTCTCCTTCTGTATAAGCAAGGTCGATTAAAAGTTTTTCTCGACCAACAGGACTACACAACCCATCAGCAGAAACAAACTCTGTCCAAAAAACATCGGGCTTACCATACTTTGCAATAATCTGACGAAAAGCCGCGTCTGTGACATCGGCCATTGGCGCCAAAACAAAAAACGGCTTTTTTAAGTTTTTCCAAAATCCCTTCATTTCCACGATATTAACATAAGCTCAAAAACATTTTTATAAAATTAAAAAAAGGAACAACAAGCGTTCCTTTTTGTGTGTCTACAGACTAGGCGCTGACCCGACGCAGTCTCTGCCGAAGACGCAGGGTCATTGTCCTCGCCACGACCAGCTTCTGTCTCCGCCTGATCGAAGCCCTGTACCCCCTTATTCCGGAAGCAAGGTCGTTGAAAAAGTTGAGGACGAAATAGGCGTCGTGATGCGAATAGGATTCGCGGGGGAATCTCCGCATAAACGCAACAACGCGATCAAAGAGCGAGGACCTTCGGCGAATACCGTTCATCGCGTTTTCGCCATGAGCGCGACGCATCAAAATAAAAAGCGCCTGCCCTTCGTCGCTCCCGCCGTCTCTTGAAAACAACGTGGCGTTCCAAGGGTAAGTAGCGCCCTGATACCACTCAAGAAGTCGCTTGAGATCGTTCTTGCCGGTAAAGTCTCGCCCACCCTGCAAGGCCTCAACAACAGCGACAGAAAGCGTGTAGGCAAGTCGAATCGGAAAACCCGAAGATATATTACTCACGATAACCCTCCAAAGAAGTTGTACTCTCAATAAACTACAACAATGCCTTAAAAATTAAAAGGGGTGTGCAGTTTTGGCTAATCATCAAACTTATAAAAGACTTTGTTACCAAAACGAACGTCTATATATAGCAGAGAGTCAATTTTCGATTTAACCTCTTCGGAAAGCGGTAGGGACGTAATAGCCAAAAGAATATTGTCGACTAGTTGAGTGAAATTATCTTTCTTGTTGAAAAGAATTTTTCCAGAACGAACCAAGTTGAGTTCGTAGTCGCCATCTTTCAAAACAGAAAAAGACTTTGAATCAAAACCCATCGCCGAAACGGAATCTCTGAAAGAAATAATCCTCTCGAGTTCTTCTGTTGGGAAAATAGTTGCACCAATTGGGTCTGTCGTTGAAGCGAGCGGTCCGTAGAAGGTGAAGAAAACATTTGGAGAAAAATCTGGAGACTTCACAAAGATAGTGCCCGTCTTATCCATGAAATAACATTTGCCATCTACGTGATTGTTTGTTGATGGCTCTTTCCCACACCATAAATATTTTGGAGAACGCTCAGAAACAGAAATAACCAACGTGTTTCCATTATCAATTGCAGGATAAACAGCTTCAATTCTCCCAAACTTACTTAGCAATTCATTTTTAATTTTTTCTTTTGGATAAAAGAAAACGCTATTCTTTGGAATAAGAAAAAAATACTTTCCAGAAATTATTTTATTAACAGATTCTAAAACCTCGTCTTCTCTAACAATATTCGTGCCAAAAACATTAACTTTCTCTACCCGTAAAGCTGAACGATTTATCACAAAAATAAAAAGCATCAACGCAAAAAACACAACAGAGGATGTTATGATTATTTTTTTAACTAACGCCTTCCGTCTACGCTCACGGGCGGTAGATATTTTTGTTTGAACCGTACGCCCAAATCTCATAGCAATTAAGGTTAGCTATTAATGTTGTTTATTGTGTCTTTTCCAAAAAATGGACGAAGTGCTTCTGGAACTGTGATAGAACCATCTGCATTTTGAAAATTCTCAACAATTGAAACCAAAATGCGAGGAGTCGGAATCGCGGTGCTATTTAACGAGTGGGCAAAACGAAGCTTTCCTTCGCTGTCTTTATATTTAATATTGAGACGTCTCGTCTGGAAATCATGGAAGTATGATGCGGAGCTTATTTCGCGATATTTGTTTTCGCCCGGGACCCAAAGCTCGATGTCATATTTTTTAACCTGACCTAAACCAAGATCTCCACCGCAATTAGCAACAGTGTGATAAGGAATGCCCAAAGACTCAATAAACTCTTCTGTGTTTCTATTTAACCATTCGTGTAATTTTACGGACTCTTCGTGGCTCGCTTCACACAAAATCACTTGCTCCCATTTATAAAACTCGTGAACACGAATAAGCCCTTTTGTGTCTTTGCCGTGACTCCCAGCTTCTCTTCTAAAACACGGTGAGAATCCTAAATATTTTTTAGGAAATTCTTCTTTGTTTAAAACTTCGTCCATATGATAACCCATAACACCAACCTCTGCGGTTCCCGCCAAAAAATCACCATCTTGTGTCTTATATAAATCCTCTTCTCCTTGTGGAATATATCCAGTGCCGAGAAATACTTCCCTGCGAACAAGTGATGGAGCAATTATTGGAGTGAAGCCCTTACTTAAGAAGAATTTTTGAGCATATTGCCAAACAGCAAAGGCAAGAAGTGCGCCGTCGCCTTTTAAAAAATAGCCACGAAAGCCGGCAACTTTAACTCCGCGCTCAAAATCAACCATCCCATTTTGTTGCATAAGATCAATGTGATTTTTTGGTTCAAAACTAAACTCTGGAATCTTGCCCCACTTTTTTACCTCTTCATTATCTTCATCGCTCAAACCATCTGGAACTGTCATATCAGGGACATTTGGCACCTGAAGCATGAGCGCCTGCCAAGAAGACATTACCTCTTTTAACTCGTCTTCTTTGATTCTCAACTGCTCTTTTAGAAGCTTCATCTCAGAGACCAGCCTTTCCCGCGCGGATGGATCTATTCCTTTTGCCACCTCATCACTTGCGCGATTCTGCTCTGCACGCAAACTCTCAACAGCAAGAAGGGTTGAAAGGCGTTTTTCCTCAACCGAAAGCAAATCATCAACATTAAAATTGATAAGCTTTTTACGAGCTCCTTCGCGAATAAGATCTGGGTTCTCTTTAATAAATTTAATATCAAGCATGACTGGTTTTTAAAAGGAGTGAAGCGATTAATTAAAACGCCACTCGAATAAATTTTTGTAAACAAAAATTTGGGCATGTTGTGTTGTGCAACAAAAACGCCCTATTTCTTAGTTCCTAGTATATCTCAAAACAAACGGCAAAAGAAATACACAATTTAAAATAAAATAAATTGATATAATAAAAACAATATTTTGCTCACCGACATAAAATGTCTCAAAACATAAGAAAACTACCGCCCCAAGAATTTCCAGAACAACTATTGGAAATTCCAGAACCGCCAAAAAATCTTTTTATTGTTGGAAATCTTCCCGACGCATCTAAAATATTTCTAACGATAGTTGGTTCTCGAAAATATACTTCCTATGGAAGAGAGGTTTGTGAAAAATTAATTGAAGGGTTACGTGGTTATCCGGTTGTTATTGTTTCCGGTCTTGCTCTTGGTATAGACACCATTGCCCACCGCGCCGCAATTAAATCAGGACTCACCACAATCGCGTTTCCTGGCTCTGGTCTTTCAAGAAAAGTTTTATATCCCGCAACAAACATACAACTAGCTGACGACATTGTTAAAAATGGTGGCGCGTTAATTTCTGAGTACGAACCAGACTTTCATAGCACCGTATGGTCTTTCCCTCAGAGAAACAGACTAATGGCCGGAACATCAAAAGCGACGCTTATTATAGAAGCTGAGGAAAAATCGGGAACATTAATCACTGCAAGACTTGCGCTTGATTACAACAGAGAAGTTTACGCTGTTCCGGGAAATATTTTTTCTTTATCTTCACAAGGAACAAATCGTTTAATTCGCGAAGGTGCAACGCCTATCACAAAAAGTTCTGAAATACTTTCTGCTCTTGGTTTTTCTATTGAAAAAAATATCGCACAAAATGAAAACGCTTTGTTTGATTACTCAGAAGACGAACTAATGATTTTAGAAATACTGCGCGAACCTCTCCCTCGTGATGAGGTTGTGCAAAAAACAGGCTTACCTACCCATCAAATAAATACAATCCTTTCTATACTAGAAATCAAAGGCTTAATTTCAGAACAATTTGGAGAAATCCACAGGGTAACCTAAAAACCTTGCATTTTTATTGTTTTTATTTGCTATACTAAATGAGTTATGATGAAAACAAGAAAAAGCGAGAGCGGCTTTACGCTCGTAGAATTATTAGTCGTGATTGCAATTATTGGAATTTTGTCGAGTATCGTTTTGGCAAGTTTAAACTCAGCTCGAGCCAAAGCTCGTGACGCAAAGCGCGTTGGCGATCTTGGAAGTGTTAGGACTGCGCTTACACTTTACTTCGATACAAACAAGCAATACCCAACGACCCTTCAAGGTCTCGTTGATGGAGGTTTCTTGTCGACAGTTCCAACTGACCCATCAAGTACATCAACACCATATATGTACGCAGGTCTTGGTGCCGGTTCAACATGTGATAGCTACCACTTAGGAGCTACACTTGAAGGATCAAATGATTCATTGGCAAGCGATGCCGATGCATCAGCAGGAACTGCCTGTACTGGTAGTGCTGCAGATTTCAGCGGTGCTGAAACACCAAGCAGTCTAATTGTTGACTATAGACCGTAATTTTTTACGAGCTGTAACAAAAAAACTCGCTTCGTGCGAGTTTTTTTGTTGTCTGGTTAATTTCTTAATATTCTCACTTCTGTTTTTAAAAACATTGCGCAGGACGACCGGGCCGAGCATAACAAAAACTTAGCAAAGTTTTATGTGTGTTTTTAAAGACAGAAGTAACACACCGATTTGCAAAAATAAATATAATGCTGTACAAGTTATGTCAATGACTAAACTTCTTATAGTTGAATCACCGGCAAAATCAAAAACAATTTCCAAATATGTTGGGAAGGATTATACCGTTTTGGCGAGCGTTGGACATGTTCGCGACTTGCCAAAAAGCAACAAAACCGCAATTGATATTGAAGGTGGTTTTATTCCTCGTTATGAAATATCTAAAGGCAAAGAAAAGGTTGTTGCCGAACTACAAAAAGAAGCTTCTAAAGCCTCTGAAATAATTCTTGCTTCCGACCCCGACCGCGAAGGAGAAGCTATTGCTTGGCATGTGAAAGAAATCTTGGCGTCATCAATAAAAAAGAAAACTCCTATTAAAAGAATCGTCTTCAACGAGATTACGGAAAGTGCCGTTAAAGAAGCGCTAAAGCACCCACGCGATATTGATACTGATTTGCGAAAAGCACAGGAAGCGCGACGTGTACTAGATCGACTTTTCGGATACGACCTATCTGGCCTCATTTGGAAAAAGGTCCGCTATGGCCTTTCTGCTGGGCGCGTGCAATCTCCTGCATTGCGTATTGTGATTGAACGAGAACGCGAAATTCGCGCATTCGTGCCAGAAAAATACTGGGTTATACGAGCCGATGTAAAAACAAAAAAGAAAGCATCGCTTACTGTCACATGTGTGGATGAGCCACGAGACGAAGATGTTGTTAAGAAAATTCTTGCTTCCGGAAAGAAAGGTGATTGGTTCGTAAAAAAACTAGAAGAATCTGAAACATCTCGCTCCCCTCGCCCACCATTTATAACATCAACACTACAACAAGCAGCAAGCTCAAGGCTTGGTTTTGCGCCATCAAGAACAATGTCTCTTGCCCAGCGACTCTATGAAGCCGGACATATAACATACATGCGAACTGATAGTCCAAACCTATCAAAAGAAGCTCAAGCACAAATAATTGCTATGGTTGGTAAAAAGTTTGGAGAAAAATATGTAACGCCACGTGTATTTAAAACAAAAAGTAAAAATGCTCAAGAAGCTCACGAGGCAATTCGCCCAACCAATGCTTCTTTTGAAGAGCGTGGTTCAAACGATGCAGAGAAAAAACTCTATCATTTAATATGGCAACGCACCGTCGCCTCTCAAATGACAGATGCTGTAATGTTGCGTACAAAAATAACTGCGAACATAAAAAATGGTGATATTCCAGATTTTACCGCAACGGGACACCGAATATTATTTTTAGGATGGCTCGAAGCAGACAAAGATTCAAGGGAAGACGATGTTGAACTACCGTTAACTTCAGTCGATGAACCTCTAACCCTTATATCTATAGACGAAGAAGGAAAACAAACTGAACCACCAAACCGCTACACAGAAGCTGGTCTTATTAAAGAACTAGAAAAAAGAGGAATCGGGCGTCCTTCTACTTATGCGGCAATTATCAAAACAATACTCGAAAGAGAGTATGTTGAAAAAGAAGGAAGATCTCTTCGGGGAACAGATGTTGGTGAAGTCGTTAGTACTTTCCTTGAACAAAATTTTGAAAACTATATTAGCGATTCATTTACTGCTGAAATGGAAGATAAATTAGACGATATTGCAGATGGTAAGCGCGATTACGAAAAGACACTTCGTGATTTCTATAAACCATTTTCTAAAGACGTAAAATCAAAAGATAAAATTGCCAAACTAACAAACCTTGGAGATGCTGATCCAGGTATTAAGTGTCCAAAGTGTGGAAGCTTAATGGTAATCAAACTAAGCAAGAGTGGAAAATTCCTCTCCTGTTCAAAATTCCCAGATTGCGTTGGCGCAAGAAAACTAGACGGGACTGAACTCGAAGGGCCAAAAGAAACTGGTGAAATTTGCCCTTCATGTGGAAAAGGAAAATTAATTGAGCGTGAAGGACGCTTTGGTAAATTTATTGCTTGTGCAAATTACCCAAAGTGTAAATTTATTAAAAAAAGTGCCGAAGAAGAAGCCAAAGGAAAAACTGGTGTGACTTGCCCAACCTGTAAAAAAGGAGAGATGGTTGAGCGCCGTGGTCGCTTTGGTGTCTTCTATTCATGTTCAGATTATCCAAATTGTAAAAATGCTATCAAAGCAAGGCCAACAGGAAAAATCTGTAAGATGTGTGATTCGTTAATGATGGAAGGCACAAAAACTATCCCAGAGAGATGTAGTAATAAAGCATGTCCAAATCATAATCCGCATAAACTAGAGGATAAAAAAGAAAAAGGGAAAAAGTAATTGATTGCGAAAATAAGCACAAAGCTCTACTATAGTTTTAATGAGCTCAGCTAGGGATATAATCGACCACATGTCCAAAAGGACAAAGGAAAATGAAGCACTTATAGAAAGGGCTTATTCTTTCGCAAAAAAATCACACGGAGACCAAAAACGTTTTTCTGGAGAATCTTATTTTGAATCTCATGTTGTTGAGGTCGCTAAAAATCTTGCAGTTCTTCACATGGATGCAAAAACAATTGCCGCCGGTCTGCTACACGATACTGTTGAAGATTCAAATGTTTCAGACGAAGAGATACTAAAAGAGTTTGGTCCAGAAATATCTTTTCTTGTTAAGGGTGTTACTAAACTTGGAAAACTAAAGTATCGTGGAGTAGAAAGACATGTTGAAAGTTTGCGTAAATTTTTTATCGCAACAGGACAAGATGCTCGAGTTATTATTATTAAACTCGCAGACCGTCTTCATAATGTAAGCACTTTAAAACATGTACCGGAGGCGAAACGAAAACGCATTGCATTAGAAACGCTTGAAATATATGCCCCAATTGCCAATCGCCTTGGTATCGGACGAATCCAGGGAGAACTCGAAGATTATTCTTTTGAATATGCTTATCCAAAAGAATTTGAACAAGTTAAAAAACTCCTAAAAGAGCGCGCCACAGCAAGCGAGCTTGAGGCAGAAAAAATAAAACGCTCTCTTAGAAAAGAGTTGGCCATAAGTGGAATAAAAAATTTCAAAACAGATTCACGAGTAAAACACCTTTGGAGCTTGTATCTCAAATTAAAACGACACGAGATGGATATTGATAAAATTTATGATCTTGTCGCCCTCCGCGTTATTGTTCCGACTATTGAAGATTGTTATCACGCCCTTGGTGTAATTCATAAAAAATGGCGCCCTCTCCCGGGAAGGATAAAAGATTACATCGCACTACCAAAACCAAACGGTTATCAAAGTATTCATACAACTGTTTTTTCTGGTGATGGTGGAACGGTAGAAATTCAAATAAGGACAAAAGACATGCACGAGGAAGCAGAGTTTGGTATTGCTTCTCACCTTGGATATAAAGAAATTGGTAAAAACAAACCAAAAGTAGAAAACGTAAGTAAAAAACTTGAGTGGATTAAAGAACTAACAGAATGGCAAAAAAATGTTTCCAAAAGTGGAGAATTTCTAGAACACTTAAAAACGGATTTCTTTAAAAACCGAGTATTCGTATTTACACCACAGGGTGATGTTATAGAGCTACCAGAGGAATCATCTCCAATTGATTTTGCTTATGCAATTCACTCGGATGTTGGAAATCATGTCTTCGGAGCAAAGGTTAATGGAAAATTGGTTTCACTAAATACAAAATTAAAAAATGCCGATATTGTTGAAATAATAACCAAAGAAGGAAGCAAACCATCAACAAAATGGCTCGAGTTTGCAAGAACCGCTTTTGCTAGAAAACAAATAAAGATGCACGCCCAAGAAGGGCTAGCTAATCAGTTTGCTAAATTCTTAAAAGGAGGAATCTAAAGAGAGAAATTTCGCACGTAATATAAATCTTCTTCTTGTTCTTGTATTTCGTCTTTTGAGCGGTCGTCTAACGAAACTTCCATATCTGGACCCGTTTCAGCAATAAGACTATCGCTATCTTCTAGTTCACGCCCTTCAATGAATTGCTCTAGAAGTTCTCGGCGGTCTTCTTTGTTTGCGTTTAATAATTGAAATATGGAACGGAGGTCGTCGTTTGAATAAAAATCAATCACAAGCTTTCCGCCAACTTCTCTTTTCTCAAGGGAAACGCGTGTCCCGAGCGCTTCTGCAATTTTACCCTCAAGCTCAAGTGCTTCTGGGTCAAAAATAATATCTTTTTTACGAACACGGTCGTGAGCAATTTTACGGGCAATACTTTCTGCCTCGCGCACAGTAATGCGTTTAAAGACAATTTCTTTATAAAGCGTCATCTGCTCTTCTGGTCTATCAACGAGCATTAGAATTGGGCGTGTATGCCCTTCTGAAATTTTTCCCTGAGCCAAACCTTGCCTCATCTCATCTGAAAGCAAAAGTAGTCGCATCGTGTTTGAAACATACTCACGGCTCTTACCCACCTTTTGAGCAATCTCTGCGTGCTTATAGCCAAATTCTTCTCTTAGGCGATCAAATGCCACCGCACGATCAACAGGATTTAAATCTTCTCTTTGAAGGTTTTCAATAATGGCGAGTTCGAGTTTTGTTTTAGCATCATCTTCAACGGCGCGAATAACAGCTGGTATTTGGGCAATCCCAGCCATCTTAGCTGCGCGCAAACGTCTTTCACCGGCGACAAGTTCGTATTCCGCAGAAATTCCTCCATCTTCACGCTCTATTTCACGACGCGTAATAACTATCGGCTGAAGAACTCCATATTGGCGAATAGAGTCTGAAAGATCTTTTAGTTTCAATTCATCAAACTCCCGTCGTGGTTGATACGGATTTGGTTTAATTTTTTCAACTTCTATCCAAAAAACTGAGTCGTTGCGAAATTGGGACATAAAAATAAAATATTAAGGTGCGAAAATTAAAATATAGCTAAAATATAATTTTCTTTATGCTGATTATTATATCACAAAAATTTTATCCAAAAAATTGATTTTTAGGCTTTAGTCCCCTAGAATATCTTTTAGATTATTTAGAGTATGCCGGGATGGCGGAATTGGTAGACGCACACGACTCAAAATCGTGCGGAGTAATCCATGGGAGTTCGATTCTCCCTCCCGGCACCGAAAATTAAAGGACGCCCTCTTTGGGTGTTTTTTAATTTTTGGCGGGAGAATCGAAAGCCGGAGGCAGACGTGCCGAGGCGGGTGAGAAAGCGAGGAATGAAGCTTTCGCAAGGTCGGACTGAGCGAAGGCGAAGGAGACGGGGTCGCGGTTTTTGCTAGCAAGCAAAAACCTGTGACCGCGCAAATTTTCAGCAGAAAATTATGCGTGACCGATTCTCCCTCCCGCCGGCACCATAAAACAAAAAACGCTCTAGAAAGAGCGTTTTTTGTTTTATTTATTACTTATTCTCTTTCAAATAATTGACCATCGTCAATGCATCTGAAACTTCAAATGGATCCGTTGCGCAGTTATCTGAAAAACCTGCCTCAGAAAACATTTTCTTAATCAAACCATCTTCAACATACATGCTATAACGCCAAGATCTTTCACCAAAACCAAGGTTGTCCTTTTTGACAAGCATTTCCATTCCTCTAGTAAACTCCCCTGATCCATCAGGTAGCATTTTTACTTTCTCTACGTTTTGATGTCTTCCCCACTGAAACATAACAAAGGCGTCATTAACAGAAAGACAGTAAACCTCATCAACACCAAGTGCTTTTAACTCATCATAAGCTGCTTCATATCCCGGCAAGTGAGTGGAAGAACAGGTTGGGGTGAATGCTCCAGGAAGGGCAAAAACTACAACTTTCTTTCCCTTAAAAATATCGTCTGAAGAAACATCTTTCCAGCGATATGGGTTTGGACCTTCGACACTTTCATCACGAACTCTTGTTTTGAAAACTACATTCGGAACATTTTTTCCTTCTTGATTCATATGTTTTTTTAATTAATTTTTATAATGTTTTAGTTTTTATTTGCTCATTATATACAGTGACTAGGTATCGCGCAAAACAACAAATATGGTAGCGTTAAGTTTAATGAAAAAGGGCCCCAAAAAACCTAAAATTATCGCCATCTTAGGTAAAACAGCGACTGGTAAAAGCGACCTGGCTGTTCTTATTGCTAAAAAATGGGATGGCGAAGTGATTTCGGCCGACTCGCGCCAAATCTATCGTGGACTTGATTTAGGGACAGGAAAAATAACCAAACGCGAAATGATGGGTGTCCCTCACCACTTATTGGATATTGCCGACTCGAAAAAACAATTTTCTGTTTCGGAATATAAAAATCTAGCGGACAAGGCTATTGGCGAGATAATTTCTCGGGGAAAAATCCCAATCATCTGCGGTGGCACAGGTTTGTATATAGATGCGGTATTAAAAAATATTGTAGTGCCAGAAGTACCACCAAATAAAAAATTAAGAAAAGAACTTGAGAGAAAAACCGTACCTCAATTATTTGTGATTTTAAAAAAATTAGATTCACGTCGCGCGAAAGAAATTGACGCAAACAATCCACGACGTCTTATCCGCGCCATCGAGATAGCCACTGCTTTAGGGAAAGTCCCCAACTTGGCGGTCCGACCGCCAAGTTGGGATATTTTAAAAATTGGGCTTGATTTGAAAGACGATGAATTAAAGAAAAGAATTCACCTTCGTCTACTCTCGCGAATTAAAAAAGGGATGGTAGCTGAAGCAAAGAATCTTCATAAAAATGGTTTGTCGTGGAAAAGATTAGAGTCACTCGGATTGGAATATAAATATTTATCACTTTATCTTCAAAGTAAAATCACAAAAAATGAAATGCTTTTGGGGATAGAAAAAGAGACTTGGCAATATGCCAAACGACAAGCGACTTGGTTTAAAAGAGATAAGGAGATTAAGTGGTTTAGGCCTAACGAAAAAGTGGAAATCTTAAAAGAAGTAGGAAAGTTTTTGAAAATTGACTTATCAAAAAGAAAAAAGTAGTCTTGAAATAGCTAAATAGCACACACAGGAGGTTCAACATGAGCACGTTGGAAATTGGTCAGAAGGTGTTGATACACGACACCGACGAGGCCTTCTTCGATGCTGGACGAATCCTCGATATCAAACACGATGAGGACAAACCTGGCACCCTTAAGCAAATTGCCGTCAGGTCTGATTTTCTCGACGGAGAAGAGGTAATTTTCAGGTTCTCCAGTGAAGCGAATAAGTGGGTTCGTTTTTTTCAAGACCCGCTCAGCAACTCAGGAGATCTCGTCCTCAGTCAACATGAATCGCCATATACAATTATCGGCGTAGAGGACTAGACAATCCTTCAAACCGCAAAGCCACCGAATGGTGGCTTTGTTTTATTTTGTGGCGGGCCCACGAGGATTCGAACCTCGGTCAACGGTTTTGGAGACCGTTATTCTACCACTGAACTATAGGCCCTTGCTTTGCGAGTATATCAAAAAAAATTAAACCCGTCTTTTCGGGTTTAATTACTTCTTCGATTCTTTATGTTTTGTGGCTTTTCCCTGCAAATTTGACGAATATATTCTAATATTATATAAAGAAAATAGCTTAAGCTACACGAGCTCATTTTTGTACATTCACCCTAAACAAGAAAAGGAGGCCTCATGCCTACCACCATTTATACACTTTGCGAGGAAGATCCGCGAAGTCACGAGACCATTCGTGATCTATGTATCGGTATATTCCTAGACGGAGAGTGTTATGCATTCGCCACAGCTCTCAGTGTGGGACTTGGATGGCCGATGATCGGTCTCATGGAGGGGAAGGTAATCCGACATGTCGTCGTTCAAGATCACGACGGAAATCTGTACGACGCACGTGGCCTCATCAAGGAAGAAGAGTTTGGACTTGGTGGCCCATTCGGTTTAAAGCCTCCCTACGATTTACGAAAAGTTAGTGAGAGCGATCTTGTGCGGGACGGCGAACCCTCCGAGGTTCGTGCAAATACCGTTAGGCGTGCACGGATGATGGCGGAAACCATTTGGCCCGAACTACCATGGCGAAATAGTTTTGCGGCCCGGGCAACTGCATTTGCCGACGAACTCGAAACACTGAGCAAGAAGCATGGACTCTGGATTAGGTCACCTGTGCCTGCAGCAACTCCGTTGCTTGCTATTAGCCATGACGACGAAGACGGGTATACACTTCGCCCGACAATAGACGGCATCACGTTTACAATCGACCGCCGTCTCGCATAAAACAAGTTCGCACAAGGGACCGACCTTCCACCAAGGCCTGGTCCCTTTTTTTACAAAACACTTCCTTCTATTTTAGTATTGTTTCCTTAATAATATTCCACCCTAGACTTCGTAAATTTACAACAAATAAAACAAAAACCCCCGACGGGGGTTTTTGTTTTATTTCTTCGATTCTTTATGTTTTGTGGCTTTTCCGCACCACTTGCAATACTTTTTAAGCTCGATTTTTCGTTCGACTTTCTTGCGGTTCTTGCGACTCCAATAGTTGGTGTGCTTACAAGTTGTACACGACAATTTTATAAGTTGGTCTTGTGACATATGATTTAATTCCCCGTGAGCATACTATAATCCGCTAGATTTTGCAACAGGTTGTTTTTTGCACACACCCCCTAAAATACACGCATAAAATTCTGCTGAATTTTCGCCATACTCGCGTCATCGATCTGCGCAAGATATTTTAAGAGTGTGTGCGGGGGTCTAAAGAAAAGAGTAATATAGACCAATGAACAAGAAATTGGCCCTAGAAAAGCTCAAATCAGAAATTGAGACAAATACTAAACTCCCCTTAAAAAAGAGTAATCTCGTTTTTGGCGAAGGCGATATCAACTCACCTGTTATGTTTATAGGCGAAGCTCCCGGCAAAAATGAAGACATAGAAAAAAGACCATTTGTTGGGCGTAGCGGACAATTAATAAACAAAAAACTGGAAACAATCGGCTGGAAACGCGAGGATGTTTATATTACAAATATCGTCAAAAAACGTCCGCCATTAAATCGCGACCCAAACGAAAAAGAAATCGAAAGTTTCAAACCATATCTCACAAAACAAATTGAGATTATCAATCCGAAAATTATCGTTCCACTTGGTCGTTTTGCAACAAATTATTTTCTTCCAGTGGCAAAAATATCAATTGACCAAGGAAAAATATTTGAAGTAAACGGCAGAAAAATATTTCCAATGTTTCATCCTGCGGCCGCACTACGTGGAACAAAAGTAATGAAGCAATTTGAAGAATCATTTAAAAAATTAGGGTATGTTGTTGACAACCCTTAGCGTGTGCCTTATTGTCTCAATTAGACAAACCTTGGAGGAGTCACCATGGAACAACCGGAACTGTGGAAATCAGCCATCATCGTCGTCTTGGCAGTCTTGGGAAGCGGCGGTCTTGCGGGTTTGCTTCTCTGGCTTGCAATGCGTGGTAACCCGCGCGACCAAGAAATGCCCCCGGGACTCTGAGGGCCCTCAACCCCAAAACAAAAGGCTACCCCTGCGGTAGCCTTTTTAATTTAAACAGTTTACAAATAGCCCCTAGAAAGTTATTATACGCAAGCAATATGCGTCGGTGGCGGAGTGGTCAATCGCAACAGACTGTAAATCTGTCGGACTTAGTCCTTCGAAGGTTCGAATCCTTCCCGACGCACCAAAAACAAATGAACCCAATGTGAAAACATTGGGTGATTTTGTTTGTGCGTCGGGAAGGATTCGAAAGCGAGTTCGGGTACCATTTCAGCAGAAACGGTCGAACGAGCAGGGTCGAGAAATTTTTACGAGTGACGACGAGTAAAAATGTTCTTGACCGAATCCTTCCCGACTTACTTACCTAAATAGGCACCAAAAACTAAAAAAACCGGCATAATGCCGGTTTTTTTAATTGAATTAAGCTGTAACTTTTTTGCGAGTACTTCTGCCTTTTATTGGGCTCATACGTCCGCGATTTATTTCAATAACCAAATCATTATTTTTCTCTGTAACTACAACCTTATCCCCTGCCGAAATAGATTTTGAAATGATGAGCATTGCTACCTTGTTCAAAACTTTTTCCTGAATAAGTCGTTTCAACGGTCGTGCGCCGTAATGTGGGTTATATCCTTCACGAGCTAAGTACTTAAGAGCCTCTTCGCTTATTTCCAAGTTCATTTCTTTAGCTTCAAGGCGCTTGCGGACAATTTCGGTTTGAATAGTAACAATTTCGCGGATAGCTGTTTCTGAGAGAATATCGAAAACAATAATATCATCTAGTCGATTCAAAAATTCTGGGCGGAAATAATCTTTCAACGTTCCTAAAACTTTTTCTTTCGTTCCAGAATAATCTTGTGCTGTTGTTTTAGAACTAAAGCCCATTGATTCCATCTTAGAAATAAACTGCGAACCAACATTTGAAGTTAGGATGATTACCGCATTTCTGAAATTAACAACACGACCCTTTGCGTCTGTAAGTCTTCCATCATCAAGAACCTGAAGCAGTAAGTTAAATACTTCTGGGTGCGCTTTTTCGATTTCGTCGAAAAGAATAACAGAATATGGGCGATGACGAACAGACTCTGTTAACTGACCGGAATCATCGTGTCCAACATAACCAGGAGGTGAACCAATCAATTTTGAAACTGAGTGGCTCTCCATATATTCCGACATATCAACACGAATCAAAGCCCTCTCATCATTGAACATAAATTGAGCCAAGGCCTTTGTAAGCTCTGTTTTACCAACACCGGTAGGTCCTAAGAATATAAACGAGCCTATTGGTCGATTTGGATCAGAAACACCGGCTCTTGAGCGTCTTACTGCGTCTGAAACTTTCTTTATGGCTTCGTCTTGCCCAATTACCCTCTTTCGCAATTCATCCTCCATTCGAGAAAGCTTCTCGATTTCTTCTTCAAGCATTTTAGACACCGGAATATTTGTCCAACGAGATACAACATCTGCAATGTCTTCTTCTACAATTTCTTCACGCAAAATACGTCGTGTTTTTTGAAGTTTCTTCAATCGAGCCATTCTTGTTTGTAGGTCTTTTTCAAGAAGAGGAATCTTGCTGTATCTAATCTCTGCGGCGCGGGTTAAATCTGCACGAATCTCGGCATTTTCTGCTTCAACGCGTAAAGTATCTAAACTTTTCTTAACAACGCGAATATCATCAAGAATCGCTTTCTCGTTTTTCCATTTAAGTTCAAGGGCTCTGGTTTTTTCCCTTAAGTCGGCAATCTCGTTATCGATAATTTTAACGCGAGCTTTTGTCTTCTTGCTGGCAACTGTGTCAGAACCACTCTCCAATTCTTTTTTAAGAGCCTCTTTTTCAATCTCAAGACGCATCACCTTGCGATGTGTTTCTTCAAGTGCTGGTGGCTTATTCTCAAGCGCTATGCGCATTGAAGAAGCGGCCTCATCTATAAGATCTACTGCTTTATCTGGTAAAAATCTATTGGTGATATAACGGATACTTAAATTAACAGCTGCGACAATAGCGTCGTCGGTGATACGAACACCGTGGTAAAGCTCATATTTCTCTTTAAGACCACGCAAAATAGCAATTGTGTCTTCTGGTGATGGTTCATCCACAAACACTGGCTGGAAACGACGAGCAAGTGCTGGATCTTTTTCAATATGCTTTTGGTATTCCTTAAGGGTTGTTGCACCAATTGCTCGTAACTCTCCGCGAGCCAAAGCTGGTTTCAAAATGTTTGCAAGATCAAGGGCTCCTTCAGCGCTTCCAGCCCCAACAATCGTGTGTAGCTCGTCAATAAATAAAATTACCCTCCCTTCACTTTTTTCAATTTCCTTCATCATCGCACGCATACGCTCTTCAAACTCACCACGATACTTCGTACCAGCAATAAGAGAACCTAAATCAAGAGAAACTAGTTCCTTATCACGAAGAGATTCAGGGACATCACCTCTTGAAATACGAATTGCGAGACCTTCAACCACAGCAGTTTTACCTGTCCCTGCATCACCTATTAAAATTGGATTATTTTTTGTACGTCGAGAAAGAATCTGCATAATACGCATGATTTCACTATCGCGACCAATAACTGGATCAAGCTTATCTTCGCGAGCAAGGTCCGTAAGATTGCGTGTATATTTTGAAAGCACACGGAACTTTTTTGGAGAATCAGCATCAACAACATTCTTATTTCGGAGTTCTTCCAAAATAGTCATCGTTATTTCTTTGTTAACACGAAAACGATTTAATATTTCTCTTGCTTGTCCAGGAACTTCACACAAAGCCAAAAACAAATGCTCTGTTGAAGCCAAATCGTCTTTCATGTATTGAGAAATTTTTACTGAACCCTCAAAAATACGTGCTAGGTCTGGAGTTAAAAACAAATGATAAGAAGGCGCCATTGTCGTTGCCGATTCTGGTGACTCAATAGCTTCAAGTAAAGAATCTGTTAGAAGAGCGATATCAACTTCTAATTTTTCAAGTACGGAAATAACTGTGCTTTCATCCTGAAGAACCAAAGCCGTTAGGAGATGTAGTGGTGTAACATGATTTTGCCCACGCTCAACAGCAAGCTCGTGAGCTCTGCTTATTGCTTGTTGGGCTTTAGTTGTAAATCTATCTAGTGGGGGCATTTTAATTTAACTTTTAGTAACTAAAATTAATATAAAAACTATAA
>CAZOFV010000009.1:0-24626 GCA_964579635.1 uncultured Candidatus Saccharibacteria bacterium
TCCATTCGCGCCTAGAGAACCTTGATAGACTCCTCCGTTACTTTTTAGGAGGATACCGCCCCAGTAAAACTACCCACCAGATACTGTCCCTCAACGTTTTTGCCGTGGAGGTTAGTTCGTGCCTCGAAAAAGAACGGTATTTCACTGACGACTCCATCTCACCCGAAAGCGAAACTTCAAAGTCTCCCGTCTATTCTACGCAGTTGCAAAACAAGAACAATACCAAGCTATAGTAAAGCTTCTGGGGTCTTTTCGTCTAACTGCAGGTAACCGGCATCTTCACCGGTACTGTATTTTCACCGAGCTACTCCCCGAGACAGTTCTCCAGTCATTACACCATTCGTGCGCGTCGGAACTTACCCGACAAGGAATTTCGCTCTTCTATTCCTCAAAGAAGGACTCTTTCTTAACCCACTTTTACAAGTTTGGGTCCGTGACGTTGGTCTCTTGTTTATCACGTCGGACTATTCATGCATTACGGCATGAAAGGTAGCTCTAAAATGTAATGATTATTTTTTTAAGTTGTTTAACTTTTTCTACAACAGTCCCAGTCCTGTTGAAACTTTCTTACGAAAGTTTCAACACCTTAGGACCGTTATAGTTACGGCCGACATTCACGAGGGCTTATATCAGCCAGCACCTAGCACTTTATTTTCTATTTCTAAAAAACAAAGTGCTAGGCACCACCGATATTTGACCTTCTCGCATTGGTCAGGTGTCACCCCCTATACATACTTTTGCAAGTTCGCAGGGAGCTGTGTTTTTGTTAAACAGTTGCCAGAGAAACTTTCGCTGCGGCCTCTATTGCTAGAGGCAAGCCTTATCCCGAAGTTACGGCTGCTTTTTTGCCGAGTTCCTTGGGGAGCACTCACTCGTTCGCCTTGGTCTTCTCGACCTAACTACCTGTGTCGGATTACGGTACGGTTCCCCTTTTGTTATGCTTAGAGAATTTTCTTGGAAGCTTGCTTTGTCTCATTCATCACACCCGTGGGTATAACATTTTCGCTTCACTTGGATTCCTCATTAAAGAGAGGGTACCGGATTTTCCTGGAACCCATCCTTATGACACGAACACACATCCAATCGCATGCGAGACATACTAAACTCCGTCCTCCCGTCGCACAAAAGAGAAGTCATGGAATATTAACCATGTGTCCATCGGATACGGCTTTCGCCATCTCCTTAGGCCCGACTAACCCTTCGCTGATCACCATCGCGAAGGAAACCTTAGTTTTTCGGCGTGCGGGGATCTCACCCGCATTGCGGTTACTTGTGCCAACATTCTTACTTCCACACGCTCCAGTATGGGTTACCCCTTTACCTTCACAGCCGAGTGGAATACTCTCCTACCGCTTGCGCACAACATGAGCAAGTCAAAATAAAAAGCAAAAAACAAAAACATTGCTGAGTTTATTTCAAAACCTTAAATCATTAACTCGCTCATGCTGCGCACAAGCCCTCAGTTTCGGTATCATGCTTAGCCCCGATTATCTGCGGCGCAAGATCTCTCGATGAGTGAGCTGTTACGCTTTCTTTCAATGATGGCTGCTTCTAAGCCAACATCCTCATTGTCTATGAAATCTCACATCCTTACTTGCACTTAGCATGAATTTAGGGACCTTAACTGGAGATCTGGGCTCTTTCCCTCTTGACCGATGGAGCTTCGCCCCCATGGTCTTACTGCCACGCTCTTAAATTCCGGCATTCGGAGTTTGATAGGAGCAACGAGATTTCTCCCTATTTGCTCCTTCCAGTGCTCTACCTCCGGAAGAAACACGTGACGCTATGCCTAAACATATTTCGGAGAGAACCAGCTATTACCAGGTTCGATTAGCTTTTCACTCCAACCCACAAGTCATCCGATGGCGTTGAACGACCAACCGGTTCGGGCCTCCATCTACCTTTCGGTAAACTTCACCCTGCTCATGGGTAGCTCACCTGGCTTCGGGTCTTATGTGTACTACGTCACCCGAAGGTGACATCGCTCTATTAAAACTCGGTTTCCCTAAAGCTCCACCGCTTTACGGCTTAGCTCGCAGCACACATAAACTCGTTGGCTCATTCTTCAATAGGCACGCAGTCGAGGTTGCAAGCAACCTCTCCTACTCATTGTAAACATATGGTTTCAGGTCTATTTCACTGCCCTCACCGGGCTACTTTTCACCTTTCCCTCACGGTACTAGTTCACTATCGGTCTCTAAAAGTATTTAGCCTTGCCAGTTAGTTCTGGCGGATTCTACCGAGCTATTCGTGTCTCGATATACTCAAGAACGGCAATAAAAAAGTTGTGTATGATTTCACCTACGGGACCATTACCCTCTGTGGTCGCGCTTTCCAGCGCATTCGATTATCATCACATTTTGTAACTTTTCTAGTAATCTACACTGCCGCCTTACAACCCCGCTCACCTAATAAGGTTCCACCAGTTTCCTGCCGGTCCCTTATTTAGGTGAATGGTTTGGGCTTCTTCCTTTTCGCTCGCCGCTACTTAGGAAATACAATTTGTTTCTTTTCCTCCAGGTACTGAGATGTTTCACTTCCCTGGGTTAGCTCTCAGCTAGTGCTGAGTATCTTGCGATGAAGCAAGATGAGTTTCCTCATTCGGAAATTTCCGGATCAAAGGTTGCTAGGCACCTCCCCGAAACGTATCGTCGCCACGCCACGTCCTTCGTCGCCTTTTAGAGCCAAGGCATCCACCATATGCTCTTCTTATTTCCTATTAGGAAATCTGAAAGTCACTTACGCTCCAGGAACCGCTTCCTGGGTCGCGTTTTTTAATTTTTCTTTTCTGTCTGTCCGCCTCCCTCTCATCTGACCCCAGAACAATAACAGGCTAACTCACACATGGGATGAAAAGTGGCGGGATTTAGTTGTCAACGAACTACCTCATTATCTTCCAACAAAAAATCCGCTACTGGAGCGGAACTTCCTGAGACTCGCCAAAAGGCGAGGTTCAGTTGGTCCGCTTTTTGTGCAAAATTTCGTTGATAAACATAAGGTAAAGGGCATTATAGCCAATAGAAAAAAGGTGTCAAGTGACACCTTTTTTCCTTTCTTTTCTCCGCGGGAGAAAATCAAACTAGTCGTTAAACATACTATTTCTTGCTTGAAATATCCTCACGCAAACGCTCGATAAAACGAGCTGCTGCATCCTTACCACCCAAACCGAAAGCGAGGCCACCTGCAAGAGCAAGCATAGCCACAACCCCAGTAAAGAGTGTGTACATGAATTGAGGAGCAATTCCTAGGTGTGACAAAGCGATGATCAAAGCAAAAAGCCAAATTGACCAACGGGATACACCACCCAAGAAACCTGCTGATTTCATGTCTGCTGCACGAGCAGATGTGGTAACCACTCTGTCTGTAACGTCAGCTAAAACAGCACCGACCAAAAGGACGAAAGCTGCCACAATAACTTGTGGGAGATAGCCGAGAACTACATCACGAAGAAAGATTGTTACCTGTGTTAATCCGATTACCTCAAGTGAAGCAACCAAGAAAACAACGATAACAAACCATCTAACAAGTCCACCTAAAAATGCACCAGCATTTAAATGAAGACCTCCTTTTGATAAAACTTCTTCGACACCTGCGGCACGAAGTGCCTTGTCGAACATGAGTGCCTTAATTGCCTGTGAAATAACTTTCTCAAGCAATGAAGCAACTATCCAGCCGATCATGAACACAATAACTGCCATGATCAAACCAGGAACGAAACTCATTACACCAAGCCAAATTGACTGAAAAGATTCGCCAATGACCTGACTCCATGTTTGCAATACCATATCTTACTTTTACTTATGATTAAAAGTTCCTATGCATAAAAACTCTAAGTTTCGACTACTTAAAGCCTGTTTTAATAATAGCAGAAAAACTGCCTTTATTCTTCAATATTGTGGATAGTACAAAAAAGAAGATAGCTATAAAAAACAACTAAATTCTAGTGAATTTATCTGGCAAACCAATCTTATCAACCAAGCGTTCGTGGGGATAATCTAAAACGTCATAGATAAACTTGTCATACATTTCAACTCGATACTTGAATTCCTTAGTATCAAAAAAAGCGTAAGACAATTCCTTCCCTATTTCTGATTCGATAGAGCGCAACGTGTTTTCAATTGAAGCACGTTTTAGGTTTTCACCAACAATTAAAATATCAGTACGACTATCGTTTTCTTTAATAAAAATTCCAGAAACTACCAATAATTTTATTGTCCCGGTTTTTTTAAAACGACTAATAATATCTCCCTTATCAATCATGTCGGTGTTTAACACCAAATCTTTTAATTCTTTTTTGTAGGAAAAATTACTATCTAAAAACCAACCCTGAACTTTTTTCTTAGGTGGTAATTCTTTTGAAAAAGATTTCTTTTTTATAAAACCAATAGATTTAAGTACAGCTATTTCTCTACGAACTGTCGGTGCTTTTAATTTTGTTCTCTTTTCGATTTCTTTCATTTCAAAACCAACCTCTTCGTTTAAGAAAAATAAACGTAGTATTTTTACCCGTGCTTCACTTCCGAAAAGTTTTCCTAGAGTTTCCATGGACTTCTTAATAAGTTATTCCCCACATTCTAACCCTTAGAGAACCAACACACAATCACAAAAAAATCCCTTAAAAAGGGATTTTTTTGTGATTGTGTAATCTGTATAAATTAAGTTATTTCAACTCAACCTGGTCACGGATAATTTTCTGCTGAAAATTTCCGCTACCCAGTCTCGGCTATCTTCATAGCCTCCGACCGAAAAGTTTACATTAATTCAACTTTTCCTCCGACCTCTTCAATCTTCTTCTTGAATGCCTCTGCTTCATCCTTCTTCATACCATCCTTCAAGAGAGATGGAACGTTATCAACTAAATCTTTAGCCTCTTTAAGTCCAAGACCCAAAACCTCCTTAACAACCTTCATAACACCAATCTTCTGGTCTCCAGCTGATTTAAGGTGAACAGCGTAGGCTGATTTTTCCTCAGCAACTTCTCCTGATCCGGCGCCTGGGGCTGCCATTGCAACCGCTGCTGCTGAAACGCCAAATTTCTTTTCAAGAACTTTAACGAGTTCGTGCAATTCAAGAACGCTCATTTTTTCAACTGAATCAACGAGTGTCTTAAATTTTGCTGGAACTTCAACTGCTTCTTCTACTGCTACTGTTGTTTCGTCTGACATATTATTATCTCTTTTTAACTGTTAAATTTTTAATTCTTTGATTCTGCTATTTGATTAAGTGCAACCACAAAACGCTGTATTGGTGAGTTTATTAAGTTAACAAACTGACCACGCAAAACCTGCATTGAAGGTATTGTTGCAATTTCTGTCATTGCGACAGCGTCAAGAATTTTTCCTTCAAACATACCACCCATGATATGGATGTGGCCTTTGTACTCTTTCTGATAAGCAAAAATAGTACGAGCTGGCTCAATCGGATCTTTGCCGTAAGCGAGTGCTAATTCCCCATCTAGTTGTGGAATCTCACCCTCAAACTTACCTTCCGTGATTGCTCTCTTAACAAGAGTTTTTTTGGCTACTGTGTAACCAACACCCTTTGATCGCAAGTCACGACGAATCTTAGAAACCTCTGACACAGTTAGACCTTTGAAGTTAACGAAAACAAGTGACATTGAATCTGCAATGGACTGTTTAAGTTTCTTTAGTATCTCAACTTTTTTTTCTTTACTAATTGCCATAATTTTTTGTAATTAAAAAACAAAACCGACTCCCCGTGGAGTCGTCCAAGCATCCCGTTGTTAACGAAATGAGTATCGACCTCGACAGACTGCTCTCGCAATTAACGCCCTATGGGCTATCTGTTTTCTACGGCTTGTGCTGAAATACTACCACACAAACCTAAAAAATTGCAACCAGTCACTTAATTCAAAAAATGACCAAGTTTCCTACTTATTATTAACCTTATTTTTAAGGTGTTCTGCGCGCCAACCAATCATGTTGGAAAGAATTTGAATAAATGTTGAAACTCCGGAAACAGCTAAAATCAAAATAAAATACCAAGCAACTGGAGTTAGATAATAAAAGAAAACAACAAAAGTAGCGAACCAAACACCGACACACCAAGGGCATTCTAGAAGCTCAAGACCTGTTCTGCGTGGACCATCTTCTGGTCTCATTCTCGCAATAAGCACTTCCCCGTCTTCGCTAATCAATTCTTCTTCGTCTAAAAACCAATCACGAAAAAATTTAGAAACCTTATCATAAACAAAAAGACGAGTTAAACGAAACGTTGCGAGGATAATTAAAACTAAATCAAAAGTCGCGATACCAGATGGCAAACCACCGTTAATGCGTATTAATATCAAAACGGAAACTATCGTCAGAGCAATAAAAAACAAAATATAAGCGATATACCAGAAAACCTGATTATTCTGTTTTTCGATATTTGTAGTCATAAGATTATTTTTATATTTTTAAGTTAACGTGATGCGGAAATATATTTCTTCCCGAACGTAAGTGTGGCATACCCGATACCTATTAAAGAGAGTCCTAAAATCATAAGCGTAATTGGCCAACCCAAACTATTACTGAAATATTCCGTAGTAATACGCCCGATATATCCCATCAAAGCAATCGAGGAAAGCGTGAGTATTATCCTACTGCGCATTGTAATGCTTAAGTAGAAAAATAGAGCAATACCAGGAAGACAAACAAACTTCCAAATTTCATTAAACGAAAATAGTGCTCCTAGAAAAGATACCGTCCCAACAAAGACCAATATGTTATTAAGAGGTCTTCGTGAATCAGTTATCGGCACAAACAATGAAGAAAGCGCTAAGCAGGGTATTCCGTAAACTATAAATGCATAGGAATAAAAATCCCTCACTGTTGCTAAGATTGCTGGATTTTCTCTTGTAAATAATGCAATCGCGGTAAAAAATATTGCAGTACCAGAAACTAATGAAAGAAAACGTGGAACGTCATTTTGTAAAATTTTTATTGTAGAAAAATAAATAACAAAAAATCCAATAGCCATACACAAGCTAGCAAAAAGCCAATCGGAAACATTCATCTCATTTAAAACTACAACTACTCCAGCCGGCAAAAGAACGGCAGAAAAAACCAATGAGAGTCTTGAAGTCAAAGAAGCTGTCTTGTAGCTATTAAGGAGAAGTGAGGAAACGTAAGTAATAAAACCAAAACCAAGTGTCACTAAAACCTGACCAAAAAAACCTAGGTCTTCCCAAAATTGCGAGATAAAGACAACAACCCCACACAAAGCAAGGAATCCTCCCAAAAAATATAGAACCTTAACTATGTCGAAATGAAAAGTACTGCCACCTGTTGCCACTACTTGATTTTGAGCATGAACCCCACCTAAAACAGAAAGTACCTCTTCTCTGGAAAGACCGTTCGAAGAAACTATCTCTCTAATTCTTTGTAGGGCAATATTTTTTGGTTCTATTTCCATATTTTTATTTTATTACCCAACCGATAAAACCATTTGAATTATAGTCGTAATAATAATTCCTAGAATTACCTTCTTGTGTTAAATAAATCTGCTTACTATAAAAACCATTTTTCAAATACCTGCTATTGTAATTACGATTACCGCCAAACATCTCTGTAACAACTCCTCCGTTATTTTGGCCCGTTGTAAAAATATATCCATCTGGAGATTTTGGATTCTGGTCTATTGTTAAAGCCTGTGCCTCTTCTAGGGTTAGCTCACGGCTTTTATCTGTTTCAACGTCGTATAAATAAATAGATTCAAGTAATACTGAACGATAATCTTTTACTTCGGACGACTTGTAATCAATTGGTGGCGGTAAATATTGTTTGACTATCTTACCTTGTTCCACTGTGTAAGTTTGTCCGTAAGGCTCGCTAAGATTGCGGGTAATGTAAACGAAGTCATATTTTGGTTGCTCAGCAAAAAGCTGAGGGATATAAACTACCCCAATAAGACCGATAATAAAAATAACTGGTAAACCAATTGCTATATAAAGTGGCCATTTATTTTGTGTATCCATGATATCTATATGTTACTACTAAAGACGTGACGCGCAACCATAATATTACACAAGATAAACCACCCCCCTAAACTTACATAGGGGTACCTATGTAAGTTTAGGGGGGTTATAAATACCCGACGGAAACTCCAGCCAATCATTAATGAAATCATTAAAATCGCGTTTTGTGGAAAAATACTCCGGAAAAACTTTTCTATTAAGAATTGCTTCTTCTACTCGTCCTTTATTTAAGTAATCGTTATAACTTGAATACCTGTATGTATCCAAATATCGCTTAGTGGCTTCTTTATTGGTTATTCCGTTTTCTCGCCATTTTGAATCTATTAATTTGACCGGATTAAGGTGTATATAAGAAAAAAGGTATTTCAAATACTCATCGCTATCTACGTGCGAAGCCTTAAAAGTCCCTTCAAATAAAGTTCCACTTCTTTTATACTTTTTATTAAAGTACATCGAATAGCTGGTAGATATTTTCCCAAGAAATTTAGTAATACCACCTTCGCTTGTTTCCTTAAGGAGTAAGTGAAAGTGATTTGGCATAAGGCAGTACGCACCTACTGCAGTTACCTCCTCCCCTCTATCAAAATTAACATAGGGTACCCCTATTGGAAAATCTCTAAACACAAAAGGTTTATTCCCATTTGAGACAAATAGTAATTTAACAAAACGATCTCTGTCGTCGTTATCGATAAAAATATCACGTTTATCAGTCCCCCTATTATAGATGTGGTAATACTCCCCGGGTGAAAATTTCAACCTTCTTTGCATAGCAACTACATTATATTCCTCTAACTTTAATTTACATAGGGGTACCCTATGTGGAAAAGAGGGGTGTATTATTTATTGAATAGGTTACCGATAATGAGGCTTGGATCTATGTCCATCTCCTTAGCAAACCCAGTTATGATAATTGCCACCACCCCAATAAGAATTATGGCGGTAAAACTGATTGTTGACCTAAGAAAATTTTTGTTAAACATGTTGTATTTACTTTATTCTATCGCGTTCCTCACCCTAGTAAAGGAACATCTTTTTTGACTTAAAACTATTTCAAACTGGAGAGTTCAGATTCAAGAACTTGTTTTAAAGAAGTGTTCCCCTCTTTTTGGGCCTCCGTAATAGCAAGCTCGTAGTATTTTGTAGCATTAACCTTATCCCCCATTCCAACATAATGCTTAGCAAGCAAAACAAGTAGGTCTAAATTGTTTGGGTTTTTACTTAAACCGGAAAGTAGAATTTTTGGCGCTTCGTTTATTTTTTCTCTGTAGGATTGGGTGTAGAGATTGTATAAATCCCTGTAGCCTGCAATATTTTCCGGATTATTTTTTATAAAAATAAGTATATTTTTTTCTGCTAAAGGGTAATTCTTTAAGTAGTAGTGATACAAATCACCCAAGTTACTAAATGAAACATGGTTCATTGGACTAATAGCACCAGCATATTCCCAAGCATCACGGGCCCCCTCGAAATCACCTGCAATTTTTCTAAACAATCCCAATAAAATCCAATTATCAAAAACGGTAGTGTTCTTTTTTAAGTTACCACTCACCTCTTTTAATTGCGAAGTGATCTGTTCTCTTACAGCACCTTGAATACTTGGGGCGATAATAAGTCGGTCTAAATCCGGAACAGCCATAGCCACAGCGTTTGTTTTATTTTGAGTAGAATCTATTTTTACCTCCGTACTTGTTGAAATCTGATTTATTGTATATTCATCTGATTTTTCAGCATCATCTTTAGCGGTGAAAAAAATAGCCCCAAACACCAAAACGATAACTGCTATAAATAATGTGATATTTTTATTGTTCATTTGCATAAGACCTATATTGTAGCAAATATAACAAAACAAAAAACTCCCACACAGGGCAGGAGTTTTTTGTTTTACAGAAACCACACAAAAACCAAAAACCTCCTATTACTAGGAGGTTTTTGGAACTCAATATCTTTCTTCACAAGAAAGATAAAGAATTTGGTTCAGACTACTTAGTTAAAGTAAATGAATCTGTACCGCCTGAAGGAAGACCAGTTATCTGGTATCCGTTAGTCCAGTCGAGATTATTTGCTGAAGCTGTAGTAGTTGACAATGGTGACCAAACGAAGTTGCCCAAACCAGTTGCATACTGACCCATTAGGGCAGCAAGAGCTGGATAAGCTGTATCGCCTGAAATCTTTGTTGTCACTGTTCCTGCAGAGTTTGTCGTACCTGCTACCTGAGAAACATCACCAACTACCTTAAAGTAGTAGGTCTGTCCTGCTGGGATAGTTAGAGGTGCCGATAGAACTGCTGAGTTATCGCCGTTTGCAACACCGGCCATGGTTGCAACAACCTGACCTGCTGTGTAGCTACCGCCAACAACCTGTGAGAAACCTGAATCTGTGTAAGCCTTAACCAAAAGGTTTGTAACTGTAGTTGTACCACTTGCTGTTGAAGCAGATGATGTTGCTACGTTAACAACCAATTTGTTTATTGCTACATCGCCAGCTGTATTTGCTGTTACAGAGAAACGATATAGATCGATTCCTGATTGAGCAATAAGTGTTGATGACATACCTGAAGTTTGCTTTGCAACTGTTGGGTATGACTTCATTACACGAACACCTGACATTGATGTATCTGGAGATGCTGCTGTTGCTGTATTGATTGTTGTACCTGAATCAACACCTGTACCTTGTGTACCACCGATGTCGTTTCCGTCAAAATCAACTGCAATCAAAGCACCAGATGAACTTGTTGCCAAACCTGTACCAACGTTTCCTAAGTCAACTTTGATGGTCAAGACCTTATCACCGTCTTTAGGAATCTGGAAGGCACCAGTTAGGGTTGAAGTTGCAGTATAGCTGTTACCTGTAAATGTAGCTGATCCAACTTGAGTTGAACCATCCCACAATGTTACTTGTACTAAGCTAGATGCAGAACTTGATGCTGTGTTTGTGAGAGCAAGAGCAACCTTTGTAAGATTGATTGCCTCATTTGTAGCATGGAATCTAAGTCCACCCATGGTGACTCCTGTTGAACCGCCCGCAACAACTGCGTAAGCAGGACTTGAGGAATCTTCCGATACTGTAAGAGCACTTGTACCGATTGTCATTGTAGGACCATTTGATGCTGTTGCTGTCTCTGAAACCTCGTTTGATGAAGTTACACCAGTCACCGTCATTGAAGGTGATGCGGCGATACCCCAAGCAAATGTGTTACCAGATGAAGTTCCTGTCAAATTACACTTCAATGTCAAAGTCTTAACTGAGCCTTTTGCAACAGTTAATGTTTGATCGAGTGTAAATGTGTTACTTCCTGAAGCAGCTGTTGGAATGTTTGAACCAGTGTTAAGTGCTGTCGAGCCATCATATAGCTGACATGCGCTTACCATTCCTGCTGTTGCAGAACCACCAAGTGTTAGAACAAGTGGAATCGATGAGAATCTGACATCCTCACCTGATTGTGATGCATCTAACTGGTAGTTAGCCATAACTTTTCCTGTACCAGCTGTAATCGACTGTGCTGCAGGTGTTGAAGCAACTGTGATTGCCAAGGCTGCTGCCTTAACAGTCATTGTGTTCATAGCAACTGCTGATGTAAGTGATGACAAGCTGATTGTGTTACCTGTCGTCTGACCTGTAACTGTTGTCCATCCTGAAGATGGGGTTGTCGAAACAATGTATGTTGAACCATTAGCAATGTTTGATGGAACCTTACCCTTCAAAGTGTAGACACCCTTTCCAATTGGGAAAGTAACTGTATCTGTGAAAGTAACTGTTTGGTTGCTTCCTGTTGAAGCTACTGCGTCAACTGGACCAGCTACAACGTTACCGTTTGGTCCATAAAGCGAAACGCTTGTAAGAACTGAGGTAGCTGTTGATACACCTGATGGTGAAGTTGAAGCAACTGTGAAGACCATTGACTGAACTGAAATTGGTTCACCCTTTAGATCTACTTCAAAACCTCCAAGTACTTGATTTGGAACATTAACAGCAACATTTTGTGCTGCTACAGAAGCTGCTTTAGAAACAGTTGAAACTGATCCTGCTGAAACGTTCTGTAGTGAACCGTCAAACCAAGGAGTACCAGCTGTAAATTCAGATGTAGCATTTGCTGCTGTACCTGAACCTGCTGGAGCTGTGATTCCATAACCATAGGTCTCACCTGTCATGAAGACATCAGTTGATTTGTAGATGTCAAACTTAACTGTGCGGCCTGCAGAAGAAGAACCAATAATGTCTCCCTGAACCCAGATATCCTTACCAAGTCCTTTGTCGATAACGATTCCTGAACCGAAAGTAGTTGTGAAGTATTTGCCGTCTGACGAAACCATTGTGTCATAAGCTGTACCATCAACATATGTCTTTACGTTTGCAAGATCGCTTGCGCCAACTGAACCTGTCTGATTCCAACGAATTGAACGTAGGCGAACTTGTTCTGCTGAACCTGCTGTTAGGCGGATACCAGCAAACTTAAAGTTCGTTGTACCAATTTCTTTGGATTGTGTTGAGTTTGGATCGAAAGATGAAACTGCAACTGTTGCTGTACCGATTGAAAGTGATGCATTAACTGTATGCATTGCACCAACGATAGGCATTGAACCAGAAACTGTTGCGCTTGTGTTCAAACCAACAACATTTAATGCAACTACTTGACCAGCCTTTAGAGAAAGATCAGCTGCTGCGTTACCTGCGATTGTCATCGTTCTTGATGTATTTGCTCTAACAACAAATGCATCACCAACTGATGCTTGGTGATTTGAATTGAATGTCTTTGCGATACCAATCTGTGAACCGTCTTCATCCAAGAGTACTACTCCTGCGAAAACAGAATCAACTGCAGCACCTGCGCGCTCAACTGTTATAGAGTTAACTGTAACATCTGAACTGCCGGCTGTAAGGGTGACCTTTGTGAAAGGAACGCGTGATGCGCTCTGTACCAAAAGACCATTACCAGGCTGTGTTGCTCCTGAAACTGAAACTGATCCTGCTGCTACTGGAGTAGAAGGAGTAGTTGGAGTTGAGGTAACTGACATTCCATTCGCAAATGCGCGAGATGAAGCACCGAAGTAACCTGTACCAGAAGTCAAACCTACTGGAGCCAAAACGCTAGAAGCGTATTTGTTCTGCCATTTGATGACTGCTGCCTTGGTCAAAGAACCAAAGTAGTTAGTTTCATTTCCTGGAGAACCAGCACCTGTAGACGAAACCTGTGTTGCTGCATCAGAGTTAAGAAGCTTTTGAAGATTCATAACATCTGAGCTTGTCATTCCTTGCTTTAAGTTCGTAGCAAAATTGTATGTTGCTGCCGAAGCTGTCAAAGCCATTGTCATTCCTACAACAAGAGCAGCTAAGATAGCTACACCTGCAAAAAGGACTGCAAACTTTGTATTAATAACTTTACTCATAAAATTCTAATTTTAATGTATCCCCGATCTACAGACTTTCATCTAAGTGTCGAAGCTACTGTGCACGATTAATCAGATTCGACATAATCCAATTTTTTAATTCGTGCGATTATTTTCCCAACCCTATTGATACGCCTGAATTATTTATTGTGGCGACACGATAGGCTAGCTAACATCTTTATTCCATACAACAATCTTAAAAAAGCAGCTCTTTGTGCTTCTGAAATTTAATTTCTAAAATCCGCTATTCAATTGACAATGAACATATTTAAACAACTTTCAGTCGACCAATTTAGAAACTGGCCAACCATAAATGAAAGTATAGTACATATGGAACAAAAAAGGCTTGAAACATATGTGGATAACTCAAAATACAGCCCTCTTCGGCCGTGTTTTTATCAAGTTATCTTAGGCTGAATATTAATCGAAATGGGAGTTTTAGTCAATCACTATTTGCATACACCCCCAAAATACACGCGTAAAATTCTGCTGAATTTTCGCTCTGCTCGATTCGTCAATCTGCGCAAGGTATTTTGGGGGTGTATGCGAGAAAAAAAATACTTAAATCCTAATCTGCGTATGTAATGATTTTAGGGATGTGTGCGAAAAGAATACTTAAATTATAGGCGAAATTCTCTACCAAATTATATATATTTTTATAAATTTAACCTCTAGAATTCTTACCCGTGTAAGTTTTTAAGAAAATTTCTCTAGGCCAAGAAGTAACGAGTCCAACGCTTCTCCCCTGTCTTCTTAAGGACATTTTCTCCAACAAGCGCCGATAGCTCACGCTGAATTGTTTTCTCGCTACAACCAGATATCATTGAAGAAATGTCTTTTATAGTTGAGTTTTTGTTTTTGTTTATTATCTTTAATATTAAATCTCGCCTATCATTCTTACTATTGTTTTTATTAACAGAAACGTCTTGTCTCTTAATACCAATAACAGACTTTATCCCTTTGTTTCCATAAAGGACATTTTGATTAGTTTTAATATTGTCTTTTACGCTGTCCTTTATCTGATTATTGCTTTCTATATTGTCCTTGTAGTTAAAAAATCTTGAGCTGCCCAAAGAGATATCTTTTTCTGAAAAATCCGTACTCTCTTCTTTTGGTAAAAAGAAGCTTTCCGATAATCTATTCTTATCCGTAGAGAAAACAAAGTTACGGTGTGATATTTTTTCCCTTATCTTTTTAAACTCCGAAAGAAGAATCTCCCCGTTCATTTCAGAAATAAAACCATTTGATTTTGACACCCTGATAAAGGACTCTGTTTCTCTCATTAGATATCCCATTTCAAAAACAACATCATGTCTTAAAGACAAAGGTAGGGTCACCAACTCATGGCTCAAAGACAAAATCTCAACAGCATTTTGTTGTATTTTGTCTTTAATGTAATTTTCTTCAAAAAGACCTGTGACCATAAATAAAGCCTCTGTTAAACGCTCAATAGCGCTAGGCAAGGAATACTGGTTACCAGAAATATTATTAGACAAACTAGCTTGTCCTTGATTGTTTATTTCTTGACCTTTATTGTCCTTTTCTTCGTTCATGTCTTTTTTATACCCTTTTGTCTTTAATTAGTCTATAAGACGTCCATTATACGCCTGACTCACTTCATTAAGCAAGAAAAAAGGGGTTTAGTTTAATTAGATAAATTAGCTTAATAAAAAGAAGTAAAAATCATTGTTAAAATTAGCAAACCTTTTTGTTGAATTAGCACTTTAATTAATCTCCCTAATTTATTAATACTTCTAATTCTAATAATCCAAGCAATCTAGCTAATTTAACTAATTAGCTGACTAAAATATGTTATTATT
Organism: uncultured Candidatus Saccharibacteria bacterium; assembly: GCA_964579635.1. Classification (GTDB taxonomy): domain Bacteria; phylum Patescibacteriota; class Minisyncoccia; order Phycocordibacterales; family VMEP01; genus VMEP01. The sequence goes on from CAZOFV010000009.1 coordinate 15,183, forward strand.
TGTGATAATTAAATAAGTTCTATGGCGACAAAGAAAGTACGTAAAGAAAATAAGAGTAAAGTAAGCACTCCAACAACTTCAAACATTAGTGGGGCGTTTTCAAACCTTAAAGAAGAAACAACACATGCAATAATAGCAATTGGTTTTTTTGTTTTAGCTACATTTTTTGTAATGGCGTGGCTTGGTAGTCGCAATGTCTTAAACGCAGGTCCAGCCGGTGATCTCTCCTATCGTGGTTTAACATTTTTGTTTGGCTATGGGTTCTTCTTAGCTCCACTACTTTTCTTTATTTTAAGTTTTACTTTCTTCCGTTCAATAAAAACAAAGATGGGTGGTCTTTCTACTTTAGGTTCAATTCTTTTCTTGCTATCTGGTCTTGGTTTAATAGATGCAATCTGGGAAAACAAAAGCGGTGGTGTCATTGGTGAACTTGTCGCTTATCCATTTTTAAAACTTTTTGATTTTTACGCTAGTCTAGTTTTCCTAACAGCAATTTTCTTAATTTCTCTTTTAATAATATTTAATGCTCGTCCACAGCTCGAACATTTTATGTTTTGGAGATGGTTCTCTAAAAAAGAAACTGGTGATGAAGTTTACGACGAAGAAGAAATTGATGTGGAAGAGGTCTTGATCGAAGAGAAAAAAGAAGAAAAACAAAAAGAAGAACCAGAAGAAAAAAATAGGGTCGGCGGAGCAATGGCTTCTATTTTAGGTATTGGCAAAAAATCAGAAGAGGAAGAAGGTGGTCTTTTTATTGAACAAAGTAAAAAAACTATTCGCGACATAGATGATACTTATTCCCCTCCCCCTCTTTCAATCTTTGAAAAAGACAAAGGTAAGCCGGGTGTTGGAGATATTAAAGCGAACGCTAATATTATTAAGCGAACGCTACAAAACTTCGGCATCAACGTTGAGATGGATGAAATATCAATCGGGCCAACAGTCACTCGCTATGCATTAAAGCCGGCTGAAGGGGTTAAACTTTCGCGCATTGTTGGATTACAAAATGACCTAGCGCTAGCACTTGCTGCTCACCCACTCCGTATTGAGGCCCCTATCCCCGGAAAATCTCTTGTTGGGATTGAAATACCAAACACAATCAAAGCAACTGTTGGGATGGCGACACTTTTCTCTGATGAAAAATATATTGATAATGACAAGCCATTACTCCTTGCTTTAGGTCGTGGCGTTTCTGGACAATCAAGATTTACAAACTTGGCAAAAATGCCACACATGCTTATTGCCGGAACAACTGGTTCTGGAAAATCCGTAACCATTCACACATTCATTAATTCCCTACTATTCCGTAATTCACCTGATGACTTAAAATTCATCATGATTGACCCAAAACGCGTTGAGCTAACTCTTTACAACAAGATACCCCATCTACTAACACCAGTAATTACTGACGCCAAAAAAGCAATTTTGGCTCTTAAATGGGCCGCAAAAGAGATGGATAGAAGATACGACGTCTTGGAATCAGAAACGGTTCGCGACATAGATTCATATCATAAAAATATTGTATTCCCTGCCTACAAAAAGGAGCGCGAAAAAGGGAAAGGTGAAGAGCGAGACTTTGCAGAACTCCCAGAAAGAATGCCTTATATTGTTATTGTTTTGGACGAACTCGCCGATATCATGACAACATATCCACGAGAGCTTGAAGCTGGAATTGTTCGCCTCGCTCAAATGAGTCGTGCTGTTGGAATACACTTAATACTCTCAACCCAAAGACCTTCTGTGAACGTCATTACTGGTTTGATTAAGGCAAACATCCCAGCCAGAGTGGCACTACAAGTTTCCTCACAAATCGATTCACGCACAATTCTTGATACCACTGGTGCAGAAAAACTTCTTGGTGCTGGAGACATGCTTTTCCTTTCCGGCGAAATGTCTAAGCCAGAACGTATGCAATCAGCCTTTATCTCTGAAACCGAAGTAAAAAAGGTGGTTAAATATTTATCTGATCAATATAAAGATAGTGTCCCATCAGAAATTGAACTCTCAACCGGCGCCCCAACTGCAAGTCCGACAATATTTGATATGTCGCTTGAGTCCTCGTCTGGACTAGACGACGATGACGACATGTACGAGGAAGCAAGACAATGTGTCATCGAAGCAGGAAAAGCTTCAACATCATATCTACAAAGAAAATTAAAAGTCGGATACGCTCGAGCTGCTCGCCTTATGGATATGCTTGAAGAGCGCGGGGTTGTTTCTGCGGGAGATGGAGCAAAACCACGAGAAGTTCTTGAAAAGAGCGCTCAAGCTATCGCAACAGCAGGTCTTGTAAGCACAGACGAAACAGAAAACGATGACTCTTTCTAATCACACAAAACAAACAGTCATAGGAAGTAGTCTTGTTGGCATACTTATTTTGGCCTCAATAATCTACGGCTATATCCAAAGCAGAAATCTTATTCACGGACCATCAATAACGATTATCTCCCCTGTAAACGGCTCTAATCTTGATAATCAAGTAGTCACAATCAGTGGTAAAACAAAAAATATAGCCGTAATGTCATTAAACGACCGCCAAATTTTCCCAGACGAAAGTGGCAACTTCGCCGAAACGTTGGTGCTACCAAGTGGCTATACTATAATGAGTATAAAAGCGGAAGATAAATTTGGTAAAAAAACAGAACAAACGATTTCTTTAACAGTAAGTAAAAAAGGATAATAATATGGCAATGGCAAAAAAACAGAAGTTAGAAGGTGTTTCAAAAACAGAAGTTGGCACATCTCAAATTGAATCAACTATTCGCGATATTCAGACAAAATACGGCGAAGGAGCAATAATGAAACTTGGCGACAGACCAAAAGTCGGCGTTGGATCTGTACCAACCGGATCATTAGGACTTGATTACGCACTCGGGGTTGGAGGTCTCCCCCAAGGACGCATTATTGAAATATTTGGACCGGAGTCTTCTGGTAAGACAACACTAACCTTACATGTTATTGCAGAAGCGCAAAAAAAAGGTGGTGTCTGTGCTTTTATTGACGCTGAACATGCGCTCGACCCTGAATATGCTAAAAAACTTGGCGTTAATATAAACGAACTCTTAATTTCTCAGCCAGACACTGGAGAACAGGCTCTTGAAATAACCGAGAGTCTTGTTCGTTCTGGAAAAATAGATGTCGTTGTTATTGACTCTGTGGCGGCCTTAACTCCAAAGGATGAAATCGAAGGAGAAATGGGTGCGCATCATGTTGGAAAACAAGCACGACTCATGTCGCAAGCCCTAAGAAAACTAACTGCGATTACCTCAAAATCAAAAACTGTAGTTATTTTCATTAACCAAATCCGCATGCAAATAGGAGTTATGTTTGGAAACCCAGAAACAACTCCCGGAGGAAAAGCCCTTAAATTCTACACATCTGTGAGAATAGATATTAGAAAAATCGCCTCTATTAAAAAGGGAGAGGAAGTCGTCGGGGCAAGAACAAGAGTAAAAGTTGTCAAAAACAAAGTAGCCGCTCCTTTCAAAATGACCGAGTTTGATATCATTTACAACGAAGGGATCTCTAGAGAAGGAGAGATTATTGCTCTTGGTGAAAAATTTGGGTTAATGACAAAAAGTGGAACATCTTACTCTTATGGCGAAACAAAATTAGGGCGAGGATACGATGCAACAAGAACATTCCTTAAAGAAAACCAAAAAATTGCAAACGAACTCGTTAAAAAAATAGAGAAAAGCTTTCAAGAAGCCTAATTCTTAAAAATATAAATCGTTGACATAATGGCTTTTTTTCTTACAATGAGCCACGATACTTGTCTTGCTGAATGGCGCCAAATGATAAGTCTCTAATTTAAACGGACAAGTTTCCGAAAATTACTAATTATAATTTCAAAGAAAATGCTTGAATATAACGAAATAAAACCAGGTAAATACATTGTTTGGCAAGACGAACCGTTTGAAGTTCTTGAATCACATGTAGCAAGAACACAGCAACGTAAGCCACAAAACCAAACCAAACTCCGAAACTTAATTTCTGGAAGACTTGTCCCTGCAACATTCCACGCTACAGACAAAGTCTCAGAAGCAGATATTTCTAAGCGTACTATTAAGTTTATTTATGCATCAAAAGGAGAACTTTGTTTTTCGGAAATAAAAGATCCAAGCGCCCGTTTCTTTTTAGAGGAATCGATTGTTGGAGATAAGGTTAAATTTTTAAAGGCAAACACGGAAGTTGATGCTCTCACTTTTACAAATGATGATGATGAAGAAAAAATAATTGGAATAAATCTTCCTATAAAAATGGACTTCGTTGTCAAAGAAGCTCCCCCATCAATAAAGGGAGACACAGCCTCTGGTGGCGGAAAAGCAGTAACACTAGAAACCGGAGCAGTAATAACAGCACCACTTTTCATTAACACAGGAGATGTCATTAGAATAAACACCGACACAGGACTTTACACGGAAAGAGTAGAAAAAAATTAATTACCAAAAATAAAAAAACCGCCAACTGGCGGTTTTTTTATTTTATAAACGAGAATTATTTAGCAACGAAAGGAATAAGGCCCATGAATCTAGCCCTCTTTATTGCAGTTGCAAGCTTTCTTTGGCTCTTTGAGCTAACTCCTGAGAACTTCTTAGAAACCATACGTGCATGTGGATTCAAGAATTTCTTTAAAACCTCAACATCTTTGTAGTCGATATGTTTTATATTATTTGAAGCAAAGTAACACTTTTTTTTGTCTGTCATGATATTTTTTTAATTTTTACTAAAAAGGAATGTCGTTTGGATTAATATCGCCCTCTGGGTACTCAATTGATTCATCTGCGCCGGTTTCAATTGGGGCAGATGGCGCCTCTCCGTAACTTGAGTTACCAGATGGAGCTCCACCGGCTCTTGGTCCAAACTGCACACGATCTGCAATGACTTCGGTGCGGTATTTTTTCACACCATCACCGGAGTCCCAACTTCTCGTCTGCATTCTACCTTCAACAAAAACACCTGAACCCTTTTTTAAATACTGAGCAACCGTTTCTGCCTGTCTTCCGAAAACAACTACGTTGTGGAAATCAACAGATTCTTGTCTTGTTCCATCCTGCCCTTTCCACGTGCGGTTTGTTGCAACAGAAAAACTTGTAACCTTATTTCCTGTAGGCAAAGACCTTAATTCAGGGTCACGGGTAAGATTTCCATAAATAATTGCTTTGTTTACGTACATGGTTCTATTTTACTCCTCCTTAACCAAATCTTTAAGAGCGGAGTCGAGTTCAACCTCTGATACTTCGGCTACCACTTCCTCATCAGCCTGACCCTTAGCCTTTGGTTGTCTTGTAGGGACTCTTTTTTGAGACATCGTATCTTCACGAGAAGTCTTTATGAAAAGAAAACGAACAACTTTCTTGTTTTGATCAAGCTTTTCTTTTAGGGCAGCTGTCTCAGAACTTGCCATCTCAAACTTTAACCAACCAAAATGACCTTTGGTATAGGTATGCCAAACGTTGGCAACCGCCTTTCTCATAGGGTAAGCAAGCTCAATTAACTTAGGGTAACCATCTGCCAACATAAGCCCACCTAAAGACGCTATGGTGTCTTTTAGGTTGCCAGTCTCAGCAGAAACATCCCCTTCAGAAAGCTCTGGAACAAGGAGGTACCCAACTTCGTATACTGTTAGTTCTTTTTCATCCATAAAATTAAGAATTCCCGTGTTTTTAAAGCATCTCTAAGAAAAAACGAGACTTAAACACAGTTGCGTCATGTTAACAAAACAACCCCCAAAATGCAACTTTATAGCATAAAGATGGTCTTCTTGACCAAAGCTTACCTTAGTCGTGGTTTATTAACTTAAATACCTAAGTTAAATACACGAGCTGTGTTTGAAAGTGTTGTTTTTGCCATCTCTTCAAAACTGACACCTCTTAATTCAGCCAAACGAGCCACAACCTGTCTCACAAAAATAGGTTCATTTCTCTTACCCCTATTTGGTACCGGCGAAACAAACGGACAATCCGTTTCCGCCAAAATCGAGTTAAGAGGAATCAACTTTATGACCGCGTCATAATCAGAGGTAAAGGTAATCACTCCAGTGAACGACATTGTAAAACCAAGATCAATAAATTCTTTCGCAACCTCAACGCTTCCGGCAAAGAAATGAATATTTCCACGAAGTTTTTCTCCTTGTTCCCCACTTTTAAATTCTTTTAAAATAACAATGGTATCTTCGTATGCATTTCGGCAATGAATCATCAGTGGTAAATCAAGAGAAATTGCCAATTTTATTTGAGCTCGAAAAATATCTCTCTGTCGCGCACGTTTTTCTTCATTTTTCTCCCAGTAGTAATCTAGTCCGCATTCCCCTATTGCAACAACAGATTTCTCTTTTGCTAAATCTATATAAAGATCATTGTTAAAAATCTCATCTTTGTTGTCTGCTGGATGCAAACCTATTGAAGAAAAAAAATTCGGTTCATTTTGTGAAAGCTCAACTGCTCGTCCAGAAGACTCGTAGTCTGTCCCCACGATAATTGTACCAATTTCTTCCTCTTTCATTCGTGAAATAACCTCTTTTAAATCAGAATCAAATTCTTTGGAATTTAAATGTGAATGCGCATCAATTAATTTCATATATAAATCAGCTTTACTAGTTTATGATTCTTGCAAACAACGGCTTTTCTAGTGGTTTTACAGAAAAAGCAGTAGGCTCATTGTCTGTTATATCTCCAGTAATAGTGTTTTCAATAATTTTACTTGTCTCTGGCATTACCGGAGAAATAAGTTTACTTATTACAAGTAGGCCGTAGAGAATATTCCAAAGAACATCTTCTGTTTTTTCCTTGTCTGTTTTTATTAACTTAAATGGCTCATAGTCTGTAATGTAACCATCTAATTCTTTAATCAAAACAAAAACACTGTCGAGTGCATGATGGATACGATACTCATCCATACATTCTCTGTATTTAGGTATGATTTCTTGCTCTATTGTGTAAGAAACACCATACCCCTCCATTATCTGATCTCCTGCTGGGCTCGTCATTTTTTTTACAAAAGGAACAGAACTCGGACTATGTGGAACAACATTTCCATTAAAATATTTTTCTGCCATCGCAACGGTACGCGAAAGCAAATTACCAAGACCGTTTGCTAAATTCCCATTATAACTATCGATAAATTTTTGCTTCGTAAAATCACCGTCATCAAACGGAGATATTTCTTTTGCCACAAAAAAACGAAAAGCTTCTGCTCCATACTCATTTATATATTCTTCTGGATCTATGACATTACCAATTGATTTGGACATCTTTTTTCCTTCAGAAAGAATGAAACCATGCACTAAAACACTCTTTGGTAATGGTAAACCAGCAGAAAGTAGCATTGCTGGCCAAAAAACCGCATGAAATCGTAGAATATCTTTGCCAATAATATGCATATCGGCTGGCCACAACAAATCAAATTGTTTCTTGTCGCGACCATAACCAACACCGGTAATATAGTTTGAAAGTGCATCACACCATACATACATCATGTGAGACGAGTCGTTTGGAACTGGTACCCCCCAAGGAACACTTGATTCTGGGCGAGAAAAACTAATATCTTCTAGCCCTTCTCTAATAAAAGAGAGGATCTCGTTTTTTCTTCCCTCCGGTAGAACCGTTAGCTCATTAGATAAAATTTTTTCCTCTAAGACTTTTGCATACTTTGATAGGCGAAAAAAATAATTTTCTTCTTCAATGACTTCTGGAGCCTTACCGTGCAAAGCGCAAAGTCCGTTAACTAACTCTTTTTCTGTTATAAAACCTTCACAACCAACACAATAAAATCCTTTATAATTTTTTTTATACAAATCTCCAGAAGCAACAATCCCGTCCCAGAGCTTTTGTGCGCCAGGCCAATGTTTTTCTTTATCAGAAGTTCTAATAAAATCATCGTTTGAAATTAAAAGTTTTTCGTAAAGATCTTTAAAAAATTGAGATATTTGATTTACAAAAGCCTGCGCACTTACACCTTCTTCTTTTGCTTTTCGTAAAATTTTTGAACCATGCTCATCTGTCCCTGTTAAGAAAAACACGTCCATACCAACTGCGCGTTTATCGCGGGCGATAATATCAGCAAGCACTGCTTCATAAGCATGCCCAACGTGCGGTTTGGCGTTTGTATAAGCAATTGAAGTAGTGAGATAAAAAGGTTTATTTTTTAAATCAATCTCCGTAGATGATTTTTCTTTTTTCATGAGGGAATAACGAGGATTACTGAATTGGCATTTTTTCTAAAGAAGACTGTTTTTTACTTTTTTCAAAATCTTCAACTACTTCAAGCAACACAGAAATAAGTGGAACTGCAAGGATAAGCCCAAGAAAACCAAATAATTTTGCACAAACAATCAAAGAAAGAATAACTAAAATAGGTGGAACTCCAATAATCTTTCTCACAATAAGAGGGTAAATTAAATGGTTTTCAAACTGTTGAATAATTATATAAAAACCAATAACCATAAGACCAAGAGCTATCCCTCCGTGCGAAAAACCTAAGGCAACTGCCGGTACAGCAGAAATTATAGGACCAAAAAGTGGAATGAGCTCGAAAATTGCAGCCAAAACAGCGAGGAGTAAAGCGTAAGGGATGCCCATAATAGCAAGACCTAAATAAACCAAAACTCCAATAAAAAGTCCGAGCAATAGTTGCCCTTGCATCCAAAGACCAATTTTATTTTGTGAACGTTGCCACAAATCGGTTATGTAAGACTCGTGTTTAAGTGGAGTTATTCCTCGAAGGAAATTTTCTATTCCCCTTTCTTGCACAGCTAAGTAAAAAGAAATGATGATAATTAAAACAAAACTAAATATTCCACCAAAAACAACACTAGCCCCTTTGATAACGCCACCAGAAAAACTAGAAAAGGCATTTCTTAAATTAGAGATTATTTCTTGCACTTCAAAACCTCCGGCGTTCAAAGAAGAAACAACTTCGCGGGAAGAACCAACAAGGCTTTTAACACTAGTGTCAGAAAAGATATTTACTGAATTTAAATATTGGGGAGCGGTTGATGCAAGTCCGGCCATGTCATCCAAAAGTGGAGGGATAAAGAAGTAAATAACTCCAATAATAAAGGCAAAGAAAGCAACGTATGTGAAAAGCACAGCAGGGACTCTCGAAATACGGTATTTCGCAAACCATCTTGTTGCTGGCTCAACAGAAGAAGCAATAACAACAGAAGTTAGAATGATTAACACGACATCCTGAAGAAAGAAAAGACTAGCAAACAAAGCAACTATAATAATAGTCTTAAAAATAGTTCCGGCACTTATAGTAATTGTTATTGGTCGGTCTTGGTTCATATATAGCAATAGTACCCGATTAAGAGGGACCTCGCAAAGGGAAGAAAATAAACGCGCTGTTTAATTATTTATACCGTAAGGCAATACTAGTTATTTGATTTTCTAAAACTCCCTAATGTTAATAGTACGAACAATCACACGAACAGACTTAGAGTCT
>CAZOFV010000010.1:0-24460 GCA_964579635.1 uncultured Candidatus Saccharibacteria bacterium
CATTTTCATACCCTACGAAATCACTGGGGTGATTCCAAGGTATTGAACCATTACGGTGACTTTACAATTTTAATTAATTCAGTTAGTAATAAGGGTAGCGATCTTTCACAGAGGAGAAGGAAATGATTAATAGTGGCGTGTTTGGTAATAGCTCGGACCTTAACGAGCGACTCAAGACTATCGAAGAAATCGTGCTCTTTGCGCAAAACGCAAAAGGGCTCGGCTTGAAGGTCGTTATGACTCAAGGAAGTTACGATCTTTTCCATGTCGGGCATAAGGCATACCTTGCCAAAGCCAAGTCGTTTGGCGACCTGCTTATCGTCGGGGTTGATTCCGACGAAAAGATTCGGAGCAGGAAAGGTAAGGATCGGCCCATGGTTCCACTCGAAGAAAGGCTGGATATTTTGGCCGGACTTCGGGGGGTCGACGTACTCGTCGTGAAGCAACTTTCGGACCCGAAATGGGCCCTTCTCAAGGCGGTGTTGCCTGATGTGCTCGTCGTTTCCGAGAGCACGAAGAAATTCGGTGACGATGACAGGGCCGCGCTTATGGAGTTTTGTGGCGAAGTAGTGGTCTTGCCACCCCAAGCCCAAACTTCCACCAGTGCGCGTATCAGGAATTTTCAAATGGAAATCGGCTCGCGGATTAAGGAGTCGCTTCTGTCGGCTGTCCCTGGGATCGTTGAAAGCGTGACCGGGGCGTTTGGCGGAAAGGAGGGTTCATGAAGAGCGAGAATCTTGTTGTATATGTACCCGTGATTCATCGCGGGTATCTCGAGCTTTTTGGGTCTGTATCCATGACCGCTACGGTGTGTGTTCTTTCGGACGATGTTCTCAAGGGTCTTCCAAGTGATCTTGAGTACATAAGAAAAAAGGACATAATCCGAGCTGTTCCAGCAGGGGTTATGGTTAACCTTTTGGACCGTGTCGTTCATCGTGCTGTTTTGGCGGATGAGAAGTTTCTTTCCGCTATACGCGATGAGCGCATAGTGATGCCAGACGAAGACATAAGCGTGGTGTTGGCGGAGAAGTATTTTAAGGGAGGGGATGTAACAATTATTCCAACCCCGAAACTGCGCTATCATCGAAACAACGCCGAAGAGTCCAAGCTCCTTGTTCCAAGTCGCCGAGTCGCCATGAGTGAAGTAGACCGTGAAATGATGGGCTTTGCGGACAAGGCTTCTTTGAGGAGTCCAGATTGGTATCGTCAGGTCGGCGGGGTTCTACGTCCCGTTAGTGGCGCCATGATTGTCGCCTACAACGAACACCAGCCGCATGAGCAGATAGCCGCAACTTTCGGTGACCCACGCAGTCTTTTTAAAAGTGGGGTGCGCACTGATCTGTCCTACGGTGATCATTCCGAACATGTGTTGGTTGGGGAAGCTGCGCGCCTTAATATTTGTACAAATGGCGCAACGGTATACCTGACAACGTTTCCATGTTTGACGTGCGGGCGACTACTTGTTCGCGCTGGGGTAAAACGTATTTTCTACCGAGAGGCTTCTTATGGACTCCTTGATGCCGACAAGTTATTTCGTCGCAAAAAGGTGGAACTCATCGAAGTTTCTGAATGACAAAAGCAGCCGTAACTGGCTGCTTTCTTTTTTATATAAAATGAAAACGACCCTAGGTTTTTACACCTAGGGTCGTCAATTGAAACAAACGAACTATTTTGCCGTTCCGGTATAGCCGAGCTTTACGCGAAGCCTTTCACCATCCTTTTCTCCGCCGAAAATAATCTGGGCGTGGAAATGGGCGATTGTTGCTCCGGTGTAGTCGGTGTCACCAAAACGAAAAAAGAATCCGCCGGCCGGGAGTTTGTATTCGCGGATTACCCACTCAACAACGTGTCCCAAGTCCACCCACCCTTCCGTCGATATTTCAGACGGCATTGTTATGTGCCCACCGCAGTAGACAAGCAGTAAGTGGATCTTCGAACCGCTGTATGGCTCGAAGTTTTCGGTTACTACCCACCACGCCGTTCTTTTTAGGATTGGTTTGGTGTGATAGATGGGATTATTTTCGCCACAGAAGTCGTGACAAAAAGGACAAACCCCGTCTTTTCTTGATCGCTCCATTGCCTCAGATTGCATTGTGGTTCTGGAGTGTCGCATATTAACTTGGGTCATCTTTAATCCTCCTTTTACGGTGTTACTGCGATGCCCTTTATTGGTGGGTGGGGGTCGTAGTCGCTGAGCTCAAAGTTTGCCGCCCGAAATGAAAATAAATCGCTCGGAGGATCCTTGAGGCTCATCGTTGGGAAACGTCTTGGTTCGCGAGATGCGAGCTCTTCGACGACGTCGCGCTGGTTGCCGTAGTAGTGCGGGTTGAGATAGACGATACTGAAAGTTCCGGGGTTGTAGCCCGTGATATGGCATATCGCCAACCACAAGGCCGCATACTCGGCACGGTCGGGGAGTTCCCCGATTGGTATGTCGCTTGAGCGAAACACCACTTCGAAATACAACTTCTCGCCAAGGACGAGGAGGTTGATTATCGAACCGTGACACGGAACTGTCACCACCTGTTGAGTTCTCCCTTTTCCGCGGTAAATTCCTGGCGGATAGAGGGTTGTCATGGTGTGTGTTTTCAAATGCGGGAGCTCAGCGATCTGGTCGAGAACTGCCTGCATTTGATTGAACGTACCTGTCGGTGTTGGAAAATCGTGTAGAACCGCATAGCTTGCAAGGCCGAGGTCACCGGGGGCTAGCCCGCGCTTCATCGCTTTTTTTGGATCTTCGAATGTGGAGTCCCAAAAATCACAACCACGTTCTTTGAAACCAGAAACGTTGCGTACGCCGTTGATGATGGCGAAGATTTCCTCGATTGCCTTTGTGCAACCACCGCGATAGCTTCGCGCTGTTTCAAGCGGAAAGCCATTCTCGATGGGGTAGACATGGACAACAGGAAACGGCAAGGAGTACGTACCTTTCCGCTCGTCACCACTTTTGATGCTTTGTTGTGTCGGAGAGTAAACTCCGGAAGACAGAAGCTTTTTCAGCAGTTGTTGATACTGCTGGTCCGGCGTCCGTTCTTCGTACGGAAGGTAGTTGGGATTCATTTTCGCTCCTAGTTCGTTTGTGTATGGGAAGGAACCTGCTTTCCCTAAACTATGCTTATTTAGTAGTATTGTCAATTACGATTTTTACTGTTCTGCTTTAAAATTATCTCGTGAAAGTAAAAAAGATTTCAATTTTTAAAAACACCTAGTCGTGCTAGAATCGCCTTATGGTAGTTCACTTTTTGAGAGAAAAATTAGATAAAGTTCTCAAGGATATTTTCCCGGAATTAGGGGAAGTTTCTTTTAATATTTCTGCTGATAATCGTTTTGGTGACTACACTACTAATGTTGCGATGGTTGTTAAGATTTCGGATAAAAAACCAAAAGATATTGCAGGTTTGGTTATAGACGAACTTAAAAAAGATAAAGAATTTACAGGTGCAGTTTCAGAGACGAACATTGCCGGACCTGGATTTATAAATTTCACATTATCTTCCGAAGCTGTTTTAAATGAACTAAATAAAACAGTAAAAGAATCTGAAAAAGGTTTTGATTTTATAAAAGGTAAAAAAATAAATATTGAATTTATTTCAGCAAACCCAACTGGCGCTTTGCATTTAGGTCATGGTCGCGGAGCTTTTTACGGAGATGTTTTAGCGAACATTTTTTCTTTTGTAGGAGGGAATGTGGTGCGTGAATACTATGTGAACGATTCTCGAGAGAGCAACCAAATTAAAGAGCTTGGTAAATTAGCACTTGGTAGAGGGGAACAATATAAAGGAGAGATGACCTCTGCTCTTATAGAGAAAAATGATTTTTCTCAAATGAGCGAGGCGGATGCTGGTTTTAAGCTTGCCACTTTAATACAAAGAGATAATCGAGATTTTATTGAAGAAAAACTTTTAGTTCGTTTTGATGAATGGTATTCAGAAGATGGAAAGTTGAGAGCGAGTGGTTCTAATCAAAAAATGTTTGAGGAACTCAAAGAGAAAAATCTTGTTTATGAAAAAGAGGGAGCATGGTGGGTGAGGACAACAGAATATGGAGATGATGAAGATAGAGTTGTTTTACGAAGTGACGGGTCATTTTCTTATTTTCTTTCAGACATTACATATCACTCTGATAAATTCTCGCGTGGTTATGGCGAGGTGATTAATGTTTGGGGGGCAGATCATCACGGACACGTTAAGCGAATGATGGCTGTTAAAAAAATGCTTGGTTGGGAAGGGGGGTTTAAAGTTTTTATAACTCAACTAGTCTCACTTAAAGAAAATGGTGAAGTTTCAAAAATGTCGAAACGTGCGGGTAATGTTGTGTTACTCGAAGACTTAGTAGAAGAAATTGGACTTGATGTGGTGCGTTGGTTTTATAACGAGCGCGCGCTTAATACTCACATGGAGTTTGATGTCGCTTTGGCTAAAGAGCATTCAGATAAGAACCCTGTTTTTTATGTGCAATATGCTCATGCTCGTATGTCATCAATAATTGCGAACACAAAAGCGCTTTCTCCTCACGAAATTAAACTTGATGAAGTTTTGAAAAATAAATCCGGAAGAGATCTTGCTGTTAAGCTCCTACAGTTTCCGGAAGTTGTTGAATTATCAGCAGAGGATTGTCAGGTCAATCGTTTGAACACTTACGCTTACGAGCTTGCCTCTCAATTTTCACAGTTTTATCGCGATACGAGAGTTATTGAGGAGGATAAGTATAACGTTGGTGCCCTAGAACTTGTTTTGTCGACCAGAATAATTCTAGCTAAAACATTGTCGCTTTTAGGTATTTCTGCGCCAGAGAAAATGTAATTTGCTAATATAAGACAATATGGAAGAACAAAAAGATACACAGGTTTCTCTGAATGAAAAAAGGATACTTAAATTCTGGAGAGAAAATAAAATTTTTGAGAAAACGCTAGAACAGAAAGCGGATGATAAATTCGTATTTTACGATGGACCGCCTTTTGCAACAGGGGAGCCACACTATGGGCACATTTTAGCTGGGACAATAAAAGACGCTATTCCACGTTATCAAACGATGCGCGGTAATTTTGTGCGCAGACAGTGGGGTTGGGATTGTCACGGTCTTCCGATAGAAAACTTGATTGAGCAAGAATTAAATCTTGGACACAAAAAAGATATTGAAGAGTACGGAGTTGATAAATTTAATGAGTCTGCAAAAAATGCGGTTCTTCGTTTTGATTCAAACTGGAAGGAAGTTGTTCCAAGACTAGGACGTTTCGTTGATATGGAGCATGCCTATAAAACAATGGATGTGACATACACAGAATCTATTTGGTGGGCATTTAAAACTCTTCATGAAAAAGGTCTTGTTTATGAAGGGCATAAAATTATGTATGTTTGTCCACGTTGCGAGACACCACTTGCGCAATCAGAAGTTGCGGAAGGCTATACCGATCTGACTGATATTTCGGTGACGGCAAAATTTGAACTCGCTGATGAACCAGGAACTTATCTTTTAGCTTGGACAACAACTCCTTGGACACTGCCAGGGAACGTCGCGATTGCGGTGAATAAAGATATTGATTATGTAAAGGTTGAGGCGGAGGGAGTAAAATACGTTCTTGCAAAAGAAAGATTAGAATCTGTTTTTAATACTCCATATAAAATAGAAAAAGAATTTAAAGGCTCTGAATTAGTTGGGAAATCTTATATTCCGGTTTTTGATTATTATATAAATGATAAAACAATAAAGAATCACGAGAATGGTTGGAAGGTTTATCACGCCGATTTCGTGACGGCGGAAAGTGGTACTGGTATTGCCCATGAAGCTCCTGCTTTTGGTGCAGAAGACATGGAACTTGGAATCAAAGAAAAACTTCCTTTTGTTCAGCACGTTTCAATGAGCGGGCAATTTAAACCAGAGGTAAAAGATTTTGCAGGAATTTATGTTAAACAAAAAGGAGATACCCAGTCGGCAGATATAGAAATAATTAAATATCTTGCGCAAAAAGGGACGCTCTTCTCTAAAGAGAAAATAGTTCACTCATATCCGCTTTGTTGGCGATGCGAGACCCCGCTTTTAAATTATGCTTCGTCTTCTTGGTTTGTTGAGGTTAGTAAATTCAGAGATAAACTCGTTGAAGAAAATAAAAAGATACATTGGGTTCCAGAATCAATCGGTACTAATCGTTTTGGTAAGTGGCTTGAAGGCGCTCGTGATTGGGCGGTTTCTCGAGCTCGTTTTTGGGGGGCTCCGATTCCTGTTTGGAAATGTAATAAATGCGAAAAGCCATTTGTTGTTGGTTCGCTTTCTGATATTAAAAAATTAGCAAAGGCGTCTTCTAATAATTATTTTGTAATAAGACATGGGCAAGCAGAAAGCAACGTAACAAGAACCCCAAAAACAAAAGAGACAGACATAGACAATCTAACCGAAAAAGGGAAGGAGCAAGTTAAGGAAAGTGCTCAGAAATTAAAAAAAGAAAAAATCGACCTTATCGTCTCCTCGCCACTTATGCGCACGAGACAAACAGCATCTATTCTTGCCGAAGAGCTTGGTCTACAAAACTCCGATGTTGTTTTTGACCCACGACTAGCTGAAATAAATGTTGGTGATTTTAATGGAAAGACCAATGAGGAATATCACGGGTACTTTTCTTCTTTGGAAGAAAAGTTTACAAAGAGAGCTCCAAATGGGGAGAATTTAGCTGATTTAAAGAAAAGAGTTTTTGAAGCCGTTTCAAATATTGAAAAAGAACACAAAGGAAAAAATGTTCTTATTGTTACGCACGAATATACCGCATGGTTGCTTTTTACTATGGCACTAGGTCTTTCAGTGGAAAGTGCAGTAAAGATGAAAAAAGAAAGAGGGGATGATTTCTTAAGTAATGCTGAGTTTGAAAAAATGATTTTCGAATCAATTCCACGTAATAAAGATGGAGATCTTGATTTTCATCGCCCATACATTGATGCTGTAAAACTAAGCTGTGAATGTGGGGGGGAAAGAACGCGTGTTTTAGAAGTATTTGATTGTTGGTTTGAATCGGGGTCAATGCCATTTGCCCAATTCCACTATCCTTTTGAGAATGAAAAAGAATTTAAAAATAATTTCCCTGCAGATTTTATCGCAGAAGGATTAGATCAAACGCGTGGTTGGTTTTATACACTTTTGGTTTTGAGCACAGCGCTTTTTGGGAAGGCTCCATATAAAAACGTTATTGTTAACGGAATGGTTATGGCCGAAGACGGCAAAAAAATATCAAAGCGCCTAAAGAATTATCCTGATCCAGTTAAGATTATTGAAAAATATGGAGCAGATTCACTTCGATATTATTTACTTTCGTCTCCGATTATGCGGGCCGAGGATTTGAGTTTGTCCGAAGCTTCGGTTTCTGAAGTGTATAGAAAAATCGTTGTACGTCTCGAGAACGTTTACTCTTTTTATGCGCTGTATGCTGAAGAAGTAGAAGCTAAAGATGAAAGTAAAAATGTTTTGGATAAGTGGATTATCGCGAGATTAAATGAACTTAAGGAAGCAGTGTCGGATGGCATGGATAGATATGAGATTGATAAAGCAACACGACCAATAGGGGACTTTATTGAGGATTTGTCGACTTGGTATATCCGTCGTTCGCGAGAACGTTTTAAGGGTGGTGATGAAGAAGATAAAAAAGCAGGACTTGAAACAACCCTATTCGTTTTAAAAGAACTTTCTAAGATTCTTGCGCCATTTATGCCTTTTGTTGCGGAAGATTTGTATCAAAAAATTAAAATTGAAAAAGATAAAGAAAGTGTTCATCTTGAGAAGTGGCCAAAGTCTGAGAAAGCTGACAAAGATTTGATTGAGAAAATGTTGAACACCAGAAGAATAGTTGAGCAAGCTCTTGCCGCGCGCGCGGTTCACGGGATTAAGGTTCGCCAACCACTTTCTTTATTAGAAGTATCTGGGGAAGATGGTGAATTTTTTGAAGAGCTAGTGGCAGATGAGGTGAATGTGAAAAAAATTACACAGAAGACTTCTCTTGAAAGAGGGTCCGTGTTGTTTGATGTCACAATAACCCCCGAATTAAAAGAAGAAGGACAAGTTCGTGAATTCATTCGCGCAGTCCAAGATTTAAGAAAGAAAGAAAAATTAAACCCTAAAGATATTGCCTCACTTAATATTTCAACAAATGAGAACGGAAAAAGTTTTATAGAAAAATGGCAGACAGAAATTTCTCAAGCTGTGAGTATTAAGGGGATAGATTTTTCCGAAGGTGTTACAGGAGAAGAGGTTTCTTTTGATGAGATGTCTTTTGTTTTAAAACTGATTATTTAATATGTCGTATCATCGATACACAACAGATAGTATCGTCTTGGGGGGTGTGAATTTAGGAGAAGCAAATCGGATGTTTTATCTTTTAACAAAAGATTTTGGTTTGATTTTTGCTACTGCCCAAGGGGTAAGACTTAGTAAGGCAAAACTGCGATACTTATTGCAAGACTTTTCTGTTTGCAAGACAGACTTGGTTTTTGGAAAAAATATGTGGCGAGTGGTGGATGTTTTTGATGGCGGTAAACAAGTCTTATCGAGTGAATACGGAACAACAAAAATGAAAGTTCTTGCGAGAGTGTTTTCTCTTTCGCGTCGGCTTTTGCACGGAGAAGAACGCAACGCTCCTTTGTTCGAAGAGGTTAATAAGTTTATGGAATTCATAAAAACAAAAGATATCAGCTTTGAAAATCTTCTTTTAGTTGAAGGGATAATGGCGGCCCGTATTTTAAACCACCTTGGATATTGGGGAGAAAACGACAGGCTAGCTCACGTGTTTTTAGGGGAGGTTGATGAGTGGAAGATTAAAGATACTCTACCTGTAAAAAGTGAGTTGTTTAAGGAAATTAACAAAGCGCTTAAGGAGACTCATTTGTAGCACGTGATATAATACTGCGATGCAGGAAAATAAAGATTTTAATTCAGTTGAGCGTGTTTCAAAGAAGCTCTATAGCACCGTGGCTAAAGGGAAAAGCTTTGTACGTCCTGGAGTCCTTCGAGAAAAAAGTTATGGAATAAAAAAAGATTGGGATGAAGTTGTTAGTGAAATTCCCACACACGAAGAAGAAAAGAAACAAGTATCTATGTTTAAAAAAATATTTTTAGGGGCGTTAGTTTTTTTTACAATTTCTGCTTTGTATGCCGGATATAATTTTTTTGTTGGTGGAAACGTCGTTTCTTCAAAAAATATTAAAATAGAAATAGCTGGACCAGCCTTTATTGCTGGTGGGGAAGAGCTTGCTCTTCAGGTTATTGTACGTAATGGAAATAGTTCTGCCCTTGAACTTGCTGATTTGATTATTGAATATCCGAAAGGTGCCGGGGTAGAAGATACACAAGATGTTGAAAGAGAAAGAGAAAGTCTTGGCGAAATAAGAGCGGGTGATTATGTTGAGAAGGTTGAAAAATTAAAACTTTTTGGTGGGGAAGGTAGTGATAAAGAAATAAAGTTTACACTTGAATACAGGATAGCTGGTTCAAATGCTGTTTTTACAAAAGAGGCAATCTACACTGTTCGTATAAATACTGCACCAGTTAGTCTTTTAATTGAGGCACCAGAAGAAGGTAGCGATAATCAAAGTTATCAAATTAAAGTTAAAACATCTTCAAATTCTACAGAAGGGGTAAATAATCTTTTGTTGCGAATTGAATATCCAGCGGGGTTTGATTATAAAAGCGCTGAACCAAAACCAACTTTCGGTAATAATATTTGGCGTATTGGTGATTTAGCCAAAGGGGGTTTTAAGGAAGTTTCAGTGACGGGGGTAATTCATGGGCAAGATGGGGAAGATAGAACATTTCGTGTTTATACAGGCGAGCAGGATGTCAAAGACGAACAAGCAATAGGTGTGGCTTACAACTCGGCCTTTCATTCAGTTTTGATTAAAAGACCTTTCTTGAGCGCAAGACTTTTAATGAATGGGAAAAGCGGGGAGATTATTGCAGTGTCACCACGTGGCGTAATTCAAAGCGAAATAATTTGGGAAAATAATCTTCCAACAAAAATCACAAACGCTAGAATTGAAGTTCAGTTTCTTGGTGATGCGTTAGACCAGTCTTCAGTTACAGCAGATCGTGGTTTTTATAATTCGGGAAACAATAAGATTATCTGGGATAGAAATAGTATAAGTAGCTTAAGAGAAGTTCAACCGGGGAATGATGGGAGAATAAGTTTTTCTTTTAGACCATCAACATCTTCTGGTGATAGTTTTTCAAATAAAGAAATTATCGTTTCAGTTAACGTTTACGGGGAATTTTTTGATACATCTTCTGGTGGCGAACAGAATCTCTCTTCTCAGTCAAAGACAACCGTTCGTTTAAATTCTGATTTTCAGATAACACCAAGGATTTTGTATTACGGTGGTCCGTTTAGCAATGAAGGAAGCCTACCACCACAGGTTGGCAAAGAGACTACTTATGCGGTCACTCTTACTGCAGTAAATTCTACTAATAGGATTTCTCGAGCAACAGTTAAAACAATACTCCCTTCATATGTGCGTTTTGTTGGTACTGTTTATCCAGAAAGTGAGCAGGTGTCATTTGATAACAAGACAGGTGAGGTTGTTTGGAACATCGGGTCAGTTGAAGCAGGGGTTGGTTTTAATAAACCATTTAGAGAAGTTTCTTTTAAGATTGGTTTTACTCCTTCGCTTGGTCAAGTTGGTAAGACAGCCAGTCTAACTGGAGATATTGTTTATGAAGGACGAGACGAGTTTACCGAGAGCGTTATTTCAGGTATATTCTCTCCACTAACCACCACCTTAAACAACGATCAATCGTTTAAGGCTGGGGATGATATAATCGTCAAATAAACATGTCTGACAACAAAAAAGAAGAAGGACTCATGGAGAAAATTGTGTCGCTTTGTAAGCGACGCGGTTTTATATATCAAGGTTCGGAAATTTACGGAGGTCTCGCTGGTACCTGGGATTACGGTCCACTCGGAGTCTCTTTGAAACGAAACATAATTAATTTATGGTGGAAAAGATTTGTTGAAGAAAAAGAAGATATGTATGGAGTCGACGCCGCGATTATAATGAATCCAAAGGTTTGGGAATCGTCTGGCCATGTTTCTGGTTTTTCGGACCCACTTATTGAGTGTGAGAAGTGTAAGAAAAGATTTCGTACAGACACTTTAGAGAATAAAGAGAAATGTGGAGAATGTGGCGGGAAGCTCGGGGGAGAGAGACAATTTAATATGATGTTTAAAACAAACGCCGGAGCGACAGAAGATGAATCTTCTGTGGTTTACTTACGTCCAGAAACTGCTGGCGGGATGTTTGTTAATTTTAAGAATGTTGTAGATAGTTTTCACCCACGATTACCTTTTGGTACAGCACAAACTGGTAAGGCTTTTAGAAATGAAATTGCTCCTAGAGATTTTATTTTTCGCGCCAGGGAATTTGAACAAATGGAGATTGAATATTTCGTAAAACCCCTTGAATGGGAAAATGCTTTTGAGAAATTTCGTTTAGCGATGAAGAGTTGGATTAAAGAAGTTGGTATCAAGGAAGAAAATGTTTATGAACTTGAAGTGGGGGATGGTGATCGCGCTCACTATTCTAAGCGAACAATTGATTTTGAATTTGACTTTCCGTTTGGGCGCAAAGAACTTTATGGTTTGGCATACAGAACTGATTTTGATTTAAACGCGCACTCAAAAGGAAGTGGTACAGATTTGTCTTATTACGACGAAGAAACAAAAGAAAGATACGTTCCACATGTTATTGAGCCATCGTTTGGTGTTGAGCGAACAGTTCTCGCTGTTTTAACTAGCGCTTACACAGAAGATAATCTTGGTGGTGAAACTCGTGCTTATTTGAAATTATCTCCAAGTATTGCTCCGGTTATTGTTGCAGTTTTTCCTTTGCTTAAAAATAAACCAGAGCTTATTGAAAAGGCACGCGAAGTTTATACAAACTTAAAAAAAGTAATTCCTCGCGTTGCTTGGGATGATAACGGTAATATTGGTAAACGATACAGAAGACAAGATGAAATCGGAACGCCTTTTTGTGTAACGATTGATTTTGACACCTTAGAAGATGGCACTGTGACAATCCGCAATCGTAATAATGGAGAACAGGAGAGAGTTTTGATTACAGAATTGGAAAACAAAATTTCTAGCGCAGTTGGTAATTAGACTAGTTTTAGAGAGATTCTTTTTTTAAACAATAAATCTCATTGGCAAAAGTCGTTAGAAATATTCTATCGATTTTTTTGCTATAAACGACCTTGTTTGTTATTCGTTCAGTTGCTTGGAAAAGAGCAGTGTTCTCTCCTGTCTCTTTGTCAATTTCATATAATCTTCCATCGTTTGAGCCGATATATACCTTGTCGTTAATTATTTCGGGAGAAGAAAAAATTCTGCCATTTGTCGCAAAGCTCCACATGATTGCACCGTTGTCTAAATTGATACAGTATAGATTTTTATCAAGTGAGGCTATGTATGCGAAATTATCATAAACTAGCGGGGTAGAATATATCGCTTCACTTGTTTTTGTTTTGTGAACAAGTTTTCCAGTTTTTGTTTCCAGAATATATACATATGAATCAAATGAACCAAAAACTACTAACCCCCGTTTTTCGTCAAAGGCGAATGACTCCCTTATCTCACCGTCTGTCTTAAATTCCCAGACCAATTTCCCTGTTTTTGCTTCTAGTCCATAAACGGAATAATTATTATTACTACAAACAACCATGTTCGATTCTGTAGAATAGGCGGGTGATGAGTAAGATATTTGAGACATTGGAAACTCCCACTTCTTTTTACCGGTGTTTAAATCCAGGGCCACAAGACATCCTTGCTTTCCCCATAATCCAAACTCTAGTCCAACGAAGATACTGTTTAAATTTTTTGATATACACGGAGATGAAGCCACCCAATCTGCTTCCATGAATACCCACTTACGTTTTCCACTTTCTGCGTCTAGTGCGTAGAAATTGCCGTCATTGGCACCGAAGTAGA
This sequence comes from uncultured Candidatus Saccharibacteria bacterium, assembly GCA_964579635.1. GTDB lineage: Bacteria > Patescibacteriota > Minisyncoccia > Phycocordibacterales > VMEP01 > VMEP01. The sequence goes on from CAZOFV010000010.1 coordinate 12,953, forward strand.
CGGTATTATTGGCGATGGCCGGAGAAGAAAAAACTTTCTTTGTTTTGTCACCAAATAAAATTTTGTATTTCCACGCTATGTTTCCGTTTGATTGGTTTAACGCCCAGAAAGTTCCATTATCTCCACCGAAATAAATTTTTTCATCATCTGTTGTCGGTAGAGATTTTGGAACCACTTTAAAATAATCAGGATTTTCACTCTTGAAATACCACTCTGTTTCAAATGGCATCGGTGTTCGTTTTTCTTCGTATTTAATAAGATTTTCTATTTTTAGTGTGTCCTTGAAATCATTGATCTCAAAAAGAGAGATAATTTTTATTCCACGTTCGTTAAAATATTCATAATATGATAAATCTCTAAATCTTAGGACAACAAACACCGCACTAACTTTTTTGCCAAGCGCTTCAATAACCTCAATTTGTCTAATAAAACTTTTCCCAGTATTTAAGATGTCGTCAACTAAAATGATTTTTTCATTAGATATTTCCCCCTCAATCATTTTTAACAAACCACTTTTTTTGCGTGATTTACGTATAAAAAAACCATTCGATACCTTACCCTTTTCTCTAGTTTTCAAAACAAAAGATGTAATGAGGGGGATAGAGGCAACCTCAATACCACCTATTTGGAAAGGGTATTCATTTTTTATTTTTTCCCAAAATAACTCGCTTACCGTATCAAGGATATCTGCTCTTAAAAAAACACGCCTAAAATCAAAGAGCCAACTATTGTCTACTCCATTTTGGTCGACAATTCTTTCTTTGTCTTTTGTTACAAAAACCTCTTTTTCTATAACCTCCTTTATTTTTAGCTTTTCAGCTTCTAGTTCTTCCGTCATTAGGTGAATTTTACAACGAATGTGTTGATATATACAATTAAGCCTAATTACAACAATATCTATGTTTTTCCTTAATATTTTTGAGACACTTAACGATATTTATTATCTAAGGCAAATAAATGCTTTTTCTTCTTGGCTTTTAAAAAATTCACTAGAAAACGAAGTTGTGTTTATTGATCTTCCACATCAAGAAAGGTTCTTGAAGGGTAATTTTTTTAATAAAATAAAAGAAAGACCATCTTTTGTTTTGTGTAGAAAAGATGGTCTTAGTGAAGCTCTTAAGAAAAACAATTTGAGCCATACTAATGGTTGGCAAAGTATTTTTTTGTCTAATGAATTTGAGATTTTGGAAAATAAAGAAAAATACCATAGTGAAAATTTACCAATTCGTTTCGGCTTAACAGAAAAAGAAAAAGAAGAAGCACTTAATCATTCTAGACACATCTTAGAAAATTTTTTGAAAAAAGGTGGTAATAGGGAAGATTTACCAAAAATTACCACAGGTCGGTTTTCTCAAAAAGTGAATGTTGACGTTGTTTTGTGGGTTGATGGAGAGTTGCGCGGTTCTCGCATAGTCGAGAGTTTACCACTTGGGGATGCTATTGAAGAGGCAACGATACTTGCCTGTAGGGATGAAAGGTTTAAACCAGTTTCGTTTGAAGAGTTAAATAGTACAACAATTGAAATCGCAATTCTCTCTAACTTAAGGATCCCGCTTTTAAAAAAAGAAAAAGCATCAAATTTTATTTACACAGAAAAAGGCTATCTTATGTCGGTAGGCGGTAGGCGGGGTTGGTTTTTACCAGCCGTTTTTAATTGTGTTTCGTTTAGTGGTTTAAATGATTTTTTAGTAAATCTTATTGAAAAAAAGATAGGTATTTCAAGGTCTTTTTTATCGAATGCTTTAGTTGAAATATTTGAAGTTGATAATTTTATAGAATCAACAAAAAAGAGACCGTTATCTTTAAATGGTCCAATTGTTCTAAGTTCTTGTGGTGTTCCAGAAAAAGATATTTATTCTCGCTTTTACGAAAGTGCTAATAATAGCGCCGACTTTGTTTGTAGGATTCAAGAAAACGACGGCAATATTCCGCCGATTATAAATCCACTCTCAGGCAAGATTAGTCAAATAGACTGGGTTCGTATGGCTTTAACAGCATGGTCACTTTCTTTGTGGGGGGAGACAACAAAAAATAGTTTATATAAAGAATCGGCAAGAAAAAGTTTTGTTTATCTTAAGGAAAATTTATATGATCACCCAAATATTCCAACATATTCTCGTTGTTTATCGTTGATTTACTACAGAAGATTATCCGTTGTTTTGGGTGAAAATGAAGAAGCTGAAAAAAGCGGAAAGATGATTATCGGCCTCATTCCCAATTTAGATTATGAGCCGATTTTATATTCGCAGATCGCTATTCATTTGATGGATGTCGCATCTCAAGATAATGATTATTTAAAAAATGGAGAAGAGCTTGTTGGGATTGTTTCAGAAGATTACGAAAAGGGGATTAAGGAAGGTGGGTTAGAGCTAGCTAGGTACCCAGAATTAATATACTTATTTAACGAGATAGGTAAAAAAACAAATAACAAAGAACTACTAGCAAATGCTAGTAAAATTAACGATTGGTATGTTTCAAAACAGTTAAAAGATGGTAGTTTCCCAAGTAAAGATGGCTCAGCATTTTCTTATGTTAGGGGGACAGGAAAAATATTTGAGGTTTTGTCTTTGGATTTAGAAAAAAATAAAAAAGTGATTGAGAAAACAATGCTATGGATTATGGACACGCAATACACAAAAGAAAATACTTTTTTTATTAAAAACGATATTAAGGAGAAAATTTTAGGTGGTTTTCGTCACGATAATTTAAACCAAGAGGTGTGGATTGATGCTACAGCCCATATATTAATAGGCGCTTCTTTGCTTAGGAAAACAAAGGGTGTGTAGTAGTTATCCACAAAATACAAATTATTGAGTGATATACTTACCGTTAATATGATCCAGAAGGCAAAGAAGAAAACATTATTTTTGATAAGCGTTTCAGTAACGGGTGTGTTGGGGATAATAGGTGGGTATATAAGCTCTAACTATTCAAGAGACGGTTCTTTCCTTACTCCTATTGCTAAAGCAGATGTTCCAAATCCACTTTCTGGTACTGGTCTTAACGGAGACAGTTCTTCTGTTGATGCCGGTAGTGGAGATGGTGGTGGTAGCGGTGGGGATTGTAGCAGTAGTTCTTGCTATTAAGTTATGGATGAGATAAAAAATGATTTTTATATACAAGAGGATCCAGTAGATGGAAACTCTTATAAGGTTGTTTTTATTAGTATTTTTACACTAGTTGTTTTTTTCTTTATTTCTTTTGGCGTTTTTTATCTTTTTGAAAAAGATAAGGCAAACAAAATAGCACAACGTGACAAAGCTTATTACGAAAGTTTATTACAGAGCGACAAAGCTTATTACGAAAGTTTATTACAAAACAAACCAGAGGCCCTTCAGAAATCTTTAGTGGAAGATATTAAGAATGGTGTTAATGACGCAGAAACAAAATCAGCTGCTTATTTTATTACGCATAGATTTTTCGACAACGGAGGTAATATCTACGAAATTTATGATTATGCAGAAAATAACCCAGAGCTCTCTTTTCTTAAGGAGGCAGAAGATATTTATCCAGAAGCTTTCCTTAAATTAAAAGATAAAAAATTATCACAAATCTATAACAAAGAGTCTTATGACGTATACCTTGCTTATGTAGAAGTGTTGTACAGACATGGATATGCAGATATTGCTGGTTTAGCAACAGCAGCAAATCAGTATGCTGGAAATGCGTATTTCAGCAAGAACCAACTAGAAGATGAGAATGGTGTTTATTTAAAAAATGTGGAGCGCGATATAAAAAAAGCGTTAGAGTTTTTGTCTGCATCTAATGATGATGTTGTAAAAATATTAGAAGGGAAGTTAACATCAAGTGATATTCCAGCTAGGGATATTTTAGTTGGGTTAAATCAGTATTCCGCCACCCTTCGTTATCTTGAGGCCATTGGCGTTAATACCGTTTCAACTAAAACATCCCGAGAAATTTTTACCTTTGCAATGGATTATTCCGCTCGTTTTGTTGTTGAGTTAAACATGTTTACATCTCTCATAAATGCTTCAACCCTAGCAATACTTGACTCAAGTACAACCGAAGAAATTAAGGTAGCATTGGGTCCAATCTTAGGTTTCGACACAAAGAAATCTAATTCATATAAAGGAAGTGTTATTATAAAAATAATAAATTCAAGGTTTGAGCAAAAACTAGAAGGTAGTAATTATGTAAGAATGGATATTTACAGCAAGCGAAATGTTTTATTAATTGCAAGCAGGGTACCGGAATTTAAGGCATGGCTTATGTCTAACGGGTGGATAGGGTCTGATTTTAAATAAATTTACATTAGTTGCTTTATTTACCTAGTGTTTATTTGGCTAACTTGCATTAATTATAATATATGTTATAATTAAATAAGGGTGGCAAAACCGCACCTTTCAAAGAATCTTTCGTTTTTAAACAAAAAGAAGGAGATTTGTTATGAAAACCATCAAAAGTTTTTTGACGTTGTTTTTTGCTTGTCTCTGTTTCGGTGTTTCTGCCCAGACGATGCTCGCTGCCGGTGAGGGTGATGCATCCAAAACGCCATCGGCAGATATTCCGGCTCAATGCTCCGCTTTTTTGGGGGTATGGACCGGGAAATGGGATTATGGCAACTATGGTGAAATGCGCCTCGAGGTCAATGAGGTCGACACAAACTGTATTGCCAAGGGCTCCTATGGGCCGAGCGATTCTCAAAAGCCCTGGCCGTTTGAAGGCGCCGAGATCAGCGGGGACAAGCTTTCCTGGCTTTGTAATAAGGCAAGGGGCGGCACTTGCGTTTTCGAGTATCATGGAGATACCATTTGGGCTAAGTATCACGATCCTTCTGGTGGTCGCAACAATGGTGTTTTCAAGAAGGTCGCCAAGTAGCAAGGAAGAGTTATGTTTCAGAATTTTTAGGGGCGGGTATATTTAATACCCGCCCCGCTTTGTTTTTAATAAATTGTTTAAAGGCGTGCGCATGCAGTATTATTAGCACGCAACGAATCCATTTTTATATAAATTTTTTTATAGTTTAATTAAAGACAAAACAAAGGGTGTGTAGTAGTTATTTACATAGTGAATATTTTTTGTGATACAATTTGTTAGAAGAGTATTACTGTTTAAATTTAATAAAAATTATGATTATGAGCTTAAAAGAAATATTGATTGCCGTTTCGTCTGTTGTGGTGACCATACTGGTGGTTTATTTAACCCCACTAAAGAACTTAAATATTATTGAACCGACAATAAAAGATATTGAGCCAAAGGCTTTTTATACGGAGTTTCTTAAGAATAAAGATAATTTTTTGTTTATAGACGTAAGACCGGTAGATGCGTATAACGCAGTTCACGCAGAAGGATCTATAAATATGCCACTCCATACTTTATATGATCAAAGACACAATCTTCCAAAGACAGGCAAGCAAATAGTGCTTATTTGTAGCGGTGGCCGTGCTTCAGGTGTTGCGTATGGGTACTTGGAACATTTCGGCTTCCTTAATTTAAGGAGGATTGATGGTGGAATAGAAAAATGGCTAGCAGAAGGACTTCCAATTGTTTCTACTCGTGCATTAGATGAAATTAAAGATCTTCTCAATAAGGAGAGTGTCTCATCGTTAGTTATTCCTTGCGCGGTTTCGTAAATTCTAAAAAGCAACAAGAGATATAAATTATTATTTCTTGCCCTAGTTTTTGTTTATACATATACTTATTAACAACATGATTCAAAAAGCAAAAAAGAAAACATCATTTTTTCTAGGTATCTTAGTTACGGGTATATTAGGAACGATAGGTGGGTATATAAATTCTAACTACTCAAAAGACGGCTCTTTTCTTATACCAGTTGCTAAAGCAGACGTTCCAAGCCCATTTTCAAATCCATTCTTCAGTGGTGGGGGTAGTGAGGGTACTAACGCACTAGTTGATGCTGGTAGTGGTGGTGGCGGTGGTAGTGGTTGTGATGGCGGTAGTGGGGACGGTGGCGGTAGTAGTAGTGGCGGTGATTGCGGTTAGTTTTTAAAACCAAACTAATAAGTAAAGAATTATTTAATTTATAATGATAAGTAAAAAACTAACTTTTTTGATTTACTTCCTTCTTGGGGTAGTGGTTGTTTCTTCTGTTTATCTCTCCTATTTCTTTTTTTATAAAAACGCCAGTAAAGAAGCGGGGTTTCCCAACCAGCGACTAACTGAAGAGTTAAACAAGAATAAAAATATTTCTTTAAAAAGAGATGTTTTGGCGAAAGAAAATCAATTTTTAGCCAGTGCGGATAAGCTTAGAAACGAAGGGAATCATGAACTTGCTATCTTGGAATACGAAAAAGCTATAGGGGTGGCTGGTACAGTAGAAGAAATTGGAATAATAAAAATTAGTATTGGACGCCTATATTACAAATTAGGGAAATTTGATTTAGGTTCGGAGACGTTTAAGAGTGTGGCAGGAAACCCTGACTACTCGAACGTAACTAGGGCCTATGCTGTTGAGGCAATGGGTAATGAATATTACTCAACATATAACAAAGAATTGTTTGATTCTATTTTTAAAGGTGAGCCGTACCAAAGTTTCCTTACGGAAAAAGATAGAGATATTAGCATGAGAAAGCTTTTTGAGTATGGCACTACTTTTTACCCGTTACCGTTATCGGAAGCCAGAGTTGCTCAGTGGTATGCGAGTGAATTAGTAAGAATAAAAGCTAGTGGTTTAGATGACCAAGAAACAAAGACAAAAATAGAGTTGATGAAGACGGTTGTTAGGGAAAAATTAAATCTTGTTGATAAAGGTATAAAGGATATAGAAAATACTCCAAACGCCCCAAGAATTCCAGTCATCTTAAATAGGCAAGGTATTATTTCCATGAAAATGTATTTGTTTGGAGATACTTCTTTTGGAAATCCGGCAGATTTTTTTGAAAAATCTTTAGTATATTCAAAATTATATAATTTATACTCTACAGAAGGTTTTACTTATTATCACTATGCTGTTTTTTTGGCTAGGGTTTACGGTAAAGAAAAATCAAATGAAGTGAGTATACTTTTAAGTCATCTTTATGAAACAGATAAATATAAAAACAGTGATGTGACCTCGTTTTTAAAGAATCAAAATAATCTAGGAGGTGTGGTAAAGGAGGATATTTTATTACTTGCTTCAATGGATCAAAAGTTTAAAAAGTTTTTATCTGATTTAGGTTGGAGTTTTTAATATAAAAAATTACCCGGGTTGTCCCGGGTAATTTGGTTTTTGGCCGCCTGTTGTTTCATTGTCCCTTTTTCCGCACTTCGACGACGACGACGTGCATGTCGAAATCTTGCGATTCATAAGAGCACACGATCGACAGCGCGGGGCAGTAGAAGTACTTCTCCATCGCCGGGCGGTTGGCCGTGCTTAGCTGGTTGGTAGCGCGAATTTCGTAGGCCTTGAAGACACCGGCCGGCAGCGTGATGTCGCCGTAACCAACGACTTCAGCGTTTCTCGTGCGGTTTTGCACGCGCCCACTGGAGTCTTGTTCAAACAGCCCCCTCCAGCTGCTCCCGTTTTTCATTGGAAACTGCAGGAAATAGGAGTGCGGTTTGTATGTCGCCGGCGGATACGGGCGCACCTTCGTGCTGAGGTCCCGGGTGAAAATGGACTCCTTTTTTTCTTGGCTTCCGTCCTCCTGAATCAGAAAAACCAGGTCGTCGCCACGGCGTTCAAGGAACTCCGTTGTGAGGCATTGCGGCTTTTCGCGCAGATAGTAGCCGGTTTTGCAAGTCTTCACGACGAGGTTCTTGTCCGGTTCTGGCGCCGAAGCTTCCTGGGCAAATGCCCAAAACGAAGAAAGTGAAACAGCGAAGGCAACTACAAGTTTGACGAGTTTCATGGTGAAGCCCTCCTTGGTTGTGTGTGAGTACAGGTAATTTAAAAGAATCTAAAGCTCCTGTAAGCATACAATATTGCAAGCCAAAAGTCAATACCAATAAAATAGGCACTAAATTGTTTGAAGGCGTGCGTATGTAGTATTATTAGCACGCAATGAATCCATTTTTATATAAATTTTTTCACAGGTCAACTAAAGATAAAACAGAGGGTGGTTTAATAAAAATCCCTGCTGATATAACAAAGTGGCCGATAAGTTGGAAAACCACAGAGTATAAGAAAATTCCATTTTTTGACCCGATAAAACTTAGTGATAATTTTAATACTGAATTATTTAATCTTTTACAAAAAAGATCGTCCGACCGCAAATCGTTACCAGACAATTTTGTTACTTTAGAGAAAATATCAAAAATATTAAAGTGTGCTTGTGGAGAAATAAAAAGAAAAGACGGAACAATTCATAGAACAGCACCTTCTGGTGGGGCAAGGTATTCAGTCGAGTTATATTTAATTTTGTTTAAAAATATAGAAGGGTTAGAATCTGGCGTATATCATTACGAACTTCAAACTCATAGTCTTGAGTTGGTTGAGCGAAGAAGTTTTTCTTCTGGTGAGATACTTTTCTATCAAAGCGATAAATGGGCGGTTGGTGGTTTTGGGATGATTTGCTTAACTAGCGTTTTTGATCGTGCTACACGTAAATACGGAAGTCGGGGTTATCGTTACATTTTATTAGAAGCAGGGCATATTGGGCAGAATATATTGTTATCTGGGGTTGAGAATGGTTTAACTTTTATTCCGAATGGGTCGTCCAACGACATAAGGGTAGAGGGTCTGCTTAAATTAGACGGCAGTAGCGAGAGTTTGGTTTATACGATTTCTTTTTAGCTTTATGGAAAACAATTTATTTAATTCACCTGGATATATTTTAGCGAAAGATTACGTTGACGATATTCGCCAAATGCAAAAAAATGGACCATGGAAATTACCGCTTGGTGTTGGCGATAGATTTCATCTTTTTCTACTGTCTTTATTTTTAAAGTTTTCATGGTTTAAGGATGTTTATATTAAATATCACCATGACCATAGCCCGGCGTACGATATAATTATTAATTTCTTGAACAGAAACAAGATGTTGTCTTCGGTAAATAAAATAAACACAGCTTCTTATTGGAATATAAAAATATATAGTACGCGCCTTTTAGACGGAGAAGAATTTTTAGTAAAAAGTACTGGGCACCACAAGAATAGTGACACAGCTCTTTCCAAGGCAATAGGGGAATTAATAGAAAGAGCTGTATCTGGGCTTTATGATGAAAATAGCGATTTCATTACTGGTTCTTTTAGTGAATTAAAAACAAAATATAAAAATATTTTTTATCCACCTGTGTATCATCGGTTTTTGTCACAACAAAAGGAGTTGTTTAAGGAGTTGAGGGTAGACGATGATCAAGCAATAGGGTGGGTAAGGGGGTTTAATTTTTTAACAAACGAGATTGCTTTGATACCAATAAGCCTTACTTCGTGGAGACGCAAAAAAAATATAATAACCATGAATCCAACCACGAGCGGTTCGGCTGGCGGTTTTTCCAAGGAGGATGTTATTAAAAATTCAATATTGGAATACATAGAAAGAGATTCTTTTTTGGTGCATTGGTTGACGCAAATTGCGCCAAAGGTTATCGCAAACGAATCATTACCCGAAGATTTGTTTTTGTACGTAAAAGATTTTAAGAGTATTGGTGTTGATACCTATGTCTTAGAGACAACAACTAACATAGGCATCCCTTCAGCGTGTGTTGTTGTTGGAAAGAATAATTTAAATAAAAAATCTTTTGCTGTATCCGGTGGTGCTGGTGTTGATTTGCATTCTGCAATCAGAAAAGCACTAGAAGAAGCTCAACAATGTGTCGCTAATCTTGATAGGGATCAAGCAGGGGTTGAGGTTAGTAATTTCACCCCATTCATAAGTGATATCGACAGAGATAAAAGAATAACAATGTGGCAAGGCGATGATTGGACCAACCTTTTTAAGTGGTTTATTTCTGGCGACGTGGCTAATTATGTAAACAATAGTATTAATGTTTTAGGGGAAGGAGATGAATTAAATATTTTTAAAAATATTTTTACTAAACTGGGAAGCGAGTATACCCCTTTCGTGTATTTTCCTAAAAATAAAGCAATGGATAAATTAGGGTTTCGTGTGGCTCAGTCGTTTATACCTTTTTGCTTCCCGTTATTTTTAGTAGAAAAATATGGAACTTTTGATAGTGACAGGTTAAGTCAGTTTGCTAAATATAAAGGTGTTGAAAATTTCAAATTAAATCCATACCCGCATCCATTTCCGTAGCGATGTAGTAATATGGAGATACGGAAGTTTTTTGATTAAATGAATAAAGTAAGAATAAAAACAAATTTTCTATTAGCGTGTTTTGTGCTTTTGTTGATCAGCGGGTCTTTATTTGTTTTTCATAATCGTGCTGCTTCTATAGTTTGGAATAATTTTCATATTGAAACCGCTGCAACACTGTTAAGTAAAAATGATGCAGATTTATTTTTTAATATTGGCAACTACTATTTTGGGGAAGGGGCCTATGATTTGAACAAAAGTGAGAAGTATTACAAAAAAGCCTTAGCCATCGACAGCTCTTTGAAAAGACTTCACTACCAAATGGCTCGTCTTTATTTCATAAAAAATGAATTTTCTCTGGCAAGAAATGAAATTAATAAAGAAATTGAATTATACCCAGACTTTAAGCGCTCGTACTATGTCAGAGGTCTTATTAATGGATATGATAATAAACTTGGCGATGCGGAGAGTGATTTTATTGAGTTTCTTGAATGGAAAAAAGATAGTTGGGCGGGGTATAACGATTTAGCGTGGGTTTATTTTAGGATGGGTGATTATAAAAAAGTTCTTGCTACTGCCGATAGTGGTTTGAAATATTATCCTGACAGTGTTTGGTTATTAAATTCAAAGGGTGTTGCCTTAATTAATCTTGGGCAAAAAAATGAAGCAAGAAATGTTTTAATCAAAGCTTTATCTATCGCAGAAAGTATGAATGTCGACGAATGGGGAGTGGCATATCCAGGTAATGACCCAGAGATCTACGGTGATGGTCTTAGTGCAATGAAGGAATCAATAAAGGGGAACCTTGGATTAATAGATAATATTGAAAGTTAAAAAGGTGGATAAGTTTGTATTTATGGTTTGGTTTTACGTGATATTATGAAATCAACAACAATGAACAAAGACTCTTATTTTTTTAGAGAAATTAAAAGAAAATTATTCCTGCTTATTTTTTTTGTCGGTGTGTTGTTTGTCTTTGGTGCAGGGGAAGATATTTTTAATACAAAAAATAAAAAAATAGCGATAGGTTCACCAGAAGTTGGTTTTACATCTAGTTCCCCTAGAGGGTTTTTTGGCGGGGAAATAATACCAGCGTCTTGTGAATCTGGAGATTATCACGATACTCCTAGCTTTGGTGGTGCTTGTTCAGCATCAAGTGCCTGTGGAACAAACCAGGGAACTATCGTGTGTGGTGGTGGTTGTAGTGTTTCTGCTCCTTCAGTACCAATTAATTACGGCCAATCCTGCTCATCCTCAAACGTCTGTGGTTCAAATCAAGGAACAATAGGTTGTGATGGGGTTTGTAACGCTTCTGCTCCGTTTGTACCATCCAACTACGGAAGAGTCTGCCTAG
>CAZOFV010000011.1:0-18617 GCA_964579635.1 uncultured Candidatus Saccharibacteria bacterium
TTTTCGGTCGGCCTTTTCTCTTTCTCTATCCTCTTTTTCCCACATGCGTTTCATTTCTTCTTCGAGATCTCGAAGGCGTTCTGGACATTCAGGATAGTGGCGTTTTTCCACCCATACGCGACTTTTCTCTCCGTTTTGTTTCGATACGTAGACATAAGCCTCGTAGTAGTCGCCGGGACGTATTGATTCGTTGCAGTACGAGCAATCGTGGTGTTGCCACGCGATTCGATCATAACGGCGGAGAAAACGAGTGTAGTTTCTGTACGACCGGTCGTTGGCCTCAGACGGAGAATCCCAGCTTTGGATATCTACACGAAGTGGGGTTGCCACTTCATGCAAAATTATTTCATGCATGGTGGCTACTCCTAAAAAGAACGAAATTGTTCGAAAAATACTTTACCACAACGTCAGACAAAAAAGAAAAATTAATACTTGTGGTTATTTTTATTTCTAACTCGTGTTTAGTGTATAATTTTCGGAATGAAACGAGTTATCGTAAAAATTGGAACAAGGGTTTTGTCTAAAGAAGATGGAACATTAGATTTAAATTTTTTGGAACATATTGTTGAGCAGATTGTAGAGCTACGAAAAATGGGGATACAGGTTGTGCTTGTGACTTCCGGCGCCGTCGGCGCCGGAAAGAGTTTGATTTCTCTTCCTGAGGTTAAATCTGATGTTGTGCGAAAGCAGGCCTTTGCTGCGGTTGGACAAGTGAAATTGATGAATACTTATTCTGAGTTTTTCGCAAAGCATAATTATTACTGCGCACAGGTGTTGGCGACCAAAGAAGATTTTCGTGATGAAACGCACTACCTTAATATGAAAAATTGTTTTGAAGGGTTGCTTTTAGATAACGTGATTCCGGTGGTGAATGAAAACGATGTCGTTGCGATTGCAGAACTTCTTTTTACCGATAATGACGAGCTCGCTGGATTTGTGGCAAAACAACTTGAAGTTGATGCAGTGATAATCCTAACTGGTACAGATGGAATTTTGGATGAAAAAAATAAAACTGTGCCTGAAGTTAATACTTCAAATATTGATGAAGTCGCTTCGCTTATTAGTATGAATAAATCAGTTTCTGGGCGAGGGGGTATGGTTTCTAAGTTTTCTGTTGCAAAAGAATTGTCGCAAAAAGGAATAACTGTGCACATAGTTGCTGGGAAAAGAAAAAATATTTTAGCGGATGTGGTGCGTGGAGAAAAAGTCGGCACTCGGTTTGTATCTTAATTGCGTTCGGTATTTGTGTTTTGTTTTGATATCATTTAAAAATGGAAAATAAATCAATCGAGACACATCATCGTTCAGCAATAAAGTCTATTAGTTATCGCGCGCTATCTATTAGCGTTGATTCTGCTGTCGCTTATTTTTTCACACAGAATATAGCTATTTCTGCCGGAATTGTTCTTTTTGTAAATTTATACAGCACTCTACTTTATTATTTCCACGAACGAGCTTGGGCTCGTGTGCGTTGGGGTAGTCGAAATTAGGAGTTTTAAAAACACAAGACAAAAATTAATAATCTGCTATCTTTTAAGTATGGAAAGACAAAAAGCTGGAATTATAGAGGAAACCTTAGAAAAGGAGCTTCGAAAAGAAGCGCAGGTCGTTTATGCTGAGATTATAAAAAAGCCAGAGATTATTGAGGCTTTTGCAATACTCGACCAATTACCGGGCGAACTCCACTATCACAACAAGACTCACACAGAAGATGTTATTCGTGAGGCAATTTTGTTTGCTCTTGCCGATGGTGCAAGTAGGGAGACAATAGAACAGCAAGCTGTCGCTGCCGCGTGGCACGACGTTGGTTTTATTAAGGAATATCAAAAGAACGAACCTATCGCTGTAGAATTATTTAAACAAAGCGAGGCCTATAAAACATTATCCGAAGAAGCACGAGAAGAAGTTATCGCAAATATTTTAGATACACAGATTGTTGTGGAGGGGGGAATTCCATCGTTATCTCACGAGAGAAGTAGTAATAGATATATCTTAGACGCTGATGTTAGTAATTTTGGTAGAGACGATTTTTTTGTTAATAGAAAAAAAATTGCAGACGAGCTTAAGATTGATTTATCTGACCCGGCAGCGAAAAAAGGTTTTTATGGTTTTGCATTGAATCTATTAAAAAATCATGACTGGGAGACAGACTCTGCAAGGATGTTGAGGCAAGCCAAAAAAGACGAAAATATTAGAAAAGCTGAAGAGGAGCTCGCTAGTTTATAAAATTTTTGGCTGGTGGGTATATAAATATTTGACATTATATTTTTGTCATGTAATATAGCCCAGTCGACCTTTCGTGGTCGATTTCATTTGTTCCCAGATGGGCGCAAGTGGATGTACATTCCGTTTCAATCCTTTCGTCAATTTTTGGAGGTATTACCAATGAACAAGAACCAATCCGGCTCCGCCGCCACTGGTACCGTCAGCCATTCGAAGCTCTCCGTCATCTTCGCCAACGGCAAGGCCGGCTTCTCCGACCGCTCGGTCCTCGACCACAAGGCCTGGGTGAAGCATTCCGGCAAGGCGCCGACTTCCGGCATCGATGTTCATACGCTGAAGAGCCAGAAGATCGCCGGCACCGAATCGTTCGCCATCTGCCGCGACGGCGACGAAACCAACGGCCCGGTCATCACCGCCACGCCGGCCGAGCTCGAAGTCCTGATGGGCGGCCTCGGCTACGAGGTCAAGCTCAAGAAGTCCTGACGAAGGACGAAACCACCCGCCGATAGAAATATCGGCACCCCAAGAGACGCCCCAGGGCGTCTTTTTTTTTGCTTCAAATTTAAAATAGCAAGAAGTTTGGTATATAATGTGTGTATATGAACCCAATATTTAAACAAATTTTAGTACTTATTGCCGTCCTCGTTGTTTTGTTTGCGGGAATGAAATTTTTACCACCACCAAATAATTCTAGTTTAAAAAATGTCGATTTTCCTAAAACATTACCTGCTTCAAGTTATCTTGATGCGACATATATTATTGAAGGAAAAGAGGTCACCCTAGTAAATGGATTGTCAGAAGTTGAAATTACTCCAGATTCATCTTCAAAAATAATTACGCGAGTTTTTGGTAATGAAGTTAAGCACGATCTTAACGATGATGGGCGAGAAGACATAGCTTTTCTATTAACTCAAGAGACAGGCGGTAGTGGTGTATTTTTTTATGTTGTTGCTGCTCTAAATACTCCTGACGGATATATCGGCTCACACGCTGTTTTGTTGGGTGACCGCATTGCTCCGCAGACAACACACATAGAAGAAGGGAACACAGTTATGGGGACAAGTAGGAAAAACGTTATCGTTGTTAATTATGCTGTTCGTCTTCCGGGAGAACCAATGACGGCACGGCCATCTTTAGGAAAAAGTATTTGGTTGAAGCTTGATCCAAAAACGATGCAGTTTGGTGAGGTTGCTCAAAATTTTGAAGGGGAAGCGAATACACCGCAAATGACACTTGGGATGAAGAAGTGGTCATGGTCCTCGACTTCTTATAATGATGGTAAAAAAATATTACCAAACAAAGAAAATACTTTCATTCTTGTTTTAAAAGATGACGGAAATTTTTCAGCAACAACAGATTGTAATACCGTAAATGGTAAATACTCAACGAAGGGAAATAAAATAACATTTAGCGAAATGTTCTCTACTTTAATGTATTGTGAAGGTTCACAAGAAGCTCTATTTTCTAAAATGCTCACCGAAACGGAAAGCTACCACTTTACAGTAAAAGGAGAATTGGTTTTTGGATTAAAGTTTGATAGTGGTTCATTTATTTTTCGATAAAATAAACCCGTACGGCATAAATTGACATAGCGCTAATTTGAGGTAGCTTATGTTTAGTTGTAATTGCTATGCGACATTTTGTCGTTTTTGCAACCTTATATACAGGAGGTCGGAAGATGAAAAAAAGAGATGAAATTCTCGTCGGCGCTCGCGAAGCATTTTTCCATGCGATGTCGCTTGGATGGGCATCTGGATCAAAGGCCGCCGCTAAGAAGATTGATGTCACAGGAAGTTCTGGTGGCGAGGAAACCGCCTACATCACAGGACTTCTGTACAGGAACGAGTGGTTTCGTGTCGTCGACCGCTACTGTGTTTCAGAGGCGGGTAAGTCTGCTGGCACAACGACCATTTGGTTTCATCATGATCCAGTTTGGTTCATGAGCTACGGCGGTTCTTATCTGAAAGAAGACATCCCTTTCTTGAAGAACGCACTTATGCGTGTTTACTCCACGAAGCAGTTTTTCGGAGGGCGAGGCCCCACTAGCCTTGCTCAAGGGGTATCGCACCTCAAGGACGGCGTTCTTGTCTACGCAAACGAAATCGAGAAGGATAGCACCTTCGACAAGTTTCGCGGGAAAGAAGCGATCATCGGCCCAGTCGGTATTCGTGGTCAGCACGAGTACTGGGGGATGGCCCTTATCTAGGTCTCCGTTCGCCGTGTTTCTCGGTTTATTGCGCTCCGGTTTATCCGGGGCGCTTTTGTTTTAAGTAATATAGATAGTAGGGTATTATATTTATATGAATAATTTTTCTTCTTATCAGGAATTAATCAGGCCAACCTGGGCGTCACCAGCATGGATTTTCGGACCAGTATGGAGTGTTCTCTATATTCTGATAGCTATTTCTTTTGGAAAAGTTTTTCTGATGTTGTGGCAAAAACAAATTACTTTAATAGTTGCTTTGCCTTTCATCTTAAACCTAATTTTTAACTTTTCTTTTACTTGGATTCAGTTTGGTTTAAAAAATAATATTCTCGCGTCGGTAGATATTCTTTTAGTTCTCGCAACACTTATTTGGGCGATGTTTTCTATTTGGCCAAAAGCTCGATGGATTGCTTTAATAAATATTCCGTATTTTCTTTGGGTTTCCTTTGCGACAGTTCTTCAATTAACTATAACGTTTTTAAATAAATAGATTATGACAATTTTAGTAATTTTTACTGTCCTATTGATAGCGGTGGTTATTGCTTTTGAAATTTTTACCGCAAGTGAATCTTCGGACAAAAAAGAGAAACCTGTTTTTGATTATGGTCGGAAGGATTTTTTAATGAGTCGAGCAGAACACATTTTTTTTGATATTTTGGTCGAGGTGTTAGGTGGTCAATATCACGTATTTCCGCAGATACACTTAGACGAAATAATTTACCCTAAATCGTATTCTGGGAAAAGAATTTTTTCTTTTCGGCATATTAACCAGAAATCAGTTGATTTTGTGGTGTGTGACAAAGCCTATATAAAACCACTTCTTGCTATTGAGTTAGATGATAGAACCCATGAGATAGAGAACAGAAAGAGGCGAGATGAAGAAGTTGAGAGAATTTTGAATGGGGCGGGTTTACCACTTTTGCGAGTTATAAATAATAGTAATTTTAATAAGGAAGAAATAAAAAGACTTGTTTTAGAAAAACTAAAGTAATGGAAAATAATGACGAAATTGAATTAGGGAAGTACAGGCACTATAAAGGTGGTTTGTATGAGGTTATTGGGATAGCAAACCATAGCGAAACGCTTGAAAAGATGGTTGTGTACAAACATTTAGACGATGATGGTGGTTTGTGGGTAAGACCACTTGCGATGTTTAAGGAGTTTGTAGAAAAAGACGGCGAAAAAATACCAAGATTTAAAAAAGTTGATTAAAAAAGAAAAACCGCACTCAATATTGTGCGGTCTTTCTTGGTAATTTTTGTTTTGTTTAATTAACGAATTCAACAACTTCATCAAAATCTCGGCGGGTTTTTGGTAGTTCTGCGAAAGAGTCATCACCTCTGTGTCCTAAAGCAAGCATTGTCACTGTTGCTAGGTTTTTCTCTTTTAGTCCTAGGATGTTGTCTATTTCGGTTGCAGTGAATCCTTCCATTGGTCCAGCGTCTATTCCTAAAAGCGCTGCTGTTTCAAGCATCATTCCAAGCGGAATATATGTTTGAGATTGTGCCCAAGCGCTTAAGGTTTCGTCTGATTTATACGAGATTGCCCCATTAACCATGTCTTCCAACCCCTTTAACTCGGAAACATCTTTCCCTTGAGCTTTTGCGGTTCTCTCCACAAGTTCACGAGTAATGTTTTCGCGGACATCTGTACGGCGAGCAATCACTATCAAATGAGAAGCGTCGGTTATTTTTGTTTGATCGTAACTGACGGCTCTTATTTTTGCTCTGATTTCTGGATTAGAGACAACGATAAATTTCCAAGGTTCTACGCCAAAAGAACTAGGTGCCATACGGGCACTTTCTAGGATAGTGTTAACCTCTGAATCACTTAATTTTTTAGAGGAATCAAATGTTTTAACTGCATAACGCCAAGAAAGCGCTTTCTTTATTTCATCTTGCATAATTTTAATTTTATTGTACGATATTGTTATTGCTAATATTTTTATAGTACTATAAAAACTATAGTATTCTATTTAAAACAATGAGTCAAGTAATTTCTAAAAAAACTGATAAAAAAATAAAAAACGAGCCAGTTTGTGGTAAGGCTTTAGCTCGTGGCTTGAAGATATTTGGAGACACTTGGACTCTTTTTATAATAAATTCACTATCTTCCGGAGAAAAACGTTTTTGCGAACTACAGCGTGAGGTTGGCGATTTGAATCCTGTCACTTTAACAAACAGATTAAAGACCCTTGAAAGCGAAGGTTTTATTGATAGAAAAAAAGAAGCTATAGATAAGCTTTCGGTTTCTTATCTTTTAACAAAAAAAGGTCGTGGAATGTTGCCAGTACTTAAAAAAATAGAATCTTTTGCTAAACAATATGCCTAAATACATGAGAAACAGCATAATCGGGATTTTGGTTTTGATTTTCGTAGCTATTATTGTGACTGCGTATTTTATTGAAGATAAAAAAATAATCACCGTAAACAGCTTTGAAGATTGCGCTTCTTTGGGGGGGCCAATTATGGAAAGTTACCCGCGACAATGTAGATATGATGGACAAACTTTTTTTGAAAATATTGGAAATGAGTTAGATAAAACAAATTTAATTGTCGTTGATTCGCCTCGTCCAAACCAAACGATAAGTAGCCCGCTTACGATTAAAGGAAAAGCTAGAGGTAATTGGTTTTTTGAGGCGAGTTTTCCTGTTGTTTTGACCAATTGGGATGGGCTTATAATCGCAAGCGGTGTTGCTAAAGCTGAGGGAGATTGGATGACGGCAGAATTTGTGCCATTTACTGCCAAACTTATATTTGAAAATCCTGATTATAAAAATAATGGAGTTTTGATTTTAAAGAAAGATAACCCTTCTGGTTTACCGGAAAATGATGATGCGCTTGAAATCCCAGTACTATTTGAAAAAATAAATAACCCCGCTGGTATTTTGCCGTTTAAGTCGGGAGTCAACGGAAAGGTTTTACTCGGGCCAACTTGTCCTGTGGTACAAAATCCAGCCGATCCAAAGTGTAACGATAAGCCGTATCAAACAAATATCTCCGTGCGTCATATCGACTCAAGTTCCGTGTTTGTTGTTGGTAGATCAGACGAGAACGGTGTTTTTAATTTTTCCCTTCCGCCTGGGGCATATGTCATTTCTGCTTTCAGTGGAGAAAAATTTCCCAATTGTGTTGATATAGAAACTACTATTTCCCCAGATAAATATACAGACGTAATAATTTCTTGCGATACGGGTATTCGTTGAGACAAACAGTTGAGAGAGGGGAAACGTGGTAGACTTTATTTAAATGAAGAAGAAGATAGCTATTTTTATTATCCTCGCCACTTTCGCTGTTGTTTTTGCTGTGCTGACTCTGTTTCAAGCGGATTTTAGTAAAATAGAAAACGCCGTTATTTCTTATATTATTGAAAGTAAGATTATCGGAATGTTTGTTTTTGTTTTCTTTGCTGCTTTTTCAGCAGTGCTTTCACCTCTTTCTAGTATCCCCGCGGTGCCGTTCGCCGTTTTTGCTTGGGGAGAGGAGTTAACATTTATCCTTTTACTTACGGGCTGGATTATCGGTTCTGTTATTTCATACGCGGTTGGGAAATATGGTTTATATGTTCTCTTTAAAAGATTTCTTCCTCTTAAGAAAGTAGAGATGTATCAAAAAAAGTTTTCTGAACATTCTGAATTTATTTTGGTTGTACTTTTCCGTTTGGCCCTACCATCTGAGATTACAGGCCTTGTTTTGGGTAGTTTACGTTATAACTTCCTTAAATATTTAGCGGCGACAATCATTTCGGAGATACCATTTGCCATTGTTTTGGTTTACTCAAGCGGAGCTCTTATTTTTAGTAATTTTTGGAGTCTTTTTTTGTGGATTGTTTTGAGTAGTACTTGTTTCTTTATTGTCGCTATGATTTTCAGAAAAAAGATTCGCGGGAATTAAACTGACTATTTTAGAAAAAGCATTTGGGTTCAATTATGTTATATAATGATTAAATGAAGAAAGTTGCTATTTTTGATATAGATGGGACAATTTTTCGCTCTAGTTTGTTGATTGAATTGATGGACGTTCTTATTGAACGTGGGAATTTAGATGAGTCAGTCCGCAGGGAATACGAAAAGGAGCATCAGTATTGGTTGATGCGTAAAGGAGATTACGAGTCATACATCGGGGCGGTGGTTAAATCTTTTAAGGAACATATCAAGGGTGTTTATTATGCTGATTTTGTTGAAGCATCAAAAACAGTGATAGAGAGATATCAAAATCATACGTATCGCTATACTCGTGATTTAATCACTAAATTAAAAAAAGAAGGATATTTTCTTTTAGCTATTACACATTCACCAAAAGGGATTGCTGAAAAATTTTGTAAGGGGTTGGGGTTTGATAAAGTTTACGGATCTCTTTTAGAACTTGGTCCAACTGATAGATTCACAGGAAAATCGATAGATGAGCATTTGATAATGAATAAAGCCAATATTGTGAAGCGCGCAGTAGAAAAAGAAAACTTAACACTTGATGGCTCGATTGGAGTCGGTGATACCGAGAGCGATATCCCTCTTTTAGAGAGTGTTGTGACGCCCATCTGCTTTAACCCAAACATGAAGTTGTATAAACACGCGCAACGTAATGGCTGGAAAATAATTGTGGAGAGAAAGGACGTTGTTTATGAGATAAATTAGGAACAAAATATTGTGGATATTATTTTGTTTTTGGTATAATTAGGTTATTAGAAACTAAAAATAAATTTTTATGGCAAAAGGAAATGATCGTCAGCGTAAGGAAAAGAAGAAACCAAAGAAGGGAGGTAAAAAGTAGATAACTAAAAAATCGCCAGATAATGGCGATTTTTTAGTTATTCTTGATTTTTTGTGGCTTTTATGTTATACATATAGACAAGCACAGGAGCAGAGTCGAGTTTCGTAGTAGCAATTTAAGTAGCAATAAAAAAAGAAATCAACATGCAAGGAACAATCAAAACTATCACAGATAGAGGATTTGGATTTATCTCTCGTGAAGGCGAGTCAAAGGATCTTTTCTTCCATTCAAAAGAATTGAACGGTGTCACATTTGATGAACTAAAGGTTGGCGATGTCGTCAGCTTTGAAGTTACTGACGGTGAGAAAGGCCCAGCAGCAACAAACGTATCACGCGCATAAGCATCGTTTGGGAAATGCACCTCGTTCGTTCGGGGTGCTTTTCTTTTTAGTGGGGTATTAAATTTATGTGGTAGAGTAATATTTTATGGCAAAAGCAGATAGTATAATTTCATTCGAAAAAGTATCTTTTGAGTACGGGCCGAACAAGCCTATTTTAGATACGGCCGATTTTGTCATTCGTCGTGGAACGAAGATTACTTTGATGGGACAAAATGGTGCTGGAAAAAGTACTATTTTTGGTCTTATCACAAAAGCACTTACGCCAGAAAGTGGAAAAATAAATATTGTTAATAACCTATCAATTGCACTATCTCGACAGGTTATTCCAAGAGAGGATTTGGATCTTACTGTGCGCGCTTTTTTTGAAAAATGTTTTGTAAATAAGGTTTATGATATTGACCCTAGAATTGACGAAGTTTTAGAGGTGGTCAATTTAAAAGGACACGAAAAATTACACGATAGAATAGTGAAGTCTTTTTCTGGTGGACAGCAGGCAAGATTGCTCCTTGCTTCGGCCCTTATTCAAAATCCAGATCTACTTTTGCTCGATGAGCCAACAAACAATTTAGACACAGCGGGAATTGAACATCTTACAAAATTCCTTATTGATTATAAAAAAACGGTTATTGTTATTTCTCACGATGCTGAATTTTTGAACTCGTTTTCTCACGGTGTTTTGTATTTAGATTTATATACACGAAAGGTTGAACAATACGCCGGCAATTATTTTGACGTGGTTAAGGAAATTTCAGCACGTATTGAAAAAGAAAATAGAAAGAATGCTCAACTCGCGAAGGAAATTCAAGAGAATAAAGATAAATCAAACTTTTTCGCACACAAAGGAGGGCAAATGCGTCTTGTTGCCAAGAAAATGAGAGAAAGAGCAGAGGCGCTTGAGGAAGAAATGGTTGATGTTCGCAAGGAAGATAAGACAATACGTTCATTTATTATTCCTGCTCAAGATGGAGTTGTTGGAGAAGTTTTGAACATAACCTCTTTTTCAGTTATTGGTAAAAACCATAAGCCAGTTGAAAGAAAAGCTAAGCTTTCTTTAAAGCGCGGACAGCACCTATTACTTAAAGGACCAAACGGAATTGGGAAAAGTACATTACTTGAAGCGTTGGCTGGTGGAAAAGCTAAGGGTGCTGTTATCGCAAAAGGGGTGAAAGTTGGTTATTACCGACAAGATTTTTCAACACTTAATTTTAATGACACAGTTTTTGACTCTTTAATGGAAGCAATGGATGTGAGGGATGAAGACAAAATGAGAAGTGTCGCAGCGGGGTTCCTTTTGACAGGAGAGGTCGTGCGTACAAAAATAGGAAGTTTATCTGAAGGGCAGAAAGGACTTGTTGCTTTTGCTCGATTGGTTCTCGAAAGACCAGGACTTCTTATTTTAGACGAACCAACAAATCACATAAATT
Organism: uncultured Candidatus Saccharibacteria bacterium; assembly: GCA_964579635.1. Lineage (GTDB taxonomy): Bacteria > Patescibacteriota > Minisyncoccia > Phycocordibacterales > VMEP01 > VMEP01. The sequence goes on from CAZOFV010000011.1 coordinate 10,964, forward strand.
TCCGACACATTCCGATTATTGCGCAGGCTTTAGATAAATATCTTGGGGCAATGATTATTGTTTCTCACGTGCCAGAGTTTGTGGAGCAAATTCGTATTGATGAAACTTTGGATTTGGAGAAATAATAATTTATCTTTTGATATTTTGTAAAAAACTAGAATGAATATCAAAAATAAAAAAATAATTGATGTTGTTGTAATCGGTGGAGGGCCGGCTGGGATGATGGCTGCGGGGCGTGCGGCTGAGCTTGGACGCTCGGTCCTTCTTCTTGAAAAAAATCCGACGGTTGGCAAAAAACTTTTAATTACCGGTGGTGGGAGGTGTAATGTTACAAACAACAAAAAAGATGTTCGCATCATGCTTTCTAAATACAAAGGAAGTGATAAATTCCTCTTTTCAGCTTTTTCTCGGTTTGGGGTGAAGGAGACTTTAGAATTCTTCAATAAACGCGGAATGGAAACTAAAGAGGAAAACGAAGGTAGAATTTTCCCTGTTTCAGATAAAGCTCAATCAGTTTGGGATGTTTTAGTAAAATATATGAAAGAAGGTGAAGTGATGGTGCAAACAGGCGTGGAGGTTTCTGGTGTTTCGATAGATAAAAAAACTAAAGATTTTTGTATTAAATTGAAAAACGGAGAAGAAGTAATTGCGAAAAAATGTGTTTTAGCAACTGGCGGAACATCGCACCCAGAAACAGGTTCAACTGGGGAAGGCTTCTCTTGGCTTAAAAAGCTGGGACATAAAACATCAGGAAGTAATGTGGCTCTTGTGCCTGTCCGGCTTAAAGATTTTTGGACAAAAGAATTAAGTGGAATAACCCTGTCGGATATTAAACTTACCGTGTTTCAAAACAATGAAAAACGCGGAGTAGAAAAAGGGAAGTTGTTGTTTACGCATTTTGGTATTAGTGGACCAACGGTTTTAAACATGAGCAAAGATATCGGTGAATATGTTCAGTATGGTGAAGTTCGGATTGATATTGATTTATTCCCCAAATTAGATCACAAGGAGTTAAAGAAAAAACTCCAAGATATTTTGGTAAAAGAGAGTAATAAAAAATTAAAAAATACTATCGATAAACTAGTTCAATCGGCTCTCGGAAAAGCTATACTCGAAATTGCAAAGATAGACGGCGAAACTTTTAACAATAGCGTGAGTAGTGAAGACAGAATTAAATTGGTAGCAATAATGAAAGCTCTTCCACTCAATGTTAAGGGCCTACTTGGTGCTGACAAGGCTATCGTTACGTCCGGTGGAGTTTCTTTAGAGGAAGTTGATTTTAAAACAATGCAATCGCGAATAGTGCCAAACCTTTATTTAGTTGGGGATGTTTTAAATATTGATAGACCCTCAGGTGGGTATAGTCTTCAGATTTGTTGGACTAGTGGATATGTTGCAGGGAGTAATTGTTAAAATCTTTATTGGAACTAAGGATATTTATAAGTTAGAATATTAATTATGAACGAACAACTTTCCACACAATTTGAAAAGAAAAGCGACCTTGAAGAGGCCGCATATGACGCTAGATTAAAAAAAGATGTTATTTTGCCGAAAGAAGGAACTGGGGCTTATGAAGCTTTGGAAAAAACATGTAATGATTATTCAAATATTGTTGCTCAAGAAATGGTTGCTTCTTCCCCTAGGTTTTTTGAGGTAAGTGGTAAAAATAGAAGAGCTCTGCACGCAGAGCTCTGTGTAAAACTTTATGGCACGTCTTGGCAGGAAACCTCCAGAGACGATGTTGATGCTGCTAGGCGTTTTGCCCACTATGTTGCGGGGCGTCCTTCTTTTGCGGAGGACTTAAACGATGGTGGACACTGATTAGCAGTCCACCTTTTCGGCGCCAATGTACTGAAACTTTTTCCCCTCGACGATGACGACGGTTTTGTAGGTTCCGTCGCCCTGGTCAACGTTGATTTCACAGGTGTCGTACTTCGCCGAGCACAGCAAGTAACGCAACTCTTTGCGCTCGATCCAGCAACTCTTTTTGCCGTTGTTTTCCGAAGCGCGTGCACGGAGACTCTCCAGTAGCTTTGTCAGCTTGCTCATCCCTGTTTCCTCCTGATCTGGTTAAAAATTTTTGAATCTCTTATAATAATAGAATATATTAGCACTATTGTCAATAAGTAAATAAATCCACTTTTTATGTATCGGCGCTTAGAAAGATAGGATACAATTGAAGTAATGGCCTTATTTTTGTTTAATAATAAAAAGAAATAGATATGTCGTATAAAACAAATATCCTCAAACAAACAGAAGAAAATACAAATTTTCGAAAAGTTATTTTTACGGGTGGAAAAAGTCAGCTTGTTGTTATGGATATTCCTGTTGGCGGTGAAATTGGCGAAGAAAAACATGACCACGTAGAACAAACCCTATTTTTTATGAGTGGAAATGGGAAGGCGTTTTTAAACGGAGAAGAAGGTGCTGTTAATTCTGGAGATGTGGTTGTTGTTACACCGGGGACAACGCACAATTTTGTGAATACAGGGAACGAACCACTAAAGGTTTATACTATTTATGCCCCAGCAAACCATATTGATGGTCGTATTCACAAAACAAAAAATGATGCAGATAATGATGAAGAGGACGAAATGTTTGGTCACGTTGTTTAATTAATAGTTAATTTCAAAATAATTTTTATGAAAGGATTTTTAGATTTTATTCGCGAACAAGGAGTTGTTGGGCTAGCTGTTGGATTTATTTTAGGCGGGGCTGTTTCTAAGGTTGTTGCTGGTTTGGTCACAGACATAATTAATCCGATTATAGGTGTTGCTCTCGGTGCTGCAGGCGAACTTAAGAGCGCAACATTTGCGATTGGCCCAGTTCAGATTTTTTGGGGAGATTTTGTGAGTATTTTGATTGATTTTGTAATTATTGCGCTTGTTGTTTATTTTGGAGTTAAGTTTATTGGTCTTGATAAGTTAGACAAAAAGAAGGAAAACGCCTAACCCAAGCTTAACTAAGGAATTTTCTTTTTAAGTAAGAAAAGTCGTTTTTGTTCGTCTTAACCAATGGAGAAGAATATAAAATATATTGAAAATATTTTTTTTGACGCGCACGCTATGTACGCAGATGCTATTTTTCGTTACTGCTACTTTAAGGTTGGTGACAGGGAGGTCGCCAAAGATATTACCCAAGATGTTTTTATAAAAATTTGGGAATATTTAGCAAAAGGGGAAGATATAGAAAATATGAAGGCGTATTTATATAAAGTAGCCCATAACGCGGTAATTGATTTTTGGAGAAAAAGTAAATCAATTCCGGATAGTAATTTGTCTCCTTTAGTTTTTGAGAATGCCGAAGCAAGTGAAAAAACAGAACTGCAGGCGGAATATTCGGTTTTTCTTTCGATGTTGAAGAAAATATCAGAGGAAGACAGGGATTTAATTGTTATGAGGTATGTTGAAGACATGACCCCAGGAGAAATTGCTCAAATTTTAGGGGTTCGAGAAAATACAGTTTCTGTAAGAATCTCTCGCGCCGTGTCTCGCCTGAGAGATATAGCAGACGGTAATAAATGAAATAATATGAACCAAGATTTTGAGAAAAATTTAAGAAACTTAAAAAATATTTCCCTCTCGGAAAACGAGAAGGTTTTTATGCGTGATAATCTTGAGATTCATGTTAAAAACAAGATTCCTTCTAAAGTTGAATCAGGTGTAAGAAAAGGCATTGAAGAACGTCTTAATAACTGGAGGGACTTAAAAAGCCCTAAATTATCAATTATAAGTTTATATTTTAACCAATTTAAAAATATGCCAGCATTAATTATTGCACTCATAGTAGCCCTTTCGGGGGGAACATCAGTCGCCGCCGTTAATTCATTACCAGGTGACGTGTTGTATCCAGTTAAGGTTTCAGTAAATGAGCCTATTGCCGGATTGTTTACTGTTTCTCAAGAAGCAAAAACAGTTCGACAGGAAAAACTCGCGGAACGTAGATTACAGGAAGTAGAAGAGCTTGTAGCTAAGGGGGTTTTCGATGAAGAAAAAAGAAGTGAGATCGAGACCAGATTAAGCGACCACATTAATAAGTTTTCAACAAACGTGTCAGTTCTTGCTTCGGACAAGGATAAAGCTATTAGTTCATCAGAACTTACAGCTAGGCTTGAAGCAGCGTTGATAGCACACCAAGATGTCCTTGGTAAGGTAACAATTAAGATTGACACCTCAACAAGCACAAGAGAAGAACTAGTTGCGATTATTTCTTTATTAAAAAAATCTGAAGGAGACGTTAAGGGTCATCGCGAAAGAATTGACTTAAGACTCGGTGAGGATTCTTCTGATGAAGATGATAACGCCACTACTACAAAAGCCACCACCACAAAAGAAAGTTTACTTGGTAAACAAGGTGCAGCAGAGAACGTTTTAGCTTCAGCTTTAAGAGCTTACGAAAGAGTTAAACCAGAATTATCTTCAGAAGTTAACCTTAAGGCTAGTGAAATCTTTGCGAAAGCCACAAGTACTCTTGCAGAAGGTAAGGCTAAGGCAGAAAAAGGTGAGTATGCCGATGCTTCAGAAAAATTTCATGAAGTTATTAAATTAGCTAATAAGGGTCGGGTCATTGTTTTATCGAACTCAATTTCTCGCAAAATAGAAGGATCTGATGATAAGGATCGAAAAGACGAGCTTAGAAAAGACAAAGAAAGAGATGACGAAGATAAAATAAATGCATCATCTACTAGAATTCGTGATAACGATGATGATAATGACGATAATAGCGACAATGAAAGAGATAGTGCTAACAGAGAAAGAGAAGAAGGACGTAGATAATATTTATAGATATACAAAAAACACCCTAGCCATATCTAGGGTGTTTTTTGTATAATACATTTTTTACGGTAAAATTACGGCTTAAATATTAAGTTGCTGTTTGGTAGTAATAATTTTATTTTTTATATGAAAAATATTTTAATTGGGTTAGTTGTCCTCGTTGTTTTAGGTGGTTTTGGTTTTTATGTAGTTAAAAATAAAGATACAAACAATTACGCTAATAATTCTACGAGTAATCAAAATACATCGGAAGAAGTAGTGGCAACATCAACTGGACAAGAAGCGGGCGTGACTGTTGGCGAGAAGTCATACTCATTAGCTGAGGTTATAACACACAACTCAAAAGAAAGTTGTTGGTCGACAGTTAGCGGAAAGGTTTATGATCTAACATCTTGGATTTCAAAACATCCCGGTGGTGAAGGTGCGATATTTTCAATTTGCGGCAAGGACGGTACAGACAACTTTCTCGGTAAACATGGGGGAGATGAAAAACCAGAAGCGAAATTAGCCACTTTTTATATCGGCTTACTTAAACAATAGTTTTTATTATTTTAAATTTAAAGATATGTCTATTTCTGATTTTATTGTTCCATTACATATTGCGGCACTTATTTTTTCGGTGATTGGGATTTTTTTGGCCGACCACCAAGCTTTTAATTGGTTTTCAGGTAAGACTCCAACTCTCGATAAGAAAATACTTTTGAAGTATCACCACACGGTGCTTTTAGGACTGTCTTTAATGATAATTACTGGGGCTACGCTTTTTTGGCCAATGAGAGAGTATTTACTTCAGAATTTTGTTTTCGGTGTAAAAATGTTTTTTGTTGCGGTGTTAATTGTTAACAGTTTTTTTATCGGTAGGTTAATGAATGTTGCGGTTGAAAAACCGTATTCAATGCTTAGCAGGAGGGAACGTTTACCGCTCATGTTAAGTGGTATCGTTTCTACTATTGGTTGGTTGGGGGCCTTTATTTCAGCAAACTTCTTGTTTTAATTAGTAGTTATTTATTGATATAACCTAGTTCGTTGACTTAAAAAAGTAAGACTCGGCTTATGTGTATAGCTTTTATAGCTAAATTAAATTAATAGAGATACAATTATCTATACAAGAGATCGCTGAAAATGTTTATGGGTTTTTTTGAAAAAAATACAAATGATAATGGTAGCGCTGGTGCATATAAGGGAATTATTATCCCCATATTGGGCATTTTTATTATTCTAGGAACTATTTATTTTATATATAAAAATGATTTATATAAAATAAAACCTATTGATAATAATAAGACAGAAGAAGTTATAAAAGTGCCACAAAAAAAAGATTTTGGGACTACGACACCAGAAGACTTTCCCTCAAATATTCCCATTGAAAAAGATACAAAAGTTGAGCAAAGCTATAGCTTAAATTATGCCGGGCAAAAACAACTCACGATAGTTTTTCAGTCCAATAAGACAGTCGAAGAAAACTACAGAATTTATACAGAATTTTTTAAAAAACAAAATTGGAGTATTTCCAATAAATATGAAAACCCGCAAGTATCTTCTTTGTATGGTGTAAAAGAAAATAATGATATTAATGTAACGATTAGTGAGATTGTTTCAGATATTTCCGTAAAATCTCAAGTTAGTATTAGTGTTTTGAAAAAATAATTTATCTCGCTATAAAGCTTAGTGATTAAATGTAATTAAAATGAAAGACAAAGATAATTTAAAAGCTAATGCGAGAAAATTAACAAGCTTATTTGGTAGTATAAGAATAGTTTATATGTTTTTGGCTGTAGTTGTTTTGCTTGTGGCGTTTGTATTTCCGGTTTTTTCTTTTGCGGACATTGTAACATTTACTAGTAGCGGTAGTTTTACGGTGCCAAGTGGAGTATCTTCGTTAACTGTGGATGTTGTTGGTGGTGGTGGTGCTGGCGCCGGCGGTACTAACGAAGGCGCTGGAACTGGCGGAGGTGGTGGTGGGCGCAGTGTCGCAACCCTTGGGGTAACTGGTGGTCAGATTCTTGAAGTTATTGTTGGTGCCGGTGGTGTCCATGGTGACGCACCGCATTGTGAGTCTGGTGCTTTTAGTAACGGCGAAGCAGGCGGGGCCTCCTCTGTTGGTTCAGTAGTTGCATACGGTGGTGGTGCCGGCGAAACAGGGGGTGCTCCTGGTGCTGGTGGTTGGGGTAGCACAAATTCTGGTACATCTGGCACATACCCTCCCAAAGATGGCCCTTATCCAATTAGGTGGAGTATTAGCGGTGGTGATGGTGGCACAAGTGGTTCTGGTGGTGCTGGTGGAAGTGGTTCATCCTGTCTTCAGTTGGACTTTGAAAGTTCAGTTGATTGTTACAAAGTTAAAAAACCAGAACCGGGAGGATATTATGGTGGAGGTGGTGGTGGATCAGGTCATCCCACTACCTGCGATACATATCCTCGTGGTCCCGTTTATGGAGGCAATGGTGCCCCTGGTGTTGTTAGTATTTCATTTGCCGGTAACAGCGGAACAATAAATGTTTCTTCTAATATATCGTCTTCTTGGATAATCACCGGTCCCGCAACAATCTTTGGGTCCGGTATTTCTCAGTCATCGCCTTCACAACCGGCTGGGACTTACACGATTACATGGGGTAAGGTTTCTGGGTACACTACTCCCAAGTCACAGAGCTTCACTCTTATTCCTGGCGGAGAGATTCTTTTTAACGGGAGCTATACAACATGTAGCCTTTCTCTTGGTCAGGTTTGTTATTCTGGATCTTCTTGTCGAAGCGATGCTTATAAGGGGACAGTTCAATGTGATGGTTCATGTTCCGCCACGGCACTTCCATCTAACTTTGGTAAGGTCTGCCTAGTCTCAAACGTCTGCGGTCAGTCAAATGAAGGAACAATAGGATGTG
>CAZOFV010000012.1:0-10458 GCA_964579635.1 uncultured Candidatus Saccharibacteria bacterium
CTAGGCGCGAATGGAAACCGTGCCGATAGTGCAATGGCATAAGAGAGCTTAACTGCAAGACGGACATGTCGAGCAGGCGCGAAAGCGGAGCATAGTGAACCGACGATTCGCTTTAGACGCGGTCGAAGATTAACGGATAAAAGCTACTCTGGGGATAACAGGCTAGTTGCGCCTAAGAGTTCAAATCGACGGCGCAGTTCGGCACCTCGATGTCGGCTCAACTTATCCTGGTGGTGGAGAAGCTACCAAGGGTTTGGCTGTTCGCCAATTAAAAAGTTACGTGAGCTGGGTTCAAACCGTAGAGAAGCGGAAATTTTTCGGCTCCTCTACCTGTTTGAATCCAAGGTATAAGACATCAAAAGTTTTCGTTTTTGAAATAATGATAGTAGAAAGAAATCAATCGAATCACGGCGGCATTTTATAGAAATATAAAATGACAAGCTGACTTATATCGGTGGAGTCCTAACTGGTTAACAACTAGTGGATGATACCGAGGGAACTCCGACATTTTTGTTGGTGGCCCGTAGAGACTAAACGTCAGCAACTCTTAATTTAAGGGAAAAGCTATAGTCCAATGCACAAAGTAATTTGTGGAAACATGCGTGAGACAGGTTGGTCTCCTATCTACTGCAGGCGTTGATTATTGAGAAGATTTGTTCCTAGTACGAGAGGACCGGAATGAACTGACCTCTGGTGTATCGGCTGTCGCGCCCGCGGCACCGCCGAGTAGCTATGTTGGGAATGGATAACCTCTGAAAGCATCTAAGAGGGAAGCCAGCTTCAAGATCAGTAATCGTTTGAGACTCCTCAAAGATGATGAGGTTGATAGGCTTTAGATGTAAGCACAGTAATGTGTTAAGTCGAGAAGTACTAAGTGGTCGATTCCTATTAGGAAATTTGGAAGTCACAAAAAACAAAAAATTCTGTTTAGAAAATCGTGTCTCGCCAGTTCGCGTAAAAATTGTGCGTATTGGCGAGACACGAAATCTGTCTCGAAGATTAGCAATGCTAATTTTTTAAGTTGGAGTGTAGCTCAGTTTGGTAGAGCGTCTGAATGTTCCCGGGTGACAACGTCCGGTCAAAAATTCAGTCTTCGGTGGTTCGATTCCACCCATTCCAACATCTCGTTCTTTTCTGTCTTTAATTTTTTATCCAACGTTGAGCGTTGTGAGTTGGTGACTTAACGCGGAGGTCACACCTGTTCTCATTCCGAACACAGAAGTTAAGATCCGTAGTGCCGATGATACTCTTTTGGGGAAAGTAGGTAGTCGCCAGCTCAGAGCGTTCAACGTATAGAGATAAACAAAAGAAAAAGCACCTACGATATATATCGTAGGTGCTTTTTCTAATTGGCCCTCTCTGATATTATGAAGACAACATGTCCTGGGCAACACAACGAAAACTTCTTTATTTATTAGTTTTTATTTTGGCTTTTAGTGTTTTTGTATTGTATTTAACTTATCCTCTTTTAAATAAAGCTCCAACTTGTGTAGATAAAAAACAAAATGGTAGCGAGACCGGTGTTGATTGCGGAGGCCCGTGTCAAAATCTTTGCGTTGAACAAATGGCTGAATTAAATGTTAAGTGGGTTAGACCATTTGAGTCTACTCGTGGTGTTTATGATGTTGTGGCTTATATAGAAAATAGAAATATTGGTGCAGGAGTAGAAAAACTTTTATATAGGATAAAACTTTATGATGATAAAAATTTATTTATTGGACGAAGAGATGGTAAGACATCCGTTGGCTCAAATGGAGTAATTGCTATTTTTGAAGCTGGCATAAGAACAGGGGAGAGTGTTCCCAAAAAAGCATTTATCGAATTTGAAGATGTTGTCTGGACAAGGACAAACGAAAAAGCTTCAGCTGTTAATATTTCTATAAAAAGCAAGAAGCTAGAAAACGCCACGACCACCCCAAAGCTTTTTGTTGAGGTTTATAATGAATCACTTTTCAAACTAGAAGACACTGATTTAGTGGCTTTAGTTTACGGTTTTGACGACAATGTTCTTGCGGTAAGTTCAGCAACGATTGATTCATTTAAACCAAGGTCTACAGAAGATGTTTACTTTACTTGGCTTAATTCAATAAAAAAAGATATCGCTAGGATTGAAATTGTGCCACATATTAATCCATTCGTTTTAAGTTTTTAGTACATGACGACAATACTTCGCGGAATATATCAGAGAATCGATTGGATTTTGTTTTTTGCCTTAATCCCAATTGTATCTGCCGGGCTTGTGACAATGGATTCTTTTGTTGGAGACAAGAGTTTTTTTGATAAACAAATTATTTGGATAGCAGTGTCGCTTTGTGTATTTTTTTCTCTTTCTTTTTTTGATTTTCGTTTCCTTAGAAAAACAAATGTTATTATAGCCATTTTTCTTTTTGGGGCTGGTGTTCTTGTTTTGTTGTTTGGTTTAGGATCTGTCGCCAAGGGCGCAAAAAGCTGGTTTGATTTTGGTGGTTTTTCTTTTCAGCCAGCTGATTTTATGAAGATTGTTGTTATCTTGGTTTTAGCAAAATATTTTTCTAGACGACACGTTGAGATTGCACACTTTAGGCATATTATTGTTTCTGGTATTTATGCGCTCATTCCGTTTTTGTTGGTCATGGTTCAACCAGATTTTGGTTCGGCGATGATAATATTTTTAATTTGGTTTGGAATGATTCTTGTTTCCGGTGTTTCTAAAAAACATCTTTTTGCCATATTGGTTGCTGGTGCTGTGGCCTTCGCAATTCTTTGGGTTGCTGTTTTTGCGCCATATCAAAAGGCTCGTATTTTGACTTTTATTCATCCACTTTCCGACATTCGTGGGGCTGGGTATAACGCTTACCAATCAACAATTGCTGTTGGTTCCGGTCAAGTTTTTGGCAAAGGGCTTGGTTATGGAACACAGTCTAGGCTTAAGTTTTTACCAGAATATGAGACGGACTTTATCTTTTCTGCCTTTGCCGAGGAGTGGGGGTTTGTTGGCGTGTTACTTCTTTTTGCTCTTTACGGCGTGGTTATTTGGAGAATTTTAGAAAATGCTATGCTCGGAGAATCAAACTTTGAAACACTTTTTTGTCTTGGTTTTTCAATTTTTATAATGAGCCATCTTATTATAAATATCGGGATGAATATTGGGTTACTCCCCGTCACTGGTATAACCGTGCCATTTATGAGTTATGGCGGTTCTCATTTACTTGCTGAATTTACCGGCTTAGGAATTATGATGGGAATGCGTCGCTATCAACGCGCAGTACACAGAGATGTAATTAAAAACGAATTTTTAGGAATCTAGTTTTTCCCGTAGACCACAAGTGTTTTTTCTGTCATTTGAGACATTGAAAATTCATTTAATATTTTTTCATTTAAAGCTAAAGATAATTTAACCATCTTTTCTTTGTCGCTCAAAAGTGATTCTATTGCTGTCGCTATTTTAAGAGGGGATCGTGGTTTAACAAGGATTCCCGTCACATTATTTTCAACAACTTCCGGAATACCACCAACAGCAGAAGCAACCACCGGCACTTTTGCAAGCCCTGCTTCAAGTAGTACATAACCTAGAGATTCTGTGATTGAAGTTAGCGTAAAAATATCAAACCCAGAGATTAGAGATGAAGCATTTTCTTTAAAGCCCGGTAAAAATACACAGTCTTTTAAGTCTAGTTTATCTATTAATTTTATTAGACTTTCTTTTTCAGATCCTTCACCAATGGCGATAAAAACAAAGTTAATTCCTTTCCTTTTTAAAATAGAGAGAGCTTCTATTGAATAGGAGACACCTTTATTTTTGTTAAGCTCAGAGATTGTTCCAATGATTGGTGTTTCGTGGGAGATATTTTTTTTAATATATTTTTCTAATTCAGCTCGCGCATCGTCTTTTTTTAATAAGTTTGTTTCAGTGACACCATTTTTAATAACAGTAATTTTATTATTAGCGAGTAGTAATTTGCCAGCTTCAAGCGCTACTGCGTTTGATACGGCAATTGTTTTATGTGAGAGCATTATCGTTAGCCAATGTAAAATAACGATAGCTAGTTTTTCACCAAAAGAACGATCTTCGTTAAAGGCCCAGCCATGTGCGGTAAATACTATTTTCTTAATACCAGCTATTCTTCCAGCAAGAGCTCCAATTCCTCCAGCTTTTGAGCTGTTAACGTGGAGTATATCTGGTCGTTCTTTTTTTAGAATTTTTACTATTTTAAAAAATGAGCTAATGTCGTTTAGTGGTTTTATTTTTCTACCTAGTTCTTCAACAACTATAACCATCATTTTTTTAGATTTAAATTTTTCAACCAAAAGGCCTGGGGTTCCGGTTATCAATGAAACTGAGAATTTTTCAGGTGGAAGGTTGGTGGCAAGATCGTAAATATATTTCTGTGCACCACCCCATGTTCCAAGTGTTATAAGGTAGTAAACCTTTGTTTTTATTTCGTTGTTTTTGTTGTCTTGCATTGTGTTTACGGCAAATATAGTATTCTATGTATTATTACAGACAAATGAGTATTATCAACAAGAGGGAGCCAATAGTGCTTTTTTTGGGCGATATCGTCATTTTTTATGCTTCTTTGTGGTTGGCTTATTTTTTGCGTTTTTCTGAGATTCCAGGCGGTACCTTATTTAAACAACACTTACTAGCTTTTTCGTTACTTTTTGTTTTTTGGGTCGCCGTCTTCTTTATCCTTGGTTTATATAATAAAAGAGTCTTCTTTTTTCACAGCAGGCTCAAGGAAGTTATTTTGAAGGCGCACGTGGTCAACAGTATAATTTCCTTTATCTATTTTTACACGATACCATTCTTTGGAATAAATCCAAAAATAACTCTAGTTTTTTACATAGTTATTTCTTTCATGTTAATTCTTTTTTGGAGAGTATTCATATCGAATTTTATTTTTTTGAAAAAAAGGGAGCATGCGATATTAGTTGGGGAAGGGGAAGAAATGTTTGAGCTAAATAAAGAAGTTAACGGTAATGATAGATATGGATTATTTTTTGATAAAATTTTTGATTTAAGTGTTACCTCAGCGGGAGATTTAAAAAATGGTATTACTCGTGCGGTAGAAGAAAATGGTATTTCAACTATTGTTGTGGATTTTCGAAATATCAAATCTTCGCCAACATTAGCTTCTTTACAAGATCTTGTTTTTAATAAGGTTCGTTTTTTGGATATAAACAATGTCTACGAAGATGTTTTTGATCGTGTGCCATTATCTCTTATTAATCACAACTGGTTTGTGGAAAATGTGTCGTCTTACACTGAAAGTACTTACGATATTTTGAAGCGTTTGATGGATGTTATTTTAGGGATTATTTTGGGGACTTTTACTCTTCTTATAACTCCATTTGTAGCGCTTGCTATTAAGCTGGATGACGGCGGAAAAGTATTCACAAAACAAGAAAGAGTTGGTCAAAACAACCACCATTTTTATGTGTTTAAGTTCCGCACCCTTGAGAGAATAGAAGAGGGTGTTTGGCACAAGGAGAGCAAGAATAACCCGACCCGTGTTGGTAAAATTTTAAGAGTCACAAGTATTGATGAATTGCCACAAATCTTAAATATCTTAAAAGGAGAGCTTTCATTTATTGGGCCACGCTCTGATTTGGCGAGTCTTGAAACAAGATTAAGAGAGTCACTTTCTCACTATTCTATGCGTTATATAGTGAGACCTGGTATTTCCGGGTGGGCTCAGGTTAATCAGCAATATGCTCCTGGGCACATTAATCCACAAACAATTGATGAGAATAAAGTTCGTTTAGCATATGATCTTTACTACGTAAAAAATCGATCTCTTATGTTAGACTTGGTTATTGCGCTTAGGACAATACAAACACTTTTATCGCGAACAGGAAAATAAACACCAAAATGAATAAACATACTATTTTTATACCAGGGGCTGCCGGATATGTCGGAGCAATGCTTTGTGATCAGTTTTCAAAAAGAGAAGACGTTGATTTGATTATTGGTCTTGATAAAGAAAATAAACCAAAACTTCTTGATGGAAATGAGAAAGTTTTTTGGATTAATGCAAACACAAGTGATGGTACTTGGCAAAAAATAGTTTCAGAGAAAAATCCAGACATCGTGATAAACACTGCGTGGCAGATTAGAGAGATGTATGGCAAAAAGAAAAAACAATGGAAATGGAACGTTGAAGGATCTGATGCTGTTTTTGATTTTGTTTTTAACACACCATCCGTTAAAAAATTAATTTATTTCTCAACAGTCTCTTCTTACGGCGCGTTTAAAGATAATTCCCTTGAACACTATTTCAAAGAAGAAGAACCGTTTAGGGAGGGGGAGTATTTATATGGAGTTGAGAAGAAAGTGGTTGAGATGCACTTAAGAGAGAAATTTGAAGTTGCGAAGAAGTCTGGGTATGCGCCACAAGTTTTTATTGTTCGCCCGGCGGCAATTACTGGACCAAGAGGTAGGTCAATGGAAGGACGCTTTGGTTTGCAGTCTGCTCTAAGTGGCACCCTTAAAGGATCTTTTGTTTATAAGATTGTTACTTTATTAACATCTGTTGTTCCAGCAACGCCAAAGTGGTGTCGACAATTTATTCACGAAGATGATGTTGTTGATATTGTTTCTTTATTTTCTTTTAACGATCTTGATGGAGAATATGAGGTATTTAATATTTGTCCACCGGGACGCTCTGTTCTTTCAGGAGATATGGCAAAAGCAGTAGGGAAAAGTGTTGTGATTATTCCTCCGTTTGTTGTCCGCATTGCGTTCTTTATCTTGTGGCATTTAAGTCTTGGAAAAATACCAACGTCTAAAGGTGGCTGGAAATTCTATTCGTACCCAGTTGTTGTTGATGGAACAAGATTATCTAATCGCTACGGTTTTAAATATAGTAGCGAGCCACTTCAAGCTTTTATTGAAAACAAAGGTAGATACGCTAAATAATTTTTTGTTCAATGAATTTCAATTTGTCTTTTTTTAATTTTCTAAATGGTCTTGCTGTTGATTACCCAGCACTTGATTCAACCTTTGTGTTCATGGGTAACGGATTTACTTATGTTGCGGTAGTTATTCTTATTTATTTTCTTCTAGCCCATGAAGATAAAAAGAGGGGAGTTCAAGAGGTTTTAATGATGGTTGGCGTCGCCTTCCTTGCTTGGTTTTTTGCGCACTACCTCAAAAGTGTTTTTGACACACAGAGACCATTTGTTTCAATTTCCGGAATAGTTCCGCTATTCCAACACGAAGCAGACGGAGCCTTTCCATCAGGTCACGCAACTTTCTTTTCAGCGCTTGCTGTAATGATGTGGTTTTATCATCGCCGTATCGCGCTTTCTTTAGGCGCGGTCGCAATCATTGTTGGCCTTGGTCGTGTTATTTCCGGGGTTCATTTTCCAATCGATATTTTAGGCGGATATATTTTAGGTTTTTTGATTTCAGTAATTTCTTATTTTGTAATTCAGTGGTTTTTAAAAAATAGAGAGAGTTAGGTAAAAACTAGAAAAGCTATGCGATGTATTGTCAAATATTTCCCCGATAGCGTTGTGGGCTTGAAAAGGCTATTAAAGTAGATATAATACCGTGAATGTTAAAAAGGAGATTAGTTGCAGTGCTTATCCTCTTGGCCGGTTTTGCAATCGGCTATTTTGTCTATTCTTCTGAAGCAAGACTAACTGGAAGTCGCGAATTGCCTTTGGCCTCGTCTTTTTCAAAGTTCCCATTTAAATTAGGTCTTGATCTTTCAGGGGGAACACACCTTGTTTACCAAGCTGACACATCTCTTCTTAAGCCAGAAGAAATTAAAGACGCGATGGATTCTCTTCGTGATGTTATAGAACGCAGAGTTAACGTTTTCGGCGTTGCCGAACCAATTGTTCAGGTTGAATCAAAGGGAACTCAAAATGGCGACCAAAGATTAATTATTGAACTTCCAGGTGTTACAGACATGAATCAAGCTATTTCAATGATTGGTCAAACACCAACACTAGAATTTAAAACGGAGCGTCCAGACGGAAAAGAAAAAGATGCAATAATAAAGGCGTTTCAGGATTATGAAAAATCTAAAGAAACAGGAAATCTTGTTTTCAGTCCTCTTCTATTTCAAGACCCAATGTATGTTTCGACACCACTTACTGGCCGTTTCTTAGAAAGAGCTAGTTTACAGTTTGATCAGACAACTGGCGTTCCTAGTGTTTCTCTACAGTTTGATAAAGAAGGTTCAGAATTGTTTGCCCAGATTACAAAAGAAAACGTAAACAAAACAGTTGCGATTTATCTAGACAATCAACCGATTTCAACCCCAGTTGTTCGTGAAGAAATTAAGGGGGGAAAAGCAGAAATCTCTGGCAATTTCACAGCAACAGAAGCAAAACAACTTGTTGGTCGTTTGAATTCTGGTGCGTTACCAATTCCAATTTCACTTCTCTCAACTGAAACAATCAGCGCTCCTTTGGGGCAGAAAGCTTTAGCTGATGGCGTGAAAGCTGGTTTAATAGGCCTTCTCGCTGTTGCGATATTCTTATTAGTTTGGTATCGCTTGCCTGGGTTTATTGCGATTATTGCTCTTGGAGTTTATGTAGTCATAATGCTTGCCGCATTTAAGCTTTTTGGTATAACTCTCACCGCCGCTGGTATCGCTGGTTTTATCCTTTCCGTTGGTATGGCCGTTGATGCAAATATTCTTATTGCCGAGAGAACCAAAGAAGAATTGCGTGCTGGCAAATCAATAAATGATGCTATCCGCGAAGGATTCGTTCGAGCATGGTCTTCAATTCGCGACTCAAATATTTCAAGTATTATCACCGGTATCATGCTTTTTTGGTTTGGAACAAGCTTGATTCAAGGCTTTGCGCTTGTGTTTGTGCTTGGAGTTGTCGTCAGTATGTTCTCAGCAATCACCGTCACCCGTAGCTTCTTGATGGCTCTTGGAATTGAGAAGGGGGGGGCGTTTACTAGATTTATTTTCTCAAGTGGCGTTAGTAAAGGCTAATTTTTAAATATCATGTTTATCATCAGATTAAGAAAAGTTTTCTTCGCAATATCAGCCCTCGCAATGGTGGCTTCAATTTTTGCTATCGGTTTTTACGGTTTTAATTTTGGAATCGATTTTAAAGGTGGTTCACTTCTTGAAGTAACATACGAAGGAGCACGTCCTGACATTGCTGACCTCACTGCAAACCTAGATAAAGTTATTGCTAGTAGTCACATTCAGTTAGCTGGAGAAAAAGATGTTTTTATCCGTACTAAAGATCTTACAGACAAGGAACATACTGATGTTTTAAACGCCCTCACCGTAGGGGAAAATAAGGCCGTAGAGAAGCGCTTCAACTCGATTGGACCTGTTATTGGTAAGGAATTGAGATCAAAGGCTTGGATGGCAATTATCGCTGTTATTTTAGGCATAATGCTCTTTATTGCTTTCGCCTTCAGAAAGGTTTCTCAGCCGATTTCTTCTTGGAAATACGGTCTCGTCACCACAATTTCTTTGGTACACGATATTCTTATCCCAACTGGAATTTTTGTTTATTTTGGAAAAGAAGTTAACTCACTTTTCGTTGTGGCACTACTTTCAATCTTAGGTATTTCGGTGCACGACAAGATTGTTGTTTTCGACAGAATTCGTGAAAATCTTCGTTTGCATCTTTATAAAGAATTTACTGAAACTGTTGGTAAAAGTTTGGAACAAACATTCGCTCGTTCTATCAACACTTCACTTACAATTCTAGCCGTGCTTTTCGCTTTGTTTTATTTTGGACCAGAAACAACTCGCGACTTCTCACTTCTTTTGTTCACTGGTGTTGCTATCGGTACATACTCATCAATTTTCTTCGGCGCACCACTTTTAGTTTGGTTTGAAAAACTACAGTCAGGGAAGGGAAGTAAGTAGGGGTAATAAAAGAATTTAAACCTTAAAAAAGCCACTAAAAAGTGGCTTTTTTTACTGAAAATCAGACCTAAAAACACCTATTTTTAGGTCGCTTGACTTCCTTTTTACCCTTGTATACAATGCCTTTCAGCGTCTTAGAAGGACGCTCGTGTTTTTGTTCGTTGTAAATTGAATAGAGAGAATCCACTAAAAATTGCAAAAAGGCGCAAAAGTATTTTTTCTTTTGTTCCGTCTAAAGTTTCCGACATTAAAATATAGGATCGTCGGAGATTTCTTAAAATAGAGTTTGATCCTAGCTCAGGATGAACGCTGGCGGCGTGGATAAGGCATGCAAGTCGAGGGGGCCAAGCACTTTGTTTTTGATTATTCGAAAGTAAAGTGCTTGGTCACCGGCGAACGAGGTAGTAACACGTAGGAACGAACCTAGAAGTCAGGAATAATCCATCGAAAGATGGACTAATACTTGATAGTCCCGTAAGGGTAAAGATTTATCGCTTCTAGATCGGCCTGCGAAGTATCAGCTAGTTGGTAAGGTAATGGCTTACCAAGGCTATGACGCTTAGAGGAGCTGAGAGGCTGACCCCCACCGATGGAACTGAGACACGGTCCATACACCTAC
>CAZOFV010000013.1:0-9790 GCA_964579635.1 uncultured Candidatus Saccharibacteria bacterium
ATTTTCATACCCTACGAAATCACTGGGGTGATTCCAAGGTATTGAACCATTACGATAGATTGACGAAATGATAATTTAATCGTAGAGTTCGACTAGTTTAATTCTTTGAGAAAGGTAGGTGTCTCGTGCAAAACAACCATCTTACCGCTTGTCTGTTCCTCAAAACGGGGCAACAAAGCGACTGTCATTGTAGTGACGAAGTATGGCACTACAAAAAGCTCACTATGATTTCGTTCGGACTTTTCGTTAGCGAATTCATTGGTGGCATTCTCGTCGGAAGCCTGGCCCTTATTTCCGATTCGTTCCATGTGCTTGTGGATGGGACGGAAAGCTTCGTCTCCATGATTGTGTCGAAGCGCGCCAGAACGAGCTTAAACGAGAAACTGCTCCGTCGTCGTGGTGGATACCTAAGTGCGATTCTGCTCATCGGTGTCGCATTGTGGATTATCCTTGTCGAAGCGCCAGATCGAATGGCAAACCCACACGAAATAGACGCGTGGTACATGATTGGACTCGGCTTAGTTGGTTTTTGGGCCAATCTTTGGATGTATTCCATGCATACCAAAGCACACGTGGAACACAAAAACGAAACGCATTGGTGGCAAGAGCTCCATATCGTCGTCGATACCGGTGCAAGCGTGGCCGTTGTTTTCGGCGGTATCACCATCTGGATAACAGGGTTTGTCATCATCGACACTGTCATTTCATTCCTTTTGGGTGGACTAATTCTTTTCATCGCCCTACGACGTCTGTTCCTAAAGCCGTCCGAGGACCACAGCCACTGCGGGCACAATCACCACCATCATCACCATTAACCACAAGTTGTGGTAAAAACAAAAACCCTGCGATAACATCAAAGGGTTTTTATATTTTTAGGTAAATATTTTTTAAAAACAAAACATGGAAAAATATTTAGCCTAGGTGTATACTCTTGCCAGCTTAAAAAGAGGTTCATTAAACAAGAAAAGGAGGCTTAAAGTGGCTAAAAGGACAAAAGGAGGAAGGGTCTCAAACGGAAGTGGTTGGGGAAGATCTTCCTGTGACGAATGTGATGAATCGACAAACGGGAAGGAGGTAATTCTGATATACCACCCGGGAGAAGACCATGTTGATCGTCGTGACGTAGCGTGTTTTCTAAAACAAGACGAGCGCTACCGTGTTCGCTACGAAATTGTCATGGCAATCATGGCAATAAACGGCGTACCTAAAGCATTCCAAGGAAACGGCTGTAACCTATGTGGACATCTGACAGGAAAGGAGAAGGTGCTAGTTTCCTATATTCAAAAAAATGGTGGGGGAGGTATTCGAAAATTCTTTGGGCACCTGTCCTGCTTCATGGGCGAAGACGAAGTGCGAACTGCGCCCGATGTGCATATCAGCACGAGATAGAAAAAAGTTCCTTCCAGATAAAGGCCCATGCTTAGGGCCTTTATTTTTTTAGATCAAAACCTGAGGGACTCGGTCACAGATAAATTTTTGCTAAAATTTTCTGCGACCCCGCCTCGCGCCGTCGCGCTCCGGCTTTCGAGTCCCCTCTGAGCAACAAACAAAATCACCCGATGTTTTTACATCAACTAAAATCTTTTGGTGGTCACACATAAAATCCTGCTGGATTTTTGCGCGACCCCGTCTCAGTCGCCTTCGCTCAGTCCGACCTTGCGAAAGCTTCATTCTTCGCTTTCTCACCCGGCTCGGCTCGCCAGCCTCCGCCTCACAAAGCTAAAAACATGCTATTCCTAGCATGTTTTCTTAACGCTTTGTGCCCAGGGGGGGGCTCGGTCACAAGTTACTAATTCGCTTCGCTCATAAGTACTTGCGACCCCAACTCACGCTAAAGCGTTCCGTTTTTCGAGTCCCCTAGACCAAAAATAAAAACCGGCATAAAGCCGGATTATATTTTTGGTGCCCAGGGGGGGACTCGAACCCCCATGCCTTGCGGCGCTACCACCTCAAGGTAGTAAGTCTACCAGTTTCTCCACCTGGGCATATCTCTCCCCTAAAAATTCAGGGGCTCACTTTCGTGAGCCCCTTCATCTTACTCTGACTTAGATTCTGTTTCAACTTCCACTGCTACATCTTTTTCTTCTGGAGTCTTTTTATATATCTCACTTCTCATCTTTTTCTTAATTTCCTTCGCAGCTTTTTCACGAACGTAATACAACTTTGCTCGTCTTACTCTTGCGCGACGTATAATTTCAACCTTATCAATAGAAGGGGTGTATAGAGGGAATATTTTTTCTACCCCAACACCACTTGCGACACGTCTTACTGTAAACATAGCGCCAGATTCAGTGCCGTGTTTTCTAGACAAAACAATACCCTCAAAGGCCTGAAGACGAATCTTTCCATCTTTTTCTTTAATTTTAGTCCAAACACGCACAGTGTCTCCTGCGCGAATATCTAGAACTTTTCTTTTCTCCACATCAACAGGAGAAAGCTTTGTATTCATAGTTGCCATAACGAAAGGTAATCTAACACACGAAGTGCCTCTATGCAACCAACACAAGCGCTGTCTCAAAATCGGCTGGCAGTGGGGCCTCAACTGTAACGCTTTTTAAGGAGAGGTTCAAAAAACTAACAGACTTAGCATGTAAAGCTGGTCTATCAAGAGAAAGGCCTCCTCCAAGCTTTCCAGCATACAAATTATCAGAAACTATTGGGTGCCCTATCGCCTTAAGATGTACTCTAATTTGATGGGTTCTTCCTGTTTTTGGGAACAACTCAAGTAAGGAATATTTTTTTATACCTTCTTTTGTTTTTTCCTCAAAACGCTTCACTGTTCTGTAGGTTGTTATCGCTTGGCGCAAATCCCCTTTTGCTCCACGTGAAGCCGAACGCTTTCTAAAATCGGCAGCACTTCTACCAATTGGTCTATCGATAACACCACGCTCCTCTTTCATACTTCCGTGAACTATCGCTGTATATGTTTTCTTAATACTTCTTTCCCTAAATTGTTTTTTCAAAAATCTATACGCGTATGTATTTTTCGCGATAATAAGAACACCGGTTGTGTCTTTATCAAGACGATGCACAATTCCTGGACGATTTATTATCTTAATCTCTCCATCTTTGCCGTGGAAACGTGCCGGTTCTCCAACGTCTTTCATTTCGGGTCGTGTTTTTAAAATCCAATCTGAAATAGTTTTATTTTTTGTTCGCCCATCACCATGCACCATAATTCCCGCCGGTTTATTCACCACCAAGATATCTTCGTCTTCATATAAAATTTTAGGAGAAGCCATTTGTTTTTTATTACAACAAGCGATGATCGCCCGACTGAGTCTTACTTACCACGACATCAAAATCGACGTCGTATCAAAAGGTTAACACGTTTTACTTACCTAGTCGTCTTTCGCGAAAAACGTACTCTTTTAAGATTTTTTGAAACTCTTTTTTGGTTAAAGCGGGCCAATTGGTCTTTGTAAAAAAAAGCTCACTATAAACACTTTGCCATGGTAAAAATCCAGAGAGTCTCATTTCACCACTAGTTCTTATAATCAGGTCTGGATCTGGAATATCTTTTGTAAACAAAAAGGAAGAAAACATCTTTTCGTCAATTTTCCCTATGGCATTAATTCCTTTTTCTTTAACAAGCTTTTTAATAGAAGAAATAATCTCCGCCCTACCACCATAAGAAACAGCTAATCCGATAGTCTGATTCTTAGCATATTTTTTAGTTTCTTCTTCAAGTTTACGGGCGGCTACTGCAATATCTTTAGGGAATTTATCTAAATCACCTAAAAAAATAATTCTCGCTTTTTCTTTTTTCAATTCTTCCGCTTCTTCTATAACCATTTTTCTGAAAAGCATTAGAAGGAAATCTACCTCATGTTTTTTTCTTTCCCAATTTTCAGTCGAAAAAGCAAAAGCAATAATATTTTTAACGCCCGCTTCTTTTGCCCATCTCGCAAAATCTTTTAATTTTTCATACCCAGCGCTATGTCCCTCATATGTGGGAAGTTTTTTAGACTTAGCCCATCTGCGGTTTCCATCCATTATGACCCCTATAGTTTTAGGTATTTTTGTTTTTGAAAAAATATTATTCATTTCCGTAATACACTATATTGAAATCAGAAAAATCACCAGTGAATTCTCCCCACTTTTCTTTAACGCTATCAACACGGGAAAGGAGTGAGCCACGGCGTAATAATAACAGTAATTGCTCTAATTTACTCTCTTCACCTTCAGCTACTACAACAACTGATCCATCCTTTTTGTTCTGCACTGTGCCAAAAAGACCAAGTGATGATGCTTTCCTTTGTGTAAAGTCACGAAACATTACCAATTGGACTCGCCCAGTAATTCTGCACTCTAATCGTTTTTTCATTTTTAATGATTATATTCTTCAGCTACAAAAAATGCCATAAATTGATTTATCTTTAAAGATACGCTACCCTGAATTTGTTCGGGACGGTTAGCTCAGCTGGTGGAGGGAAAAGTATGCTTTTCCCGTTTACTACAAATCGCGTTTAATTATTCTGTGGACGGTTAGCTCAGTTGGTAGAGCAACTCGTTTACACCGAGAAGGTCACAGGTTCGAGTCCTGTACCGTCCACAGAGGAATTAAACACCTACTGAGAAGGTGGCAGGTTCGAGTCCTGTACCGTCCACCAATAAACTAAACTTCCACAGAAGGTCACAGGTTCATCGGTCACAAATCTTTTGTTGCTGATGACAGGCGGTTTAGGAATCGGCTAAGAACATTTTTGTTCGTCGTCACTCTCAAAAATTTCTCAGCCCTGCAAGACGCGACCCATTCTGCTGAATGTGTGCCCGCGCTTGCTTTCGATTCCCTCCAAGGGCACAACAAAAAAACAAAACATGCTATCCTTAGCATGTTTTGTTTTTTTGTTACTTTTGGTGCCCTTGGAGGGAATCGAACCCCCATCAAAGCCTTAGAAGAGCTCTGCTTTATCCATTAAGCTACAAGGGCGTTTTAACTACCTCCGACTTTACCTTGTCTAAAGCGAAGGGTCAACAACTTTAACAGGAGAATTTAAAAGTTCCTTAAAAACTCTTTCCTTCTCCGTCACCACCTTCGCGGCTTTTTCCACCTTATCTTTATCAAGACGAGACATTGAACCGGAAGACAATTCGGAAACAGGCAATAATTCCCTATTGTTTACAGAAATGAAAAATAAAGTGCTTCCGATTAAAATAATGATATTGATAAAAATAAAAAAACTAAGTATTAAATTCCAATCTCTGGTAGCCCGTAATTCAATTCTTTCTGGGTCACGATCAAAAAACCTCATCATTTGATCAAACTTATTTTTTACTCTTCCTGTGTATATAGAAAATTTCATAAATAATTATTTATCAAGAAAACCCTTTAAGGTTATAGAAAATTCAGCCGACCAATTTGTATCCTTTGTAGAAACCTCCTTAACACTTTCTTTGCTGATATTAAACTTATTAACAACAATCTCAAAAGGTAATTTTTCAATCAAGTTGGCTAAGTAAAAAATCTCTGAAAACGAGCCACTGGAAGTAAAATCAACCTTTAAAGAATTCACTCCTTCTACTTCAACATTTGATATTTTTACCGGAGCCTTAGCCTCTAATCCAAGTGTTTCAATTTGTTCTATAAACCGAACTATGTCTCGATTGGTAATAAAATATAAATCTAATTTAATTCTTTCTTCAGAAAGATCATCTAATGTTCTTTTCAAATAAGAAGTTTCTTTTTGTCCCGTTGAATATTTTCCAAGATCGTTAACTGATGTTTGAATGCTTTTTTCTTTGCCGTTCATTGTATAGATAGCAATTCCACAAACAGAAAAGACTAGAATATTCAATCCAATCATTAAGGCAAGTATTTGTTTTGTTCTGTTTCCTTTTATCATGTTTTATTTTAATGTCGCAGAAATCAAGAAACTTAAATCTCTTTCTTTAACCAAACTTCCAACAGGCAAATCGACCTTAGAAAAAATCTGACTACTCTCAAGCTCTTTAACAAAAGAAAGGGCTCTTTCTCTGTTTGAAGCAACTCCACTTACTAAAATAATTCCGTTATTCTGTCTTTCATCATAAGAAATTCTTTGTATGTGTATCCCTTCAATTTTTTTAGAAACAACGACTGAAACAATATCAACAACACTGCGTTTCTGTAGCGAGGAAAGAACAACGGAAATACGGTCATTCAAATTACGGACAGCAGTCTCTGTTTCAACGTCCCTTCTCTCTAGAGAAAGTCGTTTAGCTATTTCAAGGCTCTCTAAAACGGTCTTATGTTTCGCTTCAAGTAAAACATATGTTGGTAGCGACAAGAAAAGAGCTGCGGTGCTTGAGCATAACAAAAGAAGTAAAAATATAACCAAAAGCCTTCGGCGATATTCCTCGGTAATGTGTGTCTTTTCTTCTTTTGGAATTAAATTAATCATGTCCCCAGAAGCCACCTAAAGCTAGACCAACAGCCGTGGCATAACGAAGCGAATCATTAAACTCAATCTCCGGAATAAAATCCTCTCTGTAATCAACATTTGTCCAAATATCAGCACGTTCAACTGGAATTTTAAGACTAGCCGATAAATAATCAGTTAGACCAAGCAAGTTGGCATCGCCACCACAAAGAATAATTTTTTCTATCTTTTCTCCATCTTTTCCTCTCTCTTCTCTGTGTGTATGCCAATAAACATAGTGCCTATTTATTTCATCACGCAAAACAGAAATTGGACCAATGAGCGCCTGGAAGAGATCATTCTTGCTGGCAGTTTTTCTAATCCCTTGCTCTTTCTTTATCAACTCCGCTTCTTCAGAAGAAACCTTAAAAATTTTCTCTATTGCCTCGTTAAGGGAGTGCCCCCCAACAGCATCTAAGGTTAAGGTAAACATCAAAACTCCTTCACTGACAACCGAAACACCTGTTCGTGTCTCTCCAAAATCAACCACCATGTAAGTTCCCTTATCTCTTCTTTTTATGACAGCTCTGGCGATTGCCTGTGCCTCAATTTCAAAAACAAGTGGAATCAAACCAGTCCCCTCAAATAAATCAAAATAATTTTGAGCAACACCTTTTGGTAGAGCCGAAACTTCAAGATCATAACCATTTTCGTCTTGAGATATTATCTCGTAATCAAAAACAACCTCATTCGCCTTAAGCGGAACATAATTCTCAATCTGTAATTCAATATTCCCTCTCAACTCTTTTAGCTTAACTAAAGGAGCTTTCATTCTAAAAAGATATGCTTCTTCTTCTGGGAGGGAGACGTTAACGAAAGAAAAATCTTGCTCTTTTTGAATTGTACGGAGAACTTCTTTCATCCCCTCAATATCTTTTAATTTACCAGCTTCCATTATTCCCTTATGAACTTTTTTTTCACCGTATCTACCAACAACAAAATATCCATCTTTTCTTTTTAATTCTAGGAATCGAACTGATTGGTCAGAAATATCAAGACCTACGGCTGGCATAGCCATGTATTCTGGAACAGGAAAGAACTTTGGAAGTGCGTTCATTTGTTTAATATTATACGGCACAAAGTTCTTTTAGAAAACGTAAATAACGAGTATAACCAAAAGTATCGCAAAAATTATTGCGAAAATATTAAAATAACGATAAACAATCTTTCCTATTTGTTCTCCAAAAACTTTAAAAAGATACGCCACAACAAAAAATCTCATTCCACGCCCGATAGACGAAGCCACAATAAATACCAATAAATTAATATTAAAAAAACCAGAGGCTATTGTGAAAACTTTATATGGAATTGGAGTAAAACCAGCTAGAAAAATAGCTAGAAAGGCATTGTCGGAAAACAATTGCTCAACGTGTTTGAAATATTCTTCTGCGTGATACAAAGAAATAAGTGGCGCTCCAATCAAATTAAAAAAGAAGTATCCTATCAAATACCCGAATAAACCGCCTAAAACGCTCGCCACGGTTGTTATAAGTGCGAGTCTAAACCAACGCTCCCCCTTTTTAGCAACCAGTATTGCCGAAAGAAATAAATCAGGTGGAATTGGGAAAAAAGAAGATTCCGCAAAAGAAATCAAAGCAAGCCACCATGAAGCATTTTCTTTAGAGCTATGGTGAACCACAAAATCGCGCCACTTATCTTTAGTTTGATTTAAAAAATTATTCATTTAAGCAACTTTCGTTCCAGGGGTGACTTTAACTCCCGGTTCTATTGTGGTGAGCATATCTTCGCCGACAACGTATAAAATCATCCCTTGGCTTTCTATTCCGCGAATCGTTCGAGGTTCTAAATTTGAAAGCACTGGAACCTGTTTACCAACCAAAACTGTTTCATCCGAATAATGAGTAGCAATGCCAGATAAAATAGTTCGCGGTGTTTCTTCGCCCAAATCAACAGAAAATTTTATTAATTTATCTGCATCAGGGACTTTTTCCGCCGAAAGAATAGTTCCTATTTTTATCTCCATCTTCTTAAAATCATCTATGTTTATATTCATATCTCTATTGTGTATTACTTTTATTTTTTTCTCTATCTAAATATCTTTGCAAAATTAACGTGGCCGCCGAAGCGTCAATGTCCTTCCCTCTTTGTCTGCCTTGTTCAAAAAAAGAAATTCTATGAGCCTCGACTGAAGTTAAATATTCCTGTTCAAAAAATACGGGCAACTTAGTTTCTTCTTCAAGAAATTTTGCAAACCCACGAACCTCAACCATTATTTCGTTTTCTTTTCCTTTATCGTCACGGGAATCACCTATGACAATCCCTGAAACACTATTTTCGTTACAAACTTTTTTTATCTCTTCTACGACATTTTTACCGTTTAAAATGACGGTATGTGGAAAAGCTAAACTAAATGTTTCATCAGAAAGCGCTAAGCCGATACGTTTTTCTCCATAATCAATTCCTAAAAGTCGCATGGGTGTATCGTACTAGAAAAAGCGCTCCTTGCCGAGAGACAATTGCTAGCTTTAACATTTTTGCTATAGTAGTCCTACTTCGGCTTAATCGCTGATTTTGTACGGAGTATATTGGATGGGTGGCTGAGTGGTCTAAAGCACTAGTCTTGAAAACTAGCATACCGAGAGGTATCGTGAGTTCGAATCTCACCCCATCCGCAGTTTGAAACGCAGTGAAAAACTGCGGATAGGAGCGACACAACTGCTTGTGTCGCGTGTGAGATTCGAAAAGCACAGCCTTATTTTTGTTTTGCGAAGCAAAGGCAAAAATGGCGAGCTGGGGTCGAGAGAAATTTCCGTCAGGAAATTTACTCGTGACCGAATCTCCCCCTATCTTAATTCCCAAAACAAAACCACCCTCTCGGGTGGTTTTGTTTTCCCTTTTATGTTAATTTTTCATTAGCTCAACGTACCTTCTTAAATCGAAAGGGGTAACCGTGAACATCTCCTCAGTATACGCAAAACGTCCTGACTTGAGTTTGTTTCAAAAGATATCGTTCAGTTTTGACGACAGTCTTCAACAAAATCGGCATATCCGAGCGTTATATCGTTGGGGACTCTTTTTACCCACAAAAGTAAAGTTCGTTCTGGATCAAATGTGGTTGAATTTGGGCGTACTCCCACTATTTTTTCTTTTGCTGTGCTGGGAAATCGCCCGTTTCATTTTTCCGAACAGAAACTGGCACACCCAAGTGACTGGGCTCGCGCTGTTCACGGCGACTATCATCGCCACAGAAGTATTCTTCCCGTATTTTGGTTGGGGGCTTCTCCTGATGTTTTGCGAGTTCTTCCTCGGTATCTGGTTCCTAAACCTCATGCAAGACTACGGGGACGTTCTCTGTTCAGAAATAATGGACTCCAAGTAACCCCCACTACAACAAAACCACCCTCTCGGGTGGTTTTTTAACCTGGTGT
>CAZOFV010000014.1:0-9093 GCA_964579635.1 uncultured Candidatus Saccharibacteria bacterium
CAAAACGCCAATACAAATGCTACAGAAGTGATTCCAAGGTATTGACCTTAATACGGTCACTTAAAAAATACCACTTTACTATCTACGACTTTCTTTGTTAGTCTAAACAAAGAAAGTCCTTCCTATATACAAAAGAAACGGAGAGCCGAAATGTCAAAACCACAACTTGCCGTAATTGCAGCAATCGAGGAAGAAACCAGGGCGATGGGTATCAACAACAAACTCCTCTGGAGGATCAGTGGCGACCTCCCAAGGTTTAAGGCATTAACCGAAGGTCAGGTAGTAATCATGGGGAAAAACACTTACCTTTCCATCGGGAAACCACTTCCCAACCGGCACAACGTAGTTGTCAGCAAAACGCTCGGCATGATTGACGGTGTCGCCGTTGCCCACTCATTCGCAAACGCTCTCGCATTTGCGAAAACCCTCAATTCCGAAAAAATATTTTTTATCGGAGGAGAGGAAGTTTTCCGTGCAGCACTCCCAATCGCCGACGTGCTTTACCTAACGCTCGTTCGCGACAAGGAAGTGAAGGCCGATACGTTTTTCCCTGCCTATAAGGAATCATTCGTGCCAATCATTGGCTCGAAAGAATCTCATCTCGACCACAGCCCGCCGTTTCGCTATGTAGACTTTGTTCCACAAAGATAACTTCGCGCTTCGTTGCTCCAAACATCAAAAAACCGATCACAACTGTGATCGGTTTTTCTATTTAAAGATTAATCTTTACTTCACTTCAATTCCGGCAGAGCGAGCGGAACCTTCGATTATTTTCATTGCTGCTTCGATGTCGTTTGCAGTCAAATCTGGCATTTTCTTTTCAGCAATTTCTTTCAACTGCTGTTTTGTTATTTTTCCAGCTTTTGTGACTTTCTGCTTAGCAGCCCCTTTCTCAATACCAGCTGCTTTTAAAATAAGTCCTGTTACTGGAGGTGTCTTAACAACGAAATCAAATGTTCGATCTTCGTAAACACGGACAACAACTGAAACTTTTTCTCCAACGTTCTCTTTGGTTGCTTCGTTAAATTTGTTAACGAAATCTCCAATGTTCACTCCGGCCTGACCCAAAGCGGGTCCTAGTGGTGGCGCAGGTGTTGCTTTACCAGCCGCAATTTGTACTTTTATTTTTTTTGTTATTTTTTTTGCCATATATTTATATTTTCTTTACCTGAAGGAAATCAAGCTCAACTGGTGTCTCGCGACCAAACATTGAAACCAAAACCTTAACTTTGCCACGTTCGCTATCAACCTCAGAAACCCTCCCTTCAAGCTCTTTAAATGGGCCATCGGTAATGGTGACCATTTCACCCTGTGTTAGAGCGATTGTGTGCTTTACCGTATCAGATTTCATGCGAGCAAACAACCCATCAATTTCTTTCTGGTCTAGTGGCACTGGGGTTGTCCCTGCACCAACGAAACCTGTCACACGTGGAGTATTGCGGACAACATACCAAGAGTCATCTGTAACAACCATATCGACAAGAACATATCCCGGATAGATTTTTTCTTCAGTCTCAACACGCTTCCCTCCCTTTATCTTTATCTTCTTTTCAACTGGGACAATAATATTAAAAATTTTATCTTCCATACCAAGAGACTCCACGCGCTGTTTTAGATTTCGCATAACGGCGTTTTCATATCCTGCATACGTGTGTATTGCGTACCAGTTTCTATCTAGATTTATTTCTTGCTTAGCCATGTTATTGCAAAATGAAAGTCTTTATCAAAAAAGTAAAACCGAAGTCAAAAGCACCAAGCCCGTAGCCGACGATTATCGAAATCAAAATAACAACGATAGTAAAAGCAATAGTCTGAGCTTTTGACGGCCAGCTAACATGCTTCATTTCGCCTTGTGTTTCCCTTAAATATTCAGTTAATTTCATACTTTTAGTTAAAAACGCCCCCTCGGGCATTTGCACCACTCTACCCCTTATTCGAAAAAAGGTCAACTTGGTTGTCTTTTGCATATACCCCTAAAATACACGCGTAAAATTCTGCTGAATTTTCGCTCTGCTCGGCTCGGTCAGCCTGCGCAAGGTATTTTAAGTGTATATGCGGGAGATAAAATACTCGGAAATGCGCGTACACGCGCGGGCAGGTAATGCATTTTAGGAGCGGATGTGAAGGATTAGAAAAATAAAAAAACAGGGGTGAACCCTGTTTTTTTATCACACCTATTTTCGTCCTATTACTTAATTTCGTAGGAAATACTGACGTTAACGTTAATTTTATTCTCACCCTTTGCTATTTGTGGAGCAACGCTTGCCTCTGAGGCATCTCCTCCCATCCCCATCGCTGATTTACTAAAGTACATAGGATAATTTCCGTTACTTTCTGAAAAACTAACAACTCTCACTAATTTAACTCCCAACTCTTTTGCCAAAATATCCGCCTTGGCCTTAGCGTCATCAATTGCTTTCTTTCTCGCTTCGGCCTTCAAGGTGTCTTCATCATCTATCGCGAAATTAGGCCCGGAAATATCGCTAACTTTCAACTTTCCTAGCCCTGCGATAATTTTACCGGCATCGTCGGTATTTCTTATTTTAACGCTAATGGTTTCTGAAACCTCATAACCAATTAGAGTTTGTCTTCCTGGTGGACAATAACCAGAAGCACATTGTTCTACTTCACGCTGATATTCATACTTAGGATAAGCGTTGTAATTTGTCGTTTTTATATCCTTCTCCATAACCCCAGAGGTCTTTAGGAAATCAATTGCTGAGTTCATACGATCGGTAACATCTTTTTGAGCAAGCTCCATCGTCTTTGCATCCTTAGTTGCAGAAAAGGTTACTGTTGCGATATCTGGAACAGCAAACACCTCCCCTTCACCAGAGACAAAAATTGTACTACCAGCCTGAACACCGGTACCAATATATTTATATTCTTTAAGAACAGATACGATTTGAGTAACAAGATAAATTGCTAACAAAAAACCAACAAGTTGCACTACCCCAAATAATTTAACCTTCTCTTTAACCAAAATTTCATTATTTGAATTATCCATAAAAATTATTTAATTAAACTTAATAAATTAAACTTATACCACTTCCTTATTTTGTAAATATTGAAACCATATTGTAGCACCAAGAACGAAAAGTGTCGTTGATGTAACCGCTGAAAGAATACAATAGAAACAAAAAGCCTTAATTACAAAGGCTTGAAGGTAGATAAAGTAAATAGAAGCCAAAAAACCGACAACCGACAACAAAGAAAACACCTTCATCGCTGTCTGTTGATTTGTTCCAAAGTAAAAAACAACAAGCAAGATGACTGAAAGATAATAAAGCACACCTATAACGGAAAGTGGAACACCAAACAAAAGCGCGTAAGGACTTTGCGCCACTGTGTCACAACCAGTAAAAACAAAACATGGAATTGGTCCGCCAATGAAACGCTTAGCAGTAAGGTATACCGAATCTAAAAACCCAGTAAAACCAACTAACATAATTCCAAAAAGAAAAATATTAGGAATTATCTTCGATTGATTGGTTGATGATGTTTCGAAAATCTTCATAACTTTGTGGATTTTGTATTTTTTTACCGTTTATAAAAAATGATGGTGTGGAATTAAGACCCATTTTGATTGATGCTTTGTAGGCATTAATCGCTTTTTCTTTCCCCTCTTTTGAATCTAAATTCTTTGTGAATTCTTCGACATTAAGACCTAATTCTTTTGCGTAATCAATAAATATTTCTCTTGCCTTTGGATTATTTGCCCAAGTAATTTGGTTTTCAAAAAGCTTATCGTGCATTTGCCAAAACTTACCTTGTAAACCAGCGGATTCTGAAGCCGAAACCGCAAGAGCCGCTTGGAAATGTGTCTCTATTAACGGGAAGTGTCTGTAAACAAACTTAACCTTGTCTCCAAAATCTTCATCCATCAACTTTTTTACAACCTCATAATAAGCGGCACATGCTGGGCATTGAAAATCACTATATTCAACTATAACTATAGTGCTATTTTCATCCCCCCTAACCCAGTCACTTGCTGTGACTTCTGGAATACTCCCGATGGTAACACCTGAATTACCACCATTTTTAACAGACCAAACAATTCCCGCTGTTGCTCCGATAATAACAAACAATGTAACACCCCAAAGAATTGCCTGCTTTATCATTCTTTTCTGTGCTTTAGCTCTGTTGGCCTCGCGCTTTTCTTCTTTTTTTGTCTTCATCGAGACATCTTTATTTTCTTCTGTCATATTCGACACATAATACCAAACAAAATAATTAAAACAAAAAACACCATTTTACATGGTGTTTTTTGAATTTATCTACTCTTAATCTATTTGTGCATTTCGCACTTTTCACCACCACACTTTTCACAATCAGAAGAATCGCATCGTGGGCAACCGGCAATCATCAAAAGACCGCCAACTATTGCAAGATTTTTTAATGTTGTAACCATTTGTCCTGCATCCCCTGCAAGCCATCCCTTGAAATGGAAGATGTATGTCGCAACAATTGTAAATAAAACTAATGCCCATGCTGCGCAACGCTTTCCCCAAGAACCCAAAACAATAAGCACACCAGCAATAAGTTCAAGCAAGCCCGCTGCCCAAGCTAAAAATACTGGGTAAGGTAATCCAGCACTTGCGATATAGCCCGCTGTCCCCTCGATACCAGTTAGCTTGTTGTAACCAGCATAGATAAACAATGCTGCCACCAACACACGAATTGCTACATTACAAAAACACTTTCCATTACATTTTCCTCCCATCATATATTTATATTTTTAATAATAACTATTAATTTGTTTCAAAATATATTATACCAAGTGGAAAAAACTAGCGCTATCCTAACTATAGTTAACTTTTATTTTTTAAAACCAAGCTTCTTTTAACCACTAAGTAAGTCCCTAACCATGAGCCAAGAGCAAGCGGGATGATATACAAATAATTCTGTACATAATTTAATACCCCAAAAGCAATAAGAAAATGCATCACAGCACCAACAGAAGCAGACATAACTGGTCTTTTTTCCACAACAGCAATAGTGTAGTAAGCATACATCGCATCTATTAATAAGTATGCAATAAAAACTACCGCCGCAATCCTAAAGTCAAAATTTAACCAATTAATTAATGGGTCCGTCATATAAAAAATAATATCACAAAAGCATTCTCACCAACCTTAAATCTTCAAACGAGTATTTGCCTTTAAACTTCTCAAATATCGGGGTTAATTTTCCATCGTCGTTTTTCTTAAACTCTTTCTTTATTTCAGAGACAGCTTTGATTGTTTTACTTGAAATCATTTTTTCAATATCTTTACTTAAAATCTTTTTTTCTTCGTGCAATTTTTCTATATGAGAAATAATTGTCGATTCTGTAAGTCCTCGCTTCTTAGCAATATCTTTAAGGTTTCCTTCGTCTTTAAGAATAGATAGCGTTTCATCATAGGTTGATGTTTTGGATTTTTTTCTCAACTTACTATTCCCGAATATTTCGTTTTCTTTTTTTGATACACCAACAAACTCGCCGTCACATGCGGTAATAAAATTATTATGCATTTTTAAAATTTCCTCTTTGGAAATCTTTTCAAAACCATTACTTGCCTCATCAGACAAAAAACGAAACGACTCATCTTTAGCTAAAATTTCAGGATGCACTTGAAAAGTCCTCGCATTCCAACCAAGGAGATGTAGTCCAGAAAGCCTTCGTACGCGAGAAAGGGCCACGTAGCCTTGCCCAAACTCAAAAACCTGAGATAGATCCATAACGGCCTCGTCTAAGCTCATTCCCTGGCTTTTGTGCACCGTAATCGCCCAAGCAAGTCGTAGTGGCACCTGAACAATTCTCGCGCGAACAACCCCATTTTCTTCAACCACCCATTCAAGCGGAGCAACCTCAATCGTCATCCCGTTTCTTGTTTTAACCAAAGGCTGACCGCTCGTTCTTGAAAAACCAACTACCGTTCCTAGTGTTCCATTAACAAAACCATCTCGCATATTATTTTTTGTGAACATAACCGAAGCACCGACCTTAAGCGCCAATCTCTCTGGAGACAAACAACCTTTTATGAGAGCAGCAACTAAAGCTAGCGCTCCTTGCGAAGACATTTCAAAAACACGCTCTTCGTTTTCAATCTTTAAAAGAGTGTCGTCGTTTACACGGTCAACATCGGCGTTGTGTGAAAAAAGTTTTGGCACCCCTTTTGGAGTCGAGCTGTGTGCTATTTTCCGTTTTTCAATATGCCCCATGTGCTCCTCGTCAAAATCATTACTTCGAATTGCAGACAAAATAGAAAGAAAAATATCATCGTCTTGGCGATGTTGCTCTGTGAGATAACAAACAATTGGACGAGCCGTCTCCCAAGCGTTCGAATCACAAGCAAAACGCGCAATTGGACTTTCAATCAAAAGACCTTGTCTGTCTTCATTTCTATCCGCTCTAACGATTGGCGGAAGTTGAAAAAAATCACCAACAAAAACAACTTGTAATCCTCCAAATGGTTCAGAGTTTTGTTTAACCTCTCTACAAACAGCATCAACCATGGAAAGGGTTTCAGCAGAAAGCATCGAAACCTCATCAATAATTAAAATCTTTGTGCGACGAAGGCGTTTACTAATGTGTTCACTTCCGGCAATTTTATCTAAATCGTATTTATCGAGTTTATTTTTTATCCCAATTCCGCTCCAAGAATGAATCGTCATTCCTCCTATGTGAGTTGCAGCGATTCCAGTAGAAGCAGTGATTGTCGGATCAATGTTGTAAGAATGCAAATATTTCACATACTCATTTACTGTATGAGTTTTACCACTACCAGGCTCACCTGTTAGAAAAACATTAGCGCCAGTTTTTAGAATATTAAGCGCTTCGTCTTGTGTCATTTAGCGATTATAGCAGATGGCTTTGCATCTTATTTTTAATTAAAAACGCACGGTTTTCACCGTCTCCTTAAAATCGATAAGTATTTTATCTTTTGGATCGTTATAAAAAGCGGTAAACATATAAACAAAGTTTTGTCGCGCAACGACGATATTCTTATTTTCATATAAACCAGAGGCGTGATATGAAAGCGCTGGCTCACCCGCTATGGTAGTTTCGGAAATAACACCATCTGATAATTTAAAGTTCGAAAAACTTGTTCCTTCTATAAAACTACGCGCAGTGTAACTGTCTAAATTATTTTGAAAAATTCCAATAGTAATTGTTGGTGGACCATCTCTCTCTAGAGTAGAGACACCTGAGACCAAATCCCTATTCTCTTTAGTATCTTCCATAAGCACGATAGTGTATCTTTCTCGCTCCCCGGAACCTTCTTCTGTTATTTCATGGGCAATAAAATATCCCTTTGGCACAGAAAAACTGATGCCAAATTTTTCAGACACATACTGTTCTTCTTTTGTTGGAGCACTTGCCTTCTCGTTAAATAAAAACATCCAAGCAAAAACAATCATTGCAACAAAAACTGTAAAAATTAATATATTCTTTTTCATTTTTAAAAAACAAAATAATCGTTACTAATTTCCATTTTTAAATTCCTCTCTAACCTCCATCCAAAGTTTACCAAGATGATTTTCACCGTCTTTGTTTGGCCCCCAACCCCAAAAATCATCTCGCCATGAATCTTCAATTAATTCTTTGTCGCCCGACTCTAGAAGTTTCTTTTTAACATAAGGATGCTGTTCAACTTTCGCCCGTAAAACATCTTTCATTACACCAAGTTTTATTTTATCCCAATTTTTTATTTGCTTATCTTTATTAGCGTTGGCAAGTTTCTGCGAATCGTGCGCTGAGCGAGTGTTCCTTATTTGTTCTTTCATTTCCGCGTCCTCGAATTTTTCCGAATGATAAGCATGTTCAGAAGTCGGATAAAGCTCCCCTTTCCATTCCAGCATAAAAGAAGAGTAGTTTGAGAAAACATAAAATTCATGTTCGTAAAAGAAAATTTGTTTTTCTGTATCGTTTCCGTGCATATCAAAACTCTATCAATTTAAAGGTGTAGTGTCACTTTGATTTTTAGTAATGAATTTTTTACCAAAACGCCAATCGAATGCTTTTTTCATTTCCGGAACAAGTGGAAAATTTTCTTCTTTTGCTGGGCTGTGAGAAAAAATATTAAATCCTTTTTCATTGTAACGAGGAATCAAGTGCCAATGCACGTGTTTCGCTTCGTCCATATAAAGAAGGTAACTTTTTTCTATGCCCAACACCTTAAGCTGAACGTCGCGAGACACATCAACAATATCCATAAGAAAATCATATTCTTCATCATTAAGGTCGTGGATATCTTCTATGTCATCCTTCCAAACAACAACAAGGTGCCCTTTTGTAATCGGATAAAGAGCAGAACAAACATACACTTTCTCATCCTCAAAAATAACTGATTCTGGTGGTGGTACCGGTAAAGAATTTTTCATTTGGGGTGCCTATCGGGATTTGAACCCGAACTGAGAGTTCCACAAACTCTAGTGCTAACCATTACACTATAGGCACCATGTTAAGCGTCTCCTATTTATAAGAAGGAGACTTCTCTGTTATAGCAGATTTATGATTCGAAAGTCGAGCGAGTGCATAAAGAAGTGAGGAAAGACGGTTTAAATACGATATTGTATATTCTCCGATTTTTACCTCCCCTTCCTCATAAACACCAACAGCTCTTCTCTCTGCTCTTCGTGCTAAAGTGCGGGCAAAATCGAGATTTGCTGAAAGTATTGTTCCGCCAGAAATAAAAAAAGTTTTAATTGGCGGCAATTCTTTTTCGGTGTCGTCTATTATTTTTTCCACCTCTTCTACTTTTTCTTTTGTAATAGTTTTATCCGCACCGGCAACTTCTGCTTGGACGATAAAAAGATCTTGTTGGACATTTTCCAAAATATGAGAAATTGATAATTCGTTACAAAAAATTTCTAAAGCACCATTGGTCATTTTGCAAACACCAAGAAAAGAGTTTATTTCATCAAGTGTACCTAAAGCTTCAGCAACCGCAGAGCTTTTAGAAATTCTTTGATCACAACCAAAAGTACTGGTCGTCCCTTTATCTCCCTTTCTTGTGTACAACATAAGACAATCGTACCATCCTACAGATAGACGTATTAAGGTCAATACCTTGGAATCACTTCTGTAGCATTTGTATTGGCGTTTTG
>CAZOFV010000015.1:0-4583 GCA_964579635.1 uncultured Candidatus Saccharibacteria bacterium
CTAGGCAGACTCTTCCGTAGTTGGATGGTACAAACGGAGCAGAAGCGTTACAAACTCCATCGCAACCTATTGTTCCTTGATTTGAACCACAGACGTTTAAGGATGAGCAGGATTGGCCAGAATAAACACTACAAAAAATTAAATTTCCGCCACTACCGGTACCAGTATTACCAACAAGCCCAGTACTACCGAGAACTTCCCCACCGCCCGATCCTGCGCCTGAACCAGCGCCAGCGCCTGCGCCACCACAAGCCGAAGCACCAGCGTCTGCGCTACAACTTGCTGATGCAGCAGCTGAACCACTAGAACCAAAAGCGACATTATAAAAAACCCCTTTAGGTAAAACAGATATTGGTATAAAAAAATTAAAAAAAACTAAAACACCAAGAAAGATAAATAGTGCTAATACATCTTTTTTTGTTTTATTTATCATAAGATTAAACTCTTTCATTTATTATTTAAGCCAACCACCAAACCATAAATATTCATTAGTATATTTATTTAATTTTATAATATCTGTCGAAAAAGAGTTAGCAATATCATAAACGGATATAACGACATACTCATTCCCTGTTTTCTCAGACACTCTTATCTCTTGCAATCCTAGCAATTTTCCATCTGGCGAAAAGACTGTCCAGTAAGCTTTTACTTTAAGCACCTTAATTGGAGTTATAGAAAATTTTTCCCACGAATTAATTTTTGATATAACAACATTTTTCTTTCCTGGAGAAGACCATGCGAGCATATTTCTGTCGCGAGACAAGGAAAGTTTCATTGTCTGAGAGGCTCGGCCATCAATAGTTTTAACAACAAGCCCAATCTCTTTTGGATTTAATGGATCTTTTATGTCAAAAACATACAATCCATCATTTTTTAATACTAAAAGCTTTGTTCCATCTGGTGAAAACAGTGGGTTAACACCGTCTGAAACCTTAACTGATTTTCCAGAAAAATTAGTTAAAAAGACCGTCCAGCCTTCCGGAAATTCAGTTGCTTCTCCCCCCTCAGAATTTTCTTTTTGGGCAATATAAGCTATTAAAGATTTGGAAGGGCTTATTATCGGTTCTCTTTTGAAAACTTCTGGGCTATTAGTTATCTGACGTATCTTTGTTCCATCAGGAGATGCTGTATATATCTGAAGGGCTGGTTCTGTTCTTTTTTTCCCCGCAAAAACCATCATGGACTCATCGTCCGAAAAAGACGGCGATAAACGGACACTGTAATCGACAGCCACAGTTGATGGATCAACTAACACGCGGTTAAGTCTTCCTGAAGCAAATTTATAAGAATATATACCAAGTGGAGTCGCAGTATTATCAGGGAAAAGAGAGAAATATAAAGTTCCTAATATTTGCTGTTGTGGAACAACTACTTCATCGGTAGTATTTTTCACTACGTCTTTTTTAAAAAAATTTAAAAGAGAAGGCTGAAAAAACAAGACGAGAAATCCAGCAAGAATAGCAATAGTTACACCAACAATAGTTAAAATAACTTTAATTTTTTTTGATTCCATAAAATTTGAAAATTACTTACTTAAGTGTAGTACAAATAACTATACTTTTACAAGCACCGCATTATTAATTAAATTAAAATCTTCTTTAAAAAACTTCTTGCACGCAACAAAAACACCATAAGCTATAAACGGTGCGGCAAAAACATCAATTGTGTAATGGTAATGTCCTAAAAGAGCGCTTACCCCAAAAAATACCGTTGTTGAAAGAAAAAAATATCGTAAAACCTCCTTGTCCCAAAAAATTAGAGCCATTAAATAGGTCGTAGCTACGTGGCCGGAAAAAAACAAGTCTCCCCCGAACGTAGCAAGTGAATTTATTGGAATTGCGTCAGGGTATATTCCTATATTTGTCATGTTTATGAAAACAGAACGTACGATTGTGAGAACCGCCATCGTCTTAAAAGCAAAAGGTAAATAACGAGGAAACAAAAAAATTAAAACTAATGTTAAATCACGGATTATTCTAGTAACTTCACCGTGAATAAAGCTTGTATCAACTCTAGCAACATTGCTTAAAACTATGTCATTAACATAATTACTTGCATTTTGAGTGGCAAGTAAACCAGCCATTGAGTTAATTAGGCTTGCTAAGTAAAGAAAACCAAAAGAAAGCAGTGCAATCAATAAAAATTCTCTATCAAGCCATAGATTAATACTATCCCTAAAGTGTTTTGTAGTTTTTTCTTTAAACTGAAAGGTCATAAGTATTTATTATACCCCACGGTAACATATTGTTTCTAAATTCCTCTGATTTTTTTTGAAAAATCAAAATTATTTTCTATATTTTGCCTAATCTTTTCATCAACAATCGCCTTTCTTTTTACTTCATGGAAACTTATGCTTGTATCAATAAGGTAGTTGTCGTACAAATACTTATCGGAAAAAATTGGAGTAGGTATTGTAAAACCAAATAAGGTGTCTTCTTTTTGTAACGATTTTTGTATGTGTTTGATAACACTAATAGTACATGCATCTCTAAACAAGCTGTACCATGTCGGTTTACGTGACAACTCTTCCGCCCGAACAAGCATATTTTTGGCAAGTATCTTCATGTTCTCTTTAGGTAAAAGAAGTGGATACAAATAAACTGTATTGCCCCTTGAAAAAGCACGGAGGGTTAAGGCGTCTTTCTCATCAACAACTAAATAAGAAAGTTCAAGTTGTCGAAAGATAGTCTTAAAAATAGAGTACTCCTCCCCTTTCTCTCTCATCCCTTCTGGAGAAACTGTTATGTATGTTCCATCATCAAATCCAAAAGAAAGCATGGCGTGTGTTTTTAGTTTGCTATCTGTAAATGGTATCAAGATATAATCTACTGAGCGGATAGTATCTAAATCAAAAGTAGCGTCATAATAATCCTGTATATACGACTCCTTGTCAGCGTGTAAAAAATTACGGACATTGTGAACAGTAACAACATCTCTATCAAAACTTACTTCAGGTAGTTTTTGATACAAAGGATTGTAGTCATGTAAATACGTTGGCTCTACAGCAAAATACCAAAAAATAAAAACGACGAACAAACAGGTAGCCAAAAGAAGGAAAAATTTAAATATTCTTTTTAAAACTGAGAACATTTTTTGAAGAACACTATCAAAATTCATTTACTAAATATAATGCCAATCTCCATAAAACAAAATACCGCCCACTTTAACCGTAGGCGGTATCAAAACGAACTGTTCGTGTTCTCAATTATTTCTTGACCCGAATTGCGGAGATCAACTCACGAATCTTGTCTTTTACCGCAGGGTCAATGTTGCCAGCATTCTGAACCCAAATGGTAAAGCCAAGAGTTTTTTCATGCTTCCCATCTTCGTCGACAAACGAACCACCATCTGGCATCGGAATATCGAAATGATAGAAAGAGACAAAAAACGTACCGTGCTGAAGTGGCACTTCGCAGTCGCGGATAATTCCCTTCTCGTTGACCACAGAAGGTACCACCTCTTCGCGACACGCAATCTTCCCGTGGCCGAGGCCGTCGGACATTGTTTTGTAAACAACCTTCTCTATTGCACCTGGTGCGACCGTTTGAGTACGCCACAGGACAACGGTCCAGTAAGTCTTGTCTTTCTGGACACAAACAGGAACCCGAAAGGTATTGATGCCTTCTTTCGGAAGTACTTGGTTTTTTGCGGAGCATTTCAAGTCCCAAGAGAACTTAAAGAAACTCCTCTCTTGTTCACCAAGATCAATGGTCCAGCCGTAGTTGTCGAGAAGAAATGTCTTCATCTCGACTGCCGAGGCGACAGACCAAATGGCGAAAAGAAAAACAAAAATAATCTTTTTCACGGCCGTCTCCTTAAAAAATAGTGTTGTCAAAGAGTGGAATTTACCACACAAATCTAATATAAGTAATACATGAAATGAGCGTTCTGTCAAGCCTTCACTTTAAATAAGTGCTTAACAAAAAAATAACTAGTGTGTATCTAAAGAAAGGTTCCCCGCTGGATTATTGAAATAAAAAAACGGGGGGTACTTACGTACCCCCCCCTCCTTCTTGGCTTCCGCCGTCTACATCTTCCAGATCTTGTGGATGGCCGCAACCGCGTCACTTTCGTGCAGGTACGGATTCATCGTGCAGGCCATCGTGGCAATCTGCTTGAAGATCATCTTGTCGCGCGCGGATTCGGCACCGGTCGGTGTGTAGACACGGAATGCCGCAGCCGCAGGCGCAACGTTGAACTGCTTGACGCGGCACTGCTTGTCCATCTTCTTGTTGTAGTCGTTGGCAAGGATGGTAACGGTGTCGCGATATTCCTGGCCGCCGGCCTTCCACATCACCTCGAGAACCATTTGGTTCGCGGCTTCGCTTGCGGAAAGCTTCTTGCTGGGTTGCGCAGCGGTGGCCGTGGTGGCGAAAAGGAATGCGCCCAGCGCCAGCGAGACCAACTGCAACAGTGTCTTCGTGCTTTTCATGGCCCTTCTCCTTTATTTGATTGAATGTACGAATCGTTGCTCCGGAAACCCCGAAACATTTAAGTATCATACAGATAATTTAATTTTTGTCAAGCCCTAAAACTCCCTAATGTTAATAGTACGAACAATCACACGAACAGACTTAGAGTCT
>CAZOFV010000016.1:0-2393 GCA_964579635.1 uncultured Candidatus Saccharibacteria bacterium
GAGACCGGCAAAGCCGGCAACGGCTCCGGATTTTTGAACACGGCGGCCGTAGCGGAAGGATTCGCCGCAGCGGATAAGTCAGTCGAATTAAACTCCCCGCCCGCATTGTCTGCTGGAGTTTCCACCAAAGCCGCCAGCCTGTCGGCAAACTGCTGCTCTGGGGACATCGCTAGCGGCGAGTTTTTGCCGCCAGCGGCAATTTCTGCCGCCAGCCGGGCTTCGCCAGCCTTGGGCGATAGCATCAATGGATTTTCCGTGCTGGCTTCAGCGGAAATTCCGCCCCCGGCCCCATCTCGGGTAGAATGCGCCTGCGCTAGCATTGAGGCGGTCATGATGGACAAATCAACAGGAAGCACCGCCACCCCTGCATTCGCAACAGACTCAACGCTCCGGGCTTCGCCAGCATCAGGAAACTTCATCAATGGCTTTTCCGCGCCGGCTTCTACCAGCGTTCCTGCCCCAACCCCTGTCCGGGCGGAAGATGACAGCACAAGCATTCCTGTTTGGGCGGGAGATTCCGGCACGAGCATCCCTGTTTGGGCAGGAGATGCCGGTACGAATATTCCTGCCGGGGCAGGAGATGCCGGCACAAGCATTGAAGCGGTCAAGACAGACAAATCGACCGGAAGCATAGCCGCCCCTGCATTCGCAGCAGGCCCGGCACCTTCGTTGGCTGCGGCCAAGGAAAACCCCGCATCCTCTTTTTGCACGAGCAGCGAAGCAACCCCCTTCAACTGTTTGGCGAGAACCGCCCCGAAATCAAGCCCCGGCGCGGCATCCAATCCATCCCCGCCTTCCGCGGCAGAGGCCGGCGCCTGGCTGATGCCAGCACCGGGTAGTAGAGTTACCGCAGGAGTAATAGGTAATTGTGGCATCGGCCTTCCTTTCGCAGTCGCTTATAGGTACAGCCGATATTAAGCAAGACGCATGCCAGAATCATGAGTGCGGGGGTTCCGCTGACTCTTCATTCTTGAATTTATTGCCGGAAAGCTCATCTTGCTCACGCTGCTCGAGCTTATCCTCACGCTTCCGCTCACTGCTCAGGTGACGCTGCGACAGCGTATCGAAGGCCTTGAGCTTGCGCTGCTTCGCCTGCCATTCATGACGCCCATCTTCCCAGCGTTTTTTGCAGAGCCCAACCTCTTCTGCCTGCTGGCGAATGGCGACCTCGAGCTTGCCGAGAAACAGCTGAAAATCCCTGAGCGAGTTTACCTGCATGCCTAGCCTCGTGGTCTGCAACAACTTTGCCCGATAATCTTCACGATAGGAGGTCAACTGCTTGAGTTTTTCATCCGCCTCCTGCCACCTGACCTTAAGCGTGTGCAGATCGCGCGCCGCAGCTTCCGTATGATTCTGGGCAAGGTCGAGAAGGGGCTGGAGAGGGAATCGCCGCGGCATATCTATTCAGGTTTCACGCTTGGGTATTGAACATAGCGGCCAGGTGGCTGCGGCTGTCCGCATAGTTTTCGCTCTGGTGCATATCCTGCTGCAGGAAAGCTTCCAGCTGCGGATAAAGCGCCATTGCCTCGTCCAGCAACGGGTCGCTGCCCTTGACATAGGCACCTACGCTGATCAAGTCCCGGCTGCGCTGGAAGCGGGAGTAAAGCAGCTTGAACCTGCGCACCCTGGCCAAGTCCTCTGGCGCAAGTAGTTCGGTAATCGCCCGACTGACTGAAGCTTCTATATCGATAGCAGGATAATGCCCCTGGTCGGAAAGACTGCGCGACAACACGATGTGACCATCAAGAATGGCGCGGGCGCTGTCTGCGATGGGATCCTGCTGGTCATCCCCCTCCACCAGCACGGTATAAAACGCGGTGATGGACCCCCCGCCTGCCTGGCCGTTGCCGGCGCGCTCGACCAGCTGTGGCAGCTTGGCGAATACCGAGGGCGGATAGCCTTTGGTTGCCGGCGGCTCGCCGATGGCCAAGGCAATTTCGCGTTGAGCCATGGCAAAGCGTGTGAGCGAATCCATGATCAACAGGACATGCTTGCCCTGATCGCGAAAATACTCGGCGATCGACGTAGCGTAAGCCGCACCGTGCAGCCGCATCAATGGCGGCGTGTCGGCCGGTGCGGCGACCACTACGGAACGCGCCAACCCGTCTGGACCCAGGATGTTTTCAATGAATTCCTTTACCTCGCGGCCACGCTCGCCGATCAGGCCGACCACGATCACGTCGGCGCTGGTATAGCGCGCCATCATGCCCAGCAGCACGCTCTTGCCGACGCCGGAGCCGGCGAACAGGCCCATGCGCTGGCCACGGCCGACGGTGAGCATCGCGTTGATGGCGCGCACGCCGACGTCGAGCACCGAGTCGATGGCCGCGCGCGACAGCGGGTTGATCGGCGGCGAAGCCAGCGGCACCTTGCGCGCGACGTCCAGCGGGCCG